>NZ_JCAUKV010000003.1:0-611453 GCF_059693665.1 Pseudomonas sp. PGPR N4
TGGTAGTGTGGGGTCTCCCCATGTGAGAGTAGGTCATCGTCAAGATTCATTTCGCAAAACCCCTATCTGCGCGAGCAGGTAGGGGTTTTGTCTTTTCCGGATCTGGGAATTTGGGGCTGCTGCGCAGCCCTTTCGCGACATAAGGCCGCTCCTACGACGACCGCGCAACGTCAATTCAACGCGGCCCCAAATATCTGCCCCCGCCACGATCACCGACATTTTCACCCCATCCGCCGCTCCGGCGCCGCAGCAAGGCCGTTCCTACGGCGATGTCAAACTATAAAATCAAAACACTACAGATAATGATTCGTATTTGCTAGAGTGCGTGATCGAACCTATTCCATCACGCCCAGCAGGTCTGCTTATGCTTATCCCTAACGTCCCCCGCAAAAATGCGTTTAATTCCGTGTGGCTGCCGATCGGGCTGGTCGCGAGTATCTCAACACCGTTCGCCTTGGCAGAAACGGCGCTGGAGAACCAGCAACCGGCTAGCGCAAGCGATAGCCCGGGCGTCGTTCTGGAGTTGGAGGAAACTGCGATCTCGGCAAGCGCCGATGCCTCGCGAGAAGGCTTGGTGCCTGAATATGAGGGTGGTCAGGTGGCCCGCGGTGGGCGCGTGGGTATCCTGGGCAACAAGGATTACATGAGCACGCCATTCACCTCGACGTCCTACACCAATCAGCTGATTCGGGATCAACAGGCACAAAGTGTCGCCGATATCCTTCAGAACGACCCGTCGGTGCGCATTGCCCGTGGTTTTGGAAATTTCCAGGAACTCTATGTAATGCGCGGCTTCCCTCTGTATTCCGATGACATTGCTTACAACGGCTTGTATGGGTTACTGCCACGCCAGTATGTGGCTGCCGAATTTATCGAGCGGGTGGAGGTTTTCCGCGGCGCCAACGCCTTCCTCAACGGTGCGGCGCCGGGCGGTACCGGGATCGGCGGTGCGATCAATATCCTGCCCAAGCGCGCCCCCAACGAGGCGCTGACCCGTTTGACTGTAGGTGCCGAGCACAATGGCTTTGGTACCGCCGCCGCGGATCTGGCACGACGCTTTGGCGAAGAGGATCGCTTCGGCGTGCGCGTCAATGTGGCCAAGCGCGGAGGCGAGACTGCGGTAGAAGACCAGGACCGTAGCCTGGACATGTTCGCCTTGGGCCTGGACTATCAAGGCGAGCGCTTGCGTTTGTCCGCAGATGTCGGCCATCAATATCACTTCATCGACAACCCATTACCCAGCGTCACGCCGACGGGCAGAGTGCCGAGCCCGCCCGATGCAGACAAGAACTACGGGCAGTCGTGGACCTATTCGAAAGAGAAGCAGACGTTCGGCACCTTTCGCGCGGAGTACGACCTGAGCGACGCTGTCACCACGTGGGCAGCGATCGGCATGCGCAAAGGCGAAGAGAAGAACGTGCTCGCCAACCCCTCTTCCAATGCCGCAGGCGTAACCCGAGCCAATCGTTTCGACAACTATCGCGAAGAAACCATCACTACCGGCGAAGTCGGGATGCGCTTCAACCTGCAGACCGGCCCGGTGTCGCACCAGTGGGTGGTGTCGGGTGCGATGTTCGACAGCAAGGATCGAAACGCGTGGGCGGGTAACTTCGGCGGCTTCGCCGGTGACCTGTATGATCCCGCAGATTTTGCTAAACCGGACAATGTGAGCTTCAGCGGTTCCATGTCCGATCCGCACATCACTGCCCGCACGCACACGCAAAGTCTCGCAATCGCCGACACGCTTGGCTTCTTTGATGATCAACTGCTGCTGACGGTCGGTGCTCGTCGTCAGGGCATGGATGTGACCGGTTATGACTACAACAGTGGCGACAAGACGTCGAAATACAACCGCTATGAGACCACACCTGTTGCGGGTGCTGTATACCAACTGAACGAGCAGTTCTCGGTATATGCCAATTACATCGAAGGGCTGACCAAAGGTGATACGGCCAGCGCCACCACAACCCTGCCTGACGGCTCCAGCGCGCCTGTTCTAAATGCTGGTCAGTCACTCGCACCGTATGTCGCCAAACAGACCGAGTTCGGCGTGAAATACGATGGCGGTGCTCTGGGCGGTAGCCTCGCAGTGTTCGAAACGCGCAAGCCTGTAGGTATTGTCGAGAATCAGGTATTCAAGGATGGCGGCGAACAACGTAACCGCGGCATCGAACTGTCGCTGTTTGGCACACCAATTCAACGCGTGCGCCTGCTCGGTGGGGTAACACTGCTTGACGCAGAACTGAGCAAGACTCAAAACGGTGAAAACGACGGCAACGAGCCGATCGGCGTGCCTAAGGTGCAAGCAAACATCGGCGGCGAATGGGATGTGCCCGGCGTCGACGGCCTGACCCTGACCAGTCGCGTTGTCTACACCAGTAGTCAATACGTAAACAACGCCAACAGCCTCGAGATCCCCTCCTGGACCAGGTTTGATCTGGGCGCGCGGTACGGCTTTAAAGTCGATGACAAGGATGTAACCTTGCGCGCGCGGCTGGATAACGTTGCGGGCCGTAACTATTGGGCTTCAACTGGCGGCTACCCCGGCTCGAACTACCTGGTGCTGGGCGCCCCGCGCACGTTTTCGGTCAGTGCGTCGGTAGATTTCTGATGATTTGATCCTGCCTGGAGTTTTGTACAGCCGGGTTGTCATGCTGCAAACAGGCCTCGCTCTGGTAGTACCCGCAAAGAGAAATATCCACCTAAAGCTTGAGAGGCAGTTCTAGTCGATCAGACAGGGGCTGTGCTGACGACCGCTCCAGATTTCGCCGCTTCGGCAATGGCCTCAGTGATGATCAGATTTCTGAGGCCATCGCGCACCGTGACCAGCGGCGCTTCAAACCCTTGGATGACCCGGCAGAAGTGCTCGAGCTGGAGCTCCAGAGGATCTCGACGTTCAACATCAGCGGTCGCCGTCTGGAAAGGTTTGAACCAGGATCGGTCCTCAGCGCGGGCATAGTATTTGAGGCGCATTGTGGGCACTGCAAGTGACCCGTTCTTGCCGCTGATTACATAGCAGTCTTCATCGGCGTAAGCGGCGTAGCTCGCATTCTCCTGGGACGTCTGCTCCCAACTGCGGGCACACCCCGCAGAGTCCGACAGCAGAAACGAGCCCAGGGCTCCGTTGGCAAAGCGCAGGCCGATACACACCGTGTCTTCGACCGGAAAGTTGCGCGCGGCACTCGACTGCATGGCCTGGACGGCAACGATCTCTCCGCACAGCGAGCGCAAGTTGCCGATCTCGTGAATCATGTTGATCAGGATCGGGCCGCCACCTTCCTGGCGCCGCCACACGGCCGCATCGAAGTAGTCATCCGGCTTGTAGAACAGCGCGCTGCCCTGCACGGCAACAATGTCGCCGAGCACGCCTTCGCCGATGATCTCCCGTGCCTTGGCCAGCACAGGGCTATGTGCTCGATGGTGCCCGACCAGCAGACGCGCACCCTTTGCGGTTGCCGCAGCGAGCAGACGCTTACCTTCTTCAACGCTGTGGGCGACGGGTTTTTCGATCAAGGCGGCAACGCCTGCCTCGACGCATTGCAACGCCTGCGCAACATGCAGCGCATTGGGCGTGGCAAGGATAACGCCGTCCGGTTTGACGTTGTCGAACAAGGCCGCCAGATCTGCATATTGAGGAACGCCCAGAGCGGTCAGGTAATCGTCCGGGATCGTTACCGGATCAACAACGGCAACCAGTTCACAAGACAGGCTCGCTTGTACAAGTTCGATATGGCGGCGACCGATCATGCCGACGCCGGCCACTGCAATTCTGATTCTGGACATGATTTGATCTTCACAGTTGTTTTTGTGTTCCTGAGGAGCAGCGCTGGCTCATCAGGTGCTGTTAGGATCCAGCCTACTATCGCCGGCGAAGGTCATAATTGGCTCAGATGAAATATCAGAATTCTCAATTACTGAACAATGACCCATTCCTGCGTGACCTTTTGCTCTTCACTGCGATCGCCCGCTGTTCTAGCTTCGTCAGTGCAGGGGCTGAGTTGGGGATCTCGCCAGCGCACGTCAGCAAGCGCATCGCGACACTTGAGCAAAGCCTCAACTGCAAGCTGTTCAACCGCACGACGCGCCGCGTCACCATCACCCGTGAAGGCGAGGCGATGCTGGTCTGGGCCAAACAGATTCTGGAAAACGTCCACGGCATGCTGGAAACGTCCCATGGAGACCGGGTAGAGCCCAGAGGCCTGCTGCGGATCAGCACCAGTCAACGACTGGGCCGTTTCCACGTGGCGCCCATTCTCGGCCTGCTGCGCAAGCGCTACCCAAGACTTGAGGTCTGGATCGAGTTGATGGACAGGCGCACGGACCTGATCGGTGAACAGTTCGACATCGATATTCGAGTAGGGGAGGTGACCGAGCAGCATCTGATTGCCCACAAGATCGCCAGCAGCCAGAGGATTCTGTGCGCCGCCCCGAGCTATGTCGCGGAGCGAGGCCATCCCGCTTCGCTGGCTGATCTGGCACAGCACGAGTGCCTGTTGCTGCGCGACAGGGACAGTAGCTTTGGTTTGTGGCGTCTAGAGGGGCCAGGTGGCATGGAGACCGTCAAGGTGACCGGGCCTATGGCATCGAACAACAGCGACATCGTGCGCGAGTGGGCGCATGAGGGGCTGGGCATCATCATGGCCTCCACATGGGACGTCGCCCCCAGTTTCGCGCAGGGCAAGCTCATGCGACTGCTGCCTGCTTGGCATCAGGTTGCGGATATTTCCGCGGTCACCACGGTCCGTGCTTCGCAGTCGGAAAGAATCAAAGTGTGCCTTGAGTTTCTGACTGAGCAGTTGACGGCTGGTGCTTATGCGCTTGAGGGCATAACTGACTGAGCAGCACATCAAAGAGCACTGCTTTGCTGGAGAAAACGTTCAAACTGTAGAAACTAAAAAGCCCGCAATCAGCGGGCTTTTGGGATGTTGCGTAGACGCTGGTAAGGCGTCTATGTGTTGCGTTTGGTGCCCCGAGGGGGCAACTGTGGATTGCTGGCAGGAAAGTGCTTTAGCTGGCGTATGGCTTCAAAGCACTGATTACGCAGGGTTTTCTCTAGTCGTCTCAGTGCAGAGCACGGCGATTGATTGCGTGGGCGTGGTAGCCTTTACGCCACTTTTACGCCAGCAAGGACAGAGGTAAGGAATGGCATCTTTTCGGAAGCGTAGCGGTGGATGGCGAGCCGAGGTGGCTAGATTGGGAGTGCGGGAAACTAAGACCTTCGCAATGAAGGCCGCAGCAATTGCATGGGCCACCACCCGCGAGGCTGAGATATTGGCATCTGCCGGCGGACCTAAGAGTTCGGTGGAAATGACCGTATCTGAAGCGCTACGCCGCTATAAACGCGACGTAACCCCCACCAAGGCTGGCAAGAAATGGGAAGAGCTTCGCCTGGACAAGTTTGATGCAGAACTTGAATGGGTAGGGGAATTCCTGTCGGACATCACTAGTGACCAGGTGGCCAAGTGGCGTGACGCGAGGCTTCGAGTAGTTGCGAGTCCCACCGTTCGCCGTGAGATGACGTTGCTGTCGTCAGTGTTCGAGATTTCTCGTCGGGAATGGCGCGCATGCGTGGTCAACCCTGTGCGAGATGTGAAGCGTCCCCTGAACAATCCGCCGAGAGATCGCCGTATCGACCCAGCGGAAGAAACGGCTTTGCTCAATCGGCTTGGCTACGTGGAAGCTGATGCCCCTGTGACACTTCACCAGGAACTGGCCATGGCATTTCTCATCGCCCTGGAAACAGCAATGAGGCAAGGCGAAATTCTCGGCATTACCGCCAAGGCTGTGAATCTTAAGCAGCGCTTCGTGCACCTCCCAATGACTAAGAACGGATCTAGCCGGAATGTCCCTCTGAGCAAGCGGGCCGTTGCACTGATAGGGATACTACTGGGAGAGAAGAAAGGTGCTGAAAAACTGTTCAGGCTGACATCTGCGTCGGCCGATGCAATGTTCAGGAAAGTGCGAGACGATGTAGCGATTGTGGGACTCACATTCCATGACACTCGGCATGAGGCTATTACGCGACTGGCAAGGAAAGTCGACGTCCTAGACCTTGCCCGTATCACCGGCCACAAAGACCCCCGTTCGTTGATGATCTATTACAACGCGACTGCTTCAGAAATGGCACTGCGTCTGGACTGAAAAAGCCTGCACGAGGCAGGCTTAAGCTTTACGCACGTCTTCTTGCGCGTGGTTCTGGGAGCCTTGCTTTATTTTGTCTGCTCCAGGTGATCACTTCCCCAGCAAACCAACGTTTGGATGCCCGCTCTCCGGTAGCGCACGGCTGCATGCTCTCCGGAAAGGTGTCCTGCACCACGACACGGCGTTCAACTGTGTACTGGGCCAACTTGAGATAGTCAGCAATGTCCTGTGTTGTCCACAGTTGGTCATGGATTGAAACCTGCGGTCGCTTCAGCTGAGTGATCAGTTCGTTCAGCGTGCTGATGAGAGCCGCGTTCTCCAGCATCAGCTTTTCGGTCGAGGGGGCATGCACATTACTCATTGCGATTATTCCATCAGTTGCCGCGCTGGGCGGTGAATTGAACGTGTGGCTCGGTGCTGCTGCGGTTGGCTGCGAACAGATCCCGCTGTGCTACCTGTGCGCCAAGCTTGTTGGCCAAAGCGCGTGCAGCTGCATCGGCGCTGATGGTGCTGCTGGCTGTAGCCTTCTCGCCGCGCGCCCGGGCGGTGTAAGTGCCGGCGCTGAGGCGAACGCTGATGACCAGGTCGTGGGTTGCTGTTTGGTTAACGTGCATATTGGCGCCCCTGCTGTGTTCGTCGCCGCCATCCACTTCCTGCGGGAACGTTTTGCCCGAGGCACCACGGATTACCAGGGTGTCGAAACGCATTGTGTTAGCCTTCTTTGTGCCGGTTCGGGGGTTTCTGCATGTGGTTCTCCTTGAGTTGGCTGGTGCCAGGGAGCTGCAACTTCTTGGCGCCACTTCGTTCTCAAATCAGTTCCGGCGGGCCAGGTGTACGACTAGGTCGTCGAATTGGGCGTCGTCCTCTACCGCTGACTGCCATGCCAGCACTTTGTGGATCTGGGCCCTGGTGCAGTCATCAACCAGGATCTCGCGCTGGCCACCGTTCCACCGGACTTCCAAGATCGTCAGCAAGCCGTCCTCAGCATATGCGCCGGCGTTGATGACGGGGTAGTTGTGGCCGGCTTGCACCAGCCGGTCTTGCTCCTGCTGCAGCTGGCTGCGGCCGCAAGAGCTGGCGTTTCCTATTAGCACACGAATTTGCATAACGACTCCTTGCTCAGGCCTGGAACATCCAGCACTTGACGATGGGTTGTTTGGTGATGGTGTAGTTGCTGGTTTTGGCCTGGTGGGCGCGCACGGCGCTATCGACGGCTTTATTGACCTCGATGAGTTTGTGGGAGCGGGAACCCTTGAGCCGATCGCGGAGCTCGTTGATGTCAGCAAGCTTCTGGCGATGCTCCGCGGCGCATTTAACGAAGTCGTTGAGGTTGATAGCGATCAGGTTGTCTTTCTTGCTGTGGTTGACCACCGGGCCGTCTGCGTCGAGGCCTTGCAGGTAGTCGTAGACCTCCCAAAATTCTGCGACCACAGGGTGGTCCGAGCTGATCGACGCCTGCCGTTCGATCGCCATCTTCACCAGCTGGGTGCGGGTATGGCTGATCTGATCGTCGTTGAGTGGCACCACCAGGCGTAGGCAGTCGAGAAGGGCGAGCATTTGGGCGTGGTTGTAGATGATCCGCTCGACGCGAATGTAGCCGCTGATCTTGTTGCCGCAGTGGTGACAGTGGCTGTCTTCGCCCTGGAACGGAGTCTGGCAAGCGAAGCAGTGTGAGTGCAGCGCCCGTAGCTTTGCCTCATACACAGGGAGCCGCTCCGCAAACAGCTCAAGGACTTCCGATTCTTTGCGCACAGCCTGCAGCAGAAAGTTACTGAGCAGGGTGCCGTCCAGCCCGTTCAGTCGGTCGGCAGCTGCACGACTCTCCAGCGTGACCTGCGGACGCACGAAGTGCAGTTTCACGATGCGGGTCATGATTGCTTCGGACGCTACTACCGGGGCGTTCTGGCTGATCGCGATCGTGCCACGGAAGGGCGGCTCGTAGGTTTCGTTGCCGGCAGTTTTAACGCCTTTGGTGGCAAGTGTGCCGCCGCCGAAGTAGTCCTTAAGTTCGTCCCATTCGAAGGTCTTTGCATGGGTCTTGTCGTCGCCGCTGCGATCGGACTCCAGCAGGACTACCGGCATGCCGGATACTTGCCCCATCAGTCGGCTGCGGCCTGCCTTTGTGGACTTCGCCGGGTCGAAGCCCTCATAGCCTTCACGGCCGAACAGCTTCCACAGCAGCGTGAGCAGCGTGGTTTTGCCGGCGCCGGCTTCGCCGGTGGCCTCCAGGAATGGGTAAGACTGGTAGCGGGACCGGATCTGCTCCGCGAACAGTGAACCAAACCAGAAGTTTAGGGCGACGATGCCTTGGGCGGCGAAGCACTTCCACAGCAGATCGAGCCACTCCGCGTTGTAGCGCTTCTCGTCTCGCTGCAGCGCCATTTTGACGCCTTTCTGCAAGCTCTTGAGCTTGAGCTTGCCCATCTCGAAGAACTCCTCCTCGTTGACGCCTACGATCTGTCCGTCACGCACCGCGACGTCGTTGAAGACATAGCAGCCGTATTCGCGGCTGTAGCCAAGATAGTCGATGGTCTGTACGGTTTTAATGCCGAAAAGCTGATCTTTCATGATCTTGTCCAATTGCTGTCCACTGCCGGTGAACACGGCTCCGGCACCCATGCCGAGAAGTCTTTTTTTGAATTCGCTTGCGGTGGCCACCTGGCTACCGGTGAAGGTGTTCTTCACGGCGGCGCCGTCGTGTGGGAAGTCGACGCGGAAGAAATACCAAGACTCGTCAGTGATCTCATTTCGCTGGTAGTACAGGGCTTTCGGGTAGCAGTTCGCGATCTCCACCACGCAGCCGGACATGCGCAGCGCTTTGGCGCGGCGGGCTTTGTCGTTGAGTTGCTGATCTTCCTGGGTCTCGCTCGAGTCCAAGGCCTGCATGGCGCTGTTGAACTTGGATATGTCGAGGCGCCACCAGTAGAGGCGGGAGTCGTACCCAAAGTGGAATTCCTCGCGCTCGCGCCACTGGTACAGCAGCAGTGCCTTTTCCACCGCGCTCTCTGCGATCAGCAGCGCACCGTGGTGCTTCGCCTCGTCCAGGTCGGTCTTGATTCGATCCGCCTGGACTTCGTCGTCGTCCAGGAACGCCCAACGCTGATGCAGATCGTTCCAGTCGACCTTGCGTGCGTCCGGCTGGGGAATCTGCGCTGCCTCGCAGGTGAACCCCAGGGCTCTGGCTTGCTTGACCCAGGCCTTGGTGTATTTGTGTGCACCTGGTTCGTTGTCGAGCGCCCAGATCAGCTTGGGTGTTTCTCCCTCGCAGGCAGTGATGAGCGCCTTGAGCGACTCCTCGGGGTAGGCGTTCGATGAAAGCGCAGCTACAGCCGCGATGCCGTTGTGCAACAAAGCGATGGCGTCGAAGATGCCCTCGACAATCCACAGCTCGTTCACTTCCTGCAGATCAATGCAGGGCGGGCACCACCAGTGACCTTTGTAGCTCTTACCAGGCTGGAAGCGTGCTTTCTTCTTGCCGAATCGCGCCGGTTGGTCGATCAGGCGCTCCCAGTAGCCCCCGTGCTCGAGTGGGAAACGTACGGTGGCTGAACCGATGCCCAGCTCGCGGTCGAAGTAGTTCTCTTGGGTAAACCAGCCATTGATCAGGCTAAGGTTGAAGCCGCGGGCAAACGATAGGTAAGCGAGGGCGCTTGCTGCCGGCTCTTTATCAGTTGCAGGTGCGCGCTTGCTCCAGTCGTCGAACAGGTCCGGATAGATCTCTTTGGTCGGTGCCATATAACGGCACTTTTCCTCACGCCCGCAGCGAATGAACCAGGGATTGTCGTGTCGTGAGAACAGGCGTTTCTGGCTGCACTGGGGGCACGTGCCCTTGCGCATGTAGCTGGTGCCGGCCATGTGCTGCAGGCCGAAGTCGGTTTCTAGGCGATGTAAAACGTCCGATCGGAGCTTCTGCTCCATAGCCTCTCGAATCACCGCACACGCTCCGATGATGCGGCTTTCAACTGTGCTTCCAGCGCTTTGTGCGTGCGGCTGATCCCACGCAGGTGGGGCAGGTCCTCGAGCACCTTGCGGCCTCGCTGACCGGCCGGGACGTTGCGATACCTATCGCAGTACCAGACCTCCGTCATGGCGTGGGTGTATTGGCCAGCGAGCCATTGCAGGTATTGCTTGGCCTGCTGCTCGTCCAGAGTGAGTTGGATGGTGATGTTGCTCATTACGGCCACCAGTTGAATGCAGTTTCCCCTTACCCACGCAGTACGGGGCATCGGGAAGGGGTTAATTCGGGGGGGGTGTTTCAGATGTCGCGTGTTTGAACCATCCGCCGCGGTAAGTGGCGGGCGGGTACTTGGTGGCGCTGCTGCGTGATCGTGTCGAGCACAATCAAGGACGGTCGAAAGATCCCGCTCAAGGCCGAAACACCGAGCATTTGCAAGCGCTTGGTGGTCTTGCTCTCGAATTCAGCAACGGCCAGCTCAGTAATCCGTGCCACCAGGTGCCCAGGGACTTCCAGCGAGTGGATAAGGTATTGGCTGCAGATCCGCATGACCTGGTCGTCACCCGAGAGGTGCATGCCCTCACGTCGGAACAGGTAGGCAACAGCAGCTTGCTGCATGGCAGCTCGGTAATCAGTTTCGTGGTTGATCAGGGGAACGGCGTTCATGCGTGTGCTTCCTCCGTGTCGAGCTGGTCCAGCAAGTCGGGGTGGTTATCCGCAGCAGCGGACTTCATGGCTTGGCGTCGTAGGGCGATCGGCGCCACAGGCAGACGCACTGATGGGTTCGGCATGCCGCTGGGGCTCATTTCGTGGGTCATTTCAAACTCAGCGCGTACAGCAAAGCCGCAGGCCTCGTTCATGCACTGCAGGTAGGCGATCCGCAGGAAAATGTGAGTACCTTCGCTTGTGCGGATACGCATCTTGCTGCTGCAGTGGGGACATACGAGCTTGTAGGCGCTGCTCACTTCATCCCCCTGGCACTTGCTGCGCCGTAAAGCTGAAGGGTTGCTGCTACCTCTGCCGTGCGCGCCGCGAAATAACGGGTGAGTGCCTGGATAATGGCCAGTGCCTCACATGCGTCTATGACGCCGTCCTCAATTGAGGATGCGATGAGCTGGTCGATGTGCCCCAGCTTCGCGTCGGTTTTCAACGAACGACGAAACAGCTCCACGTTGTCCAATTCCTCTGCTTTGGTCAGAGGCACGAACATACCGCCGTACAGACGGGCGACGAACTCGGGCAAGTAGGTGGTGCCGACTTCCTGCTCCAACTGATGGATCTGGTCGTAGCTCAGTGGGCGGCTGCCGGCGTTCTCGTAGACGCGGTTGTCGAACTGTTTCAGCTGATAGCCAAGGCGCGCAGCCGCGCACTCCCGGCCGCCTGGATAAGCACAGACAACGGCGCTGACAACCTGGCGCAAGCTTTCTAGAACGGTGGTCTTCATGTTCTGGTTTCTTCCTTGGGCCAGGATGGCTATTTTTCGATTTCGCCGAGCTTGATACCGAGTAGCACTGCTGCCCGATGCGCTTCGCCAAATCGGCCTTTCTTACGACCATTGAGCAGGTCACTGACCAGGTTTTTATTGAGGTTGTGCTTGCGACTGAACTGGGCGATGGAGATGCCGGCTCGATCGAGCTTCTCGCGTGCTTGATCCAGCGTTAGGGGGGCGGGCATAGTGTTCATCCGTGTTCAACCGTGTTCATGTAGCGGTGATGATGGTTCAATAATTTGGACCAGTCAATACCTAAGGTTTAAAAAAATGGCCATCGGCGAACGGCTGAAGGAAGAAAGGTTGCGTATGGGCTTTAGCCAGACTGACCTAGCAGGTGTAGGTGGCGTGGGGAAAACCACGCAAATCAACTATGAGAAGGGCGAAAGGAGCCCGGATGCGGGCTACCTCGCAGCGGTGGCAGAGAAAGGGTTGGACGTTCTCTACGTTGTCACCGGAGAGCGCAAGCCTCAGGCGCTGGGGACCCTTTCCTCCGAAGAAGCGCAGCTAGTTGAGCGGTACCGCCTCATGACAACCGAGGCACGGAACACTATCAACTCCGTAAGTGAAGCGCTGGCGACATTCCATAAGTAACTCAGCAGGATCGGTGGGCGCCGGCCCTCGCTTCTCAGGCAATCGCAGTCCGGCGGCTGCGACGACATGGAATCCAAGGAATGAATGGTTTCGGACGTGCTGTAGTTCGCGGCGCTTGTGCGCTGCTGGTTGCGCTGTCGATAGGGAATGCTTGTGCAAATGAGTTCAGCGACAAGGTGGCGCGTGTGTTGTCGTCGGCGGCGATCGACTCGGTGAGCGAGGCGGGCAAGGTTGGCAGCGTCTTGATGAAGGTTCCCGCGCGCTCGCCTGGTTATTACGAGTCAGGCGACAAGGCAAACAAGATCCTTGCTGTCGAATCGGTTCGGATTTTCAGAGAAGTGCCGGACCTGGAACGTCTCAAAATCACCCTCCCGAGGGACGGCAAAACGCAGACGCTTGATGTGACCAGGGCACAGTTGGAGAAGTACTACGAGATCGACTTGTCCGAGCTGGCGGCGAATCCGACCAACTGGCGAGAGAGCTTCATCCAGCCATACGACAACAAGGCGTCGCGTGCTGGCTTCGTGGAGCAGTTTGCAACGGAAAAACAGTGACACTTTGCTATCAAGGGGCTGGTGGCACGGCGATTCATGCTGAGAATAGGCGACTCCAGAGCGTTTAGTACGGTGCCATGGTGGTGCCGAGCGCTCGAAATGGAGTTTATATGCTGGGTCGCTACTATCAATATTTTAAGGAACTAATTTGTGTTGTTTGGCTATTCTGGCGTATCAGTCCGGAACGGCGTCGTCATGTAAGGATGATTCTTGAAGCGTTTGAAAAGCAGGGTCAATGATAGTGCGGTTTGGCCGCCTAGTTTGATTGTTTTGGCTGTTTTATTGTGAAGGGTGAGTCATGGAAGTTAAACATAAGCATTTAGCTAAGACTTTGCTTTTTTGGATTGCGCTGGGTGTTCCAGTTGTGGTTGGTTTTTTACTTGGGTTAGGTGTTTACTCTGCTGAGCCAGTCATGGTTTTATGTTTAAGGTCAGAGTGTGTTCAATCTTTTTTTACAATTTACAAGTTTCCAATAGCGATTGCTGGATTGTCACTTCCTTTGGTGGCAATGGTGGCGGCAGTTCATAGATCTATGGAGGCAGCGATTCAGATAGGAATAACTTCAGGGCAGTTTCGTGAGGCGCTTATAAATAACAGGTTCGGGAATTTTATTAAGCATCGGGAGGCTTTTGATAAAAGCATTGACGGATATTGTTCAAGATTGGGATCTTTTACCGGGGGTAAGATCTTTATTTTAGTCGACTCGCTATATGGTCAGCTCTTTCCTAAAGCCGCGATCGGAAACTTTGAGTGGGCGGGCGAACATAGTGTTGAGTTCATGGAGAAAGTTGAGGAAAGGGTTAGGGTTATAATTGATGAAGTTGAAAAGGACTCAGAAGATTTTCAGTTTGAAATTTTTTTTAATTCACTAAGATATTTGCTTCAAACGTTCGGGCTGAATTATGAGGCATCGAAAAAGTTGAGTTATCAGAAAGATAATGGAAGGTTCTTGTCCTGTCAGATTCCGGAAAGGGACGATTTGATTTCCTCGGTGGGCTCTGCCGCTCAGGACGTGGTAGACCTACTTCGTGTATTTAAAAATCTTGTCGGCATTTATGAGTTGAATGAATGTGATGTGCCTCTGTCGAAAGATAAACTAACTAGCACTCTTGGCGATTTTTCTAATAGATTATTTTATTCATAGATGCAGGGGCAGGCTATTGCTTACCTTGTCAGCTGCTGTTAAGGCTGTGTTTTCATGTATTTAATATTTAATGGTTAGCCTTGGCCTTGAGCTGCTAAGTATTTATGCTTGGCAGCTCCGTACCCTGAAACGCCTTAAGTAGTAACTGTAGCTCTTGATAGGCAGCCTTTTGGGCGGATTGCTTGTTATCAAAGACACGCCTAATTACTTTTTGTCGTGTTGTATTACCAACTATTACAGCGACCTCCTTGAAGGTGTCCTTGTTGCGATAGTACGCCACAACACCCGTGTGATTGCCCCCCTGCGATTTCTCGTAAAGCGTTTCAATTGAGTCCTCGGGCAACTTACTCTCCAGCTCCAGGCTGGTGGTGAAGCCTGCGTCGGCGGTGAGGCTGTGCTGCACGTTGCCGCCATACCAAACAATTGCATTGATCTCGTCTTTAACCCCGTGCAGGCTGTATGTGAGCTCGGGGATAAGATCTGCGCGGCCTTTGGCCAGGTTGTAACTCAGCGTCGCGCTGCCGCGTTGGAGGCGATTGAACTCTGATCGAGCTGCCCGGAGTGCTGACTCGCGGTCACTGTAGGTATGGCGCAAGTCTTTCAACTTGTCGCCGCCGCCGGCGATCGCCTCCTGCTTCTTGGTGCTGCCTACGTCGTAGTAGTAGGCCTTGACCCCGTCATAACTGTCGCGGTCGGCCTGTAGGAAACGATGACCGTCACCGTCGCGCCTGGTTAGGGTCACATGGGGTAGGGCAGCGCCCTTGGCATTCTTGCCGCCGCCGGCAGGGAGGCACACCAGGCAGCCGGCCTTGACCGTGATCACGGCGTCGTGCAGCTCGCCCAGGCGGGTCAGCATGTTGGCATCGGACTCATTCGCCTGATCCAGATGCTTCACAGCGCGTGCAGCGACGGCTTCAGCGATGCTGGACTTGAGATCATTAGCACCCGCGATATCAGTTAATACTCGGCCCAGAGTGGTGCTGCCCCAGCTGCGCTCGCGCTTGGTCTTCAGACCGTTTCGCAGGTCTGCCGATCGAGCGCGAATGTTGAGTACATCGGGTGACCCGCTGTGCTCTGTTTCATCGACGGTGTAGGTGCCCTTGTTCACCAGGCCCGTATCGCTCCAGCCCAGCCAAAGCTGCATCACCGCGCCCCGGGGCGGGATCTGGAGCAGACCGTCGTGGTCGCTCAGGCTGATGCTCAACTGGTCGGCCTCCAGGCCGCGGTTATCGGTGAGTTGAAGGCTGATTAATCGCGGGCTGATCACTCGTGCCATGTCCTTGCCCGCCACGGTCAAGCGAAATGCCGGGATCGATTGGCGTGCATCACGGTGCATCTCGTCGCGGGCATCCTGCACCAGCGCCGCAACACGCAGTTCTTCCTGAGTGAGCCCGATCACAGTACATCCCTCAGAATCGTTGAGTTGCGGTTTGCAGTGCCTTCCGTGAGGTCGATCCTGCCTGCATCGATGCGTTTCAGGGAGAGGCTGAACTCAATGCGTCGTGGCATACCGTCGGAGAAGAACAAAGTTTGCGTTTCGCTCAGGCTCTCGATGACGTACAGCCCACGCATGCGCCCAGATCCGTCCACCATTGGCCAACTGCGGCCTGTGTTGGCCATGCCTCGCAATTCATCCAGGCTGACCACGTCGCCGGCCAGCTCCGGGAGGATCACCCCGGGCAGGGTGATCTGGTCATCGCCTCGCCCAAGGAACTGGCGCGCTGGTTGCGCACCAACGCGGTTACCACTGGCGTAGCGCCAATCAGTTTGCCGCTGGAGTTCCTGGTAGGCCAGGGTGTTGACGCTAAAAACGAACATGCCCAGGGCGAGCATCATCTTGAGTTACTCCTGGTCAGAAAGGCGGCTTCGCTGCCGTGCGGACTTCTCGCGGTCGCGGCGGTCCAGCTCGGCACTGACGGCCCGGGCGATGGCTTGTGGGTCCATGCCTGGAGACGGGTGGATGTTGATGTTGAAGACATCGTGACTGTCGTTGACGGACGGAGCCGCGGCTGACACTGGTGGTCTGGTATCTAGCGTGATCCCTGGCGCCGTATCCGTGGCGAGCGATTTGCTCGCACTGAGCTGCGGAGTCAGCGGCTTAATATCAGGATGCTGTACGCTGGCCAGCTGCCTGAAGTTGAGGACCTCGGCAGTCTTTGGCTGCGTGGCAGGGATCTGCGGTGCGTCGACCTTGATGGCGGGCGGTACCACGCTGGTCAGCTGCCTGCTCAGGCTGAGGATTGCGGCAGTGTCGCCCGGTGCAGTTGCAGTCCCAGGTGCAGCAGAGAGGAGATCCGAACGTCTCGCGCTTGCGAGCTGTTTGTTCAAGGTGAGGATCTCCGCCGCTGTAGCATGGCTGGCGACAGCCTGCGGTGCAGCGGCGTTGGTATCTGTCCGGCCGGACTTCGACAGGCGCTCGATGAGGCTCGCGACTTCAACACTATTCGGCTGATCAGCTCGTGCCTGTGAGGCGGCAAAGGTGGCGTCCTGCCGCTCAGTCCGCAGCAATGGTGTGCTGAGCGCTTTGGAGTTGGCGGCTAGGTCTTTGCCAGCCTCGATCTGCGGCACAGCCGCGTTGAGCTCAAACCGTCCGGCCTTTGTCAGATCCTGGCCCATTCTCGCAACGGCTTCCAGCGGCGCCCTAGCGCCGGCCTCGACCCCGATAGCCAGCCCTTCTGTGGTAAACCCGCCCAGCTCAGCGAACACCCGCGACGGGCTATGAATGCCCAGCTTTTCCTTGAACCAGCCGACGGTGGAATCGCCCAGGCTGGTGATGGTGTCCTTTACCTGCCCGAGACCCGCGGTCAGGCCGCTGACTAGGCCACTGATGAGCATTCCGCCGAACTCACTGAACCGGGTTGGCATCTCCACGCCCAGGTAATTCAGTACTGCGGAGAAGGCTTGGTAAATCAGGCCAATGGGGCTGAAGTTTGCTAACACAGTGAGAATGCCGGCGACCCCTCCACTGAATCCGGCCTTGATCTCAGCCCAGGCTGTGGCGAAGTAAGCCTTGACCTGGTCCCAGTTCCTGTAGATCAAGAAGGCGGCACCAGCGATAACGGCAACGGCCGCCGCAATGGCCAGCACCACCGGATTTGCGGCCAGGGTCCACATAGCGGCGGATACAAGCCGAATGGCGCCCATCAGGCCGCCAGAGAGCACGCCAATGAGTTTTCCAATCATAGGCAACATCGCGGCGCCCTTGAGCGCGAACAGCGACATGCCATATTGAGCTAGCGCAAATGGACCGAGGATGCTGGCCAGGCCCACGGTCAGGGCACCCATAGCGGCAACCATGACTGCGACAGCTGCGGCGCCTTTGGCGATGCCGGTCGCGAGCTCAGGGTTGGCATCGATCCAACTCTTCGCTGTGCCTACGATCTCCGTCACCGTCTGAACCAACTCGCGCAGTGGCCCCCGCTCGCCCTCCACCAGGGATCCGATCAGAGCGCTCCAGGTTCCGGTCAGCTTGTCCAGGTCGCCGCCCAGGTTGTCGCGGAAGGTTTTCCCCATTGCCTCTGCAGCCCCGCTGATATCGCCCAAGCTGGCGGTACCGCCGGCCAAGGCTTTCAGAAATTCGGGAATCTGATCGACGGCAAGGTCTTCAACTGGCGTACCGAAGAGCGCAATGGCAGCGTTTGCCCTTTCGGCAGGGTTCTTAATGCGGAGCAGGGCATTTGCAGTTTTGGTCAGCGCCTGGCGGGCTTCCGGGCCGCCCTTGGCGATGTCCGAAGACATTTTCTTGGCATTCAGCCCGATCGAGGCGTAGGCCTCTGAGCTGGCTTTGGACATATCAGAACCACGGATGGAGAACTCTTTGATGGCATCTCCAGTTTTATCCAGGGCGAACTTGCCTTGCTTGGCCATGTTGACCAACAGGCTCATAGCTTCCTCCCCGCTGAACCCCATTCCTCGAAAGTGTGTGGAGTACTCGTGGAGGATTTCGGGGATCTCACCCCGCATTTGCGTCGAAACCTTTTGCATCCCCGCTGCGACCAGATCGAAAGCCTGCTCGCTGCTGCTGGCAAGACCATTCTTCATGAGGATGCCGACCATCTGGATGCTCTCGGCCACGTCAATTCCCATGATCTGGGAGAGATCGAGGGCGCGCCGCGCTGTAACGTCGAGTTCCTTATCGCCCACTTTGCCCAGGGCACCCAGCGTGCTCTTGGCTGCCGCGATCGCTTCGCCGATCTGAGCCACGTCGGTGCTCTGGCCGTCGGTGCGGATGTTGCGGACGATGCTCGAGTACTGCTCTGCCCGGGCTGGAGACTCTCCAGACTGGGCAGCAATCATCGAGCCCTGGTGCGCGATCTCCAGCTGCGGCGTCAACAGGGCTGCACCCAGCATGCCGGCGCCGATGCCGCCTGCAATGCCCGCGGCACCTGCGCCTGCCATCTTGCCCGCCCGGTCCTGTGTTTTGTCCAGGCGAGCCTTGGCCTGGGCTGCCTTACGCTGCGTTGCGGCCAGGTGTTTGAGCCTGGTTTCTTGCTGCTCGATCGTATGATTGGTCTGCGACATCTCCTGGCGGAGTGCAGCGTTATGTTGGTTGAGCTTGCGAGTATCAATGCCGGCGCCACTGAGACGCCGCTGAAGGGTACGCAAGGATTCCTGTTCGTCCTTGGTTTGCTGCTTGAGGGCATTGGTCGCCCTGATGGCGGCTTGAAACTCGGCCGTCATCTGTTTGGTAGGGGCGTCCACCTGCGACATGGCGCGCCCCATGTCCTTAACCTTGGCCCTGGCTTCATCCAGGGCTTTGGCGGTTTCACGGGCCTGGGTGTGCTGCTGCCGCCAGGCACTGACGTCCTTTTGCTGAGCGCTCAGCTCCTTGAGGCGCTCGCGGGTTTGCTTGAGTGCGCGGGCAGTATCCTGCCCGCTCTGGTTGATCTGGCGCAGCGGAGCGGTGGCTTTGTCCACGGTGTCCAGAAGTACCTTGAGCCGTAGATCATTTGCTGCCATTACCACTACTCCTTACTCGCGCCCGCTCGCGCCAGTCCATCAGGTCCCGGACGCCAAGCCGGTCCATGTCGGTCGGCGCCCAGTGGAAAACCACGGCCAGGTCGGCCATGGCGTCATCTACGCAGCCTGGGAGGCGTCCGTCATCGTCCGCTTCTGCAGCAAAAAACCGGTAACCTTCACGCCCAAGGCAACCAGGTCGGCTGGATCCAGGGCGCGTACCTCGGCCTCGGTGAGCGGGGAAATGCGCGGCAGCAACTTGATCAGGGCGCCGACGTCCATTTGCAGCAGGTCAGCGAGTTGGATGCCGCGCAGCTCGCCTGAGGACGGCTTGCGCAGCTCGATTTCAGTGAGTACTTGCTCGCCGCGCTTGACGGGGGTGTCCAGCTCGACGGTGTTGTCTTTTTTATCGGTGTTCATGGGTGTTCCCTGTGAGTAATGAGGTTAGAGGCCAATGGCGCGGCGCTGAGCAGCCAGCATGTCGACGCCATTCACGTTTTCGATGAAGTTGAGGAGATCGATCTCCACCAGGACAACGCCGTCCATGGTCAGCTTGTAGTAGCTGCAGGTGGTGGTGATGGTGTGCTCGGTGTCCTCGCCAGGGGTGGCTTCGCCCATGTCGATGGTTTCGTGGCGGCCGCGGACAACGACCTCGACCGCGCTGACCTGGCTGGAGTCGTCGCGCTGGTACGAACCTGCGAAGCGGATCATCAACCCGGAAGCACTGGTGGTACCGAACTGTTTGAGGACGTGATCGTCGATCCCGCCGATCTTCCACTCGGTCTGCAGGCCGTCGTCAGAAAAGCCCAGGTCTGCTTTAACGGGGCCGTTCATGCCGCCCCCTCGGTAGGATTCCATCTTCCGAGCCAGTACAGGCAGGGTTATTGATTTGGTCACCCCCACGAAGTTGATGCCGTCGTGGAACGTGTTCATGTTTTTGAGTTTGCGTGGCATCGCCATTGTGCAGGCCTCCGTCAGCTATTGATGCGGGTGGCGAAATCCGCCAGGTATCGGTCAGTGATGCGCTGACGGAAGTTGAGATCCTCCAGCGGCGGTACCGGCGTGTAGTCGTAATCGATGTACAGCTTGCCGGCCTTGAGGGTGGCCGCGGTATTCGCCTCTTCGTCGTACCAGGCCTCGCCGCCGATCAGATAGCCACCAGATATCAGCTCGCGGAATTTCGCGTTGATACCTTCGATCAGGTCCCGGATCAGCGATGGGTGCATCGGCTTGTCCATCGCCCACATATGGGCTTCGGCCATTGTGTCGGCCAGCACCTGGGCGGTGCGGGTGTAGTTCTCGAAGGCGAACAGCGGATCCTCGGAGCAGGTTCGGCTGCCCCAGAAGCGGAAACCGTCCGCATTGATGAGGGTGGTGACTTCACTGCCGTTCAGGTAGTTGGCGTCAGTGGCTGGGTTTTGCAGGTCCCAGAACACGTCGGCACTGATCCCGGTCACACCGTTGACCGGGATGTTGGAGATGGTTTTGTGCCACCCGGTTTCCTGGTCGATCTTGGCGCGCAGGCCCAGGGCGCGAGCCACTGCCGGCGCAACCGCTGTTGCATCGGATTCAGTGCTCCAGTATTCGAAGTCAGGCCAAATGACCATCACCTCGCGGGCGCCGAAGTTCTCGCGATACGCCACTGCTTCTTCCTTGGTTTTGCAACCGGAGGCACTGACGTAGGCGAAAGCACGCAGTTGCTGCGCGATCGATACCAGTGCGCTGGCCACCGGCCGCGAGTCCAGTCCTGGCACGCCGAGGATTCGTGGCGTGACCTTGAGCCGGGTTTTGGCTGCCAGCAACGCCTTCATGCCGGTGTATTTGCCGTTCTCGGTGGTGGTGCCAATGATGTTGCTGGTGGTTTCGTCGTCGGTGGCCCCGGTCGCCACTCGCACCACGACGGTGAGAGGCTGGGTCTGATCGGCAATCGCTTGCAGGCTGGTGGCCAGCGTGCCGGTTTTGCCTGCCTTCGCGATGGCGCTCTGCACGCGAGTGATCAAGACGGGGGTGTCGAGCGGGAATACGGCAGGGTCAGCATCGTCTGCGGTGCAGACCATGCCGACGATCGCGGTTGATACGGTACGGATTGGGCGCGTGCCCTCGTTGATTTCTACGACGCGCACGCCGTGATGGTATTCGCCGGCCATGATGAGTGCCTGTGCAGGTGGATGACAGGACACAGGCTGCCGCGCGCGCGTGACTTGAGCGAGCTGATGAGCTTGTAAGAGCGCGGCTTACAAGCTCGTCGACCTCATGCAGACATTTGGGAGTCGATCCAGGTTACCAATGCAGTTTCGTTCGGGCTGGTAGGCCAATCTTCTGCAGCTGGTGCTGCGGCGCTGATATCCAGGCGACTCAGCTCCACGCGGTAGACCTTCCAGGCCAGCAGCGCACCGGCTTCGTCCTCGGTGGCCATCTTGAGGTCAACCGCATCCTGCAGCGTGTTGATGCGGCCGGTAGCGAACTGGTTGGCCAAGGTCTGCTTGCGATACGCAACGCTGCGCAGCATCTCGGCACGGGCGGGTTCATCCACAGCCCACTTGTCACCCTCCCAGGTGTCGAACGCGGTTTCGGGCGCCTGCAGGGTGTAGCCCTCGGGCAGATCGCCCAAAGCCTGCCACTGGCGAGACTCGCCGGTGTCCGTGGTGTAGACAGTCGCGCCGCGATGGTCGGCGACCAGCACCCAGCCGTCTTCGTTGCGATTGATCAGCGCGACGAAACCGGGCTTAAGCGGCGGCGCCTCGATCTCGTAGCTATACGCCGGGAAGGCCCACACACCAGGCTCAAGCGGACTAGGGTCGGCCAGAGCAGTACCCAGGAACTCACCGGTTCCACGATGCACAGTACACAGCACCGGCGGCACCACTTCCGGCATCCCCCACCATTCAACAACCTCGACTGGCTCCAGCAGCTCGCCAACATCTACAACGCCAATTACGTTACCCATGGTTCACCTCAATACTTGATGCAGGCCAGATAGGCCCGGTTGGCCATGCGGGTTTCATTCCCGCCCGTGGCGTTGATGATCACTGGATGCGTATGCGCCCCGCCGCGACCTGTCCTGCCGTAGCCAGTAGCTGTACCTTTGCCAATCGCATCCGCCACCGTGGCCTGTCCGGTGGTGTCGACACGCGCCGTGCCGCCAACGTCTTCACCTTCAAGCCCGTGATCGTGATCACCGCTGGATGTCGCAGTGCCGGTATGGCCGTGCGATTCGAGCTGGCCAGCCTCGGTCGAGAACAACTCGCGACCCGGATTCAATGCGTTTAGGCCATCGGTCCAGGCGCGGTCAATCAGCTCGCGGTCGTCAGGTACGTTGAACGTGGTAGACCCATCGCCGGCGCCAAACTTGGTGCCGATGACCGCGAACAGCGCGGCATAGGTGGTACGCGAATACGCTGCGCCGTTTCGCTTCAACCAGCCCGCCGGCGGCGAAGTCGTCGCGAAGTGGGCAACCTGCCCCGGGGGCGCTGCCGCGTCGGTCTTTTTCTTCACCCACGCACTGTTTACGACCCGCGTGCTGTTGTCGTCATCAGCAGGGTGCAGCACAGTAGCGCCGTTGTTGAGTCGCACCAGGCCCGTGGCAAATTCAACCTGCAGAGGCCGTAACCCGTTGAAGTTGCCGCCGGCATCCCCGCCCTCGGTAAGCAGCAGGTAATAGCTGGTGTTGTCGACCCGCTGAATGACGCCGTATTGGCCTGCGTCATTGATCATGCGCAGGACATTGGCGCCCTTGATCTTGACCTCACCGGTAAAGGTGGGCGATTCCGTCTCGGCGACCTCACCCAGCTTGCCGCGCATGGCAATCACATAGTTAGCGTCCGAGGCCTGCATATCGACCCATTCATTCGGACTCAGTACCAGGGTGCTGGCCGTTGCGGCCTTCACATGGATTTCACCTGAGGTCAGCGTGATGGTCACATTGCCGGCGCTGACGTTGCGGATCGTGTACGTACCACCAGTGCCTGCATCGGCGGCGGCTGGCAGCTTTACCGCTACCGCAGCCGTCACGTTGAACACAAAGCCGGTTTGAGCCGCCGTTAGGGTTCGGGCCGAATTGACGCCGACCACAGGCCCCGAGAAATAACGGCGGCTGGCCTGCAGCAACGCTTTGACCGTCGACAGGTCGGGGTTTTCGTCCCAGTCCCGCCAGGTGATCACGCCGTTGGTAACGCCATAAGAGCAGCGGTGATACATCTTGTTGACGGTCTGCGGAAAGAACAGTTGATGCGTGTAGTTCTGCGCATTGGTGCCCACCACCACCAGAATGCCCGAATTACTGATGCCGGGTGGTGCGTTAACGGCCCCGTTAACTTGATACGTGCCGCCCACATTCAGCGTATTGAGGTCAATGCCGGTGGCCAGGTCAGACAGGTCGCTGGTACCCAATCCAAGAGACGCCAACAGATCGCCCACAAACTTGGTACTTGCTGCGCTGGCCGAGCGGTCAGAAGTGCCCTTTGTCGGCACCTGCGGATCACCGGTGAACGCTGGCGAGTCCAGCTCGGCCACTTCCTTGAATTTTCCTCGCCCAGTCACGAACCACGAGCCGCCAGAGGCCGCGACCTCGACCCACTCGCCGGCCTTGATGGTCGCACTAAGCGCCGTACTGCCCACCTCCACAATCGTGCCTGCGGACGCCACGACCAGCGTTTGCGTCGAGGTCGACGGGTTGCGCAGCGTGAAGGTCGCGCCGTTCCCCGCACTGGCAACTGTTGGCAGCGTCAGCGTCAGCCCTTGCGCATTGAACTGCACCGCATTGCCCGCTTGTTCTGGCTTCAAGGTCAGGTTGGTATTTACACCGATGACCGTCGACTTGTACGCCCGCGCTGCTGCAGCGACCGCCACTGCCAGCGCCGACATATTGGCCACCTGCAGCCCGGAACTTCCTGCAGGCGGGGTCGGTGTTTCCGGCGCGCCTGTAAACCTGGGCGAATTGAGCGCCGCTTTTTCTGCCAGCGCAGCGATCACCGTAGCGGCAAAGTTGGCGTCATTCCCGAGCGCTGCAGCCAGCTCTTTGAGCGTATCCAGCGAGCCAGGCGCGGAATCGACCAGCGCCGATACGGCGGTGTCTACGGCCCCCTTGATCGCTTGGTTTGCCTCGATCCTGCTGTAGGTTTCCGACTTGGTGTAAACGTCGGTGATCCCGTAACCCGCTACAGTCGTCGGGTTGGTAGCCGATACCACGCGGCCATACTTGTCGACCTGCACACTGCGGTAGGTGCCAGCATTCACCCCGGTTCGCCCGAACGCCATATCGAAGGCCAACGCCGTAACGCCCAGGGATATCGGGGCATCGGTCACCAGCTGCCAAGCGCTGTCGCCGTAGAGCGTGCCTTGCTCGACCGCGACCAGCAGGCCCGGCGTTACCTTGACGTTGGTGTTGGCGTCTGCAGCGCGTGTCCAGGCACCGGCGGCGGTGACGTAAATGCCATTGTCCTTGGCGGAGGTCTGCGCCTTGACCAGCACGCGCTTGCCAGCAGTCAGCACCACACCGTCGATCGTGGGCAGGCCGGTCAGCGCGATATTGCCGGTGGTGGCCACCAGCACCGAGTGTTTGAAGTCCTGACGGGCCAGTTCTTCGGTTACCCATTCACGGGTGGCGAGCACGACGCCTGGGTCAATCTTGAGCTGCACATTGGCCGAGCTGCTGACCACCAGGCTCAAGCGCACGACCTGGGTACGCCCTGAGCCTTGTGACAGTAACGGCTTGTAGGTCGGCGCACAGTTGGCCACCGCCACCAGGTCGCCGTCCTCGTCGTACAGGCCGATTTCCCGAATCCACTTACCGCCGATATCGGCCGGAATGACCTGCTCGGCCACGATGATCGACATGTCGTTGTCGTCGACCTTCAGCTGGTTGAGCGGCGCCCGGCGCCATTCGTTGATCAGCCGTTGCTGCGTTGCGTTGGGCGTCGGGTCAGTGCCGTTGGCATCCCCCACCCCCATCTGTGTGATTTTCCAGGCGATGCCCAGGGCATCGGCGTTGGCCTGCTTGGCGGCGCCCACATTCGTGAGGATCGCGTAGAACTGTGAGTTCTGGTCAACCATGAGCAATTTCCAGAGTGTCGATTGTGGTTTCACGACCACCGCGGTTGATTACCCCAATGACCGCAATGTCGCGCTGCATAGGCGGGTAGACGTCCAGAATGTCGCCTTCCTGGATGCCTATTCCCAGGTAGATCTGGCCTTTCGTTTCCAAGCTGATGGCCAGCTCAGTGAGGTGCCGGGTGAGGGGTTTTGCGTCGTCGATCAACCAGGTAAGTTCCTGGTACATCTCCTCTGTGATTCCGGTCTCAAGCACGCCTACCTTTAGGGCGAACGTGCCCGGCACGCCTTCGGGCACGGTGTCGAACCACTCCACGATCTCGATCAAGTAGCCGAGAGGCTCGACCACGCGGCGCAGGGCGCCGATCGTTCCCTTGCGCGAGTGGATGAAAAAGGATGACCGGATAGCCCTGCGCTTTGCTGCCTCTGGCCACCTGCTGTCCCACCGATCCACGGAAAATGCCCAAGCGAGGTATGGCAGCAGCGCTGCGGGGCATCGCTCGGGGCTGAGCAGATCCCGGATCGGTACCGGGACGCGCTGGATCTGGGCAAGCGCTTCGGCTGCCTGGCGCTCGAGCTCTGTGCTGTTGTGCGGCAGCAGGGTCATGTCTCGGTACCGAGCAGCAGGTCAATGGCGGTGCAGTACGGCGCTTGGGCCGTGGTTGCATTAATGTCTGCCCAGTTCTGCAGGACCACTTTGCGCACACCCTCAACGTGAAGAGCTGCGTGCACGGCCGATTCCGAGACCTGCATGCCCAGGCGGCGTCGTTGGTTCACATATGCCCAGACCTTTTGCTCTGCAGCGGCAAGGATCGGCTCTGCCTCGGGCCCCTGAGACTGTAGAAAGAGCGTGGCCTTGATCTGGAAGGCCAGAGGCTGGGCGCTCTGGACGATCAGGCGGTCGCCGACTGGACGGCGGTCTAGGTCGTTAAGGTACTCGCGGACCTGGTCGAGTAGCGCAGTACTGGCCAGGCCATTGGCTTCCGTGGACTGGATCGTCACGACCGCGACGGCCGGCGTTGGGCTTTCTGCAGAAGCGTCAGCTACCTGGCCGGCGGCCGATCGAGCATGGAAGATGTAGGCGTTCCTGGGGCCGGCGGTGCTCAGCCCCTCGAACGCCATTTGAGCGCGCTCGCGGAGAGCGTCGTCGCTCTCCATCACCAGGGGCACAGGCGGAATCGCCGACAGGTTCGCCACCTGGATGACCAAGCGCTGCACGTTGAAGTTGCCGGCAATCTGGTCAAGGTCCGAGCCTTTCGCGTAGGCCAGCATCGACGCAAGCGATGCCTCATTCACACGCTGCCGCCACACCATTTCGCGGTAGGCGTTTTCCTCCAGCAGCTTGGTAATCGGCTCAGACTCCAAGGCCAAGCGACCGGCGATTTCAGCTTGTTCGTCGGCTGGCCACAGCGAAATGGCATAAGCCTTGCGCTCTGCGAGGATCTGCTCGAAGTCAATCTGCTGGACCACATCCGGCGCGGGCAGCTGACTGAGATCGATCGGCGTGAAGGTATTCATGCGCTACCCCCCAGTTGCAGTGGCATGCGCATGCTGAACGGCTCGTTGCTATCGACCACTACACCGGTCAGCTCCAGCACTGCGCGCCCGCTCAGGTCGGGGATATCCAGCTGAACGCGGGTCAGGCTGATGCGGGGCTCCCAACTGAGAAGGGCCATTGCCGTGGCGGCGTACAACCGCAGGCACGTTGCGCCGTTAAGAGGCTGATCGATGAGCTCCGGCAGCAGGCTGCCGTATTCGCGCCGGGCTACACGGGTACCGATGCGGGTGGTGAGGATGTCCCCGACCGATTGAGCGATGTGCTCCGCGGTCGTTATGGTTGAACCATTGCTGCGATTCACTTTGCTGGTACCCCCGTAAGTCCTTGGCCTTTCATGACTTCTCCATGGAGGTGGGTGACCAGGCTGATGCCGCTTGCGATCACGTCCTTCGAGACGGTCACGTTGCCGGTGATGGTGATGTCGCCCAGGATGGTGATCCCGCCCCTGCTGATCAGCTGGGTCGTGCCCCCATCAGGCAGAACAGCACTCAGGTGGTGGGCCTGGCTGTCGTACTCGATGACCGCGCCGTCGCTGTAGGTACGGCGGTGCAGGCCGGCGCGGTCACCGTTGGGCGGGATCACGTCGCTGTAAATTCCTGTGACGGCCACGCCGTTGGCCAGCTGGCCGCTGGGGGAGAACAGCAGCACCTGCTCGCCAACAGTGGGTGGGTCCCATTCCTGGTCTGCACCAGCTCGCAATGCCAGCCATGGCAGCCAGGTCGTCTTGATTCCGCCGGTCTGCACCTGGACGCGGGGCGGCAGGTGCTGCACCGCGGCGACGGTGCCGAGGCGGATCAGGTTTTCCAGCAGGCGGTTGATTTCGGCGATGGAGTTCATGCCGGCGATGGTGGCGCTCCGCGTGCGCGAGCGCAGCTCAGGGCGTTTGTAGAGACGGGCTCTACAGACCGAGGTGGGCGAGTACCAGGTCTTTGAGCAGTTCCTGATCACCGGGCGTGAAACCGAGCAGCTCGCGCACCTCGTATTGAGCCTGCGGGCCGCGAGGCGCAATACGGTCGCGCAGGCCGTACTGGTGAACGCGAGCGATCCGCGCAATGCGGCCAGCAAACCCAACGGACAGGCTGCGCGCATCCCCCTTGGCCTTGAGATAGCTTGAGCTGCGCAGCTTTTGGAACATCTTGGCCTTCTTCTTCACGCGGCCTTGTTTTTCACGCAGTTTATGCTCCCGGCGCGGAGCGAAAGGCGTGTCGTCCGGATTGCGTTGCACCTGAATGCGTTGCTGCTGACTCCGTCGCAGTTGCTGTGCCACGGTGCGCGCAAGCTTCGCACGCCCGGCAGGCTCAAGTTTGCGCAGCAGCGGGCCAGCCCAGTCTTCCAGGGCGTCGAGGTTAGCCACGGGGTTGGCGCTTCGGATGAGGCATCGTCAAGGCCATACCAGGTGGCGGCGATGACGGCTGCCAGGATGCGATCGCTTGGCCGTCGGCCATGAGCGTGATCTCACCGTGCTCAACGTATTCCTCGTACTGCGGCTCAGCTGCATGGGTCACCGTGTGAGTGCCATCGGTCTGGCGCTCTACGATCACCCGCTCTGACAGGGGAAGCGTAATGCTGAGGTCGACTTTGCTCCGGTCGATGATGTCCGCTTCGAACTTCAGGCCCTCGGCCGATTTATTCAGGTTGACTAGCAGTTCCGATTGGTTGGACCGCAGCCAACCCAGGATCGGCAACATCACGCTGTCAGGATGGCCAGCGAAATCGGTCAGGATGATCTGCAGGCTATACGCATATTCAAACGACAGGCCGGCAGCTGCGGTGCAGCGAACTTTGCCCTGGTCGATGAACATGAGCAATCGATCCGGGTTTTCCTTGAGTCCGGGCACGGCCTGTAACAGGTGCTCGCGCAGGTTATCGGGCTTGTTCATGGGTCACCTGGAACTGGTAGACGCTATCGATCTGGGCGGCGCACTCGGCCCAGGCCAGTTCGGTCCGCTCCTGGTCATTGAGCAGTTGGCCGTTGACCTTCGGTGCCGTTGCCGGGAGCCGGCACGGCACTACCACTGGACAGCCATTGACGATAAGCGTCGGCGCCGGTGATGGCTGGACGCTCCCGCAACCGGCGAGCAGCATCAGGGAGAGGCTGATCAGCCCAGTTCCGCAGTTCTTCATTTTCATGCTTGAGGTCCTCGATCATACGCTCGCGTTCGGCCAAGCCGTTGCGCAGCGCCCCTTGGAACTTGAGCATCTGCGCTTGAGTTTCGCGCTCCCGCTCAAGGGTCGATTGCAGTTTGGTGGCAGTGTCGAGATTGCGACGAGCGTCGCCTTGGGCGGTGGCCAGCTGCTGCGCCAGGCCTTCAACGCTCTTCTGCTCGATCAGCAGTTGGGTGCGCTGCCACCAGCCCCAGGCGCCAAGGGTGATGCCCGCGGCCAGGGCCACCGACAGCAGTCCGCTGCGCAGGTCCATTACGCGGCCACCAAGGCGCGGTCCTGGTGTCGCTCGCAGGCGCGCTCGAGCTTCACGTCATACAGGTTCCGCTGGTAGTCGGGGCCGTTGTAGAGCTTGGCGACGGTCGCCCACTTTTGCGCCTTCAGGGCCTTTAGCAAGTTGGTGTCAGCTTCGATGTAGCGGACGAAGACTTCCAGGTGTTCCGCTTCGCTGCGGTTCATCGCCGCCACGAAGTCGTGGATGCTTGCGTAGCCCAGGCGTTGCCAGTGGTACCCCATGACCTGGAAGGCTCCCCAGCTGGCGGACTCCAGAGCGGCCACATCATCCAGCTGGCGTGCCTGGGCCAAGCGTTGGTGCTCAGCGGTCCCGCCGATGTAACCGCCGGCTTTGGGGTTGACCAGGGCAGGGGCCTGTTTGGCTAGCAGCAGAGCGCGCTGCAGCAGCTGCTCCTCGTCGTCGGCAGTCGACCGCACCAGTTGCAGACGCTTGTACATGACATGGCGCTCGTAAAGGATCACCGGCTTGCCATTGTCCAGGAAGCCGCGGCCCTTCGATTCGACCTCGTTCAGCGCGTACACGGCTGCCACCGGCACGCCCAGGCGCAGCGAGGCCTGCAGCAGGTCTGCATGCTTGAGCAGCTTCCCGGTGTCCTGCCCCTGCAGGCCGGCCAGGGTTTTCGGTCCAGCGATGCCGTCGGAGACGAGCCCGACCTTCACCTGGTAAGCCCGGACCGCTGCCTCGGTGGCATCACCAAAGGCGCCGTCGGCAATCAGCTTGGCGCCCCGATCGTTAAGCTTGCGCTGCAGGTCTCGCACCGCTTGGGAGCGGTCGCCGTGTCGAAGGGTGATCATGCGGTTTCCTCTTTGCGTGTGAAGAACTTCTTCGCGGTGGCGCGGGTGAACTCGACGCCAAGCAGGCCAATGACTCCGCCGAAAAACGGGGCTGCACTAATTGGAATGCCGATGAGTGACAGTCCGTGGCTGGCGGAGAGGGCAAGCGCGCCGCAGAGTGGGGCTTCAACAGCCATGCGGCGGATACCACCACCGCCGTACATCACCCGCAGGGCGGCGATAACTACGGCTAGGCAGCCGGCATACAGCCCGGGCCAGTTGTGCTCAAGCCAGGTCATGAACCAGGCCCAAGTTTCAGGACGATCAGGCATGTAGGTTCTTCCTTGGTTGTGGATTGGGGCGGCTTGTCAGTCCCATAAATTGATCATCTGCCGCTCTGGCGCGGCCGTCTGTTGCTCGGGAAGTGTCACGAGCAGGCCGGGCGGGAGCACAGGACCTTGATCGGCCAGGCCCGGATTGGCATCAAGCACGGCCTCAACTACGCCGACAGTACGGCCGTAATGCCGCCAACACAGGGCGTCGACGGTGTCGTTTTGCTGAGTGCGCTTCTGCTCGGCCATCAAAGCAGCTCCACGGTGGTGCGGGAGGTGCCCAGGAAATCCCGAATGGCCCAGCGCTGGTCGCGCCGGTAGTCGTCAATGGTTGGGGCTGAGTCATCGGCATTTTTGCCGCCGCTCGCGGTGGCGTCGTAGCCGCGGTACCGCTCGCATACCTCGGCGCCGGCTGCGCATTCGACGGCACGCACGTAAAGGTGCACGCGCTCAGCGCTAGTTAGGCGGTTGTCGTCTGGGGTTCCGGCCAGAGTGGTGAAACCCTCGGCCTGCCGGTCTGTTCGCCACGTGCTCAGGTCCCGGTTGACCCCGATGATTGCCGCAACAACGGCGGTTTCGAGACGGGCAGGGGTGACGCTGGAGTCGATGCGCAGGGTTTCCCGCAACTTGTCCAGGTCGATGGACGGCCAGAACGGGTTGCTGTTGATGTGGGCGCCCGGTACCGATTCGCTTGGTACCAGACCGCCGGCAATGAATCCGCTCATGGTCGTGCTCTGAATAGGTCGGCGGTGGTCGGGGCGTCACAGCTGCGCGAAAGATTCGCCGCTGATCAGCCCCGAGCCGCCGGGTTGCGGGGAACGCTCGGTTAGCCGGCAGTGCCGGTGAGTTTTTTCAGCAGGCTCTGGGCGCGGTCCAGTTCCTTTTTCCCGCCGCAGTGCTCATGCAGCTGGATTGCATCTTTGAGCAGGTCAATGCCGGCCTGAAGCTCGCCTGGTTGACCAGGATTATTTTTGTCCAGGCCCTCCAAGATGCCGCGGCCGAGGGCCAGCTTGAGCTTGGCGCGGACCTCGTCGGGCATGTCCTGTTCTTTGGTGAGTTCAGCGGTACGCCTCATCACGTCGATCGGGAACGACTCCCCGGCTTTCTGCGACTTGAGCGCAGCCTCAGCGACTTCTTCCGCGACAAGGCACCCCGTCGAACGGTTGAAGCGGTTCGGCATTTTGAGGCCGTGCTGCAAGACGTAGCCTGCGACGTCCAGGCCGTTGGCCCAATCGCCCGCATCGAAGCGCCAGAGCATGACAGTGGTCACTACGTCGTCTTGGGCGCCGCGGCCAGCCGAGAGCACGCCATCGATGTAGGGTTTGTACTCGCCAAGCAGTTCGGCTTTGACCAGTGCTTTGTGCTGGGTCGACTGGACCTGCTGCAGGCGCAGCTGGTCTTGCTGGAGCTTGGCAAGCATCAGCTCATAGGTGCTCAGGCCATCCATGAGCGCGGCCGGCGCGGTGAGTGCCGCCTCCTGGACGGCACGCTTGCGCAGCTGGGTACGTTGGGCGAGGGTCAGGCTCATGGCTTAGACCTTCTCGATGTTTTCGACCAGGGCGCAGGCGCCGAAGTCTTCAACGACATAGGACTCGTTGGACGACTGGTAGTCGGCGATCTGGTCGTACTCAGGCTCGTCGCGGATGTTGCGGCGACGTTTGTCGGTCTGCACATAGATGGAAAGCGCGCTCAGCGGGCCGACCCATACCGCGCCCTCGATGAAGAAGGGAACGTCGTGCTCGATCGGCAGGCCGCCCACACGGGTCTTGACGATGATTTCGTCGGCGGCATTGGCTTCCTGGTTCGAGGTCGCACCGTTCTCCAGGGCCTTCAGCTGTTTCGCGTGCAGCAACGCGGGGTCGATGATGGCGACCAAGTCCGAGCGCTTGCGGTGCCACGGGTCCAGCAGCTGGATGGCGTCGAACACCAGGGCGTCGAGCGTCTTGTAATCGCCAGTGGCGCCCAGCGTCACCTTGCCGGCGACGTCACCCTCGTCGATGACACGCTCAGGTGCGCGGTCACGCATTTTCTGCAGCCAGCCAATGTTCACGTCTTGCAACATGGGATTGGCTGCCAGGTCGGTGTCTGCAGCCGCGCTGGTGCCATTGAATCCGATCATGATCCGATCCAGGCCTTGGCGCTCGGCGATCGAGCCGGACAGGCGGGTCTGGAAGTCCTTGAACTTCGCCCAGGCGTCGAGTTTCGCGTATGGCAATGCAGTGTCGAAGTTGGTCTTTTTACAGGCGTAGGTATCAGCCTTCAGCGAGCTGACATCACGCGGTTGGCGGCGCTTGCCCGGGCCGGTCGCGGTGCGGCCGGCGGTCGGGCCATTCACGCCCAGCATGATCGCCTCGCCCTCGGCCTCGTCCACCGGGATGATGTTGATCTTCTTCAGGAAAGCGCTGGACTCCTGGATAGCGCTTTCGAGCTTCTGCGCGGGAGCTGGGGCGACGGTATAGGCCTCGGATACCGACGTCACGTCGTTGATCTTGGCTTGTTGGGCCAGGTAGCCGTTGTAGGCGAGCCGGGTTTGCTTCTGCATAGTGTATCTCCGAACTGGTGATGTGGTAGCGGCTTGGATCAGTAGTCAGCGACGACTTGCCCGTCGCCGCCTGCCACCGGTGGGCGCTGCTGCTGGGTGTGGTCTTCGGTGCTGCCCAGGCGCTTGACCAGCTCGTTGAAGTCGTTGGACAACTTGTCGTGCTTGGCCTGGAGCTCTTCGCGGGCTGTGCGCTCGGCAGTGAAGGCTTCGGCCTGTTCGGCGCCGTGGGTGGCGAGCTGGTCGACCAGCTCGCCCAAGGCGGCGAAATTAGCGGCATCCTTGCCTTCCTTCTCCTTGCTCTTGCCGAGGAGTTCGCCTACCCGTTCGCGCAATGAGGCGAACATGCTTGGGGTATCGACGACTTCCTCGAATTTCATTGAGGCTTCTTCAGCAGCGGTAAACAGATCGTCCTGGTGCTGCTTGCGGCTGGCCAGTCCGCTTTGAGTGCTGAATTTAAGCGCCTCGGTACCCAGGCTGGCCGGGCTGTCGGTGATGGCCAGGCCGATCAAGTAGGCCTTGCCAGATTCGGCGAAGTTGGGACGCACTTCAGCGGAGGTGTAGATCTTTTGCCCCTTTTTGTTCAGCTCGATCAGGCTGTCAGTTGGCTGAATCTGGGCGTACAAAGCGAGCTTCTTCTCGCCGCTGATCTCCACCTCTTCGGCCTTGAGCGCGAGCACGTCGCCGAACGAGCCAAACAAGGTGTCCGGGCCGAGGCCGCGAATGTGCTCACAGTTGAGGCGGGCGCCGTAGGTTTTCGGGTCATAGGACGCGGCCATGTCCTCGATCCAGGAGCGCTCTACGGTACGGCCGTCAGTGGTCGCACCCTCAACGAAGATGCGGAACCAGTCGGAACGAAGTTTCTTGGCGGGTGGAGTGCTTGCGGCCATTCGGGCTGTCCTCAGTGCAGTGGCGTTGTGCCTAGCGATGGGGGCATGGTCCGCAGCGCGCTGCTTTACGGCAACGCGGTGGCTTTGTAGGAGGGCGGGCTACAGGGTGCGCCAGTGGGGCAACGCGCGCGTGAGCGTCAGCATCGGCGCCATGAACACTACAGCCCAACCGACCACCGACTCGCGCCGCCACGCCAAGTTCCTGTACTGGACCGGTTGGCGCATCACTGATATTGCCGATTACCTGGACGAGAAGGAGAAGACCGTCCACAGCTGGAAGGCCCGGGACGAGTGGGACCGAGCAGACAACGTCGAGCGCATCGGCGGCGCTCTGGAGGCCCGACTCGTGCAGCTGATCCTCAAGGACGGTAAGAGCGCGGGTGACTTCAAGGAAATCGATCTACTGCACCGCCAGTTGGAGCGCCAAGCACGAATCCAGCGTTTCCAGGGTGGCGGTACCGAAACCGACCTCAACCCGAACATAGCCAAGCGCAACGAAGGCCCGAAAAAGCAGGCTGTGCGCAACGAGCTGAACGAGGAGCAAATCGAGCTGCTCGTCGAAGCGTTTCGCGATGGCTGCTTCGACTACCAGATGGACTGGTACCGCGCCGGCAACCAGCGCACCCGCATGATCCTCAAGAGCCGGCAGATCGGGGCCACGTTCTACTTTGCCCGGGAAGCCTTGATTGATGCGATCACGACCGGTCGCAACCAGATCTTCCTGTCAGCAAGCAAGGCCCAGGCACATCAGTTCAAGACCTACATGCAGTCATTCCTCAATGAGGTCCTGGGAGTGAAGCTGACCGGCGACCCGATTGTGCTTTGGAACAACGCGGAGCTGCATTTCCTCGGTACCAACTTCCGCACCGCCCAGGGGCGGTCCGGTAACTTCTACTTCGACGAATTCTTCTGGGTACACGGGTTCACTGAGATCAACAAAGTCGCGTCAGGCATGGCCCTGCAGAAGCGGTGGCGCAAGACGTACTTCTCGACCCCGAGCAGCATGGCGCACCAGGCTTACCCATGGTGGACAGGCGAGCGGGTCAACAAGGGCAAGCCCACCGCCCAGCACATCCAATTGGACGTCAGTCACGAGGCCTTGCAGCAGGGCCGGCTGGGCGAGGACAAGATCTGGCGGCAGATCGTCACGATCATGGACGCGGAGTCCCGCGGTTGCGATCTGTTCGATCTGGACGAGTTACGGATGGAGTACGACCCTGCGGCGTTCCAGAACCTGCTTATGTGCCAGTTCGTTGATGACGGCTCGAGCATCTTCCCGCTGTCGATGCTGCAGCCGTGCATGGTGGAAAGCTGGGATTGGCCTGGCTACAGCCCGTTTGCCATGAGGCCATTCGGCGAGCGGCCGGTCTGGATCGGCTACGACCCGGCCGAGAGTGGCGATTCAGCGGGCTTGGTCATATTGGGGCCGCCCATGGTCCCAGGGGGTAAGTTCTTCCTCCTGGAGCGGCATCAGTTCCGCGGCATGGACTTCAACTCACAGGCCGAGACCATCCGCCAGGTGACCCGCCGCTACAACGTGACCTACATCGGAATCGACACCACGGGCATGGGCAGCGCCGTGGCCCAGCTGGTGCGCCAATTCTTCCCCGCGCTGCGCACCTTCTCCTATAACCCCGAGGTCAAGACCCGCCTGGTCATGAAGGCATGGGACGTCATCAGCAAGGGCCGGCTGGAGTTCGACGCGGGCTGGACTGACGTCGCGCAGTCGCTCATGGCCATCCGTAAGACCATTACCCCGAGCGGTCGCCAATTCACATATACCGCCGGCCGGAACGAGGCCACCGGCCATGCGGACCTGGCCTGGGCACTCTTCCACGCATTGCACAACGAGCCGCTGGAGGGCCAGACCGTGGCCAACACCGGAATCATGGAGATCTATTGAGATGGGCACTATTGAGCAGGCCGGCGCAGCGCCGGCACACGAGGGCGATCGGTTGGTCGGTCCGGCAGCCAAGGCCGAGGCATTCACCTTTGGTGAGCCAACACCGGTGCTCGATGGCCGTGAGGTCCTGGACTACCTGGAGTGCTACGACAACGGCCGGTGGTACGAACCGCCGGTTTCCCTTGAAGGGCTGGCTCGCTCATCGAAAGCCAGCGTGTATCTGCAGTCGGGCCTGATCTTCAAGCGCAATGCGCTTGCCCGGACCTTCGTGCCACACAAGCTGCTGAGCCGGCAGGCGTTCGAACAAATTGTTATGGACCTCGGGTGGTCGGGCAACCTGTACCTGGAGAAGCGCGACAACATGCTGCGCGAAGCACTGGGTCTGCGCCCGTGTCTAGCCAAGTACATGCGCCGCGGCTCTGACCTGGACACTTACCACCAAGTGCGCAGTTGGCGGGATGAGCACGAGTTTCGTGCTGGGAGCATATGCCACCTGCGGGTAGCGGACATCAACCAGGAGGTCTACGGGCTACCTGAGTGGCTACCGGCACTGCAGTCGGCGCTGCTCAATGAGGCCGCCACCCTGTTCCGACGCAAGTATTACCAGAACGGCAGCCATGCCGGTTTCATCCTGTACATGACGGACGCTGCGCACAATGAGGACTTCGTTGATGATCTGCGCAAAGCCATGAAGAACAGTAAGGGCCCGGGCAATTTCCGAAACCTGTTCATGTATGCACCGAACGGTAAGAAGGACGGCATCCAGCTAATCCCGATCAGCGAGGTCGCCGCCAAGGACGATTTCGGGACCATCAAGAACATCAGCCGCGACGACCAGCTGGCGATGCTGCGCATTCCGCCGCAGTTGATGGGTGTGGTGCCGCAGAACGCTGGTGGTTTTGGGTCCGTACGCGACGCAAGTCAGATCTGGGCATTGAATGAGTTGGAGCCAGAGCAGGCGAGACTTCTTCAAATAAACGACTGGCTGGGTGAGGAGGTAGTAAGGTTTGATGAATACCAGCTTCCACTGGGAGCGTCGTGATCTAAGCCAATGAATTAGGGCTATTGGTCGGCAGTAGTCTTCAGAGGGCAGGCTGCCGATCAACGCTCTGAAATTACTTACCCTGCTGTAAAGCTATTAAGCCTTTGGGTAAGGGTCTTGAGTGTCTGTGTTCTATCGCGGTGATATCTGCCCATTCTTTTAAGCTCATCGCTTGGATCAAGATTTATATAATCTTCTTCGCTTATCAAGCAGGTACTTAGCCACTTGACGATGTATTCCATCGAATAATTTTCGCTTTTCGGGTTGGGGTGGTACCTGAGTGCTTCATAAATTTCATCCATCTGTACTTGTCCTGCTGCGAGTTTTTGAAATACTCCTGGCCGCATGACTTTCAATGCGCATATGCTTGCTATTAGGGCTGAATTAACATCGTCGCTTGCTTTCTGAGACAGAAGCATTAGCGCGAGGTTGGAAAATATTCTTTCGAGTTCGCGGAGCGAACAGTTCAGCTGCGTTCCTAGTGCTGTGAATAATTCGACCCAGTCGTGATTGTTTACTTCGTGTTGGGTTGCTAGATAGTCGCAGTACTTGCTGATGTCACTGTTGCGTCCTGCTTTTTTTGGTAACGTCGCTTCAATGCTTATGAATTTCTGCAAGTATGTGTGGGCGTCAATGTTTGATCCATATGTCGCTTTTATGGATTCCTGTAGTTGAGCTTTATTTATAACCAGTAGGAAGTTAACGTTCTCCACAGAAAATAAGTGCTTTATTTTTTCAAGCATTTCCACTGCGAAGGATGGGCGGCAGCGATCCAGCTCGTCGATGATTATTGTAAGTGGGCCGTCGGACGGTATCGTTAACGTCTTCGGAATTGTGGAGAGAAATTCCTTGAAATGCTCAATTGTCTCGCGTTCCTTTTTGTGATTTATCAGTCGGTCTTTGATGTATTTCTCAGCGGTGGTGCTGATGTCCTTGGAAATATCCTCTCCGATATTTGCAAACTCTGACAAGTCTGAGTCTTTGATCACACCAGCGGATATTGCTCGAATGCCTATCTTCGCACTCAGGGATAGAACATGAGCGCCAACGTTTTTCGCTTTATCAATGAATTCGGTTGATTGCTTGGGTGGGGCATTCGTAGATACGTAGTCAGTTATTGCTCCAGCAACTACCATAAAAGCGTCATCTACATAGTCTGATGCAAAAGCATCTATGTAGATATTTGGTATGTTTTCATTGTTGAGGATGTTTTGCCATGATCTAACAAATGTGGACTTTCCCTCACCCCAATTTCCATCTAGGCCAATGACCAAAGGTTGCTTGGAGTTTTTCACAACGTTGGCGAGCGCGACGCCAAATTCTTTTCTTCCAAATAAGTCTGGGCCGAAGTCTGCTCTCGGTGTTTGATGAGGTGTCAGCACAATTTTCATTATTACATCCTTGAATGGCTAGGTCAGAGCTACGCAGCATGCGTTCACAACATCGACTGAAAATTTACTTTGCACGCTTTGAGTCAATATCGCTTGGGGTTCGACACAATTCGCTTTTCCCCAGTCATGATCAGACTGAGGATGTGGCAGTTTGCCCAGTCGGGTTCGCAACGGCAAGCCAGTATGACCTTGGCGCGCGCGCTCGTCCCCCCGCCACGCCTGCGGGCTAAACGTGTCGGAATTTCTGCGCCCCTGCAGCCAGGGCCAAGCCGCACCGTGTCTGGGCTTGTGTGGGTGATGAGGTATATGAGGATTCTGCGGATCCCTGCGGCGAGGTTGTTTTGGTGGCGAAGGGGAAGCGGTGTCTTCTCGTTATGGGGGGAGCCGTGGGAAAAAGGTAAGTTTTCGTGAGGAGGACTTGGTGGGGGCTGAGATGCCCGGATTTGCTGGGATTGGCAGCTAACTTTGGATGGTTAGGAATGGTTAGGTTTGAGGTTAGTGATTCCCAACTGCTTAATTTTAAAGGATTTTATTTTTGAGAAACTGACTATAGGTAAAGGTAAGGAAATTACTATTACTTGACCAAAACCTAACTTTAAGAGTTCTTCTGGAAGCCAGAAATGTAGAGGAATGCAGCCTGTTCGCAGAAAACCTAACCGCCCTAACCTTTTTCCGATGGGTCAACATCAAACGGTGGTTGCCCCTAGGGGGAGGTTGGTCGAGAGTGACACCCAGATCGTCGTCTGCACACGCTTACTGAGTGGGGCAGGCTGCGCTTTGTTGCGCTGTTGTTCGATTTGCGCGCGCTAGGGCGAGGTTGCGTCGCTCCATTCTTTGGGCGGCATCTTCGAGGCCACTCATCAGATCGAGCGAGATGGCAGCTTGCTTGGACGCGAGGCTCACCATGGCTGGCAGCGCATTTATACGATTGAGCTCTTTGATTTCTTCGAGGGTGTAGTGCTTCCGAAAAGCTTCGACCGCGATGTCGATCAGTTGATTCGTCGGTACTGACATATCAAGCATGCAGTCCACTGTGTCTCTGTCGGCCTTGAATTCGAGCCGATAGCGTTCTGCCCTCTGTTTTTCCAGGGCCTCCATGGCGTTGCGGAAGCCAGTGGTTTCGATGTAGTACCTGATCTGTACGTTTATGTCATCGCTAACCACTGGGGAGCTTGCTGCCGTGCGGGAAGGTGAGAAGAGTTTGTCCCAGTTGGAAAACACTCCGGTGGAAATGACACCTACCAAGCCGATCACGGCGATGATGATCTCGTTTCTGGTAGCCATATTCCAACTCCTACTGAATCCATTCCTGGGACTGCTGAGCAGCGCTGTGCCGGGATGCGTGGAGGAAAACCATTACGCCACATTTACGCCAGACGAAAAAAAAGACCTTGAAAATCAAGGTCTTCTTTCCAGATCTTGGTGCCCCGAGGGAGACTCGAACTCCCACTCCTTTCGAAAACGGATTTTGAATCCGCCGCGTCTACCAATTCCGCCATCAGGGCTTGTGGGGCGGCAGTATAGAGAGGCTCCGCGGGTCGGTCAATCGGCTTTCATGGAGAATTTTCACAGGTTGGGCTAAACTTTGCGGCCCTGTCGAACCGAACACAATCATGCGCGTCGCCGATTTTTCCTTCGAACTCCCCGATTCCCTGATCGCCCGCCACCCACTGGCCGAGCGCCATGGCAGCCGACTGCTGGTTCTTGATGGACCGAGCGGCGCGCTGGCTCATCAGCAATTCACCGATCTGCTCGAACACCTGCGCCCAGGTGACCTGATGGTGTTCAACAACACCCGGGTGATCCCGGCGCGGTTGTTTGGCCAAAAAGCCTCGGGCGGCAAGCTCGAAGTGCTGGTCGAGCGCGTGCTCGACAGCCACCGGGTGCTGGCCCATGTGCGTGCAAGCAAGGCGCCCAAGGTCGGTACACAGTTGCTCATCGACGGCGGCGGCGAGGCCGAGATGGTCGCCCGCCATGACACGCTGTTCGAGCTCCGTTTCAGCGAAGAAGTGCTGCCGCTGCTCGATCGCGTCGGCCATATGCCGCTGCCGCCGTATATCGATCGCCCGGACGAGGGCGCCGACCGCGAGCGCTATCAGACTGTTTATGCCGAGCGCGCAGGTGCCGTCGCGGCGCCAACCGCAGGCCTGCACTTCGACCAGCCGCTGCTCGAGAAAATCGCAGCCAAGGGCGTCAAGAGCGCGTTCGTTACCTTGCATGTGGGCGCCGGCACCTTCCAGCCGGTGCGGGTCGACAAGATCGAAGACCACCATATGCACAAGGAATGGCTCGAAGTCAGCCAGGAGGTAGTCGACGCCGTGGCCGCGTGCCGTGCGCGTGGCGGCCGAGTGGTTGCCGTCGGCACCACCAGCGTGCGCTCGCTGGAGAGTGCCGCGCGTGATGGCCAGCTCAAGGCGTTCAGCGGCGACACCGACATCTTTATCTACCCGGGCCGGCCGTTCCATGTGGTCGATGCCCTGGTCACCAACTTCCACCTGCCGGAGTCCACGCTGCTGATGCTGGTCTCGGCCTTCGCCGGTTACCCCGAGACCATGGCGGCTTACGCCGCTGCGGTCGAGCATGGCTACCGCTTCTTCAGTTACGGTGATGCGATGTTCATCACCCGCAATCCGGCGCCGCGCGGCCCCGAGGATCAAGCATGAGTCGCACCTGTCGTATGTCCTTCGAACTGCTGGCCACCGACGGCAAGGCCCGTCGTGGCCGCCTGACCTTCCCCCGTGGCACGGTCGAGACCCCGGCGTTCATGCCGGTGGGCACCTATGGCACGGTCAAGGGCATGCTGCCGCGTGACATCGAGGCCACCGGCGCCGAGATCATTCTCGGCAACACCTTCCACCTGTGGCTGCGCCCGGGCACCGAGGTGATCAAGAAGCACAACGGCCTGCACGATTTCATGCAGTGGAAAGGCCCGATTCTGACCGACTCCGGTGGCTTCCAGGTGTTCAGCCTGGGCGCCATGCGCAAGATCAAGGAAGAGGGCGTGACCTTCGCCTCGCCAGTCGATGGTTCCAAGGTGTTCATGGGCCCGGAAGAGTCGATGCAGGTCCAGCGTGATCTGGGCTCGGACATCGTGATGATCTTCGACGAATGCACGCCGTACCCGGCCGAGCATGACGTCGCGCGCACCTCGATGGAGCTGTCGCTGCGCTGGGCGCAGCGCTCCAAGGACGCCCACGCCGACAACACTGCGGCGCTGTTCGGCATCGTTCAGGGCGGCATGTATCAAGACTTGCGGGAACGCTCGCTGGAGGCGCTGGTCAACATCGACTTCGACGGCCTGGCGATCGGCGGCTTGTCGGTCGGTGAGCCGAAGCACGAGATGATCAAGGTGCTCGATTACCTGCCGGCGATGATGCCCGCTGACAAACCTCGTTACCTTATGGGGGTAGGCAAACCCGAGGATCTTGTGGAGGGTGTGCGCCGCGGCGTCGACATGTTCGACTGCGTGATGCCGACGCGCAATGCGCGCAACGGCCATCTGTTCATCGACACCGGGGTGATCAAGATCCGCAACGCGTTCCATCGCCATGATGATTCGCCGCTGGATCCGACCTGCGATTGCTATACCTGCAGCAACTTCTCGCGCGCCTATCTGCACCACCTGGACAAGTGCGGCGAAATGTTGAGCAGCATGTTGAATACAATCCACAACTTGCGTCATTACCAGCGCCTGATGGCCGGTTTACGCGAGGCTATTCAACAAGGTAAATTGGCCGCCTTTGTCGACGCCTTCTATGCCAAACGCGGGCTTGCTGTGCCGCCTTTGGACTGACTGTAACCGTTTGCCAACCCAACACGTTGCAACATAACAACTGGAGTGTCACATGAGCTTTTTGATCCCCGCCGCCTACGCGGACGCCGCAGCCCCTGCCGCCGGCCCTATGGGTGGTGGTTTCGAGTGGATTTTCCTGGTCGGCTTCCTGGTCATCTTCTACCTGATGATCTGGCGTCCACAGGCCAAGCGCGCCAAAGAGCAGAAGAACCTGCTGGGCAACTTGCAGAAAGGTGACGAAGTTGTCACCAACGGCGGCATCGCCGGCAAGATCGTCAAGGTTTCCGATGACTTCGTGGTACTGGAAGTGTCCGACACCGTCGAGATGAAGTTCCAGAAGGGCGCCGTGGCTGCGACCCTGCCTAAAGGTACGCTCAAGGCTATCTGAGGTACCGGTTTTACTTTTTCCAGTCGGGGCGCGCAAAGCGCCCCGCGTCTTGAACGGGCGGCGTGATGCTGAACAAATATCCTCTGTGGAAATACGCACTGATCGTGCTGGTGCTGGCGATCGGTTTCATTTATTCCGCTCCCAACCTCTATCCGGATGATCCGGCTGTACAGATCAGTGGTGCCAGCTCGGCGCTGCAGGTCAACCAGGCCGACCTCGATCGCGTCAACAAGGCGCTGACCGAAGCGGGTATCACCGTGAAGGGCACTAGCCTGGGCGAGAAGGGCAGTGGCTTGGTACGCCTGACCGACCAGGAAGACCAACTGCCAGCCAAGGATGTGGTGCGCAAGGCCCTGGGCGATGATTACGTCGTGGCCCTGAACCTGGCCCAGACCACCCCGCAGTGGCTGCGTAACCTGGGTGCAAGCCCGATGAAGCTCGGTCTGGACCTGTCCGGTGGTGTGCACTTCCTGCTCGAAGTGGACATGGACAAGGCCATGAGCGCGCGCATGAAGGTCTACGAAGGCGAAGTGAAGACCCTGTTGCGCAAAGAGCGCATCCGCTACCGCAGCCTGCCTCAGCAGGATGGCGGCATCGTGCTGGGCTTCTCTGACGACGCCACCCGCGAACAGGCCCGTGCCCTGATTCGCAAGAGCTTCACCGATTTCGACCTGACCACCACCGAGCGCAACGAGCTCGCTGTGCTGCGTCTGGCGCTGACCCCGGCCAAGGTTGCCGAGATCCGCGAATACTCGATCAAGCAAAACCTGACCACCGTGCGTAACCGGGTCAACGAACTGGGTGTGGCCGAGCCGCTGGTGCAGCGTCAGGGCGCCAACCGTATCGTGGTCGAGCTGCCAGGCGTGCAGGACACTGCCGAAGCCAAGCGCATCCTCGGCAAGACCGCCAACCTCGAGTTCCGCTTCGGTGCCGAACCAGGTGCCTCCAAGGCCACTACCGAGGTCTTCGAATTCCGTGATGGCGGCCGTTCGGCGCCGGTCGAGCGTGGTTTGATCATTACCGGTGACCAGGTCACCGACGCCCAAGCCAGCTTCGACGAGCAAGGCCGGCCACAGGTCAACATCCGCCTCGATGGCCATGGCGGCGAGTTGATGAGCCGCGCGACGCGCAGCAACGTCGGCCGCAGCATGGCAGTAATCTTCATCGAGCAGAAGCCGATCACTCGCTACGTCAAGCAGACCGTCGACGGCGTCGAGAAGGAAGTTGCCGTACAGAGCTTCCAGGAAGAGAAAAAGATCATCAGCCTGGCGACCATCCAATCGCCACTGGGCAGCCAGTTCCGCATCACCGGCCTCAATGGCCAGGGTGAATCGTCCGAACTGGCCCTGCTGCTGCGTGCCGGCGGTCTGGCTGCGCCGATGTACTTCGCTGAAGAGCGCACCATTGGTCCAAGCCTGGGTGCCGACAACATCACCAAAGGTGTCGATGCATCGCTGTGGGGCATGCTGTTCGTGTCCATCTTCATCATCGCCATCTACCGTGGTTTTGGCGTGATCGCGACCGTTGCCCTGACCGGCAACATGATCCTGCTGCTAGCCTTGATGTCCCTGCTGGGTGCCACCCTGACCCTGCCGGGCATCGCCGGTATCGTGCTGACCATGGGTATGGCGGTCGACGCCAACGTGCTGATCTTCTCGCGGATTCGCGAGGAGCTGAAAAACGGCATGTCGGTGCAGCGCGCCATCCACGAAGGCTTCAGCCGTGCCTACACCGCGATCATCGACGCCAACCTGACCAGCCTGCTGGTCGGCGGTATCCTCTTCGCGATGGGCACCGGGCCGGTCAAAGGCTTCGCGGTAACCATGTCCCTCGGGATTTTCACCTCGATGTTCACCGCCGTCATGGTGACCCGCGCAATGGTCAACCTGACCTGCGGCGGGCGTGACATCAAGAAGCTGTGGGTTTGAGGGAATAACCATGAAAACCATCAACTTCATGGGCGTGCGCAACGTTGCGTTCGCCGTCACTGTCCTGCTGACCATCCTGGCGTTGTTCAGCTGGTGGCAGAAGGGTTTGAACTTCGGTCTGGACTTCACCGGCGGTACGCTCATCGAGCTGACCTACGAGCGTCCGGCAGACCTCAAGCTGGTCCGCGCCGAGCTCGCTCAGTCGGGCTTCGAGGACGCCATCGTGCAGAGCTTCGGTGCGACTACCGATCTGCTGGTGCGCATGCCGGGCGACGACCCGCAACTGGGCAGCAAGGTTGCTGCAGCGCTGCAGAAAGTCGGCGGCGACAACCCGGCGACCCTCAAGCGAGTCGAGTTCGTCGGCCCGCAGGTAGGTGAAGAACTGCGTGACCAGGGCGGCCTGGGCATGCTGCTGGCGCTGGGCGGGGTACTCATCTACCTAGCCTTCCGCTTCCAGTGGAAATTCGCCGTCGGCGCGATCATCTCGCTGATCCACGACGTGGTCGTGACCGTGGGTATCCTCTCGTTCTTCCAGATCACTTTCGATTTGACGGTGCTGGCGGCAGTGCTGGCGATCATCGGTTACTCGCTGAACGACACCATCGTGGTATTCGACCGCGTGCGGGAAAACTTCCGCGTCATGCGCAAGGCCTCGCTGATCGAGAACATCAACGTCTCGACCACGCAGACCCTGCTGCGCACCATTGCCACTTCGGTTTCGACCTTGCTGGCCATCGCCGCGCTGTTGATCTTCGGGGGTGACAACCTGTTCGGCTTCTCCCTGGCTCTGTTCATCGGGGTCATGGCCGGTACCTACTCGTCGATCTACATCGCCAACGTGGTACTGATCTGGCTGAACCTGAACAGCGAAGACCTGATTCCACCGGTCAAGGCCGAGGGTGTGGACGAGCGTCCATAACCGCAAGCCGCCGCCGTTTGGCGCCAAGAGAGCCGCGAGTGTTGAACTCGCGGCTTTTTTTTTGCTCCAAGGCTGGGACAAGCGCGGGTTATGGCCCGCTGGTACGATCAGGAGGTTCACGTGAATAAATCAATGCTGGTGGGTGCGGTGCTCGGTGCCGTCGGTGTAACTGCCGCAGGCGCAATGGCGACCTACAGCTTGGTGAACAAAGGCCCAGAGGTCGCTGAGGTGACCGACGTGCAGCCGATCAAGCAGCAGGTCAAGACTCCACGTGAAGTGTGCAAGGACGTGACCGTGACGCGCCAGGCGCCGGTCAAGGATCAACATCAGATCGCCGGTACCGTGGTCGGTGCGTTGGCGGGTGGCTTGCTCGGCAACCAGATCGGTGGCGGCACCGGCAAGAAGATTGCCACCGTGGCTGGTGCGGTCGGCGGCGGCTACGCCGGTAACAAGGTGCAGGAAGGCATGCAAGAGCGTGACACCTACACCACCACCCAGACCCGCTGTAACACCGTGCATGACCTGAGCGAGAAAGTGGTTGGCTACAACGTCACCTATTCGATTGGCGACAAGGTCGGCAAAGTGAAGATGGACCACGAGCCAGGTTCGACTATCCCGCTGGACGAGAATGGCAAGCTGGTGCTGAGTCAGGCCCAGAACGGGCAGTAAAGCTGTGCAGGAATCACACTGGCCGCTCCTACGCCGAGCGGTGCGGTTCTTGCGGGCATAAAAAAGCACCCCGTGGGGTGCTTTTTTGTGGCTGACCGGCGCTTAGCGCTTCAGCGATTGTGGTACGTGCGGCTGGATGGCAGTCAGCACGGCTTTGAAGCACTTGATGTTGCCAGCAACGATGTGGCCTTTCTCGAGGAATTCGTGGCCACCGTTGAAGTCGCTGACCAGACCGCCAGCTTCCTGCACCAGCAGTACGCCTGCAGCCATGTCCCACTCGGACAGGCCCGACTCCCAGAACGCATCGAAACGACCGGCCGCTACATAGGCCAGGTCAAGGCTGGCAGAACCGGCGCGGCGGATGCCGGCAGTCTGGCCAGTCAGGGCGCGGATCATGCCCAGGTAGTTGTCGAGGTCTGCCATCTGGTTGTCGCGGAACGGGAAGCCGGTACCCAGCAGAGCGCCTTCAAGGCTGGTGCGCGAGCTGACGCGCAGGCGGCGACCGTTGATCTGGGCGCCACGGCCACGGCTGGCGGTGAACTCTTCCTGGCGAACCGGATCCAGTACCACTGCGTGCTCCAGGCGACCGCGGTATTTGCAGGCGATGCTCACTGCAAAGTGCGGAATGCCACGCAGGAAGTTGGTGGTGCCATCGAGCGGGTCGATGATCCACAGGTAGTCTTTGCCTTCTTCACCTGAGCCAGCGTGGAAGCCGGTCTCTTCACCCTGGATCGAGTGGTTCGGGTAGGCCTTGCGCAGAGCATCGACGATTTTCTGCTCGGCAGCGCGGTCAACCTCGGACACGTAGTCCTTGGCGTCCTTTTCGTCCACCTTGATGGTGTCCAGGCGTTCGATGGAGCGGAAAATCAGTTCACTGGCGCTGCGAGCAGCGCGCAGGGCGATAGTCAGCATAGGCTGCATGGGCGGTTCACCTGGAGATGTTAAAGAAGAAAGCCGGCCATTTTAGCAGAGTTTTTTGACAACGGCAGCGCCGCATTTGCTTTCATGGCGTAACGTCCGTCGGTTCTGTAAGATCGACCGCCCTGATATCTGCCTTTGAGAGCACCCACCGTGCTGCAAAATATTCGTGTTGTTCTGGTCAATACCAGCCACCCCGGCAACATCGGCGGCGCTGCGCGTGCCATGAAAAACATGGGCTTGTCGCGCCTGGTGCTGGTCCAGCCACAGGAGTTTCCGGCAGCTGACGCCAGCGCCCGCGCTTCTGGCGCAGACGACGTGCTCAGTGGCGCGCTGGTGGTCGACTCGCTGGAAGAGGCGCTGGTTGGCTGCAGCCTCGCGATCGGCACTAGTGCCCGCGACCGCGCCCTGCCGTGGCCGATGCTGGATCCGCGCGAGTGCGGCGCCAAGTCGGTCGAGCGTGCCACCATGGGTGACGAAATCGCCCTGGTGTTCGGTCGCGAGCATGCCGGGCTGACCAACGACGAATTGCAGCGATGTCACTTCCATGTGCACATTCCCTCGAACCCTGACTTCAGCTCGCTCAATTTGGCCGCCGCCGTGCAGGTGCTTGGCTATGAGGTGCGCATGGCCTGGCTGGCCGCGCAGGGCGAGCCGTCGATCAGTGACAAGGCCGACGCCGTCGAACTGGCGACCCTGGACGAGATGGAGCGTTTCTACGACCACCTGGAAAAAACCCTGGTGGACATCGCCTTCCTCGATCCGGACAAACCCAAGCACCTGATGGCGCGCCTGCGTCGCCTGTACGGTCGCAGTTCGGTAGAGCGTACGGAAATGAGCATTTTACGCGGCATCCTCACCGAGACTCAGAAGGTCGCTCGGGGTGAGTCGCATAAGCGGAAGGATTGAGCAATGTTCGAACGTCTGCGTGAAGATATCCAAAGCGTATTCCATCGTGACCCGGCAGCGCGTAACGCTTTTGAAGTGCTGACCTGCTATCCCGGCATGCACGCGATCTGGCTGCACCGCCTCGGCCACGCCCTGTGGACGCATGACCTGAAGTGGCTGGCGCGGCTGGTGTCGAACTTCGGCCGCTGGATGACTGGCATCGAAATCCACCCGGGCGCGACCATCGGCCGACGCTTCTTCATTGATCACGGCATGGGGATCGTCATTGGTGAGACTGCCGAGATCGGTGACGACGTCACCCTCTACCAGGGCGTGACCCTCGGTGGTACCAGCTGGAACGCCGGCAAGCGCCACCCGACCCTGGGCAATGGCGTGGTAGTCGGTGCCGGCGCCAAGGTGCTCGGCCCATTCACTGTCGGCGCCGGAGCCAAGATCGGCTCCAATGCTGTGGTCACCAAGGAGGTTCCGCCAGGCGCCACCGCAGTGGGTATCCCCGGTCGCATTATCGTCAAGGCGCAGGAAGATTCCGAAGTCGAAGCCAAGCGCAAGGCCATGGCCGAGAAGATCGGTTTCGATGCCTATGGCGTCAGTGGCGACATGCCTGACCCGGTTGCCCGCGCCATTGGCCAGATGCTCGACCACCTGCAAGCGGTCGACGAGCGTCTGCAGGGCATGTGCGGCGCGTTGACCAAGCTGGGTAGCGACTATCACGGCAAGGCGCTGCCGGCGCTGCCCGAAGAAGATTTCGTTGACGTCGCACCGGTCGAGGCAAGGCAGCAGGCGCAGAGCGACACCCAGCCACATTGACAGCGACGATGGCGCTGGCCGTGGGCGTGTGCTCGCGGCCAGTGTCTGCTACACTCGCGCCCGCCCTTCGAGTGCAAACCCGACTAAAGCAGTAGGTCTAATAGTTGACTTAAATGCTCGGGAATCGCATACTTGCTCACATTCTGTAACTCCCGTGGTACCCATACGCCATGCGACTGACTACCAAAGGCCGATACGCAGTGACCGCCATGCTTGACCTGGCGTTGCACGCGCAGCATGGGCCGGTGTCACTGGCCGATATTTCCGAGCGCCAGGGCATCTCCCTCTCTTATCTGGAGCAGCTGTTCGCCAAGCTGCGCCGCAGCAGCCTGGTTTCCAGCGTGCGCGGCCCAGGCGGCGGCTATCAGCTGTCGCGCGGCATGGAAACCATCCAGGTTGCCCAGGTCGTCGACGCGGTCAACGAATCGGTCGACGCTACCCGTTGCCAGGGCCTGGGTGACTGCCATGCCGGTGATACCTGCCTGACCCACCACCTGTGGTGTGACCTCAGTCAGCAGATCCATGAATTCCTCAGTGGCATCAGCCTGGCCGACCTCGTCAAGCGCCGTGAGGTGCAAGAAGTCGCTCATCGCCAGGACCTGCGCCGTGTTGCAGGTCGATCCGCCCAGTTGGACAAGATTGAGACGTCCGCCGTCGACTGACATTGGTCACGAGCGACGCCACCGCCTGATAGGAGATATTCAATGAAGTTGCCGATCTACCTCGATTACTCCGCGACCACGCCGGTCGACCCACGCGTTGCCCAGAAGATGGCCGAATGCCTGCTGGTCGACGGCAACTTTGGTAACCCGGCGTCGCGCTCCCACGTGTTTGGCTGGCGCGCTGAAGAAGCGGTCGAAAACGGCCGTCGCCAGGTGGCCGAGCTGATCAACGCCGACCCGCGTGAAATTGTCTGGACCAGCGGTGCCACCGAGTCCGACAACCTCGCGATCAAAGGCGTTGCGCACTTCTATCAGACCAAGGGCAAGCACATCATCACCTCCAAGATCGAGCACAAAGCCGTGCTCGATACCGCTCGCCAGCTCGAGCGCGAAGGTTTTGAAGTGACCTATCTCGAGCCAGGCGAAGACGGCATCGTTACCCCGGGCATGGTTGAAGCGGTGCTGCGCGACGACACCATTCTGGTCTCGCTGATGCACGTCAACAACGAAGTTGGCTCGATCAACGACATCGCTGCAATCGGTGAACTGACCCGTGCTCGCGGCGTGCTGTTCCACGTTGACGCTGCACAATCTGCCGGCAAGGTCGAGATCGACGTGCAGAAGCTCAAGGTCGACCTGATGTCGTTCTCCGCGCACAAGGCCTACGGCCCTAAAGGTATCGGCGCGCTGTACGTCAGCCGCAAACCGCGCGTGCGTCTGGAAGCAATCATTCACGGCGGTGGTCACGAGCGCGGCATGCGTTCCGGCACCCTCCCTACGCACCAGATCGTCGGCATGGGTGAGGCATTTGCCATCGCCAAGCAGGAGATGGCCAGCGAGAACGCCCGCATCAAGGCGCTGAGCGATCGCTTCTTCAAGCAGGTTTCCAACCTCGAAGAGCTGTACGTCAACGGCAGCCAGACTGCGCGCGTGCCGCACAACCTGAACCTGAGCTTCAACTACGTTGAAGGCGAGTCGCTGCTGATGGCCCTCAAGGACATCGCAGTATCGTCCGGTTCGGCCTGCACCTCCGCTTCGCTCGAGCCGTCGTACGTACTGCGCGCCCTGGGCCGCAACGACGAGCTGGCACACAGTTCGATCCGCTTCTCCTTCGGCCGCTTCACCAGCGAAGAAGAAGTCGACTACGCCGCGCAGGAAGTCTGCAAGGCTGTCACCAAGCTGCGCGAACTCTCGCCGCTGTGGGACATGTACAAAGACGGCGTCGATATCTCCAAGATCGAGTGGGCCGCCCACTAAGCAGTCGCCGGCAAGAGCGGCTACCTGATGAGGAAGGAATTGCACCATGGCATACAGTGAAAAGGTCATCGACCACTACGAAAACCCGCGCAACGTCGGCAAGATGGACGCTGAAGACCCGGACGTCGGTACCGGCATGGTCGGCGCGCCGGCCTGCGGTGACGTGATGCGTCTGCAGATCAAGGTCAACGAGCAGGGCGTTATCGAAGACGCCAAGTTCAAGACCTACGGCTGCGGTTCGGCTATCGCTTCCAGCTCCCTCGCCACCGAGTGGATGAAGGGCAAGACCCTGGACGAAGCCGAGACTATCAAGAACACCCAGCTGGCTGAAGAGCTGGCGCTGCCACCGGTCAAGATCCACTGCTCGGTACTCGCCGAGGACGCCATCAAGGCGGCCGTACGCGATTACAAGCAGAAAAAAGGCTTGATCTGAGTCGTTTGACTGGACGCTAAGGAGTTCCGATGGCTATCAGCATGACAGAAGCCGCCGCCAACCACGTGCGGCGCTCCCTCGACGGGCGTGGCAAGGGTGAAGGCATTCGCCTGGCCGTACGCACCACCGGTTGCTCGGGCCTGGCCTACGTGCTGGAGTTCGTCGACGAAGTGGCAGGCGAAGACGAGGTCTTCGAGAACCACGGCGTGAAGGTCATCATTGACCCGAAAAGCCTGGTTTACCTCGACGGCACCGAGCTCGATTTCGTCAAGGAAGGGTTGAACGAAGGCTTCAAGTTCAACAACCCCAACGTGCGCGGTGAATGTGGCTGCGGCGAAAGCTTCAATGTTTGAGGCTTGATGTGGGTACTCCTTGTCATTTTGCCCTGTTCAATCTGCAGCCGGGCTTTCGCCTGGACCTCGATCAACTGGCCGTTCGTTACCGCGAACTGGCCCGTGAGGTCCATCCGGACCGCTTCGCCGATGCTTCCGAGCGCGAGCAGCGTGTCGCCCTGGAAAACTCGGCAGCGTTGAACGACGCCTATCAGACCTTGCGCAGCGCCCCCCGTCGGGCGCGCTATCTGCTGGCCATCAGTGGTCACGAAGTGCCGCAGGAAGTCACCGTACATGATCCGGCCTTCCTGTTGCAGCAGATGGAGCTGCGTGAAGAACTTGAAGAGCTTACCGACCTCGACGGTGTCGCGGTATTCAAGAAGCGCCTCAAGCTCGCGCAAGATACGCTGTTCGAGGAATTCGCCGCCTGCTGGGATGATCCTGCGCAGCGTGAACAGGCCGAGCGCCTGATGCGCCGCATGCAGTTTCTCGACAAGCTCGCCCAGGAAGTGCGCCAGCTCGAAGAGCGCCTCGACGATTAACCCGGTGTTGCCGTGACAACGCCTAAGGTAGCTAGATAAGCATGGCCCTACTGCAGATCGCCGAACCCGGTCAAAGCCCCCAGCCGCACCAGCGCCGCCTGGCGGTAGGGATTGACCTGGGTACTACCAATTCTCTGGTTGCTGCCGTGCGCAGCGGCCGCAGCGAACCGCTGCCCGATGCCGAGGGGCAGGTCATCCTGCCATCGGCTGTGCGCTACCTGGAGGCGGCTGTCGAAGTCGGCCAGGCCGCGCGCGAAGCAGCGCCAAGCGACCCGTTCAACAGCATCCTTTCGGTCAAGCGTCTGATGGGGCGGGGCCTGGCCGACGTCAAGCAGCTCGGCGAGCAACTGCCGTACCGCTTTGTCGGTGGCGAGTCGCACATGCCGTTCATCGAGACCATTCAAGGGCCGAAAAGCCCGGTCGAAGTGTCTGCCGACATCCTCAAGGTGCTGCGTCAGCGCGCCGAGGAAACCCTCGGCGGCGATCTGGTAGGTGCCGTCATCACGGTCCCGGCCTACTTCGACGATGCTCAGCGCCAGGCGACCAAAGACGCCGCCAAGCTTGCCGGGCTGAACGTGTTGCGCCTGCTCAACGAGCCGACTGCTGCGGCCGTGGCCTATGGCCTGGACCAGAACGCTGAAGGCCTGGTGGCGATCTTCGACCTGGGCGGCGGTACCTTCGATATCTCCATCCTGCGCCTGACTGCCGGCGTCTTCGAAGTGCTGGCCACCGGTGGCGATACCGCCCTGGGTGGTGACGACTTCGATCACGCGATTGCCAGCTGGATCATTGAGCAGGCTGGTTTGTCGGCTGATCTGGATCCAGCGACTCAGCGTCAACTGCTGCAGACCGCTTGCGCGGCCAAGGAAGCCCTGACCGATGCCGCCAGCGTGCGCGTTGTTCACGGTGACTGGCAGGGCGAACTGAGTCGGGCAGACTTCGAAGCGATGATCGAGCCGATGATCGCCCGTAGCCTCAAGGCCTGCCGCCGCGCCGTGCGTGACAGTGGGGTCGAGCTCGAAGAAGTGGTTGCGGTGGTCATGGTCGGTGGTTCGACTCGCGTACCGCGTGTGCGTGAAGCCGTCGGTGGACTCTTCGGCCGTGCTCCGCTGACCTCGATCGACCCTGATCAGGTAGTCGCCATTGGCGCCGCGATCCAGGCCGATACCCTCGCCGGCAACCGCCGCGAAGGTGGCGAGTTGCTGTTGCTCGACGTGATCCCGCTGTCGCTCGGTCTGGAGACCATGGGCGGCCTGATGGAAAAGGTGATCCCGCGCAACACCACGATCCCGGTGGCCCGCGCTCAGGAATTCACCACCTACAAAGATGGCCAGACGGCCATGATGATCCACGTCCTGCAGGGCGAGCGCGAACTGATCAGCGACTGCCGCTCGCTGGCGCGCTTCGAACTGCGTGGGATTCCGCCGATGGTTGCCGGCTCGGCGAAGATCCGCGTGACCTTCCAGGTCGACGCCGATGGCCTGCTCAGCGTCGCTGCACGCGAACTGGGCTCGGGCGTGGAAGCAAGCATTCAGGTCAAGCCGTCGTACGGCCTGACCGACGGTGAAATCGCCCGCATGCTCAAGGATTCGTTCGAGCACGCCGGCACCGACAAGCAGGCCCGCCAGTTGCGCGAGCATCAGGTCGACGGCGAACGTCTGCTCGAAGCGGTGCAGGGTGCGCTGGATGCCGACGGCGAGCGCCTGCTGAGCGCCGAAGAGCGCGAAGCCATTGGCTTCCAGATGCAACAACTACGTGATTTGCTGGCCGGCACCGATGGCCCTGCCATCGAGCAACAGACCAAGCGTCTGTCGCAGGTGACCGATGCATTTGCCGCCCGTCGCCTTGATTCGACGGTCAAAGCCGCACTGGCCGGGCGCAACCTGAATGAGATCGAGGAGTAATCGATGCCGCTGGTGACATTCCTGCCGCATGAGAAGTTTTGCCCCGAAGGGCTGACCGTGGAAGTCGCAACCGGGACCAACATCCTGGAGCTGGCTCACGACCATCACATCGAGATGGAAAGCGCCTGCGGCGGGGTCAAGGCCTGCACCACCTGCCACTGCATCGTGCGCAAGGGCTTTGACTCGCTCGACGAAGCCGACGAGCTCGAAGAAGACATGCTGGACAAGGCGTGGGGCCTGGAAGCGCAGTCCCGGCTGGGTTGCCAGGTGGTCGTCGGTGATACCGACCTGACCATCGAAATCCCCAAGTATTCGCTCAACCACGCCGCCGAAGCGCCGCACTGAAGCCTGGAGGCTGGCATGAGTCTGAAATGGGTTGATGTACTTGAGATCGCTATCCAGCTTGCAGAAAGCAAGCCGGAGGTCGATCCTCGTTATGTGAATTTCCTCGATCTGCACCGCTGGGTAGTGGCTCTGCCAGAGTTCAGCGACGATCCGACACGCGGCGGAGAGAAGGTGCTTGAGGCGATCCAGGGGGCCTGGATCGAAGAAGCCGACTGAGCGTCACCTGCAGGTTAGGCATTCCCCTGGAACCCGCGTATAATTCGCGGGTTTAATTTTTCGTAATACTCAATTTTCTGGAGTTACCATGGCTGTTCAACGTACTTTCTCGATCATCAAGCCTGACGCAGTTGCCAAAAACGTCATCGGCAAGATCACTTCGCGCTTCGAAGAAGCTGGCCTGAAAATCGTCGCTTCGAAACTCAAGCAACTGTCCAAAGCCGAAGCCGAAGGCTTCTACGCTGAGCACAGCGAGCGCGGTTTCTTCGGTGACCTGGTTGCCTTCATGATCTCCGGCCCAGTTGTTGTTCAGGTTCTGGAAGGCGAAAACGCCATCGCTCTGAACCGTGAGCTGATGGGCGCTACCAACCCTAAAGAAGCTGCTGCCGGCACCATCCGTGCTGACTTCGCTGAATCGATCGACGCCAACGCCGTTCACGGTTCGGACTCCGAAGCTGCTGCCGCTCGCGAAATCGCTTACTTCTTCGCAGCTACCGAGGTAACCGCTCGCTAAGCGAAAGCTTACGGGTGAGGGTGAATCCATGACGACATCTACTGGCAAAATCAACCTGTTGGGTCTGACCCAGCCGGAAATGGAACAATTCTTCGACTCCATTGGCGAGAAGCGCTTCCGTGCCGGTCAAGTAATGAAATGGATTCACCATTTTGGCGTCGATGATTTCGCCGCCATGACCAATGTCGGCAAGGTCTTGCGCGAAAAGCTCGAGGCTGTTGCCGAGATTCGGCCACCGGAAGTGGTCAGTGAAGACATTTCCGCCGACGGCACCCGCAAATGGGTGATCCGCGTTGCCTCCGGCAGCTGCGTCGAAACCGTCTATATCCCGACCGACGACCGTGGCACCTTGTGTGTATCGTCGCAGGCGGGCTGCGCCCTGGACTGCAGTTTCTGCTCCACCGGCAAGCAAGGCTTCAACAGCAACCTCACCGCCGCCGAAGTCATCGGTCAGGTGTGGCTTGCGAACAAATCCTTCGGCACTATCCCGGCCAAAGTCGACCGCGCGATTACCAACGTGGTGATGATGGGCATGGGCGAGCCGTTGCTCAATTTCGACAATGTCATTGCCGCCATGAAGATCATGATGGACGATCTTGGCTATGGCATTTCCAAGCGTCGCGTCACCTTGTCGACCTCAGGCGTAGTGCCGATGATCGACGAGCTGGCCAAGCACATCGACGTTTCCCTGGCACTGTCGCTGCACGCGCCGAACGACGAGCTGCGGAACAAGCTGGTGCCAATCAACAAGAAGTATCCGCTCAAGGTCCTCCTCGAGTCGTGCATGGGCTACATGGCCACCCTCGGTGGCAAGCGTGTACTGACCGTCGAATACACCCTGCTCAAGGACGTCAACGATCAGCCCGAGCATGCCACGCAGATGATCGAGCTGCTGCGCGATATCCCGTGCAAGATCAACCTGATCCCGTTCAATCCGTTCCCGCACTCCGGTTACGAGCGGCCGAGCAACAATGCAATCCGCCGCTTCCAGGACCTGCTCCACCACGGTGGTTACAATGTCACCACCCGTACCACCCGTGGTGAGGATATCGACGCCGCTTGTGGGCAGCTGGTTGGTCAGGTCATGGACCGTACCCGCCGCAGCGAGCGTTACATCGCTGTGCGTCAGCTCAATGACGACGTGCAGATCGCCGACAACGCTGCGCGTCACTGAGCGGGCCGGCAGCGATGATCCTGCGCGCAGCGCTGTCGCTCCTGACCCTGTTGCTGCTGGCCGGCTGCGTGTCGGGCGGCAGCAATGACCCGCTGGCCACCCAGCTGGGTCGGGCCGAGGCGGGCAGGGCGTATGTGCAGTTGGGGCTGGGCTATTTGCAACAAGGTCTGACCGAGCAGGCCAAGGCGCCGCTGGTCAAGGCACTTGCCCTGAACAGCCGTGATGCCGATGCGCATGCCGCGCTGGCGCTGGTGTTTCAGGCCGAGGGCGAGCCGACGCTGGCAACCGAGCATTTCCACAAGGCGCTGGCGCAAAATCCGGATGACACCCGGATTCGCAACAACTACGGCAGTTTCCTATATGCTCAGGAGCGTTTTGCCGAAGCCGAGTCAGTGTTTCGCCTGGCCGCTGCCGATACCCTGTATCCTGAGCGCTCGCGCGTCTTCGAAAACCTTGGCCTGACGGTTCTCAGGCAAGGTCGCCGCGACGATGCCCAGGCGCATCTGCACAAGGCGTTGCAGCTCAACCCGCGACAACCGCGAGCGTTGTTCGAAATGGCTGAGTTGTCCTACGAAAACAGGCATTATGTGCCAGCCCGGGATTACTACGATCGTTTCAGCCAACTGAGCGCCCCGGATGCTCGCAGCCTGCTGATGGGCAGCCGCCTGGCGCGGGTGTTCGAGCAACCGGCAACGGTGGCCGAGCTGGGCCAGCAACTACAACGACTTTATCCCGGTACGCCGGAATATCAGCAATACCTGTCGGAGCAATGATGAAAGCCGCGCATCCCGAAGTAGCAGCAGCGACTCACCAGCACCCCGGTGAGACCTTGCGCCAGGCCCGCGAAAACCGCGACTGGACGCAGGCCGAGGTAGCCCGCAAGCTCAACCTGACCCTGAGCTCGCTGAACAATCTCGAATCCGGCGCCTTCGACAAGCTGCCAGGGCACACCTTTGCCCGTGGTTACATCCGTGCCTATGCCAAGCTGATGGACATGGACCAGGCGCCTCTGGTCGCCGCCTTTGACCAGGTCACCGGCACCCACGCGCAAGGCAGCCAGGTGCACTCGCTGGGACGAATCGAAGAACCGGTGCGCCTGTCGCACAACGTCATGCGCGTTGTCAGCCTGGTTCTGCTGGTGGCAGTAGTAGGTGGCGGCTTCTTCCTCTGGAAGGACCAAAGCAGCCTGCGCAACAGCGACCTTGGCAAAATCGCCCTGGAGCACGTCGAAGTCGAGAGCGCCGACGGCACCACCCAGATCCACCCGCTGGATGAGCCGGAAGACCAGGCTGTCAGCGAAGCCCAGCAAGGCCAGAGTGCGCCGCTGCCATTGGAGCAGGCTGCCACTGGCGAGAGCAGTGGCTCGGCCAACGAAGAAGCCATTCCGGCAAGCCCGGCGGTCGCCGAGAGCACTGCCGCCGCCCCGGTGACCCCGGCCGCGACCAATAATGCCGCCACCGCACCGACTGCACCTGCGCCAGCTGCGCCGGTCAGCGCACCAGCCGTTGCCGCCACAGCCCCCAGCGCACCTGTCGCAGCAGCGCCGGTCCCCGCCGGCAGTGGCCGTGTCGCGATCCAGTTCTCGGCGGATTGCTGGACCCAGGTCACCGATGCCAACGGCAAGCTGCTGGTCAACGCCACCAAGCGCAAGGGCGACAGCCTGGAAGTCACCGGCACACCACCGTTCGCGGTACGCCTGGGCTTCGCCCGCGGCGCTCAGATCAGCTACAACGGCCAGGCCGTTGATGTTGCACCGTTCACCAGTGGCGAAACCGCTCGCCTGAAGTTGGGGCAGTAACTCATGCACGGCGAATCTCCAATCAAGCGTCGCGAAACCCGCAAGATCTGGGTGGGCAATGTGCCGGTGGGCGGTGATGCGCCTATCGCGGTGCAGAGCATGACCAACACCGACACCAATGATGTCGCCGCCACGGTCGGGCAGATCCAGCGCCTGGTCGATGCCGGTGTCGACATCGTCCGCGTCTCGGTGCCAGACATGGACGCCGCCGAAGCCTTCGGCCGCATCAAGCAGCAAGTCAGCGTGCCGTTGGTAGCCGACATCCATTTCGACTACAAGATCGCCCTGCGCGTGGCTGAGCTGGGTGTTGATTGCCTGCGCATCAATCCAGGCAACATTGGCCGTGAAGACCGCGTGCGCGCGGTGGTCGATGCTGCGCGCGATCGTGGTATTCCGATCCGCATCGGGGTCAATGCCGGCTCGCTGGAAAAAGACCTGCAGAAGAAGTACGGCGAGCCGACCCCAGCAGCGCTGGTCGAGTCGGCCCTGCGCCATGTCGAGCACCTCGATCGGCTGGATTTCCAGGACTTCAAGGTCAGCGTCAAAGCCTCCGACGTGTTCATGGCCGTTGAAGCCTACCGTCTGCTTTCCAAGCAGATCATCCAGCCCCTGCACCTGGGCATCACCGAAGCCGGTGGTTTGCGTTCGGGGACGGTGAAATCTGCGGTCGGCCTCGGTATGCTGCTGGCCGAAGGCATCGGCGACACGATCCGGATCTCTCTCGCCGCCGATCCGGTCGAAGAAGTCAAAGTCGGCTACGACATCCTCAAGTCGCTGCGCCTGCGCTCGCGTGGGATCAACTTCATCGCCTGCCCGAGCTGTTCGCGGCAGAACTTCGATGTGGTCAAGACCATGAACGAACTCGAAGGTCGCCTCGAAGACCTGCTGGTCCCGCTGGACGTCGCCGTGATCGGTTGTGTGGTCAACGGCCCGGGTGAAGCCAAGGAAGCCCATGTTGGCTTGACGGGCGGCACGCCGAACCTGATCTACATCGACGGCAAGCCTGCGCAGAAACTGAACAACGACAACCTGGTCGAGGAGCTGGAAAAGCTCATTCGCCAGAAAGCGGCCGAAAAGGTCGAAGCCGACGCGGCGCTGATCGCCCGCGGCTGATACACAGATTCGAAAGGACTTTTCGTGAGCAAATCGCTGCAAGCCATTCGTGGCATGAACGACATCCTGCCTGACCAGTCGCCACTGTGGCGTTACTTCGAAGGCACGGTCGCCAGTTTGCTGGACGGCTACGGTTACAGCCAGATCCGCACGCCGATCGTCGAATTCACCGAGCTGTTCAAACGCTCGATCGGTGAAGTCACCGACATCGTCGAAAAAGAGATGTACACCTTCGAGGACCGCAACGGCGATTCGCTGACGCTGCGTCCTGAGGGTACCGCTGCCTGCGTGCGCGCCGTGCTCGAGCATGGCATCACCGGCAACGGCCAAGTGCAGAAGCTCTGGTACACCGGGCAGATGTTCCGCCACGAGCGCCCACAAAAAGGCCGCTATCGCCAGTTCCACCAGATCGGCGTCGAGGTGTTCAACCTGGATGGCCCGGACATCGATGCCGAGCTGATCATGCTGACCTGGCGCCTGTGGGGCCAGTTGGGCATTCAGGACGCGGTCAAGCTCGAGCTGAACAGCCTGGGCACCAGCGAAGCCCGTGCACGCTATCGCGACGCGCTGGTCGAGTTTCTCTCGGCGCGCCTCGAGCAGCTTGATGAAGACAGCCAGCGTCGGCTCAAAAGCAACCCGCTGCGCATTCTCGACAGCAAGGATCAGGGCACCCAGGCCGTGCTGGTCGGCGCGCCGAAGCTGGAAGATTATCTGGACGAAGAATCCCGTTTGCACTTCGAGGGCCTCAAGGCTCGCCTGAACGCTGCCGGCATTCCCTTCGTGATCAACACCAAGCTGGTGCGTGGCCTCGACTACTACAGCAAGACCGTGTTCGAGTGGGTCACCGACAAGCTCGGCGCCCAAGGCACCGTGTGTGCCGGTGGTCGTTACGACGGCCTGGTCGAGCAGATGGGCGGCAAGCCGACTACTGGTGTTGGCTTTGCCATGGGCATCGAGCGGTTGATTTTGCTGCTGGAAACCCTGGGCAAGGTCCCGGAGTCGATCAGTCGCCAGATCGACGTTTACCTGTGCGCCTTTGGCGAGCAGGCCGAGTTGGCCGGTCTGGGCCTGTCCGAGCGGTTGCGTGACCAGGTACCGGGCCTGCGCCTGGCGGTCAACGCCGGTGCCGGCAGTTTCAAGAGCCAGTTCAAGAAGGCCGACAAGAGCGGGGCGTTGTTTGCCCTGATCATGGGGGACGACGAACTGGCGCAACAAGTGGTAGGTTTCAAACCCCTGCGTGGCCAGGGCGAACAACAGAACATAGCCTGGGATGCTCTGGCCGAGCACCTGCAAGCTGCCCTCGCGAACGCGTGAAGCAGTCAAACAGCCGAATTTGCTGAATAGGAGTATTGGGGTGTCGAGTACCGATGATGATGGCCTGAGCGCGGCCAAGGACTGGTGGGATCGCAACGGCAAGCCGCTGCTGACCGGCGCCCTGTTGGCTGCTGCTTTGGTAGCTGGCTGGCAGACCTGGCACAAGTACCAGAGCAATCAGTCACAAGGCGCTTCGGTGCTGTACCAGAACCTGCTGGAAACGGCCCTGACGCCGACCGGCGAGCCTGATGCAAGCAAGGTTGCCGAGTTGGCTGGCAAGCTCAAGAGCGAGTTTGGCGGCACCGCCTATGCCCAGTACGGCAGCCTGTTCGTGGCCAAGGTAGCGGTCGACAGCGGCAAGCTGGACGACGCAGCCAGCGAACTCAACAGCGTGCTGGCAAAACCTGCCGATGCCACCCTGGGCGAGATCGCACGCCAGCGTCTGGCCCGTGTGCTGGCTGCTCAGGATAAGGCTGACGAAGCACTGAAGCTGCTCGATGGCGACGCTGACAAGGCGTTCCAGGCCAGCCGCGAAGAGCTCAAGGGCGATCTGCTGGTACAGTTGGGCCGCGCTGGCGATGCCCATAGCGCATACGAAAAAGCCAAGGCCGCGTTGTCTGATGAAGCAGCGGTCGGTGGCCTGCAACTGAAGCTGGATGACCTGGCCAAAGGGGACGCTTGACGTGATCGGTTGGAAACAAGCAGCAGTGCTGAGCCTGGCCGTACTGGTCGTGGGTTGCAGCAGCAACAGCAAGAAGGAACTGCCTCCGGCCGAGCTTACCAAGTTCACCGAAGAAGTCGTGCTGAAAAAGCAGTGGAGCCGCTCGATCGGTGACGGTCAGGGTGAGACCTACAATACCCTGGTGCCGGCCATCGAAAACGACCGCATCTACGCTTCCGACGTCAACGGCGAAGTCTTCGCGCTCGATCGCAACACCGGCGACATCGTCTGGAAACAGGACCTCGACCTGCCGGTTTCCGGCGCAGTCGGCGTCGGCTATGGCCTGGTCATGCTCGGCACCCTCAAGGGTGAAGTGATCGCCCTGGACAGCAGCACCGGTGAAGAGCGCTGGCGCTCCCGCGTGACCAGTGAAGTGCTGGCGCCGCCGGCTAACAACGGTGACGTGGTGGTGGTGCAGACTCAGGACGATCGTCTGATTGGTCTGGACGCCGCGACCGGCGACCGTCGCTGGATCTACGAAAGCACTCCAGCGGTACTGACTCTGCGTGGCACTGGCGCACCGATCGTGACCAATCGCATGGCCGTTGCCGGCCTGTCGACCGGCAAGGTTGTTGCTGTCGACATCCAGAACGGCGTGCCGGTCTGGGAAAGCCGCGTCGCGATCCCGCAAGGTCGCTCCGAACTCGAACGCGTCGTCGATATCGACGGCGGTTTGCTGCTGTCTGGTGGTACCCTGTACGTCGGTACCTATCAGGGCCGGGTTGCCGGTCTGGATCTGGAAAGCGGCCGCGTGCTGTGGCAGCGTGATGCGTCCAGCTACGTCGGTGTCGCCCAGGGCTTTGGCAACGTCTACGTCAGCGAAGCTTCCGGCACCGTTGAAGGCGTCGATGAGCGTTCGTCGAGCGCACTGTGGAGCAACGATTCCATGGCGCGCCGTCAGCTGAGCGCCCCTGAAGTGTTCTCCAGTTACGTCGCAGTCGGTGACTTCGAAGGCTACCTGCACCTGCTGAGCCAGGTCGATGGTCGCTTCGTTGGCCGTGAGCGTATTGACAGTGATGGCCTGCGCGCCCGCCCCTTGGTGGTCGGCGACACCATTTATGTCTTCGGCAACAGCGGCAAGCTCGAGGCATTGACCATCCGCTGAGGCTAAGCTTGAAGCCGTGAGGCTTCGAGCAGTGGCGCATGATGCGCCGCGCGAACTCCGGCCGCTGCTCTGCAGCGGCCTTTGCATTTTCAAGAATTCAAGAGTGGAGAGCCGTATGGTTCCCGTAATCGCCCTGGTGGGGCGGCCGAACGTCGGCAAGTCCACCATGTTCAACCGCTTGACCAAAACCCGCGACGCCATTGTCGGCGACCTCTCGGGCCTGACCCGTGACCGCCAGTACGGCGATGCCATGTGGCAGGGCCGTTCGTACATCCTGATCGACACCGGCGGTATCACCGGTGACGAAGTGGGCATGGACGAGAAGATGGCCGAGCAGTCGCTGATGGCCATCGAAGAGGCCGACTACGTGCTGTTCCTGGTGGATGCCCGCGCCGGCATGACCGCTGCCGACCAGATGATCGCTGACCACCTGCGCAAGCGGAACAAGTCTGCGGTGCTGGTCGCCAACAAGATCGACCACATCGATCCTGACCTGGCACGTGCCGAGTTCTCGCCGCTGGGCATGGGCAACGCGATTCCGGTCGCCGGCTCCCAGGGCCGCGGTATCAACGCCCTGATGGAAGAGCTGCTTGGGCACATCCCGCGCGATCAGGAAGAAGACGCGCTCGACCAGGAAGTTGCCGAAGGCGAAGAGGCCGTTCGGATTCCAGGCCCGAGCGAAAAAGACGGCATCAAGATCGCCATCATCGGCCGTCCCAACGTGGGCAAGTCGACCCTGGTCAACCGCATGCTCGGTGAAGAGCGCGTGGTGGTCTATGACGAGCCAGGCACCACTCGCGACAGTATCTACATCCCGTTCGAGCGTGATGGTGACAAGTACACCTTCATCGACACCGCCGGGGTGCGCAAGCGCGGCAAGATCCACGAGGAAGTCGAAAAGTTCTCGGTGGTGAAAACCCTGCAGGCGATCAAAGACGCCAACGTGGTGATCTTTGTCATGGACGCCCGCGAAGGTGTGGTCGACCACGATCTCAACCTGCTCGGCTTTGCCCTTGAGGCCGGCCGCGCCATCGTCATCGCCCTGAACAAGTGGGACGGCATGCAGCCGGGCGAGCGCGACTACGTCAAGACCGAGCTCGAGCGCCGGTTGTTCTTCGTCGACTTCGCCGACATCCACTTCATCTCGGCGCTGCACGGCACCGGCGTGGGCAACCTGTACAAGTCGGTGCAGGCCGCGTTCAAGTCGGCGGTCACCCGCTGGCCGACCAGCCGCCTGACGCAGATTCTGGAAGACGCTATCGGCGACCACCAGCCGCCGCTGGTCAATGGCCGCCGGATCAAGCTGCGTTACGCTCACCTGGGTGGCGCCAACCCGCCGATCATCGTGATCCACGGGAACCAGACCGAGAAGATTCCACGCTCGTACTCGCGCTACCTGGAGAACACTTACCGTCGCGTGCTCAAGCTGGTCGGTACGCCGATCCGCATCGAGTACAAAGGCGGCGAGAACCCGTACGAGGGTAACAAGAACACCCTCACCGACCGCCAGGTCAACAAGAAGCGCCGCTTGATGTCGCACCACAAGAAGGCCGAGAAGAAGCGCAAAGACAAGCGCTGATTCTGGCCTGACCCTGCACCGGGGCTGCTGCGCGGCCCCTGTTGCATCAGTGTATTGTTTCAACCTTTTTCCTGATTGCTCGATCCGCTATGCTCGGACTCCAGTCCGTGCCGGATACCCCCAGGAAAGAGGGCTTCATGATCCGCAGCAAACTGCCGAACGTCGGCACGACCATCTTTACCAGCATGTCGCAGCTGGCCGTGCAAACCGGCGCGCTCAACCTGTCCCAAGGCTTCCCCGACTTCAACGGCCCGCAGGCGCTATTGGATGCCGTAGGCCGGCACGTGGCCGCCGGGCACAATCAATACGCGCCCATGACCGGCCTGCCGGCCCTGCGCCAGCAAGTGGCTGCGAAGGTGGCTCGGCTGTATGGGGTTAGCGTGGATGTCGAGCAGGAAATCACCATCACGCCAGGCGCCACCGAGGCGATCTTCTGCGCGATCCAGGCAGTGATCAATTCGGGCGACGAGGTAATCGTTTTCGACCCGTGCTACGACAGCTACGAGCCTTCGGTAGAGTTGGCCGGCGGGCGCTGCGTGCATGTGCCGCTGAGCAACGACGATTTTGCCATCGACTGGCAACGCTTCAGCGATGCCCTCACGCCGCGCACGCGCATGGTCGTGCTCAATTCGCCGCACAACCCCAGCGGAGCTTTGATCAGCCGTGCCGATCTCGACCAGCTGGCGGGATTGATTGCCGACCGCGATATCTACCTGGTCAGCGATGAAGTGTACGAGCACCTGATCTATGACGGCGTGGCGCATGCCAGCGTGCTGGCTCATGAACAGCTCTATCAGCGCGCCTTCGTCATCAGCTCGTTCGGCAAGACCTACCACGTCACTGGTTGGAAGACCGGCTACGTGATCGCGCCCCCGCAATTGAGCGCCGAGCTGCGCAAGGTACACCAGTACGTCAACTTCTGCGCAGTGACGCCGCTGCAGTGCGCGCTGGCAGACTTCATGGCCGAACACCCTGAGCACATCGAGCAGTTGCCGGGCTTCTATCAGGCCAAGCGCGATCTGTTCTGCGATCTGTTGCATAGCTCACGCTTCAGCTTCAAGCGTACCCCAGGCACCTACTTCCAGTTGGTCGACTACAGCGCCATCCGCCCTGATCTGAACGATGTCGACATGGCCCTGTGGCTGACCCGCGAGCATGGCGTGGCGAGTATTCCGGTGTCGGTGTTCTACCAGACGCCAGTCCCGCAGCAACGCTTGATCCGCCTGTGCTTTGCCAAACGAGAGGAGACGCTGCAGCAGGCAGCGGAGAAACTATGCGCGATCTGACCGCACTGCCCAACCTGAAAATTGCCATGGTGCAGACCACGCTGGCCTGGCATGACCGCGAGGCCAACTACGCCCATTTCGAAGAGTTGCTCAAGCAAGTCGGCAGCCCTGACCTGGTGATTTTGCCAGAGATGTTCACCACCGGCTTTTCGATGGAGTCCGAGCGCCTCGCCGAGCCCGAGAACGGCCCGACCGCCAAGTGGCTCAAGGCCCAGGCGAAGAAGCTCAACGCAGTAATCACCGGCAGCGTGATCGTCCAGGCCGCTGACGGCAGCCACCGTAACCGGCTGCTGTGGGCGCGCCCGGACGGTGAAATCCTGCACTACGACAAGCGCCACCTGTTCCGTATGGCCGGCGAGCACAAGCACTACACCCCGGGCGAGCGCCAGGTGCAGTTCGAGCTGAAGGGTTGGCGGGTCCGCCCATTGATCTGCTACGACCTGCGCTTCCCGGTGTGGAGCCGCGATGCCCATGACACTGACCTGCTGCTGTACACCGCCAACTGGCCGGCAGCGCGGCGGCTGCACTGGAACCGGCTGTTGCCGGCGCGGGCGATCGAGAACCTGTGCTTCGTGGCGGCGGTCAACCGGGTCGGCACCGACGGCAAAGGCTTTGCCTACTCAGGCGACAGCCAAGTGCTGGATTTCCAGGGCGAGAGCCTGCTCAGTGCCGGCGAAGCGGACGGCGTATTCACCGTCGAGCTGCGCGCGGCGGAACTGGCGGCGTACCGCAGCCGTTTCCCGGCCAACCTGGATGCCGATACCTTCGACCTGCATTGAGCGTTGCCGGCCGGGGCATAGCACTCCGGCCGTTCAACCGACTCAGTACACGTCGCGTCGGTAGCGACCGTCTTCTACCAGCTGTTGCAGCATGGCCTCGCCGAGGATGCCCCTGAGCGCCGCGTCGACTGCCGCGGCCATGCCCTGCAGGCTGCCGCACACATAGATGCAGGCGCCGTCGGCGACCCAGCGGCGCACCTCGTCGGCCTGCGCCAGCAGCAAGTCCTGGACATAGACCTTTTCAGCCTGATCACGCGAGAACGCCAGGTCCAGCTTGCGCAGCTCACCGCGCGCCAGCCAGCCTTGCAGTTCATCGGCGCAGAGCAGATCGCTGGCGCGATTGCGCTCACCGAACAGCAGCCAGTTGCGCTGTTCACCTTCACTGATACGTGCCTTGAGCAAGCTGCGCAGTCCGGCCAGCCCGGTGCCGTTGCCGATCAGCAGCATCGGTGCTGGGGCCACTGGCAGGTGGAAGCTGCTGTTGCGGCGCAGGCGCAGGCTCAGCGAGCCTTGCAGGGGCAGCACCTCAGTCAGCCAGCCTGAGCCCAGGCCAAGGCTGCCGTCAGTGTGCCGATGCTGGCGCACAATCAGCTGCAGCACGCCATCGCTGGCAATCGATGCGATCGAGTATTCACGCGTGCCGAGCGGCACCAGCGCATCGATAACCGCCTGCGCGTGCAGGCCGACCAGATGCTCGCGGCTGACCGGCAATTGCCGACTGCCCAGTGCCTGACCCAGAGTTTCGCGCGAACCTTCAAGTTGCACTGGGGTATCCAGATTCAAGCCCAGGCCTTGAATAAACGCTTGAACCTGGGCGGCGGCATTGCGCGGCAATACCTCCACCAGGTCGCCTGCATCCCAGCGCACCGCCTGCTCGGATTGCAGGTCGAGCAGGTACACCGGCTGGCCCTGGCTACCAGGATTGAGCAGCCTGCGCGCGGTCAGGGTCCAGCTGTTGAAGGCGGGCGCTTGCCAGGCGCTGACGGCGCTGGCGCCGGTCAACTGTGCCAGTTGCTGCTGCCAGTGCTGGAGCGCGGCTGGGTCGGCGTTGTCGACTTCGACCGGGCTGAATGCAGTGCTGGCGCCGCGCTCGGCAAGCCATGCCTGCAAGCGCCGCGCAAAGCCACAGAAGTGCTGATACTGGCGGTCACCCAAGGCGAGCAGGGCATAGTCCAGATGCTCCAGCGGCCACGCCTGGCCGAGTATCTTGCGCTCGAAACCACGGGCGCTGTCGGGTGCCTCGCCATCGCCAAAGGTGCTGACTACAAACAGCGCCCGGCGTGCCTGGCGCAGGTCATCTTCACCCAGCTCGGCCAAGGCGCGTACTTGCACCGACAGGCCTGCCGCCTGGAGCTGGCCGGCGCTCTGCCAGGCCAATTGCTCGGCAAGGCCGCTCTGGCTGGCAAAACCAATCAACCAGCTGTCACCTGCCGACGTGGTGCTGTCGACACTGCCACGGGCCACGCGGATCTGGCGTTGCTTGCGCCGGCGGTCGAGGTACAGCAGCCAGCCGGTGATGAAGAACAGCGGCATGCACAGGCTGGCGATGGTAAAGATGATCCGCCCGGGCAAGCCGAAATAGCTACCCACGTGCAGGGCATAGATGCTTTGCAGCAGTTGAGCACTGAGCGACTTGTCGGCATAACGCTCGATGCGCGTGAACGTGCCGGTAGCCGGGTCGAGGGTGACGGTGTCAAAGGCACGTTCGTGATCGGCATCGTCCAGCAGATAGAACAGCGTCGCCGGCTGCCCGCCAACCGGCGGCAGGCGCAGGTTGTAGCCAGTCAGGCCGGGCCCGGCCGCAGCCTGCAGGTTGCTCCAGATGGCGTCGTAGTCGACCCGCAGCGGCGGGGCCTTTTGGTTGACCGACTGCGGGCCACGGCGGCCACCGCCTTCGCCACGCTTGTGCTGCTGGCCCGCAGCCGGGGCGTCGCCGAGCAGCTTGTTCAGCCCGCGGCTGTACCATTCGTACGACCATGACAGACCGGTCAACGCAAACAGCAGATAGAACAGCAGGCACCAGGTGCCGAACACGGCGTGCAGGTCCCAATTGAACGCACGGCCCTTCTTCGCCCAGTCCAGGGTCAGCCAGGTGCGCCAGTTCAGCGCTTTGCGGGGCCAGCGTAGATACAGGCCTGACAGGCAGAAGAAGATCAGCATCAAGGTGCAGGCACCGGTGATCTGCCGGCCGCTTTCGCCCATGGCGAGAAACCGGTGCAGGCTGAGCATCAGGTCGAAGAAGCCTTGGCCGGAGACCTCGCCTTTGATCTCGCCGGTGTAGGGGTCGGCATAGCGCATCTCACCGCGGCGCTGGCCGGTTGGCGCGGTGAAGAAGATTCGTGCGGCATTGCCCTCGCGGGTGTCGACCCGCAGCATCGCGACCTTGTCGCCGTGCGCCGCCTCGACCCGCCGCACCAGCTCTGCCGGTGGCAGCACGCCTTCGGCGCGCACCTGCACCTTGAGCACATCGGCATCGAACAGGCGCAGCAGTTCTTCCTGAAACGACCAGATCGCCCCGGTGGTACCCATCAATGCCAAGACCAGCCCGGCCGTGATGCCAAACAACCAGTGCAATTGAAACAGCGACTTCTTCAGCACGTCGATCACCTTGTCTTGCCGCGCAAACTCAACCGGCGGACATTATGCCTTGCTACGCGAAAGCCCCGCTCACTGGCGTGAGCGGGGCTTGGCGATTGCTGCGTCAGAAATGGAAGCTGGTGGTCAGCAACGCTGTGCGTCCGGCTGCCTGGTTGGCGAAGTGAGTAGAAAACGCCTTGTCGTAGTACACCTCGTTGGTGAGGTTTTGTACGTTCAACTGCAGATCGACGTTCTTGCTCAGCTTGTACGCAGCCATTGCGTCATAGCGCACATAACTGTCGACCATGGTGGTGTTGGCTATGTTGCCGTACACATCATCCATGTAGAAGGCGCCGCCACCCACGGTCAGCTTTGGCGTAAGGGCGTAGGTGGTCCACAGGCTGGCACTGTTGTTCGGCGTATTCGGCAATTGATTGCCGTCGTTGACCGCACCCAGCGCGCCGCCGTCGATCTGGCGGGCCTGCATGTAGGTGTAACCGGCGAACACCTGCCATTTGTCGGTGAGCTTGCCACTGGCCGACAGTTCGACGCCCTGCACGCGGGTCTCGCCGATGTTTTCGTAGGTGGTGGTGTTGACCTGAACGCGGGCGTTTTCCTTCTCGGTGCGGAATACAGCGGCGGTCAGCGACAGGCGCTCGTCGAGCAGATCCCACTTGGTACCGAGTTCGTAGTTGGTGGTTTCTTCCGGCTCCATGTCGCTGGCCAACAGGTTGCCGGCGCGGTCGGTGGTGTTGCCCAGCGGGTTGCCTTCGGAGCCTTCGCCCAACTGCGCGCCGGGTGGGGTTGCCGAGGTGGCGTAGGAAACGTAGATGCTGCCGTTCTCGGCGGGCTTCCACACCAGGCCCAGTTGGCCAGTGATGAACTCGCTGGTGTCACTGCCCTTGGATGCAACGCCCTTGCTGTTGACGGCGGTAGCGCCAGAGGCGGTATAGCCGCGGTACTGGGTGTCGAAGTGGTCATAGCGCAGGCCCATGTTGAGCAGCCACTGTGGCGTCAGCTCAAGGGTGTCGAACACATACAGCGCGCGGGTGTTGCTCTTGGTGTCAGTGCCAGCATAGTTGCGCGCGATGGCGCCGTTCCACGGATCGTCCGGGTTGGGATTGCTCAGGGAGGTGCAGTTGTAGCCGCTGTTAGGGCCGATCAGGCCCGGGGTGCAGGTAGATGCTGTTGCGCCGCCGGTGTTGGTATTGACGTTGTAAGACGAGCGCTGGCTTTCTTCCCGGCTCAGCTCAATGCCGGTGGAGAAGCTGTTCTTCATGCCGCCCAGGTAGAACTCGCCAAACAGATCGGTTTGGTTGGTTGTGGTAGCGGTGTTGCCAACTCGGGTGTTGGCGCGGCGCCAGACGCTGCCGTTGTTGACGTTGCCCTTGCTGTCGTCGGGCTGCGTGAGGATGTAGTCCTGCATGCTGTTGCCATGACGCAGGGTGTTCTTGATGGTCAGCGCGTCGGTCAGGTCATGCTCGATCGCGAAGGTGGCGATGTCGACCCGGCTCTTGCGAAAATCACGCCCGGTCAGGCCGTAGAAGTTGTCGCTGTCGCCACCGTCATCCGGTTTGCTCGGGTGGGCCGAGGTGCGCGCGTTGCTGCCCGCGGTCGGGATCGAATAGGGGATTCCCGAGTCCGGCAGATCGTCGCTTTCCAGGTGGTAGTAGTCAAGGTTGACCCGGGTTGGCGTGCCCAGGCCAAACGCCAGCGACGGGGCGATCCCCCAGCGGTCGTAATTGACCTTGTCGCGGCCAGCGACGTTGCTCTCGTGGGTCATCAGGTTGAGGCGCCCGGCAACACTGTCACTGAATTGGTAGTTGCCATCCAGGGTGTAGCGCTGGGTCTGGTCACTGCCCCAGGTCCAGGCACCGTCCAGCGAGTTGCCCAGGTGCGCGCGCTTGCTCACCAGGTTGATGGTGCCGCCGGCGGCGCCACGCCCGCCAACAGCCGAGTTCGGCCCTTTGGCCACTTCCACCGATTCAACAGCGAAGATTTCCCGAGTTTGCGCGCCAGTGTCGCGCACGCCGTCCAGGTAGGTATCACCCTGGGCATCGAAGCCGCGGATGAACGGCCGGTCACCTTGGGGGTTGCCGCCTTCGCCGGCACCGAAGGTAATCCCCGGGACGGTGCGCAGGGCGTCTTGCAAGCTCAGCGCGTTGGTTTCCTTGATCACCTGCTGCGGGATTACGGTTACCGAGCGCGGGGTGTCCACCAGCGGCGCGGTGTACTTGGGCGACGAGGCTTTGTCGACCTTGTACTCGGTTGCGGCCTGTTCTGCCTTGCCGTTGACGCTGGTCGCGTCGAGCGTGATGGCTGCGGGCTCTGCGGCATAGGCAGACGAAGCACTGATGGCAACGCCAATGGCTGAGGCGAGCAGGCGTGGTGAACTTACAGCAGACGGCACGTGGCGCATTTTTTTATGACCTTCCCCAAGGTGTGAAGGCCGCGAAGAGTAATGTAAGCAATTGTAAGTCACAATTGAGAAATATTACCATTCGGTACAAATTTACATTCTTTACAATTTAACCCTGCATTTTCTCCGGTCTCATTCGTTAGGGCATGGTGAAAGGGCTTGCCGTGAGTAAAAGGGAATCAATATCATTGGCGCCCTAGTCCCGACCCGGTCCATTTCCATGCTGCTGCACATCCCTAGCCTGTTCGCCGCCGATGAACTCTTGCGGATTCGTGAAGCGCTGGCGCAGGCAGATTGGGCCGATGGCAAGGTCACCGCAGGCCACCAATCGGCCAAGGCCAAACACAACCTGCAGCTGCCAGAGGCGCATCCATTGGCCAAGGAAATCGGCAGCGCCCTCATCGAGCGTCTTTGGCAGACCCCGCAGTTCATGTCTGCGGCCCTGCCGCACAAGGTGTTCCCGCCGTTGATCAACTGTTATCGCGAGGGTGGCAACTTCGGCTTTCACATCGACAATGCCCTGCGCCAGCCCAAGGGCAGCGCCGAGCGAGTGCGCACCGACCTGTCAGCGACGCTGTTTCTCAGTGACCCGGACAGCTATGACGGCGGCGAACTGGTGATTCAGGACACCTATGGCACGCAGCAGATCAAGCTGGCCGCAGGCCACATGGTGCTGTACCCCGGCACCAGCCTGCACAAGGTCAACCCGGTCACTCGCGGTGAGCGCTACGCGGCGTTCTTCTGGACTCAGAGCCTGGTCCGTGAAGACAGCCAGCGGGCGCTGCTGTTCGAGATGGACAATGCCATTCAGCAGCTCAGTGCTGACCTGCCCGATCACCCTTCACTGCTGCAACTGACCGGCGCCTATCACAACTTGCTGCGGCGCTGGGCAGAGGTCTGAACATGTCCTATACGTTGCGCCGCGATGAGGTCGTGGATGTCACAGCGCTGCGAGCCATGCTCGAAGCCAGCCCCGCTAAGGCCGCCCAAGCGATCCTGGCAGCGGCCGGGCAGGGCGTCAGTGAGGCGCAGTTGTTGCTGGGCCAGATCCTGCTCGATGGCCGCGGCATCGAGCAGGATCCGCAGCTGGCGCGGCGATGGTTCAGCATTGCCACCCGCGCCGGCAGCGGCATGGCGCACAACATGCTTGGGCGCTGCCTGGAGCACGCCTGGGGCGGGCCGGCCGACCTGCCTGGCGCAGCAGTGCAGTACCAGCGCGCAGCCGCGCAGGGGCTGGACTGGGGCTGGTACAACCTGGGCAACCTGCTGGCCACCGGGCGCGGTGTCGAGCTTGACCAGAAGCTGGCGCTGGCCTGCTACGAGAAGGCTGCACATCTGGGCCACGCCAAATCGATGAACCTCTATGGGCGTTACCTGGAACAAGGCATCGCCGGCCCTGCCAGCCCAGCGCGGGCGTTTCGCTGGTATAAGCGCTCGGCCGAGGCTGGGGATTTTCGCGGTATGTTCAGCCTGGCCATGGTGCTGATCGAGCGTGGCCAGTTGGGCGAGGCGCGGCCTTGGCTGGCGCGTGCGCGGGTGCAAGGCAACGTCAACTTCCTGCGCAGTGCAGTGCTGACTCTGCAAGGTGCTGGACGGTTGCTGGCTGAGGAGGCGGCAGTGTTTGCGCAGGAGCTGCGCCAGCGGGAGCTGGGCTAGCAAAGCGCTGCGTTTACATACAAAAACGGGGCCTTGCGGCCCCGTTTATGATTTACAGGTAGTAGGCTTTCAACGGTGGGAAACCATTGAACTCCACTGCGCTGTAGCTGGTGGTGTAGGCGCCGGTCGACAGCCAGTACAGGCGGTCACCGATGGCCAGGTTCAGCGGCAGGCCATACTTGTAGTGCTCGTACATGATGTCGGCGCTGTCACAGGTAGGCCCTGCAATCACCACTTCTTCCATCTCGCCTTTCTTCTCGGTCCAGATCGGGAACTTGATCGACTCGTCCATGGTTTCGATCAGGCCGGAGAACTTGCCCACGTCGGTGTACACCCAACGCTCGACCGCGGTACGCGACTTGCGCGCAACCAACACCACTTCGCTGACCAGAATACCGGCGTTGGCAATCAGCGAACGGCCCGGCTCGAGGATGATTTCCGGCAGGTCGTCGCCGAAGTCTTCCTTGAGGAAGCGGATGATTTCTTCAGCGTAAGTCTCCAGGCTGTTGGTCCGGGTGATGTAGTTGGCCGGGAAGCCGCCACCCATGTTGATCAGCTTGAGAACGATGCCGTCTTCTTCCTTCAGGCGCTCGAAGATCACTTTGACCTTGGCGATGGCGGCGTCCCAGACGCTGATATCGCGCTGCTGCGAGCCGACGTGGAAGGAGATGCCGTAAGGCACCAGGCCCAGGTCACGGGCAAGGATCAGCAGGTCCATGGCCATGTCGGTCTGGCAGCCGAACTTGCGCGACAGCGGCCAGTCGGCAGTGGTCGAGCCTTCGGTGAGAATGCGCACGTAGACCTTGGAACCCGGCGCAGCCTTGGCGATGTTGCGCAGGTCGGCTTCGGAGTCGGTCGCGTACAGGCGCACACCCTTGTCGAAGAAGTAGCGGATGTCCTTGGACTTCTTGATGGTGTTGCCGTAGCTGATGCGGTCCGGGCTGACGCCCTGGTTCATGACCTTGTCCAGCTCGTAGATCGAGGCGATGTCGAAGTTCGAGCCTTTGTCCTTGAGCAGGTCGATGATCTCGACCGCTGGGTTGGCCTTGACTGCGTAGTAGACCTTGGCGAACTCGAAACCGGCGCGCAGGTCGTCATAGGCCTTGCTGATCATCTGCGTATCGATGACCACAAACGGGGTTTCCTGCTTGTCGGCGAACGCCTTCATCTTCTGGAAGGTGTCACGTGCGAAATAATCTTCGACTTGGATCGACATGCTCAAGGACTCCATGGGCAAACTGAAAAAGAAAGTGGCTGCAAACTGAACGCCCTCCGTATCCCCACTTTGGTTCGCCTACTTCCCAAGGCATGTCGCCGAAAGCAAAAAGGCCAACCGCATGGTTGCGCCTGCTGTCTCGTCGTCAGTACTTGAGCCGGATGGATCGTTTCCAGCATGGACGTTCGGCGCGCACTTTAGGGCGTGAACCAGGCAAGATCAACAGGCAATCCCCACCTGTTCGTCGCGGATCGACGAGCAGTTACTGGAATAACCGACTCGTATTACCGACAGATGTTCCTGAGCAGGCTCAAACGTAAATAATTGTGGAACAGGCAGGGATCTGGCGGCGAACCCCTGAAAAGCTGTGTTCATTGCAGGTCGGTGATATTTCACTGCAAGAACCCGCAAGTAAGCTCTGGAGACCGTTGGTCAGTGGTTCGCTGGATCACACGTCGAGGCAGGGAGTGTTCACATTTATGGCCACACAGTCAGTGCCTGCGAGTGGCCAAAAAAAGCATAAATTTTTTGTTACTACAGCGGGGGCGCCCGATCACAGACGCCCCCGTTGATTCAGGAAGCCACCGTCTCGGCCGGGGAGACGATGCTGGTCTTGGCACCGCGAGAGCGCCCCGAACTCAGGTAGGCCGCAATCGACTCCTGGGTCACCTCGCCAAGGAACACCTGCTCGGCGTCCAGCACCGGCAACCACGCCCGGTTGAACTCGTACATCCGCGACAACAGGATGCGCAGGTGCTCATCGTGCGAAGCGGTGGCGTTGAACTGACGCAGGAAGTCAGCACAGGTGCCCTGTTGCCGGTGCATGTCGCGGCGGCGCACATAGCCCAGCGCCTTGTTCGCCGCGTCGGTCACCACCACGTAGCGGCGGTCGTGCTCGTCGAGCAGCTCCAGCGCATCGGCCACTGGTGTTTCCGGGCTGACCGACGGCGCGTTGTCGGCGGCGTCCTCGGCGCGCACCAGCAGCAGCCGCTTGAGGGTGCTGTCCTGGCCGACGAAGTTGCTGACGAAGTCGTCCACCGGGTGCGCCAGCAGGGTATCCGGATGATCCAACTGGAGCAGCTTGCCCGCGCGGAAGATAGCGATCTTGTCACCCAGCTTGATCGCTTCGTCGATGTCGTGGCTGACCATGATCACGGTCTTGTTCAGCGCCCGCTGCATCTCGAAGAACTCGTTCTGGATCATCTCGCGGTTGATCGGGTCGACCGCGCCGAACGGTTCATCCATCAGCAATACCGGCGCATCTGCGGCCAGTGCGCGGATCACGCCGATGCGCTGTTGCTGGCCACCGGACAACTCGCGCGGGTAACGCTGCAAGTACTGCTTGGGTTCAAGCTTGATCATGCTCATCAGTTCGCGCGCGCGGTCGTGGCAGCGCTGCTTGTCCCAGCCGAGCAGGCGCGGCACTACGGTGATGTTCTCTTCGATGGTCATGTTGGGGAACAGACCGATCTGCTGGATCACGTAGCCGATGCTGCGGCGCAGGCTGACTTCGTCCAGCCCGGTGGTGTCCTCACCGTTGATGAACACCTGGCCTGAGGTCGGTGTGATCAGGCGGTTGATCATCTTCAAGGTGGTGCTCTTGCCGCAGCCCGACGGGCCGAGGAACACGCAGATTTCGCCTTCGTTGACGGTCAGGTTGACCGAGTCGACGGCTTTGACGTCCTTGCCGTTGGCATGGAAGGTCTTGCTGAGGTTCTTCAATTCGATCATGAGCGCAGTCCTCGTGGAGTCAGGGCACGTTGCAGGGCTTGCAGGAGCAGGTCGGCGACAATCGCCAGCAGGCTCACCAGCACCGCGCCGACCAGCAGCATCGACATGTCGCTGCGGCTGATGGAAGTCAGAATAAGCACACCCAGGCCACCGGCGCCGATGGTCGCGGCGATGGTCATTACGCCGATGTTCATCACCACGGCGGTGCGCACCCCGGCGAGGATCACCGGCACGGCGATCGGCAGCTCGACCATGCGCAGGCGCTGGCCGAAGGTCATGCCGATACCGCGGGCGGCTTCACGGATGCCCGGTTCGACGTTGGTCAGGGCCAGGTAGGTGTTGCGCAGGATCGGCAGCAGTGAATAAAGGAACACCGCCGTGATCGCCGGCAATGGGCCCAGGCCCTGGCCGAACTTGGAGTAGAACGGCAGCAGCAGGCCGAACAAGGCAATCGAGGGAATGGTCAGCAGCACCGTGGCGCTGGCCTGCAGTGGGCCGGCCAGGACCGGGAAGCGTGTCATCAGAATGCCCAGCGGCACGCCGAAGACAATCGCCAGGCTGACCGCGATGCCGACCAGGGTGATGTGCTGCCAGGTCAGCTGCAGCACCAGCGCCCAGTCGAGGTGGGCAAAGGTATCGAACAGGCTCATGGCTGTACCTCTTTGTCGGCAGTGCCGGGCAGCGGGTGCTCACGCAGGAATGCAGCGGCAACCACCGACGGGCTCTGGTGTTCGACGTCGACCTTGGCATTGAGCTGGCGCATGGTCTCGTCGTCCAGTTGCTCGGCCAGCGGCTTGAGCAGGGTGGCCAGTTGCGGGTTGGCGTCGAGTACCGCTTTACGTACCACCGGCGCAGCGGTGTAGTCGGGGAAATAGTGCTTGTCGTCTTCCAGCAAGGTCAGATTGAACGCGTTGAGGCGACCATCTGTGGTGTACACCAGGCCGGCAAACACCTGATCGTTGCGCAGCGCGGTATAGACCAGGCCGGCGTCCATCTGGCGGATGTTGGCGCGGCCGACCTGCAGGTCGTACAGCTCTTTCAGGCCCACCAGGCCATCCGGGCGATTGGCGAACTCGGTGTCCAGCGCGACCAGATGCTTGCGCTTGTGCTCGTCACGCAGCACCTGATTGAGCTGGCTGATGTTGCGCACCTGCGGATACTTTTCGGCGACCTTGCTGGGCAGGGCCAGGGCGTAGGTATTGCTGAACCGCGACGGGGTCAGCCAGATCAGGTCCTTTTTCGCGTCTAGCTGTTTGACCTTGGCGTAGGTCGCTTCGGCACTGGTCATGCGCTCGTCGATATGGTTGTACGAGACCAGCGACACACCGGTGTATTCCCACATCAAATCGAGCTGGCCGGTCTCTTGCGCCTGGCGCGCCAGGCTGCTGCCCAGGCCGCCGGTCACGCGCACGGCAAAGCCATTGGCGCGCAGGTATTGCGCGGTGATTTCGGCGAGTACCGTCTGTTCGGTGAACACCCGGGCACCGATGCGAATCAGCGGTTTTTCCGCCGCTTGGGCAAATCCTGCCAACAGCAGGCCCGCGCCAAGCAACAAGGCGATGGTTTTTCTCATGGGTTCCCTCTACTTATTGAGCCAGACCGCGTTCCAGCCAGCGTTTGCTGGAGAAACTCACCAGCACATCCAGCAACAACGCCAACGCCGCCGTGCAGGCCGCGCCGAGCAGTAGCTGTGGCTGATTGTTCAAGGCAATGGCAGGGAAGATCAGGCTGCCAAGGCTGTTGGCGCCGATCAGAAACGCCAGCGGCGCGGTGCCGACATTCAGCGCCAGAGCAACCCGCACGCCGCCGACAATGATCGGCACGGCGTTGGGCAGTTCGACTTGCCAGAGTTGCTGGCGCGGAGTCATGCCGATGCCGGTAGCGGCTTCCTTGAGTGAGGCAGGGACGTTTTTCAGGCCTTCGTAGGTGTTGCGCACGATTGGCAGCAGGGAGGCGAGAAACAGCGCGAAGATCGCCGGGCCTGCGCCGATGCCCAGAAAACTCAGGGCGATGGCCAGTACGGCCAGGGGAGGGATGGTGTTGCCTACGTTGAAGAACTGCATGAAGCGCTCGGCTTTGTCGACCCGGTGCGGTCGACTCAAGGCAATCCCGGCGGGGATGCCCACGGCCAACGCCGCCGCCATCGAAGCCAGCACCAGCACAAGGTGCGCTTGCAGGTAAAACCACAGATCGTCGCGATAACGCGCGATCGTATCAAGGCCGATCCAGTGGATCAGCAGGGCCAGGATGACAAGCGCGGTGGCCCATCCCATCAGCCCTTTTCCGTAGCGTCTAGCCACAGGTGGACTCCTTTTCTTGTCGTCGGCGAACAGTGCTGCGCAGCGCGGCCAGTGCAGGCGGCGGGCAGAGTGATCGCGAGTAGCAGCGTGGCGCTCAGCAAAGCTGCGCGGACATGCCATGAGCCAAGCCCCGTCGGGCTCGAAAATGCAGGTATTACCAGCCCCAAACTGCAATGGTCAGCAGGGGGTGGACGTCTCCGGGGACGCAAAGGTTCCCATCTACGGCGGCAGTTGGCCAGTGTTAATCACTGGCAAGGCCAATTCATGGCGCGACAAAAACAGCGGATTTATCCTCTGCAGGCGTTGAAATACCTACGCTGGGCCGCTTCGTGGACATTTGCCTGTGTGGCTGCAAAAAACTCGGCTGGCCAGGCATTGGCTGATGGCTTACGCCGCTGGGCAGGGCGCTGCGGCTGTGTTTGGGTCTATGGGCGGTTTCGGGTATAATCTGCGCCCTTTTTTCGATCCCCATTCAGGCGATTTCCCATGACCAACCAGGCCGCCGAAGTCGCGAAGCGCCGCACTTTCGCAATCATTTCCCACCCCGACGCCGGTAAGACCACCATCACCGAGAAACTCTTGCTGATGGGCAAGGCCATTGCCGTCGCCGGTACCGTGAAGTCGCGCAAGTCCGACCGCCACGCCACCTCCGACTGGATGGAAATGGAGAAGCAACGCGGTATCTCCATCACCACCTCGGTCATGCAGTTCCCTTACCGCGAACACATGATCAACCTGCTCGACACCCCGGGCCACGAAGACTTCTCGGAAGACACCTACCGCACCCTGACCGCGGTCGACTCGGCCCTGATGGTGCTCGATGGTGGTAAAGGCGTCGAGCCACGCACCATCGCCCTGATGGACGTCTGCCGTCTGCGTGACACGCCGATCGTCAGCTTCATCAACAAACTCGACCGCGACATCCGCGACCCGATCGAGCTGCTCGACGAGATCGAAGCGGTACTCAAGATCAAGGCCGCGCCAATCACCTGGCCGATCGGTTGCTACCGCGACTTCAAGGGCGTTTACCACCTGGCCGGCGACTACATCATCGTCTACACCCCAGGCCATGGTCACGAGCGCACCGAGGTCAAGATCATCGAGAAACTCGACTCCGATGAAGCCCGCGCGCACTTGGGTGACGAGTACGATCGCTTCCTTGAGCAACTGGAGCTGGTTCAAGGCGCCTGCCACGAGTTCAACCAGGAAGAGTTTCTCAACGGCCAGCTGACTCCGGTGTTCTTCGGTACCGCGCTGGGCAACTTCGGTGTCGACCATGTGCTCGACGCTGTGGTCGACTGGGCGCCACGCCCGCTGGCGCGCGTAGCCAACGAGCGGACCGTCGAGCCGGTCGAAGAGAAATTCACCGGCTTCGTGTTCAAGATCCAGGCGAACATGGACCCGAAACACCGCGACCGCATCGCCTTCATGCGCATCTGTTCGGGCAAGTACGAAAAGGGCATGAAGATGCGCCACGTGCGCACCGGCAAGGACGTACGCATCGGCGACGCCCTGACCTTCTTCTCCTCCGAGCGTGAGCAACTGGAAGAAGCCTTTGCCGGCGACATCATCGGTCTGCACAACCACGGCACCATCCAGATCGGCGACACCTTCAGCGAAGGCGAAAGCCTAGGCTTCACCGGCATCCCGCACTTCGCCCCGGAATTGTTCCGCCGCGTGCGGCTGAAAGACCCGCTCAAATCCAAGCAGCTGCGCCAGGGCCTGCAGCAGCTCGCCGAAGAAGGCGCGACCCAGGTGTTCTTCCCGCTGCGCAGCAACGACATCATCCTCGGTGCGGTCGGTGTGCTGCAGTTCGACGTGGTCGCCAGCCGCTTGAAGGAAGAGTACAAGGTCGAGTGCGGCTACGAGCCAATCACGGTCTGGTCGGCGCGCTGGATCAGCTGCGACGACAAGAAGAAGTTCGAGGAATTCGAGACCAAGGCCGTGGAAAACCTCGCCGTCGATGGCGGCGGTCACCTGACCTACCTCGCCCCGACCCGGGTCAACCTGGCGCTGATGGAAGAGCGCTGGCCGGACGTGAAATTCCGCGCCACGCGGGAACATCACTGATCTGATTATTGGGGCCGCATCTGCGGCCCCAATGCTGTTCAGTTACCGGCTTTGATACTGGTCCACAGGCGAGTGCGAATGCGGTCGATCTTGGCGGGCATCGCCTCCAGTGCGTATAGCTTGCCCATCACATCGTCACTCGGGTAGATCATCGTGTTGCTTTTAAGTGCAGGGTCGACCAGCGTGTCGGCCTTGAGGTTGCCGTTGGCGTACTGCACATGGTTGCTGATGTTGGCCATCACCTCAGGCTGCAACAGGTAGTTCATGTAGGCGTAGGCCTGCTTCTCGTCGGGCGCATCGGCTGGCATGGCGACCATGTCGAACCACATCGGCGCACCTTCCTTGGGGATCGAATAGCCAACCTTGACGCCGTTCTTGGCCTCTTCGGCGCGATTCTTCGCCTGCAGCACATCGCCGGAGAAGCCAACCACCACGCACACGTCGCCATTGGCCAGGTCGCCGGTGTACTTGGATGAGTGGAAGTAGCTGATGTACGGGCGCACCTTCATCAGCAGTTCTTTGGCTTTCTCGTAGTCCTTCGGATCCTGGCTGTGGTGCGGCAGGCCGAGGTAGTGCAGGGCAATCGGCAGCAGCTCGGGGCCGTTGTCGAGCACCGCCACACCGCAGCTCTTGAGCTTGCTCATGTACTCGGGCTTGAAGATCAGGTCCCAGGAATCGACCGGCGCGTTGTCGCCGAGCACCGCCTTGACCTTGTCGATGTTGTAGCCGATGCCGGTGCTGCCCCACAGGTAGGGGAAGCCATACTGGTTGCCCGGATCATTGACCTCAAGCGCCTTGAGCAGTACCGGATTGAGGTTCTGCCAGTTGGGCAGTTGGCTCTTGTCGAGCTTCTTCAGGGCCTTGCCCTGGATCTGCCGGGCCATGAAGTGGTTCGACGGGAACACCACGTCATAGCCGGAGTTGCCGGTCATCAGCTTGCCGTCGAGGGTCTCGTTGCTGTCGAACACGTCATAGGTCGGCACGATGCCGCTGGCCTGCTGGAAGTTCTTCAGGGTATCGGGGGCGATGTAGCTCGACCAGTTGTAGATCTTTACCGACTCGGCGGCGTTGCTGACACAAGCGGCGAGCATCAGGGGAGCGATTAGAAGCGTGCGCATGTCCGGGGTACCTTGCTTTGTGTGTTGTTATCGAAGGACGGCAGAGGCGATCAGCGATCAGAAAATCAATACATAGCTCTTGCGCACGGTTTCTTCGATGTCCCAGATCCCGGTGCTGTTGGCCGGTAGCATCAGTGCGTCTCCGGCTTCTATGAGTAGCGGTTCGCCTCCATCAGGGGTGAAGGTGCAGCGGCCCTTGATGAAATGGCAGAACTCCTGCTGCACGATCTGCCGGCGCCAGCGCCCTGGGGTGCACTCCCAGATACCGGTTTCGACCCCATCGCTGCGTTCGACGCTGGTCACCGACGTCACGGCGACTGGCTCCCCGAGCGGCACGGCGACCGGGTTGGATTCCTCGAGTACGGCGCTGTCGGTGTGTTTGAACTGGGTGATGTTCATGACCAGTGAATCCTGTGTTGAGAAAAGGGCAAGTCAGTGCATGAAGCCTTCCATGAAGTCGGCCACGCCGCTGGCCAGGCGCCGGCGCCAGGGGGCGCTGGCAGGGTTGGCGAGGGTGCGGTCTTCATGGACGAAGCTGCGGATGATCGCGTTGTAGCCCAGCCAGCGGCAGGGCTCGGGCGGCCAGCTCGCCAGGCTCGTCAGCGGGCAGTTGTCGTGTACCCAGGGCTGTGCGGTCAGCTGGTTGTGCTGGCCAAGAATCAGCGCCGCCAGGGTGCGCCCGCCCAGGTTGGTCGCGCCTACACCTTCGCCGCCGTAGCCGCCGGCGAGGGCGATGCCGCGCTGACGATCACACAGCATGTGCGGGCGGAAGCGCCTGGCCATGCCTAGGTTGCCGCCCCAGGAATGGGTAATACGGGCGTTTTTCAGCTGCGGGAACAGCTCGCCAAACAGATAGCGGCGCAGCTCGATCTCGTGGTCCTTGAGGTTGAAGTCTTCGCGCAGGCGGCCGCCAAAGCGATAGCCACCACGCGCACCGAACACCAGGCGGTTGTCGGCTGTGCGCTGGCCGTAGGTGACCTGGCGGCTGTTCTCGCTGAAGGCCTGCCCCTGGTTCAGGCCGATCTGCTCCCAGGTCGACTCCGGCAACGGCTCGGTGGCGACCAGCAGGCTCTGCACCGGCAATTGGTGCTTGCCTAGCGGCGGCAGGCTGGCTGCGTAACCCTCCACGGCCGGCACCAGCCAATGGGCGCGGACGTTGGCATGGGGCGTGCGCACCATGCCAGGCTGCAGATCAAGCGCAGGGCTGTTCTCGTAAATGGTCACGCCCATGCGCTCGACCGCTCGGGCCAGGCCGCGCACCAGTTTGGCCGGCTGGATGGTGGCGGTGTGCGGGCTGAAGATCGCCCCGTAAGGGCTGCTAACGCGCAGCTGTGCATCCAGTTGTTCAGGACGCAGCCAGCGGTAGTCGTCTTCGTTCATGCCCTGGCGGTAGAGCTCGTCGAGGTGGGCACGCAGGCTGCGCTCCTGCTCCGGATACCGCGCTGCGCAGTACAGTACGCCACCTTTGCGGTAGTCGCAGTCGATGCCTTCATGCTGCAGCACGTTGTGCACTTCGTCAGGGATGCCATGCAGCAGGTCGATACTGGCGCGGCGCAGCTGCGGCGACAGGGTAGCGAGCAGGCGGTCTTCGCCCAGCAGGTTGCCCATCAGCCAGCCGCCGTTGCGCCCGGAGGCACCGAAGCCGGCGATGTTGGCTTCGACAATGGCAATGCTCAACTGCGGCGCCTGCTGTTTCAGGTAATAAGCGGTCCACAGGCCGGTGTAGCCGGCGCCGATGATGCACACGTCGACATCGAGGTCCTTGGCCAGGGCCGGGCGGGCGTCGAGGGGCTCGTCGAGCTGGTCCATCCAAAGGCTGATCGTGCGCCAGGGTTGCATCAGGTGCAGCTCCACATCGGTAAGGTCTGTGGCTGATCCTAGGTTGTGCTGGCGGCGGCTGTCTTACGTGCGTGCACGCAGCGAAAGTTGTTTTACGTAAGCCTTGGGCGACAGCCCGGTGTGCTCGCGAAACGCCTTGTAGAATGCTGACAGCGAGTTGAAACCGGCGCCGAACGCCAGCGCATCCATGGTGGCACCGCCGCTGCTGCCGTCGAGCCCGGCCAGCAGGTGCTGCAGACGCGCCTGGTTGACGTAGCGATAGAAGCTCTGGCCGAGCACCTGATTAAGCAGGTAGGAAATCTGATTGCGGCTGTAGCCGCTGTCCTTGGCCACTTGTTGCAGGTCCAGCTCAGGGTCCAAGTAGGGCCGCTGGCGCTGAAAGTAATGCTCAAGATCCTGTGCCATGGTGCTCAGCTGACGCGGTGACAGGCCCAGCCGGCTGGTGGCAGGACGCAGGCCGCCGTTGCTGATGCTCTTGCTGCCCTGACGGACCAGTGTGGCGTATTCGTTGACCCGCCAGATCAAGCCGTCCTTGACGGTGATCGCCTCACTGGAGTGAAACGCAGTCAGGCCATCGCCGCCCTGCACCGTGACCTCGTACTGGATGAAAGCGGTGCAGCCGTCGACCCTGATGCGGTCACTGTGAATGATGTCTTCGCCTGCTTCACGGGGCAGGCAGGCGCGTACGTACTCGCGCAGCTCGGCATGGCCCATTACACGGTTCTGGAAGAAGTCGTGGTACTCGACGTCGGGGTGATACAGGGCCATCACCCCGTCGAGGTCGCGGTGTTTCCAGCACAGGTGATAGCGCAGCACGGTGTCGGCTGTAACGGGCGTCTGGGCGGGGCCGTCGGGCAGGGTAATCGATGTCATGGGGTGATGGTGCCGGGCCGCTCAGCGCCGGGCAAGTGCGCGTTGCCGAGGCCCCATTGCAGAAACCCTGAGTGGTATATGGCCATTCGGGTTTTATGCACGATCTTCCCTATACGTTTTTTTGTAAGTAGTTGATTTATATAGATGTCATTTTTTGTCGCAATTGGCACAGTGTCTGCACTAGTGCAAGTGCAAGCAAACGGAACCGTTGCTAACTACAAAAGGCGCTGCCACATGATTACCACTGCCGAGCTATCACCCACTGCCGCCGATGCCTCGAACCATTCGGGCGTGTCCTGGGCGGCGATCTTCGCCGGTGCCGCTGCTGCTGCGGCCCTTTCATTGATCCTGATGATCCTGGGCGCGGGCCTGGGCTTCGCTGCAACTTCGCCATGGGCCCATGAGGGTGCCAGTGCCAAGGCGCTGGGTATCTCGACCATTATCTGGCTGCTGCTGACGCAGATTATTGCATCGGGCGCCGGTGGCTATGTTGCCGGTCGCCTGCGGGTCAAGTGGGCCAATCTGCATGCTGATGAAGTGTACTTCCGCGACACCGCGCATGGCTTCCTGGCGTGGGCTGTGGCGACTCTGGTAACCGCAGTGCTGATCGTCAGCATGCTCGGCAACGTCCTCAGCGCTGGCGCGCAGGCCGGTGCAGCTGCAGTGGGCGGCGCGGCTACTGCTGCGACCGCAGTAGTGGGCAAGACCGATGCTGACCCAATGGGTTATTACATCGACAACCTGTTCCGCAGCGAAGGCCCAGCGCCTGTAACAGACGACGCTGCTACCGCAGTTGCCGGTCGCATCGTTGCCCGTGCCGTAGCCAACGACGGTGCTCTGTCTGCTGATGACCGTACCTACCTGGCGCAATTGGTTGCTCAACGTACCCGCCTGACTCAGGCCGAGGCCGAAGCTCGCGTCGACCAGATCTATACCGAAGTGCAGCAGGATGCACAGAAAGCCAAGGTAGCTGCTCAAGAAGCCGCTGATACCGCCGCCAAGGTCGCTGCCTGGACCGCTCTGTGGACCTTCATCGGCCTGCTTTGCGGCGCGTTCTTCGCCTGCCTTGCTGCCCTGTTTGGTGGCCGTCAGCGTGATCAGGCTCGCTGGATCGACGTCGACGACGCGGCTTATGTCGGTCGCCGTACCGTTCACACCAACAGCGCGCCGATTCGCTAATCAACTGAACTGACCAGGAGAACTACCATGCGCTCGATTCTGCTTTGGATGATTGGGGTACCGATCCCTGTGATCATTTTGATCGCGATCTTCATGCACTGATAAAACCGGGGGGCGCTTTGCGCCCCTTTCGCGACACAAGGCCGCTGCTACAGCTCAGACCGCGTATTTCGTTATCTCGCGGCGTCTGTAGGAGCGGCCTTGTGTCGCAAAAGGGCTGCGAAGCAGCCCCAGCTATCTAAAGAAACTGCTCCGCGTAATGACACGCCACCTGCCGCGTCCCCACCTGCCGGAACGCCGGCACCTCCTTGCTGCACCGCTCCGTGGCATACGGGCAACGCTTGTGAAAGGCACAGCCATCTGGTGGATTCAACGGATTGGGCAGCTCACCCACAATCCGAATCTTCGGCTTCAACGGGTCTGGATGAATCGCCGGGGTCGCTGACAACAACGCCTGGGTATAAGGGTGCAGCGGCTTGTCATAGATATCCGCCTTCGGCCCCATCTCCGCAGGCCTGCCCAGATACATCACCAACACCTGATCAGCCACATGCCGCACCACCGCCAGGTTGTGCGAGATGAACACGTAAGCGGTGTTGAATTCCTTCTGCAGGTCCATGAACAGGTTCAGCACCTGGGCCTGGATTGACACATCCAGCGCCGATGTCGGCTCATCCGCCACCAGCACCTTTGGCTGCAGCATCATCGCCCGGGCCAGGGCAATGCGCTGGCGCTGGCCACCCGAGAACATGTGCGGATAACGCTGATAATGCTCCGGTCGCAAACCCACCTGCTGCATCATTGCCTGAACTCTCTCGCGGCGCTCCTGCTTGCTCAGCGAGGTGTTGATCAGCAATGGCTCGGCCAACTGGTCACCAATCTTCTGCCGCGGATTGAGCGAGGCATACGGGCTCTGGAACACCATCTGCACATCACGGCGCAGTTGCTTGCGCTGCTCCTTGCTGGCGCCAGTGACTTCGGTGCCTGCGATCTGCAACGAGCCGGCAGTGGGTTCTTCGATCAAGGTCAGGGCGCGGGCCAGGGTCGACTTGCCGCAACCCGACTCGCCGACCACCGCGAGGGTCTGGCCCGCTTCGAGCTCGAACGACACGCCATTGAGTGCCCGCACCAGGGCATGGCCCTTGAACAGGCCGCGAGAAACCTGGTAATGGCGGGTAAGGTCACGTGCGCTGAGTACGGCAGTCATCACGCCACCTCCTGGTTCAGTGGATAGAAGCAGCGCGCCAGGCTCTGGCTCTTGGGCTCGAGCGCTGGTCGCTGCGTGCGGCAGTTGTCGCGCACATACGGGCAGCGCGGCGACAACAGGCAGCCCTGCGGCCGGTCATAGCGGCCGGGGACGATGCCGGGCAGGGTGGCCAGGCGTTCGGCACCGATGCTGTGCTCGGGGATAGCCGCCAGCAAGGCTTCGCTGTAGGGATGCGCGGGCACGTCGAACAGTTCAGGCACCTGACCAACTTCAACGGCCTGGCCGGCATACATCACGCAGACCCGCTTGGCGGTTTCGGCCACCACGGCGAGGTCATGGGTGATCAGGATCAGCGCCATGTTGCGCTCCTGCTGCAGGTTGACCAGCAGCTCCATGATCTGCGCCTGAATGGTCACATCCAGCGCCGTGGTCGGCTCGTCGGCAATCAGCAGCTTGGGCTCACCGGCGATGGCCATGGCAATCGCCACACGTTGGCTCATGCCGCCGGAAAGTTGGTGCGGGTAGGCCTGCAAGCGGCTTTCGGCAGCCGGAATCTCGACTTTTTCGAGTAGCTCCAGGGCCCGTTGCCGGGCCGCTTTGCCTTTTAAACCGAGGTGCTGGCGCAGTACTTCTTCGATCTGGAAGCCGACCGTGTAGCTGGGATTGAGCGCGGTCATCGGGTCCTGAAAGATCATCGCGATGTCCTTGCCGACGATCTTGCGCCGCTGGCGGCCACTGAGCTTGAGCATGTCGGTGCCGGCGAAGCTCATGGTGTCTGCGGTGATCCAGCCGGGGGCGTCGATCAAGCCCATCAGGGCCATCATGGTCACCGACTTGCCCGAGCCGGACTCGCCGACGATGGCGACGATCTCGCCGGCATCGACCGCCAGGTCCAGGCCATCCACCACCGGCACTGCCGAGGCATCGCCGAAGCGCACATTGAGGTTGTTGATCTGCAATAGCGACATGGCGTGGTCCTCAGGCGGCGTTCTTGAGTTTCGGGTCCAGCGCATCGCGCAGTCCGTCGCCCATCAGGTTGATTGCCAGCACACTGAGCAATATGGTCAAACCGGGCAGGCTCACCACCCACCAGGCGCGTTCGATGTAGTCGCGGGCCGAGGCCAGCATGGTGCCCCACTCAGGCGTTGGCGGTTGCACACCCAAGCCAAGAAAGCCCAGTGCTGCGGCATCGAGGATGGCTGAGGAAAAGCTCAAGGTCGCCTGCACGATCAGCGGCGCCATGCAGTTCGGCAGCACGGTGACGAACATCAGCCGCGGCAGGCTGGCGCCGGCCAGTCGGGCAGCGGTGACGTAGTCGCGGTTGAGTTCGCCCATCACCGCGGCGCGGGTCAGGCGCACGTAGGCCGGCAGCGAAACGATGGCGATGGCGATCACGGTATTGATCAGGCCAGGGCCGAGGATCGCGACGATGGCCACTGCCAGCAGCAGCGAAGGCAGGGCCAGCATCACGTCCATCAGGCGCATGATCGACGGCCCGAGAATCCGCGGAAAGAACCCGGCCAAAAGGCCGAACAGCACGCCCGGGATCAGCGAAATCACCACCGACGACAGGCCGATCAGCAGCGACAGGCGCGCGCCCTGGATCAGCCGCGACAGCAGGTCACGGCCAAGCTCGTCGGTGCCGAGGATGAACTGCCAGGTACCGCCTTCGAGCCACACCGGCGGGGTCAGCAGGAAGTCGCGGTACTGCTCGCTCGGGCTGTGCGGTGCAACCCATGGCGCGAACAGCGCGCAGAACACCACCAGGGTCATGAATGCCAGGCCTGCGACCGCGCCCTTGTTGCGCGCGAACGCTTGCCAGAATTCCTTGTACGGTGACGGGTACAGCAGGCTTTGATCGACCGGGCTGGGCGCGGTCACGGTGTTGCGCGTATTACTGCTCATGACGGGGCCTCAGCGCTGGTGACGGATACGTGGATTGGCCAGGCCGTAGAGAATATCCACGACGAAATTGACCAGAATGACCAGGCAGGCGATCAGCAGGATGCCGTTCTGGACCACGGGATAGTCACGGGCGCCGATGGCTTCGATCAGCCATTTGCCGATGCCCGGCCAGGAAAAGATGGTTTCGGTCAGGACCGCGCCTGCCAGCAACGCGCCGACCTGCAGGCCGAACACCGTCAGCACCGGGATCAGCGCATTGCGCAGGCCATGCACGAACACCACCCGCGCTGGCGACAGGCCCTTGGCGCGGGCAGTGCGGATGTAGTCCTCGCGCAGCACTTCGAGCATCGACGAGCGGGTCATGCGGGCGATTACCGCCAGTGGAATGGTGCCAAGCACGATGGCCGGCAGAATCAGGTGCATGAGCGCATCCTTGAACGCGCCTTCTTCGTCACTGAGCAGGCTATCGATGAGCATGAAGCCGGTCCGCGGCTCAATATCCAGCAAGGGATCGATGCGCCCGGATACCGGCGTCCAGCCAAGGCTCACCGAGAAGAACATGATCAGGATCAGGCCCCACCAGAAGATCGGCATCGAGTAGCCGGCCAGAGAAAGCCCCATCACCCCGTGATCGAACAGCGAACCGCGCTTGAGGGCGGCGATCACGCCGGCGAGCAAACCGACGACGCCGGCGAAGAACAGCGCCGCCAGGGCCAGTTCGAGGGTCGCCGGGAACAGCGTGGTGAACTCGCTCCAGACGCTCTCGCGAGAACGCAGCGATTCACCCAGATCGCCCTGGGCGAGCTTGCCGATGTAGTCCAGGTACTGCACCGGCAGCGGCTTGTTCAGGCCCAGGCGCTCCATAGCTTGGGCGTGCATTTCAGGGTCGACCCGGCGTTCGCCCATCATCACTTCGACCGGGTCGCCGGGGATCAGGCGAATCAGGGCAAAGGTCAGCAGAGTGATACCGAAGAACGTCGGAATCAGCAGGCCCAGACGTCGGGCAATAAAACTCAACATGCTTGGTGTACCTCATCAGCCGGCCAGCCCGCCATCGGGGCGGCTGGTCCGGATTGCGCCGCCGGCTCCCGTGCAGGCTGCCAGCGGTCATTGTTGTCGTGCTACTCCACCCGGGTTGTGGCAAAGTTATTGTTGGTCAGAGGGTTGAGCTGATAACCCTCCACATTCGCACGCATGGCCGTGAACACTTTCGGATGGGCCATGCTGATCCAGGGTTGGTCGCCATCGTACACCGCCAAGGCCTTGAAATAGAGGTTTGCCCGTTGATCTTCGTCGATCACGGTGCGCGCCTGACTGATCAGTGCCTGAAACTCAGAGTTGCACCAGCGTGCATAGTTCTCGCCGCTTTTGGCCGCATCGCAGCTGAGCAGCGGAGTGAGGAAGTTGTCCGGGTCGCCGTTGTCGCTGCCCCAGCCTGTAGAGACCAGATCGGCCTCGCCGTTTTTCGCCCGGCGCAGCATCTCGGCCCACTCCATCACGCGGATTTCAAGCTTGATGCCGATCTGAGCGAGGTCTGCCTGGAGCATCTCGGCAGACAAGCGCGGGTTGGGGTTGGTCGGACCGCCGCCGTTGCGCGTGAACAGGGTGAGCGCGGTGCCGGGCGGCACTCCGGCCTCTGCCAGCAACGCGCGGGCCTTGTCCAGATCACGAGGTGGGTTGTGGTTGTCGGTATTGAAGCCGGACATGCTTGGCGGATAAGGGTTTACCGCCATCAGCGCGTTGCCTTTGCCGAACAACTGGTCGACATGCGCCTGGCGGTCGAAGGCTAGGTTGATCGCGCGGCGCACGCGCACATCGCTGAGGTATTTGCGTTGGGTATTCATGGCGATATAGCCGGTGACCAGCGCTTCCAGCTCTGCCACCTTCAGGCGTTTGTCCTGCCTGATCAAAGGCACATCGTCAGGCTTGGGATGCAGCGCGACCTGGCATTCATTGGCGTGCAGTTTCTGGACCCGCACGTTGTTGTCGGTGGCGATCACGAATATCAGCGGGTCAGCCGGCGGCTTGCCGCGGAAATACTCCGGGTTGGCCTTGTAGCGCACCTGAGCATCCTTGCGATAACGCTGGAAGATGAACGGACCGGTACCGATCGGCTTGCTGTTGAGCAGGTTGGGGGTGCCGGCCTTGAGTAGCTGATCGCCATATTCGGCGGAGTAGATCGAGGTGAAGGCCATGGCCATGTCACGCAGGAACGGCGCTTCCGGCCGATTGAGGGTAAAGACCACGGTGAGCTGATCGGTCTTCTCGACCGACTTGATCAGTTTGCTGAACGCCATGCTCTCGAAGTACGGATAACCGACACTGGTCTTGTTGTGCCAGGGATGGTTCGGATCGAGCTGACGGCGAAAACTCCAGAGCACGTCGTCGGCGTTGAAGTCGCGCGTCGGCGTGAAGTAATCGGTGCTGTGGAATTTGACCCCTGGGCGCAAGTGGAAGGTGTAGGTCAGGGCATCGGCACTGATCTCCCAACGCTCGGCCAGCGCTGGCTGGATATCGGTGGTGCCGGGTTTGAAATCGACCAGGCGGTTGAACACGGTCTCGGCCGAAGCGTCGGCAGTCACTGCGGTGGTGTACTGAACGATGTCGAAGCCCTCAGGGCTGGCCTCGGTGCACACCACCAGCGGCTTGGCCGCAACGTTTGCCGCTGCGGCGAGGGTCAACAGGGCTGCCAGGGCAGCGCGTAGGGATAGAGATGTCATGCAACCTCCCTGCTATGAATGATCCAGCGTAGCCGCCACGGCCGGCCTCAGCGAGCCGCGGCGGCTACGGTCAAAGGATGTTGAAAGGGATGGTGGTGACGATGCGCAGTTCATCCAGGCTGCCGTCGGACTGCGCCTTGCTGGCCCGGTGGGTGGTATAGGTAGCGCGGATGCTGGTGTCTTTCAATGGGCCGCTCTGCAGCACATAGCTGCTGCCGACACCCCACTCGTAGTGGGTCTCGCCGTCCACACCGCGCACGTCATAGGCCGTACCGCGGTAGTGGGTGCCGTCGATGCCCCAGCCGCGGGCGTTGTACAGGTTGAACTTGAGTCCGGGCACGCCGTAATAAGCCATGTTCAGGACATAGGCCAACTGCAGCGATTTCTCGTTGGGGCCGTTGAAGTCCGAGAGTAATGAGTTGGCCAGGTAGATGCCGTTGGTTTCATGCAGGTAGTCGAAATACTCGTTGCCCATGACCTGCTGCCAGGACGCCGTCAGGCTGTGCGCCTGATGAGTCAGTCCCAGCGACAGGCTGTAGGTGTCGTTATCGATTTTACCGAGCTTCTTGCGGCCTTCGTCCTTGGTTTTGTAGTAGTGCAGGGCGCTGGTCAGGCTCAGGCTTGCGCTGTCTCCCAGCACATGGTTGGCGCCGAAGTAGTACTGGTTCCAGAAGTCATCCACCTTGGCCGCGTACAGGCTGGCGCTCAGGTTGGGCAGCGGCTGATAGTTGAGGCCGACGGTGCTGGCGCGGTCGGTTTCCAGGCCAGCAGCGCCATACTCGCTGCGGAACTTGCTCAAGCTTTGTTCGGTACGTGGCGAGACTCGGTCGAAGCTGGCGAAGTCGAACGAGAGCTTGTCGAATTCGGCGCTGTGCAGGCTGACGCCTTGAAAGCTCGAGGGCAGAGCACGGTTGCCGATGCTGGCCAGCATTGGTGTGTCGAGCGACTGGCGGCCCGCAGTCAGGGTGGTGTTGGAAATCCGCGCCTTGATATTGGCCAGGCCGGCTTTGCTCCACTGGTCGAGCGGGTCGCCATTGCTGTGGGTCAGGGTACGGTTGTTGGGGCCGGCCACCGAGCGGCGGTCGCGCTCCAGGGCTACAGCGTTGTAGGCCGCCACTTCTGCGGCGAAGCCGACGGTGCCCTGGGTGAAGCCTGAGCTGTAGTTGAGGATGCTGCCCTGCAGCCAGTTGCTGCGGCTATGCGTGTCGTGGCGGCTGCCGTCGCTTTTGCTGTACTTCCACAGCGGCGCGCGTGCTGCGCGTTCGCGGGCATACCAGTTGCGGGTGCTGCCGGTGACGCTTTGGCCGTCGAAAAAGCCGCTGGCGTCGGCCTGGGCACTGGGCCTGAGCTTGAGGGTGAAGAACTCATCGCCGAGCGTGTCGGCCTGGGCGGCCGTGCAGAACGCACCTAGCGACAGTGCCAGTGCAGTGGTTACGGGTAGTTTCATGGCTACAGCTCCATTGTATTTTTTTAGTTATCGCCGCGCCTTGTGAGCGCGGGGTGGTTGCGGTGTTGCCGGAGGACGCGGGGTGTCCGCGAAGAGGGCGGGCGCAGCGGCTCAATCGACGCTGACGCCAGTGAAGTCATTGCGGCCAAATGGGCTGACCTTGAAGCCCTGGACCCGAGTGCTGAGCGGCTGATTGACCGTCGAATGTGCTACCGGGGTAATGGGTACCTGCTGCTTGAGGCGCTGCTGGGCCTGTTGATACAGCGCGCTGCGCTGGGCGGGGTTGGTGACCTGTTTGGCCTGCTGGACCAGTTGGTCGTACTCGCGATCGCACCAGCGCGAGTAGTTGTTGCTGCCGATGGCGGCGCAGCTGTAAAGCGTGCCCAGCCAGTTATCGGGGTCGCCGTTGTCGCCGGTCCAGCCGATCAGGGCAACGTCATGCTCGCCACTTTTCATCCGCTTGACGTATTCACCCCACTCGTAGCTGACGATGCGCACCTTGAAGCCGAGCTTGTTCCAGTCGGCCTGAAGCATCTCTGCCATCAACTTGGCGTTGGGGTTGTAAGGACGCTGCACGGGCATGGCCCAGAGGGTGATTTCGGTGCCGGGCTTGACCCCGGCCTCGTCCAGCAGGCGCTTGGCCTTGGCCGGGTCGTAGAGGGCGTCCTTGATGCTGGTGTCGTACGACCATTGCGTCGGCGGCATGGCATTGACGGCCAGTTGCCCGGCGTCCTGGTACACCGCCTGCAGGATCGCCTGCTTGTTGACCGCCATGTCCATGGCCTGGCGCACCTGCAACTGGTCAAACGGCGCGTGCTGAGTGTTGTAGGCGATATAGCCGAGGTTGAAGCCCGGCATGCTCAACACCTGCATGTTGTCGTCAGTGCTGAGCATCGGCAGGTCGGTAGGCCTTGGATTCAGGGTCACCTGGCATTCGTTACGCCGCAGCTTCTGCATCCGCACCGACGGGTCGACGTTGATCGAAAAGATCAGGTTGTCCAGCTGCACTTGCTCAGGCGCCCAGTAGTGCGCGTTGCGCTTGTAGCGGATCTGCGAGTCTTTCTGATACTTGCTGAACACAAACGGCCCGGTGCCGATGGGCTTGCGGTTGATGTCGGTCGGGCGGCCGGTGGCGAGCAGCTGCTCGGCATACTCGGCGGAGAGGATCGAGGCGAAGCTCATGGCGATGTTCTGGATGAACGCTGCATCGACGCTATTCAGGGTGAAGTTGACGCTCAGCGGATCGTTGCTTTCGATCCTGGCGATGTTCTTGTCCAGGCCCATGCTGACGAAGTAGGGAAACTCGCTGGGGTACGCCAGGCGGAAGCGGTGCTGACGGTCGAGCATGCGCTGGAAGGTGAACAGCACGTCATCGGCGTTGAAGTCGCGGCTTGGCTTGAAGGTTGAACTGCTGTGGAATTTCACTCCCGCACGTAAGTTGAAGGTGTAATGCAGGCCGTCGTCGCTGACCTGCCAGCTTTCGGCCAGCGCCGGTTGCACTGCGGTGCCGCCGCGCTCGAACTCGACCAGGCGGTTGTAGATCGGTTCGGCGGCGTCATTGTCGGTGGCGCTGGTGTACTGGGCGGTGTCAAAGCCGGCCGGGCTGCCCTCGGAACAGAACACCAGGCTGTTGCCATGGCTGAGCGATGCCTGGGTCAGCAAGCCCAGGCCTAATACAACCGAATACAGCGGAATATGGCGCATGGCAGATCCTTCTCCTCATCCAATGTCAGCCGCAGCGGGGGCGCTGGAGCGGCAACAATTGCTCGTTCCTGACGTTACGTCGGGAGGGAAGGAGGCGACAGGTTGTGATTTCCCCAAGGGCTGTAGGGATTTTCCGACGGAAGTGGGGGATCCGTCCGATGGCCTGATTACAGCGCCCACTGCCAAGGGCTGGCAGTGGGCCTGGCGGGGTTATTTGGCGACGCTTACGCCGTAGAAGGAGTTGAGGCCGAACGGGCTGATCTTGAAGTCCTGCACTGTGCTGCGCATCGGCTGGTACACAGTCGAGTGAGCGATCGGGGTAATCGGCACCTGCTGTTTGAGGATGTGCTGCGCCTGTTGGTACAGCTCGCTGCGCTTGGCTTGGTCAGGGGTGGCCTTGGCCTGCTTGATCAGGTCGTCATAGGGCTTGTAGCACCACTTGGAGAAGTTGTTGCCGTCGACCGCATCGCAGCCGTACAAGGTGCCCAGCCAGTTGTCCGGGTCGCCATTGTCACCGCTCCAGCCGATCAGCATGGCGCCCTGTTCGCCGCCTTTGGAGCGCTTGATGTACTCACCCCATTCATAGCTGACGATCTTGGCCTTGATGCCAACCTTGGCCCAGTCTGCCTGCAGCATCTCGGCCATCAGCTTGGCGTTGGGGTTGTATGGGCGCTGCACGGGCATGGCCCACAAGGTGATCTCGGTGCCTTCCTTGATGCCGGCCTCCTTGAGCAGCTGCTTGGCTTTTTCCGGGTCGTAGGGGGCGTCCTTGATGCTGCTGTCGTAAGACCACTGGGTCGGCGGTAGGGCATTGACTGCCAGCTGGCCGGCGCCCTGGTACACCGATTCAATGATCTGCGGCTTGTTCACCGCCATGTCCAGGGCCTGGCGAACCTTGAGCTGGGCCAGCGGGTTGGGCTGGTTGCTGCCTTTGATCTGGTCCATCACGTTGTAGGCGATATAGCCCAGGTTGAAGCCAGCCTGGTCAGGCATCTGCAGGTCTTTGTCGGCCTTGAGCGGCTGGATGTCGGCCGGTCGCGGGAACAGTGTCACCTGGCACTCGTTACGCTTGAGCTTCTGCATGCGCACCGAGGCGTCGGTGGTGATGGCGAAGATCAGGTTGTCGAGCTTGACCTCACCGGCTTGCCAATACTGCTTGTTGCCCTTGAAACGGATCAGCGCGTCCTTTTGATACTTGTTGAAAACGAACGGGCCGGTGCCGATCGGCTTCTGGTTGATGTCGGCCGGCTTGCCCTGCTTTAGCAGTTGATCGGCGTATTCCGCTGACTGGATCGAGGCAAAGCTCATCGCCATGTTCTGGATGAACGCTGCATCTACCTCATTGAGGGTAAAACGTACGCTGTGCTCATCGATTTTTTCGACGCTGGCGATGTTGCGGTCCATGCCCATGTCGGTGAAATAAGGGAATTCGCTGGGGTATGCCTTACGGAACGGGTGGTTCTTGTCGAGCATGCGCTGGAAGGTGAACAGCACGTCATCGGCATTGAAGTCGCGGCTCGGTTTGAAGTACGGCGTGGTGTGGAACTTGACCCCTTCACGCAGGTGGAAGGTCCAGGTCTTGCCGTCGTCGGAGACGTCCCAGCTGGTCGCCAGACCCGGAATCACCTTGGTGCTGCCGCGCTCGAACTGGCTGAGGCGATTGAAGATGGTCTCGGCCGAAGCGTCGAAATCGGTGCCAGTGGTGTACTGACCAGGATCGAAGCCTGCCGGGCTACCCTCCGAACAAAACACCAGGTTGCTCGCGGCGCTGGCCGACGGCGCTCCGGCGAGCAAACCTGCGCCGAATAAAAGCGGAATGACTGCATGTTTGAGCATGATGGCCTCATTGTTGTCATTTTTAGCTGAGATGGCCTTGTGAGCCGACCCATCGATCTTTATGCGCGGCAGATTGGCAATGCAACAGTGTGGGGGATAGCTGGCAAGCGGAATGTGGAACGAGCGTACGATAATGTCGCCTAGGTGTAATTAATAGCGAAGTTGATCGTTTGCGCGGCGAAGATGGCGGCTTTTTGCCATATGTTGCGCAGCGGGATGTCAAGGAGGAAGCGCCGCATTGGGGCGTAGGAAAGGGCTTAAAGCGATGTAAGAGGGGGCCGTAAAGCGGCCCCTTCCGGTATAACGTGCAGATCAATCGATCAAGGCATCAGCACTTCAATCAAACCGTCAGCATTCATGCTGACTTCACTGGTGCCCGCTTCGATTTCAGGCGCCACCGCCGCCTCATCAGCCCCCATGGCTTTCATCGCCATTGGCGCGCTGCGCATATAAGGGCGCGGATAGCCGCTGCTGTTCAGGTTCAGGTTGACCACCTTGTAACCCTTGCCGCCGAGGGCCTCGGTCGCCAGCTGAGCGCGAGCCTTGAAGGCATTTACCGCATCCTTGAGCAACTCGTCTTCGCTGGTCTTGCGCGTAGTCTGGGCAATGGAGAAGTCCATGCCGCCCATCTTCAGGTCCTGCAGCAGCTCGCCGGTGAGTTTCGACAGGGTCGGGAAGTCGGCGCTCTCGAGGCGCAGCTCGGCACGCTCGCGCCAGGCGGTGATCTTCTGACCCTTGGCATCGTAGACCGGGTAGCTGTTGCGGCTGCCCTGGCTGATTTTCACTTCCTTGACCTGACGCGCCTGCTGCATGGCCTTGTTCATGGTCTCGGTAATGTCCTTGGCCAGCTTGCCCGGATCGCTGTTCTGAGCTTCGCTGTAAAGGGTCACGACCATCAGGTCGCGGGGCACTTCCTTGCTGACTTCGGCGCGTAGCGAGACCTGGTTGTAACGCGGCTCTTCAGCCAGCGCCGGGAGGCTGGCCAACAGGCCGCAGGAAAGCAGCAGGGCAGTGCTGCGACGAGACATATGCATAGGTGACTCCTTGGCGAAGAATAGGCGTGGCGAGTAATTGTCCATGCCACGCATGGCCCATAGGACCGGTTTCAGTGTAGTGGGTTCAAAAGTGCCATCATCAAGCTGTGACAAAGTGTGGCGCTTTGCCGCAGCGCTGCAGTGCAAGGCCAGGCTTGGGTATACTCCCGCCGATGTCCCTGGAGCACTCATCAGGAGAGCTCATGCTCGCTGCCGCACAACCGTTGTCTGCAACTCGCCAGAACCTCTGGCGCCTGACCGTTATTCGGGTCCTGGTGCTGGCCGCCCAGGCCGGCTCGGTCGGCGTTGCCTACTGGACCGAACTGCTGCCGCTGCCGTGGCTGTCGCTGGCGGCAACCCTGGCGCTGTCATCGCTGCTGTGCGCCTTCACCGCCTTGCGCCTGCGCCTGTCGCTGCCGGTTACCGAACTCGAGTACGCCTTCCAGCTGGCCTGTGACCTGCTGATTCACAGCGCCTTGCTGTACTACTCGGGTGGCTCGACCAACCCGTTCGTCTCCTATTACCTGGTGCCGCTGGCGATTGCTGCGGTGACCTTGCCGTGGATCTACTCGCTGGTGCTCTCGGGCCTGGCCCTGGTCGCCTACAGCCTGTTGCTGGTGCAGTTCTATCCGCTGGAAACGCTGCCGCTGGCGCGCGACACCATGCAGGTCTACGGCATGTGGCTGAGTATTGCCCTGGCCGCGGCGGTGATCACCTTCTTTGCCGCACGCATGGCCGAAGAGTTGCGCCGCCAGGAGCAATGGCGTGGCGAGCGCCGCGAAGAGAGTCTGCGCGATGAGCAATTGCTGGCCGTCGCCACGCAGGCCGCCGGTGCCGCGCATGAGCTGGGCACGCCGCTGTCGACCATGAGCGTACTGATCAACGAGATGCGCCAGGACCATCACGACCCGCAGTTGCAGGAGGACCTGGCGATCCTGCAAGACCAGGTCAAGCTGTGCAAACAGACCCTGCAGCAACTGGTGCGCGCCGCCGAGGCTAACCGACGCATGGCCATCGTCGAGCAGGACGTTACCGCCTGGCTCGACGAAGCACTCAACCGCTGGCACCTGATGCGGCCCGAAGCCAGTTACCGCTTCCAGCGCCTGCGCGATGGCGAGGTGCCGCAACTGACCCCACCGCCCGACCTGACCCAAGCGCTGCTGAACCTGCTTAACAATGCTGCCGATGCCTGCCCGGATGACCTTGAAGTGCGCCTCGACTGGAGCGCCGAGGACATCATCATCAGTATCCGCGACCATGGCCCGGGCATTCCTCCGGCCATTGCCGAGGCCATCGGCAAACCCTTCTTTACCACCAAGGGCAAAGGCTTCGGTCTTGGCCTGTTTCTGAGCAAGGCCAGCGTTACGCGTGCGGGCGGCTCGGTGAAACTCTATAGTCATGAGCAGGGCGGCACGCTTACCGAGCTGCGCCTGCCCCGTGGCAAGCGAGGAGATGAATGATGACTGATGAAACCCAGATCGACGGCGAAGAGCTGCCGCACCTGTTGCTGGTAGACGACGATGCCACCTTCACCCGGGTCATGTCCCGGGCCATGAGCCGCCGCGGTTTCCGCGTAAGCACCGCGTCGTCGGCCGAGGAAGGTCTGATCCTGGCCCAGCACGACCTGCCCGACTATGCCGCGCTGGACCTGAAAATGGACGGTGATTCGGGCCTGGTGCTGCTGCCCAAGCTGCTCGAGATGGACCCGGAAATGCGCGTGGTGATCCTCACCGGTTACTCGAGCATTGCCACTGCGGTCGAGGCGATCAAGCGTGGCGCCTGCAATTACCTGTGCAAACCGGCTGATGCCGATGACGTGCTGGCGGCGTTGCTGTCCGAGCACGCTGATCTGGATTCGCTGGTACCGGAAAACCCCATGTCGGTGGACCGCCTGCAGTGGGAACACATCCAGCGCGTGCTCGGCGAGCACGAAGGCAATATCTCCGCCACGGCGCGGGCGCTGGGCATGCACCGGCGCACCTTGCAGCGCAAGCTGCAGAAGCGCCCGGTACGCCGCTGAGGTGAGCGCTGCCGACTGGGTCGAGTGACGACCCAGCCGGCAGCGTGTACTTCACCCGCGCGTTACCTCCGCCTCCCGTGCCACGGTCTTGTGCGCTAGCAGCGTGTAGATGCACGGCAGCACAAACAGCGTGAACAAGGTCCCGATCGACATCCCGGTGGCAATCACCATACCGATGTCAAAGCGGCTGACCGCCCCAGCGCCTGTCGCCAGAATCAACGGCACCATGCCGAACACCATCGCCGCGGTCGTCATCAGCACTGGCCGCAAGCGGATCGCCGCCGCCTCTTCGATGGCTTCGCGCACATCCAGCCCCTTGTCCTTGCGCAGCTGATTGGCGAATTCGACGATCAGAATGCCGTGCTTGGTAATCAGCCCGATCAACGTCACCAGGCCGACCTGGGTGTAGATGTTCATGCTCGACAGGCCCAGGAACAACGGCAGCAAGGCCCCGCAGATCGACAACGGCACCGTCACCAGAATCACCAGCGGGTCACGGAAGCTCTCGAACTGCGCCGCCAGCACCAGGAAGATGATCGCCAGCGCGAGGCCGAAAGTTACCCACAGCGCGCTGCCTTCCTGGACGAACTGCCGCGATACCCCGGCGTAGTCGAACGAGAAGCCTTCTGGCGCTTCTTCACTGGCGATCTGCCGCACCGTCGCCAGCGCTTCGTCCATGCTCACCAGTGGCACGCCCTGAATGATCGCCGAGTTCAGTTGCTGGAACTGGTTGAGCTGGCGCGGTCGAGCACGGTCGCTCAGGGTGATCAGGGTCGACAACGGCAGCAGTTGGCCCTGGTTGTTCTTCACGTAGTAGCTGTTGAGCCAGTCGGGATTGTCGCGATAGGCGCGTTCGACCTGGGCGATGACCTTGTAGCTGCGCCCTTCGAGGGTGAAGCGGTTGATCTCGCCTTCGCCGAGCAGGGTGGCCAGGGTGCCGCCGAGCACGTCCATCGACACGCCCATCTGCGCCGCCTTGGCCCGGTCGATGTCGACCACCACCTCGGGCTTGTCGAACGCCAGGTCGATGTCGAGGAAGGCGAACTTGCCGGACGCCTGCGCGCGCTCCTTGACCCGCTGGGCGACCTCGAGCAGCGCCGGGTAATCACCGGCAGTATTGATTACGAACTGGAACGGCAAACCTTCGCCAGTGCCGGGCAGCGCCGGCAGGTTGAAGCCGAAGATCTGCAGGCCGGCGATTTCGGCAAGCTTGGCCTGGACCAGTGGCAGCAGCTCCATCTGGCTGCGCTCGCGCTCGTTCCACGGCTTGAGCAGGAAGCCACCGATGCCGCTCTGCACGCCATTGAAGCCGTTGATCTGGAACGACGAGTAATACTCCGGGAAGCCTTTGAAGATCCCGGTGTACTGATTGGTATAAGTGTTCAGGTAATCAAGGTTGGTCGGCTGCGGCGCACTGCTGATCATGAAGATCACGCCCTGATCCTCGTCGGGCGCCAGCTCGTTCTGGGTGAACTTGAGCAGCACCGGGATCAGGCACAGGATGATCACGGCAAACACCACCACCACCGGCCTGGTGTCGAGGGTGCCGTGCAGCAGCCGTTGATAACGCAGCTTGAGGCCGTCGAAGATCCGGTCGAGGCGATGCGCCAGGCCACTGGCGTTCTGCTCGCGGCGCAGCAGCAACGCGCACATCATCGGCGACAGAGTCAGGGCGACGATGCCGGAGATCACCACTGCACCCGCCAGGGTCAGGGCAAACTCCTTGAACAGCGCACCGGTCAGGCCTTCGAGAAAACCAATTGGTGCATACACCGCAGCCAGGGTAATAGTCATCGACACTACCGGTATCGCAATTTCGCGGGCGCCCTGCAGCGCCGCATCGAACGGCGTCTTGCCTTCCTCGATATGGCGATGGATGTTTTCCACCACCACGATCGCATCGTCCACCACCAGGCCGATCGCCAGCACCATCGCCAGCAAGGTCAGCAGGTTCAGCGAGTAGCCCATGGTCTGCATGAAGAACAGCACGCCGATCATCGACAGCGGGATGGTGACGACCGGGATCAGCACCGAGCGCAGCGCGCCGAGGAACAGGAACACCACGACGATGACGATCAGCACCGCTTCGCCGAGGGTCTTGATCACTTCGTCGATGGAGGCCTGGATAAACAGCGTCGCGTCGTAGGCAATCGACACCTTGAGCCCGGCCGGTAGTTGACCTTCCAGCTCCGGCATGACCCGCCGCACTTCCTTGATGACCTCGAGCGGGTTGGCCGACGGCGTGGCCTTGATGCCGATGTACACCGAGGGCGTGCCGTCGAACGAGCTGACCGTGTCGTAGTTCTCTGCGCCCATCTCGACCCGGGCGACATCGCCGAGCAGCACCCTGGTGTCGCCGGCCGTCTTCAGCGGCAATGCAGCAAACGCCTCCGGTGATTTCAATTCGGTGGTGGCGTTGATGCTGGTGACCACGTACTCGCCCTTGACCTCGCCTGCGGCCGAGAGGAAGTTGTAGCGGCGCACGGCATCGGTGACGTCATTGGCGGTCAGGCCGAAGCCGGCCAATTTGACTGGGTCGATCCAGATGCGCATGGCAAACACCTGGTTGCCGAGGATCTCGGCCTCGGCCATGCCCGGTAGGGTCGCCAGCTTGGGCTGGATCACCCGTGACAGGTAGTCGGTGATCTGCGGGTTGCTCATCTGCTCGCTGTAGAAGCTGATGTACATCAGCGCCGAGGCGTCTGCTGCCTCCTTGCTCAATACCGGCGCTTCGGACTGCTGCGGCAGCTTGTTGCGCACTTCGTTGGCCTTGGCCAGCAGCTCGGTGAACAAGCGGTCGCTGTTGGCGCCAACCCGTGCGTAGATCGAGATGATGGAGAAGTTCTGCCGGCTCACCGAGGTCATGTAGTCGATGCCTTCGGCACTGGCCAGGCTCTGCTGCAGCGGCTGGGTGATATAGCCCTGGATGGTCTCGGCGTTGGCCCCGGGGTAGGCGGTGGTCACCGTGATCAGGGCGTTTTCCATTTGTGGGTACTGGCGGATCTGTAGTTTGCTCCAGGCCTGAAAGCCGAGCAGCAGGATCAGCAGGCTGACCACACTGGCCAGCACCGGGCGGCGGATGAACGGGTCTGTGAACGCCATGTCAGCCTCCTGCTCAGTTGCCGCGCGGAGCGCTGGCTGGGGTGGTCGACGCTTGCTCGGTGATCTGGATGGCGGCGCCCGGGGTCAGTTTCAGTTGCCCGGCACTGACCACCCGTTCTCCCGCCTTGAGCCCCTCACTGACCACCACCACACCGTCACGGCGCTCGCCGGTGCGGATGGTGCGTTGCTCGGCGATCAGCTGCGGCTTGCCGTCGGCGGCGTTTTCCGGCTGGCCGTCTGCGTTCTGTTTCGGGCTGACCACGTATACCGAGTTGCCGTACAGGGTGTAAGTGATGGCGCTCTCCGGCACTACCACCTGTGGCTGAGGATCGGGCAGCAGCACCAGCAGGCTGGCAAACATCCCCGGCAGCAACTTGCCATCGGGGTTGGCCAGGCTGGCGCGGACCAGCAGGTTGCGGGTGTTCTCGTCGACCTTGGGGTTGATCGCGCTGAGCGTGGCATTGAAGGTCTGGCCAGGGAACGCCGCCACCTGCAGCAGCACTTTTTGGCCGAGGGCCAGTTGCGGCAGGCTCTGCTCGGGCATGTTGAAGTCGACGTACAGGCTGGACAGGTCCTGCAGGGTAGCGATCACCGTACCGCTGGCAAGAAAATCGCCGATGTCGACCTGACGGATACCAATGGTGCCGCTGAACGGCGCCTTGATGCTCTTCTTCTCCAGCGAGGCCTTGAGCTGATCGACCACCGCCTGGTTACGCCGGTACTGCGCAGTCAACCGGTCGAACTCGCCGCGAGAGATAGCCTGGTCACCAACCAGCTGACTACCACGGCCGTAGTCCACCTTGGCCAGGCCTAGGTCAGCCTGGGCGGTGCCGAGCAGGGCGGCTTCCTGATCGCTGTCCAGTTGCAGCAACAACTGGCCTTGCTTGACCTGCTGGCCAGACTCGAAGTGCAGCGACTTCACCGTGCCGGCCTGCTCCAGGCTCAGCTCGACGCCCTGCAACGCCTTGAGGCTGCCGACCGCCGGCAGGCGCTGCTGCCATGGGCGCTGCTCAGCCGTTGCGGCGGCAACGCTGACCGGCGGTTTCGGTGCGGTAAACATCTGGATCTGCTGATAGATCGAAAAGGCCTTGTAGCCCCCCAGAATCAACACGATCAACAGCACGATGGCCAACATGATCAGCATGCGCCGGCGCAGCATAGGTCCACTTCCCTGGAGGTAGTCATTATTATGGCTGAGGCACGACCACGGGCGTTCCTGCCCACGTGCGAATGCACTGAGTATCGCTGGTTTTCAGTGAGTAGTGTTTCGAATGGGCCGTTCGTTGATCTAAATCTGCCCAGCAATCGTTGAGCGAGACAAATAAATCGCGGCATCCCGCGAACATCGAACGCACGCTGTCTTTGTAGGAGCGGCCTTGTGTCGCGAAAGGCGCGCGTAGCGGGCCCGGGATTTGCGTAGCGCCAAAGAATGCTGGGGCCGCTGCGCAGCCCATTCGCGACACAAGGCCGCTCCTACAGTGGACCGCGCATGTCGATGGAACGCGGGTGCCGGGGCGCCGGAACGATCGCGATAGGCCAGCGCAGCTGGCCCCGGCTATCCGACGGCTCTATCTGATCAAACCAGATGCAGATGGTTATCCCACAAGCCAGACGGCAGCTCCAGCGGCTGGCCCACAAGCTGCTGTTTGCGGCAGTCGTAGAAGCGGCAACGGCCTTGGCCGGAGGTGACCACAAAACCGTCCTTCACCGCACCCACGCCGGCGCAGTCGGGCATCGGTGCGTCGAGCTTGATCGCTGCCGTGTCCAGGTCCCAGATGAACAGCCGGTTGGCCCGCGGCGCAGTCAGGGCGACCAGCCGCAACTCGCTGTGGATGGCCACACTGGCGGTGTACTGAGCCATCGACTGCAATTGCCGCTCCGGCACCGGGAATGCCTGGAACGGTTCGCCCGGGCGCTTGATCGCCAGCAGCTCGGCGGTCTCATCCGATGCGCCCATGAACTGCTGGCAAGCGACCAGGGTGCCGTCGCTGCCGATGGCCAGGTGGCGCACGCTGTTCATCTGCTGCCCGAGGGTTTCCTTGGACAGCAGGGTGCCATCGCGCTGCATCATGACCAGGCTTGGTTGCATGGCGTTGAGGTTCATCTCCACCCGGCTTTCGGCTTCGGTGCGGATGCCGCCGTTGGCCACTACCAGGGTTTCGCCGTCGGGCATCCACGCCAGCTCGTGCGGGCCGATGCCGTGGGTCGAGATCTCGCCGCTGTGCACCAGGCGTTCACCGTCGAAGCGATACACCCCGAGTACGCCACGGCCCGGATCGGTGGTGTCGTTCTCGGTGGCGTACAGCCACTCGCCGTCCTTGTGCATCACCGCATGGCCATAGAAATGCCGGTTGGGCTGCGCCGTCAGGGTTTGCAGCAAACGCCCATCACGCAGGTCGACCAGATAGCTTTCGGTGCCGGGGCGACGCGCCACGAACAGCGCAATCGGCTGTTGCGGGTGATGAATGATGGCGTGGCAACGCTGGCCCACTTCGGTGGCGAACACCTGGCTGCCGTCGAGGCGATAGCCGACGGCGTAGTGCTTGCCGTCGGCATCGTCGCGGGCCGACAGCAGCAGTGGCTCGCTGCCTTTGTTGCGCAGCAGGCTCCAGCCGCCCAGGGTCAGGGCGCTAAGGGCGATACTGGCAAGTTTCAGGGCCTGGCGTCGCAGCATGTCAGTCACCGTCGTTGGCATTGAAGCCCAGCTGAATGTTCAATGCTTTGGCCAGCTCGCCTTCGTGCAGGCGGTGAACCACGTTGAGGCTGTCGTAGATATCGTTCAAGGTCTGCTTGCCGGCGTCGTCCGCGAGCAGCTCGCCAAGGGGCTTGTCGTTGGCGGCCAGCAGCTTCAGCGCGTTGGCATAGGCGGCGTCGATCTTGTCGGCGAGGGCGCTCTGGTCCTTGCTGAGCAGGCCGCGCAAGCCGCGGTTGTCGACCCCGACCCAGACCGCCTGGGCGGCTTTCAGGCTGGCTTCCAGGCTCTTCATCGAAGAGTGGCTGCGCCAGGCTTCGGCCTGCAGCGGCTGGGCGATGCCCTTGCTCTGGCGGCCCATCGGTGCGCCGAGCTTTTTCTTCAGGGTGTCCAGTGCGGTGACCTGGGCGCGGAGCAGATCGGCGATCGCCTCGTGCGAGTCAGCATAGCGCTGGTTGGGGAACTTGGTCATCTGCGAAAGCATGCCGTCGGTGCTGTTCCAGCCCTTGAGGATCTCTTCGGCGAGGGCCTTCTGGTGTTCGCTGATGGCCACCAGCAGCGGGCAGTAGCGGGCCTTCTGCTCAGGGGTGGCGATGTCCGGCTTGCTGTCGAAAAGGATGTACTCGTAGGCCGACAGACCGCGCACGACGACGCTGGACTTGCCCAGGGTCTCGTTGTCGATCGGCTTGTCGCCGTTGACCAGTTGCTCGACCTGACGGCCGACCAGGTTTTTCTTGTCGGGCCAGAACTGTACCTGCCACGGGCGGTTGCCTTCGGCCAGCGGGCCGACCAGCAGAGGCTGCAGCTCGGCCCAGGCTTTTTGCGCGTTGAGGAAGTCGGCGCGAGCGGCGTCCAGGGTGGTTTTGCCTTCACAGTAGGACAGGGCGCTGGCGGCCAGCTGGCGGTCAGCTTCGACCCAGCGGCTGTAAGTCGGCAAGATCACCTGCTTGGCGATTGCCGCCGAGGTGACGGCCTGCGGGTCTTGCGGCGAGCAAGCACCGAGGGCGATTGCGGCGAGGCTGGTGAACAACAGTTTGGGTCGGAACATGCCCGGCTCCTTGCGCGTTAAAGTGAATTCAGAAAAGCCAGCAACGCGGCGCGTTGCTCGGCATTGAAGGTCAAGACCTGGTCGCGCGCCGCCTGCGCTTCGCCGCCATGCCAGAGCACGGCTTCGAGCAGGTTGCGGGCGCGCCCATCGTGCAGTAACTGAGTGTGGCCGCTGACCGTTTCGGTCAGGCCCAGGCCCCACAGCGGCGCTGTGCGCCAGTCCTGGCCACCGGCGGCGAACTCGCTGCGCTGGTCGGCCAGGCCGGGGCCCATGTCATGCAACAGCAGGTCGCTGTAGGGGCGAATCAGCTGGTTGGCCAGCTCCGGCTCGACGCCTGCGCTGGCCGTGGTGAACTGCGGCGTGTGGCAGCCCTGGCAGCCGGCCTGGAAAAACAGGTTCTTGCCGGCCAGCACCTGTGGTGCGTCGACGTTGCGGCGGGCCGGCACGGCCAGGTTGCGGGTATAGAAGGTGACCAGGCGCAGGATATTGTCGCTGACCTCTTTCTCGCCGTCGGCGCCGTCACCGTTGGGCGCGGCCAGGCAATCGGTCTGGGCCGGGGTGCAGTCGTCATGGGGCTTGAGCGTGCTGGTCAGGCCCATGTCGCCGGCAAAGGCATGCACGTTCTGCTGGTTGACGTTGGGCTGCCCGGCTTTCCAGCCGAAGCGGCCGAGCACGGTCTTACCCTGGGCGTCATCCCAGACCTGATTGGCGCGCCCGCGGATGCCGTCGCCGTCGCGATCGTCCGGGTCGGCGTTGGCCAGAATCGCCGCTTCGGGGATTGCCTCGAGCAAACCCAGGCCGATCATCGGCGGCGCGATCCGCGCCGAGAAACGCGTGGCGGGGTGCAGCGGGCCGTAGCCGAGCTGGGTGATCTGCAATTGCGGGCGGCGCAATTCCACCGTGTGGCCGTCGGCGAAGCGTACGGTCTCGCTGCTGTAGCTGACGCGGACCTTGCCCTCGGGCTTGATGCCGGGGATGGCCATGTCCTGCAACTGCGTGCCGTAGAACGGCTCCGGGACCACGCCCAGGCGTTCGATTTCCTTGGCGTAGGCGGGCTGGTCGGGGATCGACAGCCTTACCAGCATCGACACAGCGTTGCTGTCGTCGAGTTCCGGCGGGTGCCCGCGGCCGTCGCGGACGTGGCAGTTCTGGCAGGCGTTGGTGTTGAACAACGGGCCGAGCCCGTCACGCGCGGTGGTGGTCGCCGGAGCGATTACCCACGGGTTGCGGAAAAAGCTGTTGCCCACGGCAAAGTCCAGCCGCCGCTCGGGGCTGAGGTTGGCAGAGGGTAGGGAGAAGGCCTGGCGATCGCTGCGCAGGACGGTTGCCTTGCCACCGGACAGGGCCTCGCCTGGTTCGGCCTGAGTGAAACGCGGGGCGTCGTCACAGGCGACCAGAACAGCGGCCAGTAGCAGGGGGCTTAGGCGGAGCAAGGACATCAACAATCCTGGGCTTGGGCAGAAAACCGGCGTGCAAGCTTAGCAGGACGGGATTGTTTGAATAAGAGCAATTTGCAATTACTGGATGAAATCGTTGTCAGGTTGCTGCTGCAATTGGGGCCGCAAAGCGGCCCCAATAGAGTAGGTTTACAGCCCGAATCAGAACTCGTGATCAGCAGTATCCGGATTCAGGTTGGCAATCCCCAACTTGCCCGCAGCCTGTTCGATCGCACCGGTCTGCTTGACCAGCGAAGCAATCGCATCACGCACGATCTGGTTGCCGGCAGCATTGTCGGCGGCGATCAGCTGATCGTAATGCTCACCCTTGAGGGCATGATCGACGATCACCTGGATCTTGGCCTCGGTGGCCTCCAGGTCAGCTTTCAAGGTGGCGTCGGTAGCCGGGTCAACCTTGGCCACCAGCGACGACAGGCTCGGGCCGGTCAGCTTGCTGCCGTCGGCGCGGGTGTACTCGCCCAAGTAGACGTTACGAATACCCTTGGCATCGTAGAAGTGCGAGTAGTGGGTGTTGTCGCTGAAGCAGTCGTGCTCGTCTTCCGGCGAGTTGGCTTCCAGCGAAACCTTCATGCGCTCGCCCGCCAGTTCACCCAGCGACAGGCTGCCCATGCCGAACAGCATCTTGCGCACGCCGTCGTTGACCGGCTCTGCTTCCAGCGTGGAGCGGTAGTTGTCGGCGACGTTTGGTGCCCAGTTGCCGACCATCTCTTCGAGGTCTTTTACAAGCAGGTCGGTGACCGCCTTGAGATAGGCACGGCGACGGTCGTTGTGGCCACCGGTGGCGCCAGCGCCTTCCAGGTAGTCAGACGCCGGACGGTTGCCCGCACCTGGGCCGGTGCCGTTCAGGTCCTGGCCCCAGAGCAGGAATTCGATTGCGTGGTAACCGGTTGCGACGTTGGCCTCTGAACCGCCCAGCTCATTCAGGCTGGCGAGTTTCTCCGGGGTCAGGTCCTTGACGTCGATCTTGTCTTCGCCAACCTGGATTTCGGTGTTGGCAATGATGTTGGCGCTGGCGGCAGGGTTGCCCAGCGCATGCTCGTAGCTCTTGTCGACGTAGTCGATCAGGCCTTCGTCCAGTGGCCAGGCGTTAACCTGACCTTCCCAGTCATCGATGATGGTGTTGCCGAAGCGGAACACTTCGCTCTGCAGGTACGGCACGCGGGCAGCGACCCAGGCATCCTTGGCGGCTTGCAGGGTTTCGTCGTTCGGCGTGGCGAGGAACGCGTCGATCGCGCTTTGCAGGGTCTTGGCGGTGCTCAGCGAGTCGCTGTAGACGGCCGAGACGAGCTCTGCATAGTGCTTGACCACGGCCTTGCCAGCCGCCTCGTCGATCGCCCCGGCGGTCGCGGCGGTGGTGCTGGCGGCAGCAGGTGCCTGGGCTTGCGGAGCGGCGGCCTTGTCATTTTTGCCTTCGCCGCAACCGGCGAGGGCGATAGCGATGGCCAGCAGACTGGCGGAGGCCAGAGGCATACGAATCATTGTTGGTTTCCTGCGTGGTGGGTTTGGACGTGTGCCGTGGCACGCGAAACCGTGACATCATGCGAAAGATTTGCATTTGCTGTAAAGGGGTGGGCAGTGAATTCATGAAAATGCCCGCGGGTGGGGCATTTTCCTGTTCTGGCGGGGTTTACAGCACTGAGACCTGATTGCGCTGGGCCTGCTTGAGGTAGGCAGTCAGCTCGCGCGCCGACAGCGGCTTGCTGTAGTGATAGCCCTGCCCCTCATGGCAGCCCTGGGCAATGATGTAGGTCTCCTGCTCGGCGGTTTCCACGCCTTCGGCGATGACCTGCATGCCAAGGCTCTTGCCGAGCTGGATGATGGCGCGAACGATGGTGGCGTCATCGTCGTCATCGAGCAGGTCCTGGACAAAGCTCTTGTCGATCTTGATCTTGTCCAGCGGCAGCGATTTCAGGTAGCTGAGCGAAGAATAACCAGTGCCGAAGTCGTCAATCGCAATCAGCGCACCTGAGCGACGCAGGCTAAGCAGGTGCTGGGCGGCGGTGCTGATGTCTTCCATCAGGCCGGTTTCGGTGACTTCCAGCTCAAGGCTGCGTGGCGGCAGGCGATAGGCCTGCAGCAGGTTGTTGACCACCCGCGGCAGCTCGTTGTGGTGCAGTTGCACGGTCGACAGGTTGACCGCCATGCGCAGCTCGCCAAAGCCCTGATCATGCCATTCGCGCAGTTGCCGGCAGGCCTGGTCGAGGACCCATTCGCCGATCGGGATGATGTGGCCATTCTGCTCGGCCAGCGGGATGAACTGGTCGGGAGGGACCATGCCCAGCTGCGGATGCTGCCAGCGCAGCAGGGCCTCGACGCCGACTACGCTGTGGTCGCGGTAGCTGATCTGTGGCTGATAAACCAGGTACAGCTGGTTGCGCGGCAGGGCTTCGCGCAGGTCCTTTTCCAGTTCGCGGCGTCGGCGCATTTCGCTGTCGACGCTGGCGATGTAGAACTGGTAGCGATTGCGCGAGCGCGCCTTGGCCAGAGTCATGGTCTGCTCGGCCTTTTGCAGGAGCTTTTCGGTGCTGTCGCCGTCCTCCGGGAACAGGGTGATGCCGATGGTCGCGCGCAGGCGGATTTCCTGCTGCTCGAGGGCAAACGGCGCCTCCAGGTCGTCGAGGATGCTCTGGGCCAGCTCGGCCGCCTCGTAAGGCTGCTCGATGTCGGCCTGGACTAGCGCAAACTGGTCGCCGCCCAGCCGGGCCAGGGCGCCGAGGCGGCCACTGTGTGCGCGCAGACGGTCGGCCAGGGCCAGCAGCAACTGGTCACCGACCTGATAACCGAATTGTTCGTTGATGCCTTTGAAGTCATCCAGACCTACGCACAGCACCGCTACTCGGCGCTGCAGGCGGCCGCCATCGACGAGGATCTTGTCCAGTTGCTGCTGCAATTGCTGGCGGTTGGGCAAGCCGGTCAGAAAGTCATACTGAGCCATACGTTGCAGGCTGTTCTCGGCTTCATGGCGCAGGTGGGTATTGCGCTCGATCGAGGCCAGCAGCTGGTTGGCGGTGTTGACCCACAAACCCAGTTCATTCTTTTCGTGGCCTTTGACCAGCGGAATCTGATGCTGGCTGGGCCGATCAGGGTTGATCTGGGTAAGGTGCTCGATGATCTTCGACAGCGGCTTGGTCAGCAGCCAGTGGTAGACCAGGTACAGCACCAGGCCCATGGCCAGCGCTCGTAGTACGCCGGAGATGAAGATGATCACGGCGTTGATCAGGAATTCTTTGCCATAGGCGGCAGTGTCGAGGGTGATGCTGAGGTCGCCGTAATACTCGCTGTAGGGGCCGCGGCCGACCAGTTGCGTGGTGTAGGTGCGTTCCTGACCGAGCAACAGATCGGTCAGCCAGCGCATCGACATGTCGCGCAGCGGTCGCGATTTCTCTGCGAGCATGGTTTCGTTGGGGTGGCCAATCGAGGCCATGCGCACCGAGTCATCCTGGAACAGGCCTTCCATGACCTGCATGCCCATTTCCCGGTCGAGGCTGTAAACCGCCTGCGTCGACGGGTCACGGAACATGTCGAGGATGCGCTGGGCATCGCTGTTCACCGCCTGACGCGTCTTGTAGGTGTCGTAGACGATCTGCGCACAGCTAAGGACGACGCCAACCGCTAGCGCCGACAGCAGCACTACCCTGAGCAACTTGACCGATAAGCTGTTCCGCAATTGCAGCTTCAATGGGGATTCCTTAATCCATGCGCATGCCATTATTTTGCCAGTAGTTGTGGCAAGACACTATCGACCCTTTGTTGCATTGCTACTGTATCGGTTGCGCAGGCTTGCTACTTTAGTGCTATGCGCCAACTTTCCCAGAGATTTGATGTTAGCGCGCTATGCGGGCGGATCAAGCTGGATTTGCAGCGGTGCGAGCGGGCATAAAAAAACCCGGCAAGTGCCGGGTTTTTTTTGTGCCAAAAGCGAAGTCGATCAGGCCTTGAAGGTCTGGCCTTCGAACTGCTCGGCAACGAACTTCCAGTTGACCAGGTTCCAGAACGCCTCGACATACTTAGGACGGACGTTGCGGTAGTCGATGTAGTAAGCGTGCTCCCAGACGTCGCAGGTCAGCAGCGGAGTGTCGCCGTTGGTCAGCGGGTTGCCGGCGCCGATGGTGCTGGCCAGTGCCAGGGAACCGTCAGCTTTCTTCACCAGCCAGCCCCAACCGGAACCGAAGGTGCCGACCGAAGTCTTGGTGAACTCTTCCTTGAACTTGTCGAACGAACCGAAGGCGGCGTTGATGGCCTCGGCCAGTGCGCCAGTCGGTTGGCCGCCGGCGTTTGGTGCCAGGCAGTTCCAGTAGAAGGTGTGGTTCCAGACCTGAGCGGCGTTGTTGAAGATGCCACCCGAAGAGGTCTTGACGATCTCTTCCAGGGTCTTGCCTTCGAATTCGGTGCCTGGGACCAGGTTGTTCAGGTTCACGACATAGGTGTTGTGGTGCTTGTCGTGGTGATACTCCAGGGTTTCCTTGGAGATGTGCGGCTGCAGGGCATCATGAGCGTACGGCAGCGGCGGCAATTCAAAAGCCATGGTGGATCTCCTGATTCAGGTCTAATTCGCGGTTTGCGCAAGGCCGATCACGGGCGGCCCGAGGTACGTCGGCGAGTTTGTACTCTTTGCGACGCAAGCCTTGGATCATATCACCAGCCCCCGCGCATAACCACGCAACAACTATAGGGACAAATAGTTGCAGCGCCGGCGCCAGTGGCATTCAGCCCAGAATCAGCTGCGCGGCCACCGCAAACATCATCACTGCCACCATCAGGTCGAGCAGGCGCCAGGTCGCCGGCCGTGCCAGCCACGGTGCCAGCCAGGCTGCGCCGAGGGCGAGGGTGAAGAACCACACCAGTGAGGCGCTGGCCGCCCCTGCTACGTAAGCGCTGGGCACGGTTTGCTGGGCGCCCAGGGAGCCGATCAGCAGCACCGTATCCAGGTACACATGGGGGTTTAGCAGGGTCACTGCCAAGGCGCTGAGCAGCACCGCCCGGCGCGAGCGGGAGCCCTGGCCTTGCTCCTGCTCCAGGCTTTGTTTGGAGCAGGCCCGTTGCAAGGCCTTGGCCCCGTACCAGATCAAGAACGCCGCGCCGCCCCAACGCGCAGCAGCCAGCAACGTCGGGTTCTGCGCCAGCACCGTGGCCAGTCCGAACACTCCGGCGGCAACCAGCAGGGCGTCGCAGACCACGCAGAGGATGGCCACCGGCAGATGGTGTTCACGGCGCAGGCTCTGCGCCAGTACAAACGCGTTTTGCGTGCCGATGGCCATGATCAGGCCAAAGGCAACCAGCATGCCGTTCATATAACTTTGCCACATAGCGCAGACACTCCACTGCCACCAACCGATTGGCTGGCGCTGATTGCTTGATCGAATGCTGGTCATTGTGCCGATCTGCGTTGTATAAGAAAAACCAATAAAGCTGATCAGGCATTAGTAAAATCGATGTTCGACTACAAGCTCCTGGCGGCCCTGGCGGCGGTCATCGAACAAGGCGGTTTCGAGCGCGCAGCACAAGTGCTTGGCCTGTCGCAATCGGCCGTGTCGCAGCGGATCAAGCTGCTCGAAGCGCGGGTCGGCCAGCCGGTGCTGGTGCGCGCCATGCCGCCGAGCCCGACCGAAGTCGGCCGGCAACTGCTCAACCATGTGCAGCAGGTGCGCCTGCTCGAGCGTGACCTGCAGCGCCAGGTGCCGGCGCTGGACGAAGGCGGTATGCCCGAACGTCTGCGCATTGCGCTCAATGCCGATAGCCTGGCGACCTGGTGGGCCGGTGCGGTGGGCGCGTTTTGCGCCGAACAGCCGGTGTTGCTGGACCTGGTAGTCGAGGATCAGGACGTCGGCCTCAAGCGCATGCGCGCCGGTGAGGTTGCGGCTTGCCTGTGTGGCAGCGAGCGCCCGGTGGCCGGCGCGCGCAGCCAGCCACTGGGCGCCATGCGCTATCGCGCCTTGGCAAGCCCGGCATTCATGGCCCGGCATTTCCCGCAGGGCTTCGACGCCAGCCGGCTGGCGCGGACCCCGGCGATCGTGTTCGGCCCGGATGACTTCCTCCAGCACCGTTATCTCGCATCGCTAGGCATTGCCGATGGATTTTTGCATCACCTGTGCCCGTCCTCGGAGGGCTTTCTGCGCATGACCGAAGCCGGCCTGGGCTGGGGCCTGGTGCCGGAGCGGCAGGTGACTGCGCAGCTGCAGTGTGGCGAACTGGTAGAAATCTGCGCCGATACTCCGATCGATGTGCCGCTGTACTGGCATCATTGGCGCAATGGCGGGCAACTGCTCGCCCAATTGACCGAGCACCTGCGCCAAATGGCGCCAGGTTGGCTAGTGCCGTTGTAGCCGGCCGCGACGTCAACTGCATCTGAAATCTGGCAAGGCGGAGTGTTACATGCGAATTCTGGTCACCGGCGCGAGCGGCTTTATCGGCGGGCGCTTTGCGCGTTTTGCCCTGGAGCAGGGCCTTGAGGTCCGTGTCAACGGGCGGCGTGCCGAAGGCGTGGAGCATTTGGTCAAGCGCGGCGCGCAGTTCATCCCAGGTGACCTCGGTGATGCCGAGCTGGCCCGGCGTCTGTGCCAGGGCGTCGATGCCGTGGTGCATTGCGCGGGCATGACCGGCGCCTGGGGGCGCTACCAGGATTTCCATCAGGGCAATGTGGTGGTCACCGAAAACGTCGTTGAAGGCTGCCTCAAGGAACATGTGCGCCGGCTGGTACACCTGTCGTCGCCGTCGATCTACTTCAATGGCCGCTCCCGCCTGAATGTGCAGGAACAGCAGCTGCCGCGGCGCATGCATGACCATTACGCCACGACCAAATTTCTCGCCGAGCAGAAGGTCTTCGGCGCGCAGGAGTTCGGCCTCGAAGTGCTCGCCCTGCGCCCACGGCTGGTCACCGGCGCCGGCGATGCGAACATCTTCCCGCGCTTGCTGCAGATGCAGCGCAAGCGCCGCCTGGCGATCATCGGCAACGGCCTGAACATGGCCGACTTCACCAGTGTGCACAACCTCAACGAAGCGTTGCTCAGCTCACTCTTTGCAGATGATGAGGCGCTCGGCCAGGCCTACAACATCAGTAACGGCCAGCCGCTGCCGCTGTGGGATGTGGTCAATTACGTCATGCGTCAGATGCAGTTGCCGCAGGTCACCCGCTACCGCTCCTACGGCCTGGGTTACAGCCTGGCAGCACTCAACGAAGCGGCGTGCATGCTCTGGCCTGGCCGCCCGCAGCCAACCTTGTCACGCCTGGGTATGCAGGTCATGAGCAAGGACTTCACTCTCGACATCAGTCGGGCCCGGCAGCATCTGGATTACCGGCCTCAGGTCAGCCTGTGGAGCGCGCTCGACGAGTTCTGCGGCTGGTGGAAGAACGTCCCGCACAACCGCTGAAGCGCGCGTCTTGATGATGGTCATCAACGTAACGCGCTGGCGGTTTATACTGTGTCTCTTTGCTATGACTGTGGTTGAAAGCCCCCATGCGTAACGATCTTCGCGACGACTTCGACGACGTGCCAACATTGCGTGCCGGCACCCGAGATGACGATGAACTGCTCCCCAAGCACGTGGCGCGCAGCCGCCAGAAAGCCGCACGGCCGACCAACACCGCGCCGCTCTGGGCTTTGCTGGTGGCCTCGTTCATCGCCCTGGCCGGGCTCGGCTGGTGGAGCTTCCAGCAGATTTCGCTGATGGAGCAGCAACTGGTCGCGACCCAGGAGAGCTTTGCCCGCATCAGCGAGGAAGCCGCCGGCCGGCTGCAAGCGATCAGCGGCAAGGTCGAAGCCAGCGATGCCAGCGTCAACACCGGCAGCGAAGCCTTGAAACTGCAGATTCGCCAGTTGCAGGCCAGCCTGGCCGAGCAGGGCAAGCAGCAGCAGGGCGTGGCCGGTCAGGCCGGCGACCTCGGCAAGCGTCTGGAACAGGTGCTGGCCGATACCCGCGACCAGCAAAAAGCTGTAACTGAATTGCAGACCCAATTGCAGGCGCAGTTGAAGGCGGTGAATGCCGAGTTGGCGGCGCTGAAGGCGGGCCAGCTGGATGGCGGCAAGCTCGACAACGAGCTCAAGAGCCTGAACAGCGAGATTGCCGCGCTGAAGAAGCAGGGCAACCCGAGCGCGGCGATCAGCAGTCTGGAGCAGGACGTGCTGGTGCTGAAGAGCCAGATCGACAATCGCCCCGCAGCAGCGGCCAGCAGCGGTGCCTCGGTGCAGGAATTCGACGCTTTCAGGGGGCAGACCACGCGCAGCCTGAACACCCTGCAGAACCAGGTGCAGAACCTGCAACAGCAGATCAACGCCCGGCCATAGCCGTAATGCTGATGGGGGGCCGCGCAAGGCGGCCCCATTCATCTGCTTACAGCCGTGGATAGTCGATATAGCCCACCGCGCCACCGCCATAGAACCCCTCCGGCCGCGCCTCGTTCAACGGCGCATCGGCGGCCAAACGTGCTGGCAGGTCCGGGTTGGCAATGAACGGCACGCCAAACGCCACGGCATCGGCCAGGCCACCGGCAAGGGCAGCGTTGGCGCTGGCCTTGTCGAAGCGTTCGTTGACGATGTACGGCCCACCGAATGCTTGCTTGATCTGCGCGCCGAGGCTGTCGTCGGCGAGTTTTTCCCGCGAGCAGATAAACGCGATACCGCGTTTGCCCAGTTCGCGGGCGACGTAGGTGAAGGTCTCGGCGCGGTCAGCATCGCCCATGTCATGGGCATCGGCGCGTGGCGCCAGGTGCATGCCGACGCGCTGGGCGCCCCACACTTCGATCACCGCATCGGTCACCTCCAGCAGCAGCCGGGCCCGGTTCTCCAGTGAACCGCCGTAGTTGTCGTTGCGCTGGTTGGTGCTGCTTTGCAGAAACTGATCCAGCAGGTAGCCGTTGGCGCCATGAATTTCGACGCCATCAAAGCCCGCCGCCTTGGCGTTCTCGGCACCGATCCGATAGGCCTCGACAATGTCGGCGATCTCTTCGCTTTCCAGTGCCCGCGGGGTTGGGTAGTCGGCCAGCGGACGCACCAGGCTGACATGGCCCTTGGGCTGGATCGCGCTGGGCGCAACCGGCAGTTCACCGTTGAGGTAGCTGGGGTGGGAGATGCGCCCGACGTGCCACAGCTGCAGGAAGATCCGCCCGCCGGCAGCATGCACTGCCTTGGTCAGGCTGTGCCAGCCGCGCACCTGGTCGTTGGACCAGATGCCGGGGGTGTCCGGGTAGCCAACGCCCATTGGCGTCACCGAAGTCGCCTCACTGAGAATCAGCCCGGCGCTGGCGCGCTGCACGTAGTACTCGGTCATCAGCGCATTGGGCACGCGGCCTTCGTCGGCGCGGCAGCGGGTCAGTGGCGCCATGATGATGCGGTTGGGCAACTGCAGGTCACCCAGCAGCAGTGGATCGAATAGCGTAGTCATCGGTTCAGCCTCGCAAAGGTTCAGTTGCCAGCGGTGGCCAGCTCGGCATCGTTGCCGCGCTGGTTGAAAGTGATGAGGGTGACGATCAGGGCCAGCAGCGCCAGGGCTGCGGCGGCCAGCGGCACGCGGGTCAGGCCCAGACCATGGGCGATCACGCTACCGCCGACCCAGGCGCCGAGGGCGTTGCCCAGGTTGAAGGCGCCGATGTTCAAGGTCGACACCAGGTTCGGTGCAGCCTTGCCGTAGGTGACCACGTTGACCTGTAGTGCCGGCACGGCGGCAAAGGCAGCTGTGGCCCACAGGAACAGAGTGATTTCAGCGGGGATCACGGCGCTGCTGGTCCAGCTGAACAACGTCGAGATCACCGCCATGGCCACAAACACGCCAATCAGAGTTGCGCCCAGACGGCGGTCGGCGAGCTTGCCGCCGATGATGTTGCCCAGGGTCAGGCCAAGGCCGATCAGCAGCAAGGTCCAGGTCACGCCGCTGGGCGAAACCCCGGTGACATCACCCAACAGCGGCGCGACATAAGTGAAGAGGGCGAACATCGAGGCCGAGAACAGCACGGTCATGCTCAGTGACAACCAGATACCGGCCCCTTTCAGCGCGGCCAGTTCAGCGCGCATGTCGACCGCCTCTTCGTCACGTTGCAGCGGCAGGTAGCGGATCAGGCCGGTCAGCGCGATCACACCGATCACGGTCACTGCCCAGAAGGTCGAACGCCAGCCGGCGACCTGGCCCAGCGCAGTCCCCAGCGGCACGCCGAGCACGTTGGCCAGGGTCAGGCCGGTGAACATCAAGGCTACGGCGGAGGCGCGGCGATCGGCCGGTACCAGGCTGGCGGCGACCACGGAACCGATGCCGAAGAAGGCCCCATGGCACAGCGCGGTGACTACACGGGCGAACATCAACAGGTTGTAGTCAGCGGCGACGGCGCACAGCAGGTTGCCGACGATGAACACGCCCATCAGCGTGACCAGCGCGGCCTTGCGTGGCAGGCGGGCGGTGGCCAGGGCCATGAACGGTGCGCCGATGGCGACGCCCAGGGCATAGCCGGTAACCAGCCAGCCAGCACCAGGGATAGACACGCCGAGGTCGCTCGCCACTTCGGGCAGCAGGCCCATGATGACGAATTCGGTGGTGCCGATGGCGAAGGCGCTCAGCGCCAGCATCAAGAGTGGAAGGGGCATCGCTGAATCCTCGTCAGAGCGTTTCGCTCAGTTGCTTGAGAAACGCCTGGATCGCGTCCTCGTTGCGTTTGAAAAAGTGCCACTGGCCGATTTTCTGGCTGCTGATCAGGCCTGCGCGTTGCAGGGTGGCCAGGTGGGCCGACACGGTGGATTGCGAGAGGCCGCAGCGTTGGTCGATCTGGCCGGCGCAGACACCGTGCTCGATGCTGTGCTGTTGATCGGGGAACTGGGTGGCCGGGTCCTTGAGCCAGCCGAGGATTTCGCGGCGGACTGGGTGGGACAGGGCTTTGATGGTTTCGTCGAGGTCCAGGGGCATGGGGGAGGCTCTTGGGGTAGGGCGCTATATCGCGATGGGACGAAATATAAATCGGTATTTCGCGATATACAAATATGATGTTGGTCTTAGCTCGGGTCGAATCGCTATATCGGGTTATAACGATATTGGGGGTCAGCAAAACACCACAAAAAGCAGATAAGCCCGCAGCCAGTTATCCATCATCCCAAGCCGACCCACCCGCAGAAATCTTATACTGCCCCCATGAACTACCTAGCCCACCTCCACCTAGGCGGCCAACAGCCGCAGCAACTACTCGGCAGCCTATACGGCGATTTCGTCAAAGGCACCCTGCACGGCCGTTTCCCGCCCACCCTGGAAGCTGCCATCCAGCTCCACCGCTCGATCGACAGCTACACCGACAGCCACCCCATAGTGCTAGCCGCACTGGCCCGTTTCCCGCGGGAGCGGCGGCGCTACGCCGGAATCGTGCTCGACGTATTTTTCGACCATTGCCTGGCGCACCACTGGCACGACTACGCCGCCCAGCCGCTGACCGAGTTTACCCAGCGCTTTTACCAGGTCCTGCTCGCCGAGCCCGAGCTGCCAGGCCGGCTCGCGCATATCGCTCCGATGATGGCCGCGGACGACTGGCTGGCCGCGTACGGCGATTTCGCTACGCTGGAGTACGTATTCCGAGGCATAGGCCGGCGCCTGTCGCGCCCCGAAGGCTTGGCGGGAGTAATGCCCGAACTGGAGGCGCTGTACCAGCCGTTGCTGGAAGACTTCAGAGCGTTTTATCCACAGCTGCAGGCGTTCGCCAGCGCCCGCTGGCCCCGCTGATCAAGCCGCTCGCGCTTGCCGGCGTGGGGCCAACTCGGCTTGCTCGTGCCCGAACAGGGCGCCATGAATGGCTTGTTGTGCCTGAAACGCCAGCTGCGCGCGCTCCTTGCCGACGCTGCTGATCGGCGCCAGCAACTGAATGCGTACCTGCCCACGCGGTTGGGCAAACAAGCGCAGCAGGTGTGAAACCAGGTCGTCATCGCCAACGAAAGGTGCAATTGGATCAACCTCACCACTGCGCCAGTACTGAATCGCCACCGGTTGCAGTGGGGTAGCGCCATCGATGGCGCCGGCCAGCAGGCGGCCGTGGAAGGTGCGCAGGCTGCGGCCATCGGTAGTGGTGCCTTCCGGAAAGATCAACAGCGGCAGGGCGTCGCCCAATTGTTGGCTGATCTGCTCGCGCAGGCCTTGGGCGTCACCGCCACCGCGGCGGATGAACAGCGTCCCGGCCTGCTCGGCAAGCCAGCCGGCCAGCGGCCAGTGACGGACTTCGGCCTTGGACAGAAACGATAGCGGGGTGAGCATGCCGAGCAGCGGAATGTCGGTCCATGACACGTGATTGCCGACCCACAGCATCGGCCGCTGCGGCAGCTCGCCGAGCACCTCGACCTGAAATGGCAGCGCGCCGACCAGGCGCTGCATGTACCAGCGGCTCCAGCGCTGGCGCAGAGCCAGCGACACCGGCACACGCAGACGCTGGCCAAGCGCGGTAACGCTGGCCATGGCCATGCCGATCAGCAGCACCCACAGCAAACGTGCCAGGCGGGCGGCGACCCGCAGCCTCAGCATCACACCGCTGCCTTGAAGTGGCGGGCGTAGCGCGGGCAGAGGTCGTCGCGTTTGAGCAGGATGAACACGTCGGCGACCTGGAAGTCCTCGTCCCAGCACGGTTCGCCGCAGATCTTCGCGCCCAGGCGCATGTAGGCCTTGAGCAGCGGGGGCATTTCGGCAATCACGTTGTTCGGCAGGGCCAGAGTCGGCAGCGGTTTTTTCGGCTCGGCGCGCAGGTTTTCGGTGCACAGGTAGCGTTCACGCAGGCGCTGCATGATCGCGTGGGCCTGCACACCGCCATCCTGCATGGGGATGCTCGCGCAGCCCATCAGGTAGCTGTAGCTGCCTTCGTTGAGCACCTCGGCCAGCTCGCCCCAGAGCACGGCGATGGTGCCGCCGTTGCGATAGGCCGGGTCGACGCAGGTGCGGCCCAGTTCAAGGATCGGCCCCTGCAATTGCAGCAGGCCGTGCAGGCTGAACTCTTCTTCGCTGTAGAAACGCCCGAGGCTGCTCGCGGCTTGGTGGTCTAGCAAGCGGGTGGTGGCAACCAGGCGGCCAGTGCTCAGGTCACGCACGCCGATATGGCGGCAGTGGATATCGAAATCGTCCATGTCCAGGCCCTGTTCGGCGCCCTTGAGCTTGGCCATGAGTTCACCGCTGAACACCTTGAAACGCAGGGCCTGGGCTTCTTGCAGGGCCGCAGCGCCTAGCAGGCGCTCGGCTTGCAGACGGCGTTCAGTGCTGGTGTCGCCTGAGCGAGCGATCTGGGTCATTGCGAGTCTCCATTGGCCAACCATGTGCGGGGCTGCCGGTCGGCTTTGTTGTGCAGGGTCAGCCTAGGTAGGGGGGGTGTCACCTCGGTGAATCTTTGGTGATGCTTGCGTGACAGCCACCGCTGGCCGTACCTGAGGGGCCGCGAGACTGCTGCTTGCTGCACCGAAGGCGGGCGGGTAATGTTCACGGCTTTGTTTCACGGAATTTCCCATGCCCATGCTTGCCCGTCTGCTTCCCGCCCTGTTCCTGGCGTTGTGCCTGCCTGCTCATGCCAATTGGCACCTGGACGGTGAGTCTTCGCGCTTGTCGTTCGTCACCGGCAAAAACGGCGAGATCACCGAAGTGCATCGCTTTCTGGTGCTGCACGGCAGCGTCGATCGCAAGGGCGCAGCCGGCCTGCGGATCGAGATGGATTCGGTCAGCAGTGGTATCCCGCTGCGTGACGAGCGCATGCGCGATGGCCTGTTCGAGGTCGACCAGTTCCCCGAAGCGAAGGTCAAGGCGCAGATCGACCTGCGCCCGATCGACAACCTCGCCAACGGCGCGCAGATCGAATTGCGCCTGCCGCTGACCGTCACCCTGCACGGCCACTCGCACAGCTACAACGCATTGCTGATGGCCACGCGCCTGGACGAGCGGCGCTTTCAGGTGGTGACCCTTGAACCGTTGATCCTGCGCGCCGCTGACTATGGCCTGCTGCCCGGGCTCGAGAGCCTGCGCAAGTTCGCCAAGCTGAAGTCCATCAACCCCTCGGTACCGGTCAATGCGGTGCTGATCTTCAACGCCCGCTGATATGCCAGGGCCGGTCTTTCCTTGGCGCGACGGTAATCATTTCGAGCTGCTGATCGACGGCCCCGATTTCTTCCCGCGGATGTTGCACCTGATTGCCGAGGCCGAGCGCCAGGTCGATCTGGAGCTTTATCTGGTCGAGGCCGGCACGTGCGCCGAGGCAGTGGTCACTGTGCTGGAGCAGGCCGCCCGGCGCGGCGTGCAGGTGCGCTGCCTGTTTGATGACTACGGCTCGCTGGCCTTCACCACGGCGCTGCGCCAGCGCTTGCTTGGCGCCGGTGTGCAGTTGAGCTGGTACAACCGCCTGCACTGGCGCCGCGGCGTGCGCAATCTGTACCGCGATCACCGCAAGATTCTCCTGGTCGACAGCCGCTGGGCGGTAGTCGGCGGCACGGGCGTCACCGATGAGTTCTGGCAGCCGCAGGCCGAGCGCAGCGAATGGCATGAAGTGATGGTGCAGATCCAGGGACCGGTGGTCAGCGACTGGCAGCTGTTGTTCGATCGCCAATGGCATGCCAATGACCGTCGCACCGCCTGGCGACCGCCAGCTGGTTTCGGTCTGCCACGCCTGCCCAAAGTGCCGGTGCAAGGGCAGGGCATGGGCCGGGTGGCTTACGCCGATGCCCGGCAACACCGCGACATCCTGCATTCGCTGGTGCGTGCCCTGAACAGCGGGCAGCAGCGCATCTGGCTGGCGACGCCGTATTTTTTGCCGACCTGGAGTGTGCGTCGTTCTCTGCGTCGGGCTGCTTCGCGCGGCATCGACGTGCGCCTGCTGCTGACCGGGCCGCGCACCGACCACCCCTCGGTGCGCTACGCCGGGCACCGCTATTACCCACGCTTGCTGCGCGCTGGCGTGCGCATCTTTGAATACCAGCCGTGCTTCCTGCACCTGAAGATGGTCGTGATCGATGACTGGGTCAGCGTCGGTTCGTGCAACTTCGACCACTGGAACCTGCGCTTCAACCTGGAGGCCAACATCGAAGCGCTCGACCCCAGCCTGACCGCAGCAGTCAGCGCCAGTTTCGAGCGCGACTTTGCCCTCAGCGAGGAGGTTGATCTGGCCCACTGGAACGCGCGGCCGTTGTGGCGGCGAGTCAAGCAACGGATCTGGGGCTGGATGGACCGGCTGGTGGCCAACCTGCTGGATCGGCGCAATTGAGATGAACGGCGCATATCGGTAAGCGCCGAAGCGGTCTATCGTGCTCTGATTGATCCCAGGCTAGGCAAGGAGCGGTGGCGATGACAGGCAAGAAGATTCTCATGCTGGTGGGCGACTATGTCGAAGACTACGAAGCGATGGTGCCGTTCCAGGCGCTGAGCATGGTCGGCCACACCGTGCATGCGGTGTGCCCGGAGAAAATCGCGGGGCAGACGGTGCGTACCGCTATCCACGACTTCGAAGGCGAGCAGACCTACAGCGAAAAACCCGGGCACAACTTTGCCCTCAACTTCGACTTCGTCCAGGCCCGCGCCGAAAGCTACGACGCCTTGCTGATCCCGGGCGGCCGCGCACCTGAGTACCTGCGCCTGAACGAGCAGGTGCTGGCGCTGGTGCGGGCTTTCGACGAGGCGCGCAAGCCGATTGCCGCGGTGTGCCATGGCGCCCAGCTGCTGGCAGCGGCAGGCGTGCTGCGTGGCCGCGAGTGCAGCGCGTACCCTGCCTGCGCGCCGGAAGTGCGTCTGGCCGGAGGTACTTTCATCGATATCGCGGTGGATCAGGCCCACGTCGAGGGCAACTTGATTACCGCACCGGCATGGCCTGCGCATCCTGCCTGGCTGGCAGCGTTCCTGAAAGTGCTGGGCACTCGGATTTCTTGAATCGGCCGCTGTGCAGGGGGCGAGGCTGACAGCAAAAAGCGGCAGTTATGTAGGAAATATCCTTTTAGCAGTGGCTATTGTCCGCAAAACCCAGCGCCTGGCGTATCATTAGCCCCCTAACGGCAACCCCAAAACCAGGACCGCTCGCGCATGCTCGCCCTTCTTATCCAGACGCTGAACATCACTGCACCGGTGTTCGCCATGCTGTTCATGGGCGTATTGCTCAAACGTTTGCACCTGATCGACGACAACTTCACTAAGGTTGCCTCGACGCTGGTGTTCAACGTGTGCATGCCGGCGCTGCTGTTCCTTGGCATCTACCATGCCGATCTGGATGCAGCGATCAAACCCGGTGTGCTGGTCTACTTCACCGCAATTACCCTGATCGGCTTCGCCTTGTCCTGGGGCCTGGCGATCTGGCGCGCGCCGCTGGCCGAGCGCGGCATCTACACCCAGGGGGCTTTTCGCGGCAACAACGGCGTTATTGGCCTGGCCCTGGCGGCCAGCCTGTACGGTGATTACGGCATTTCGCTGGGCGCGGTGCTCGCCGGCCTGGTGATCCTCCTGTACAACTCGCTGTCGGCGGTGGTGCTGGCGGTGTACAGCCCGGACCTCAAGTCCGATCCGTGGAGCATCTGCAAAAGTGTTTTCAGCAACCCGCTGATCATCAGCGTGCTGCTCGCCACACCCATGGCCTACGCCCAGGTGCCGCTGCCGAACTGGCTGCTGACCTCGGGCGACTATCTGGCGCAGATGACCCTGCCACTGGCGCTGATCTGCATTGGCGGCACCTTGTCGCTGGCGGCGCTGCGCGACAGCGGCAAGCTGGCGGTGGATGTCAGCCTGGTGAAGATGGTCTGGTTGCCGCTGATTGGCACCCTCGGCGCCTGGCTGTGTGGTTTCCGCGGTGCCGAGCTGGGCATCCTGTTCCTGTACATCGGCAGCCCTACCGCTGCCGCCAGCTATGTCATGGCCCGCGCGGCCAATGCCAATCATCAGTTAGCGGCGGCGATCATCGTCATCACGACCCTGATGGCGGCGATTACCACCAATATCGGCATCTTCATCTTGCAGTGGGGCGGCTGGATCTAGATCCTTGCTGCCTGAACAGAACAACAACAGCAACAACGCTGCCACCTGACCTAAGGACACTCCATGCAAGACCAGAACTCGCCCGAGCGGTTACAGCGCGGCCTGAAAAATCGCCATATCCAGCTGATCGCGCTGGGCGGGGCCATCGGCACCGGGCTGTTCCTGGGCATTGCCCAGACCATCCAGATGGCCGGCCCATCGGTGTTGCTCGGTTATGCCATTGCCGGCCTGATGGCCTTCCTGATCATGCGTCAGCTTGGCGAAATGGTGGTGGAAGAGCCGGTTGCCGGCAGCTTCAGCCACTTCGCCCATAAATACTGGAGCGAGTTCGCCGGCTTTGTCTCGGGCTGGAACTACTGGGTGGTCTATGTGCTGGTAGGCATGGCCGAGCTGACCGCAGTCGGCATCTATGTGCAGTACTGGTGGCCGGACTTCCCGACCTGGGCCACGGCAGCGATCTTCTTTGTGGTGATCAACCTGATCAACCTGACTCAGGTCAAAGTCTACGGCGAGATGGAGTTCTGGTTCGCTCTGGTCAAAATAGTGGCGATTGTCAGCATGATCGGCTTTGGCGCCTGGTTGCTCACCAGCGGCCAGGGTGGCCCGGATGCCAGCGTCGCCAACCTGTGGCAATACGGTGGCTTCTTCCCCAATGGCGTCGGCGGTTTGATCATGGCTCTGGCGGTGATCATGTTCTCGTTCGGCGGCCTGGAGCTGGTCGGTATCACCGCCGCCGAGGCGGAAAACCCGCGGGTGAGCATTCCCAAGGCGACCAACCAGGTGGTGTACCGCATCCTGATCTTCTACATCGGTGCGCTGGCGATCTTGCTGTCGCTGTACCCGTGGCAGAAGGTGGTGCAGGGCGGCAGCCCGTTCGTGATGATCTTCCATGAGCTGGACAGCAACCTGGTCGCGACCATCCTCAACGTAGTGGTACTGACCGCCGCGCTGTCGGTGTACAACAGCTGCGTGTACGCCAACAGCCGCATGCTGTTCGGCCTGGCCAGCCAGGGCGATGCACCGCGTCAATTGCTCAAGGTCAGCCGTCGCGGCGTGCCGCTGACCGCGCTGGGTGTGTCGGCTACGGCCACCGGCCTGTGCGTGGTGATCAACTACCTGATGCCGGGCGAAGCCTTCGGCCTGTTGATGGCGCTGGCGGTATCAGCGCTGGTGATCAACTGGGCAAGCATCAGCATCACCCACCTGAAATTCCGCAAGGCCAAGATCGCTGCCGGCGAAACGCCGTTCTACCGCAGCTGGGGTCATCCGATCACCAACTACCTGTGCCTGGCGTTCATCGTGCTGATCCTGGTGGTGATGTACCTGACTCCGCCGATCCGCATCTCGGTGATGCTGATCCCGCTGTGGATTGCCGCACTGGGCATTGCGTTCAAGCTCAAGAAGCAGCGCCAGGCCAAGCGCTGAGGTGTTTGCTGCAAGGCCTGCGCGGCTAAACCTGCGCAGGCCTCAGTGCTGGCGCCGCCAGGCGCGCACGGTGGTGTAGAGCAGCGTCAGGGCGAGCAGCGGCAGCACGTAGAACAGCATCAGTTTCTCCAGCTTGCCCGCCAACGGCATGCCGGTGGTGAAGGTCACCACATGCAGGCCGTAGGCCAGGTACAGGCAGAGAAATACCAGTCCCTCGGCGCGGGTGACGCGGTAGCCGGAGTAGAACACCGGCAGGCTCAGGCAGGCGACGCCGAGCATTACCGGCAAATCAAAGGCCAGCGCATTCGGTGAGATCGACAGCGGGGCAGGGGTGACCAGCGCGGTCGCACCCAGCACCGCCAGCAAATTGAACAGGTTGCTGCCGATCACCGTACCTACCGCCACTTCGCGCTCACCGCGCAGCGCCGCAACCAGCGCAGCGGCAAGCTCCGGCAACGAGGTGCAGACGGCGACTACGGTCAGCCCAATGATCCGTTCCGACAGGCCAAGGTCAGTGGCCACTTCCACTGCGGCTTCCAGCAGCAGATGGCCGCCAATGCTGAGCAATACCAGGCCCAACGCGGTCTGCCCCACAGCACCGCTCCAGAAGCGCAGGCGGCTGACCTCGAGGGCATTCGGTGCCGGATAAGTACGCGCGTAGTGGCGCGATTGGTGCCAGAGGATCAACAGATAACCGAGCAGCCCGAGCAGTAGCAGCGCGCCTTCGAAGCGGCCCAGCTGGCCGTTGGCCGCGAGCAGGTAGACCAAGGCGCTGGCGGCCACCATCAACGGGATGTCCAGACGCACCAGTTGGCGCGACACGCGCAGCGGGATGATCAGCGCGGTAAAGCCGAGAATCACCAGCACATTGAAGATGTTGCTGCCGATCACGCTGCCGACAGCGACGTCAGGCGCACCTTGATAGGCCGCTTGCAGGCTGACAGTCAATTGCGGCGCGGTACTGCCGAAGGCAACCAGGCTCAAACCGATTATCAGCGGCCGCACATGCAGGCGCGTGGCCAGGCGCAGGGCGGCGCGCACCAACAGTTCGGCGCCGAGCACCAGCAGGACAAGGCCCACAGCCAATTGCAGGAGGCTGAAGGTGGGTAGGGTGGCGAGGTCGAAAATGGTCAGGCTCCCGTTGGCTCAGTCGCTCAGACCTTGTACCCGCACTCGCGCGGTTCCGCTACGGATCATGCCGATTTTTTCTGCGGCCGCGCGGGACAGATCGATCAAACGGCCACGGCTGTGTGGTCCGCGGTCATTGATGCGCACCACGACGCTGCGCTGGTTGGCCAGGTTGGTGACCAGCACCCGGCTGCCAAAAGCGAGGCTGCGGTGGGCGGCGGTAAGGCCGTGCTGGTTGAAGGGCTCACCACTGGCGGTCCGTTTGCCATGGTGGCGCGAACCGTAATAGGAGGCGGTGCCGGTCTTGTCGTAACCGCTAGGGTCGATATCGTGACTGGCGCAGCCGGCCAGCAGGGAGAAAAGCGCAAGTGCGCCAAGGGTATGCCGCATGCTCGCGTACGCTCCGCAAAGAATGAGTTGCGCGGTGCACGGCCATGGCTGGCCGCGCACCGCGCAGGGCTTAGCCTTCGAGCTTGGCCTTGAGCAGTTGGTTCACCTGCCCCGGGTTGGCCTTGCCTTTGGAGGCTTTCATCGCCTGGCCGACGAAGAAGCCGAACATCTTGCCGCGCTTGGCTTCATCGGCGGCGCGGTACTGTTCGACCTGCTCGGCATTGGCTGCCAGCATTTCGTCGAGCATGGTCTCGATTGCACCACTGTCGGTGACCTGCTTGAGGCCCTTGCTGTCGATGATGCTGTCGGCGTCGCCTTCGCCTGCGGCCATCGCTTCGAACACGGTCTTGGCAATCTTGCCGCTGATGGTGTTGTCGCGAATACGCAGGAGCATGCCGCCCAGTTGCTCGGCGCTGACCGGCGCCTGGTCGATCTCGACACCGAGCTTGTTGAGCAGGCTGCCCAGCTCGACCATGACCCAGTTGGCGGCGAGCTTGGCGTCGCCACCAATGCGCACCACGGCCTCGAAGTAGTCGGCCTGTTCGCGGCTGGCGGCCAGCACGTTGGCGTCGTAGGCCGACAGGCCGTACTGGCTCTGGAAACGTTCGACCTTTTGCGGTGGCAGCTCTGGCAGGCTGGCGCGGATGCTCTCGAGCAGGCTGCTCTCGATCACCACCGGCAGCAGGTCAGGGTCGGGGAAGTAACGGTAGTCGTTGGCTTCCTCCTTGCTGCGCATGGAGCGGGTCTCATCCTTGTTCGGGTCGTACAGGCGGGTTTCCTGGATGACCCGGCCGCCGTCTTCGATCAGCTCGATCTGGCGCTGGATTTCGCTGTTGATGGCGCGCTCGATGAAGCGGAACGAGTTGACGTTCTTGATCTCGCAGCGAGTGCCGAACTCGACCTGACCCTTCGGCCGGATCGACACGTTGCAGTCGCAACGCAGCGAACCTTCGGCCATGTTGCCGTCGCAGATGCCCAGGTAACGCACCAGCGCGTGGATCGCCTTGACGTAGGCCACGGCTTCCTTGGCACTGCGCATGTCCGGCTCGGAGACGATCTCCAGCAGCGGCGTGCCGGCTCGGTTGAGGTCGATGCCGCTGGCGCCATTGAAGTCTTCGTGCAGGCTTTTGCCGGCGTCTTCTTCAAGGTGCGCACGGGTGATGCCGACGCGCTTGATGGTGCCGTCTTCAAGGGCGATGTCGAGGTGCCCCTTGCCGACGATCGGCAGGTCCATCTGGCTGATCTGATAGCCCTTGGGCAGGTCAGGGTAGAAGTAGTTCTTGCGCGCGAACACGTTGCGCGGGCCGATCTCGGCTTCGATGGCCAGGCCGAACATGCACGCCATGCGCACGGCTTCCTGGTTGAGCACCGGCAGTACGCCAGGCATGCCCAGGTCGATCAGGCTGGCCTGGGTGTTCGGCTCGGAGCCGAAGGTGGTAGCGCTGCCGGAGAAAATCTTCGACTGGGTGGCGAGCTGGGTATGAATCTCCAGCCCGATCACAACTTCCCATTGCATGTGTGAATTCCTCAGAAGCCGGTAGGGGCGCGGGTGTGCCAGTCGGTGACTTGCTGGTAGCGGTGCGCGACGTTGAGCAGGCGGCCTTCCTGGAAGTACGGCGCCAGCAGTTGCACGCCGACGGGCAGGCCGTCGACGAAACCGGCTGGCATCGACAAGCCGGGCAGGCCGGCCAGGTTGGCGGTGATCGTGTAGACGTCTTCGAGGTAGGCGGAGACCGGGTCGTTGCTCTTGGCGCCAAGTTTCCAGGCCGGGTTGGGCGTGGTTGGGCCGAGAATCAGGTCGACGTCTTCGAAGGCTGCCATGAAGTCGTTCTTGATCAGGCGGCGAATCTTCTGTGCCTGCAGGTAGTAGGCGTCGTAGTAACCGGCCGACAGCGCGTAGGCGCCAACCATGATCCGGCGCTGTACTTCAACGCCGAAACCTTCACCGCGCGAGCGCTTGTAGAGGTCGGTGAGATCCTTCGGATCCTCGCAGCGATAGCCAAAGCGCACGCCATCAAAGCGCGACAGGTTGGACGAGGCTTCAGCGGGGGCGATCACGTAGTACGCCGGGATGGCGTGTTGCATGTTCGGCAGGCTGATCTGCTTGACCACCGCGCCGAGCTGCTCCAGTTCCTTGACGCTGGCATGCACCAGGTCGGCGATGCGCGAGTCGAGGCCGGCACCGAAGTACTCCTTCGGCAGGCCGATGCGCAGGCCTTGCAGCGGCGCGTTGAGGTTGGCGCTGTAATCAGGCACTGGCTCGTCGATGCAGGTCGAGTCCTTGGCGTCGAAGCCGGCCATGCCTTGCAGGAGCAGGGCGCAGTCTTCGGCAGTACGGGCCATCGGGCCGCCCTGATCGAGGCTCGATGCATAGGCGATCATGCCCCAGCGCGAAACACGACCGTAGGTCGGTTTCAGGCCGGTCAGGTTGGTCAGCGCCGCCGGCTGGCGGATCGAGCCGCCGGTATCGGTGCCGGTTGCCACCGGCAGCAGGCGTGCCGCCACGGCTGCCGCCGAACCACCGGACGAACCACCCGGCACGTGCTCGAGGTTCCACGGGTTCTTCACCGGGCCGTAGTGGCTGGATTCGTTGGCTGAACCCATGGCGAATTCGTCCATGTTGGTCTTGCCCAGAGTGACCATACCGGCCTCGGCCAGCTTGCTGACCACGGTGGCGTCATACGGCGCGGTGAAGTTGTCGAGCATCTTCGAGCCGCAGCTGGTGCGTACGCCCTGGGTGCAGAACAGGTCCTTGTGGGCGATCGGGGCGCCCAGCAGAGGGCCGGTTTCGCCAGCGGCGCGACGGGCGTCGGCAGCGCGCGCCTGATCCAGCGCGCGTTCTTCGGTGACGCTGATGAAGCTGTTCAGTTGCGGATCGAGTTGCTTGATCCGGCCCAGCAGGCTCTGGGTCAGCTCTTCGGATGAAAACGACTTGTCGGCGAGTCCGCGGGCGATCTCGGCCAGGGTCAATTGATGCATGGCAGGTGCTTTCCCTTACTCGATGACTTTTGGAACCAGGTACAGACCGTTCTCGGTCGACGGGGCGATGGCTTGATACGCGTCGCGCTGGTTGCTTTCGGTAACCTGGTCGGGGCGCAGACGTTGGCTGGCCTCCAGGGGGTGGGCGAGCGGTTCGATACCGCTGGTGTCGACAGCTTGCATCTGGTCGACCAACCCGAGGATGCTGTTCAAGGCATCGGTGATGCGCGGCAGTTCGCCTTCATTCAGCCCCAGTCGGGCCAGATGGGCGATCTTTTCCACGTCGGAGCGTTGCAGCGCCATGGGGAATCTCCAGAAAAACCAAACGGAATTAGTTCCGCGATGAGGAACATGCCGGCATTTTGGCGGTCATACAGCCGCGATCATCTGCAGGCTTGCTCGGAAAAACTGCCAATTTAACATATTGGCTCCTTGCCCAAAATCCCTGCCATTGTTAGAGTTTGCCGCACTTTTTTACCCACGCTTTCCCCAGGGTCACTTTCCCATGTTCAAGAAACTGCGTGGCATGTTTTCCAGCGATCTGTCTATCGACCTGGGTACTGCCAACACCCTTATTTACGTGCGTGAGCGCGGTATCGTCCTGAATGAGCCCTCGGTTGTTGCCATCCGTACCCACGGCAACCAGAAAAGCGTTGTCGCCGTCGGGACTGAAGCCAAACGTATGCTGGGCCGTACGCCCGGCAACATTGCAGCCATTCGTCCGATGAAAGACGGCGTCATCGCCGACTTCAGCGTTTGTGAAAAAATGTTGCAGTACTTCATCAACAAGGTTCACGAAAACAGCTTCCTGCAGCCCAGCCCACGTGTGCTGATCTGCGTGCCGTGCAAATCGACCCAGGTCGAGCGCCGCGCCATCCGTGAATCGGCGCTGGGCGCCGGTGCACGTGAAGTGTTCCTGATCGAGGAGCCAATGGCTGCGGCCATCGGTGCCGGCCTGCCGGTCGAAGAAGCGCGTGGCTCGATGGTCGTCGATATCGGTGGTGGTACCACTGAAATCGCGCTGATCTCGCTTAACGGTGTGGTCTACGCCGAATCGGTACGGGTTGGCGGCGATCGCTTCGACGAAGCTATCGTTACCTACGTGCGCCGCAACTACGGCAGCCTGATCGGTGAATCCACTGCCGAGCGCATCAAACAGGAAATCGGCACCGCCTACCCAGGTGGTGAAGTACGTGAAGTCGACGTACGTGGCCGTAACCTGGCCGAGGGCGTGCCGCGTGCCTTTACCCTGAACTCCAACGAAGTGCTCGAAGCGCTGCAGGAATCCCTGGCGACCATCGTCCAGGCGGTCAAGAGCGCCCTTGAGCAGTCGCCGCCGGAACTGGCCTCGGACATCGCTGAGCGTGGTCTGGTGCTGACCGGTGGTGGCGCGCTGCTGCGCGACCTCGACAAGCTGCTGGCGCAGGAAACCGGCCTGCCGGTGATCGTCGCCGAAGACCCGCTGACCTGTGTGGCTCGTGGCGGTGGTCGTGCGTTGGAAATGATGGACAAACACGCAATGGATCTGCTCTCGAGCGAGTGATTCACGGCGCTGTTCAACGTCCGGTAATGATCGCCTGGTTTACAGGTAGCACTCGCAGTGCTACCTGTATGCGCTGGGTTGGCGTCCGTGGGGCGCTGTTTCCGTCAATTCGCAGCAGGCCGGTGCTCCGCTTCATGTCCAGTCACCTCCTGAATCGTCGTCCACGAGGAACGGCCCATTAAACCGCTTTTCTCCAAGGGCCCTTCGCTGGGCGTTCGTCTGCTGGTACTGGTGGTGCTCTCGGTTGCCTTGATGGTGGTCGACTCGCGCTTCGCCCTGCTCAAACCAGTGCGTAGCCAGATGGGCCTGGTGCTGATGGAGTCGTATTGGCTCACAGACCTCCCGCAGCGCGTATTTCAGGGTGTCGCCAGCCAGTTCGGCAGCCGCACCGAGCTTGCCGCCGAGAACGAAAAACTCAAGACCGAAGCCCTGCTGTTGCAGGGGCGCTTGCAAAAGCTGGCGGCCCTGACCGAGCAGAACGTGCGCCTGCGCGAGTTGCTCAACTCGTCGGCGCTGGTCAACGAGAAGGTTGAAGTGGCCGAGCTGATCGGCGTCGACCCCAATCCGTTCACCCACCGTATCCTGATCAACAAGGGCGAGCGCGACGGCGTCTTCCTCGGCCAGCCGGTGCTCGATGCCCGCGGCCTGATGGGCCAGGTGGTCGAGCTGATGCCTTACACCTCGCGGGTACTGCTGCTCACCGACTCCACCCACAGCATTCCGGTGCAGGTCAACCGCAACGGCTTGCGCGCCATCGCCAGTGGTACCGGTAACCCGGAGCGGCTTGAGCTGCGCCATGTTGCCGACACTGCCGATGTCAAAGAGGGCGACTTGCTGGTGAGCTCGGGCATGGGTCAGCGCTTCCCGGCCGGTTACCCGGTGGCCACGGTCAACGAAGTGATCCACGATTCCGGTCAGCCGTTCGCGATCGTGCGCGCCATCCCTACTGCGGCGCTCAACCGCAGCCGCTATATGCTGCTTGTGTTCAGCGACCGCCGCACCCCGGAGCAGCGTGCGACCGAGGCAGCCATGGCCCAGGAAGAAGCTGATCGGCAGGGTACGGCGCAGCCGCCAGCCGCAGCTGCTACCGAGCAAGCCACACCTGCTGCCAGCGCGCCAGCAAGCACTGCGCCCGCCAACCCTACTGCCCCTGCGGCAACGCCAGCGGCACCCGTTAATCCGGCTGCGACGCCTGCTGCGTCGCCCAGCCAACCGCGGAGGCAATGATGGCCAGTTCGCGCAGTAGAAACGGTTGGGTCATCTGGCTCAGCTTCGCCATCGGCCTGTTGCTCAGCGTCTCGCCGATGCCGCAGTTCATGGAAGTGTTCCGGCCGATGTGGCTGGCCCTGCTGGTGTCATTCTGGGTACTCAACGTACCGAACAAGGTCGGCATGACCACCGCCTTCGTGCTGGGCCTGGCAGAGGATGTGCTGTACGGCACCCTGCTGGGGCAGAACGCGCTGATTCTGACCCTGATCGCCTTCCTGGTGCTGTCATTGCAGCAGCGCCTGCGCATGTTCCCGCTGTGGCAGCAGAGCCTGGTGATCCTGGTGATCTTCGGCATCGCCCAGTTGATCCAGTTGTGGCTCAGTGCCCTGACCGGCAATCGCCTGCCGACCCTGGCGCTGGTGTGGTCGGCAGTCATCAGTGCGCTGCTCTGGCCGTGGATCAGCTTTGCCTTGCGCGACCTGCGCCGCCGCCTGCACATCAACTGACCGGCATCGCCGCGCCTGACAGGGATATGTCCACATGAAGCCACTCTATCTCGCCTCTGGCTCGCCGCGTCGTCGTGAACTGTTGACCCAGATTGGCGTACCGTTCACCACCGTCAGCGCACCCATCGATGAAACCCCGCTTGCCGAGGAAAACGCCGCGGCTTATGTCGAGCGCCTGGCTCGCTCCAAGGCAGCTGCCGGACTGGCCCATATCACCGGTGCTGGTGTGGTACTCGGCGCCGATACTGCGGTGGTGCTTGATGGGCGCATTCTCGGCAAGCCTGAAAGCCGCGAACACGGCCTGGCTATGCTCGCTGAACTGGCTGGGCGCGAGCATCAGGTACTTACCGCAGTTGCTCTGGATGATGGCCAGCAGGTCCGCAGCCTGTGCGTCGCCAGCACGGTACGTTTTCGCTCGATCGGCCCTGACGAGGCCAGCCGCTATTGGGCCAGCGGAGAGCCGCTGGACAAAGCCGGCGGCTATGCCATCCAGGGTTTGGCCGCGATTTTTGTCACCGCACTGAGCGGCAGCTATTCGGCCGTGGTCGGCCTGCCGCTCAGCGAAACCGCCGATTTGCTCGGCCAGTTCGGCATCCCCTGCTGGCAACTGCCAGCAGCTCAGGCAGAGGGTTGAACGCAGCGCTAGCCAGGGATCGGTCAGCGATCCATCATAACCCCAGACCTTTGATGAGAACCTGCCATGAGTGAAGAGATCCTGATCAACATCACGCCGATGGAATCGCGCGTGGCAGTGGTTGAAAACGGTGTTCTGCAGGAGGTGCATGTCGAGCGCACCCTGCGCCGCGGTATCGTTGGCAATATCTACAAAGGCAAGGTGGTGCGGGTTCTGCCGGGCATGCAGGCAGCCTTCGTCGATATCGGCCTGGACCGCGCGGCGTTCATTCATGCCTCGGAGATTTCCCAGCGCGAAGGCTCGGCGGTCGAGACCATCACTGCGCTGGTGCATGAAGGCCAGTCACTGGTGGTGCAGGTCACCAAGGATCCGATCGGCACCAAGGGCGCGCGGCTGACTACTCAGCTGTCGATTCCGTCGCGCTATCTGGTGTACATGCCGCGTAGCAGTCACGTCGGTATTTCGCTGAAGATCGAGGACGAAGCCGAACGCGAGCGCCTCAAGCAGGTGGTCAACAGCTGCATCGAGCAGGAAAACGTCAAGGACGCCGGCGGCTTCATCCTGCGCACCGCTGCCGAAGGCGCTCGCCAGGACGACATCCTCCAGGACATCCGCTACCTGCGCCGGCTGTGGGAGCAGATCGCCAGCCAGATCCAGACCTGCGGTGCACCGACGGTCATTTACGAAGACCTCGGCCTGGCGCTGCGGACCTTGCGTGACCTGGTCAACCACAAGATCGAGAAAATCCGCATCGACTCGCGGGAAACCTTCCAGAAAACCACGCAGTTCGTCGGTGAACTGATGCCGGAGATTGCCGACCGCCTCGAACACTATCCGGGCGAGCGGCCGATCTTCGACCTGTATGGTGTCGAAGACGAAATCCAGCGTGCGCTCGAGCGCAAGGTGCCGCTCAAGTCTGGTGGCTACCTGGTGGTCGATCCGGCCGAGGCGATGACCACCATCGACGTCAATACTGGCGCCTTCGTCGGCCATCGCAACCTCGAAGAAACCATCTTCAAGACCAACCTCGAGGCGGCCACGGCGATCGCCCGCCAGCTGCGTCTGCGCAACATCGGCGGGATCATCATCATCGACTTCATCGACATGGAAGATCAGGAGCACCAACGCCAGGTGCTGCGCACCCTGGAAAAACAGCTCGAACGTGATCACGCCAAGACCAACATCATCGGCATCACCGAGCTGGGTCTGGTGCAGATGACCCGCAAGCGCACCCGCGAGAGCCTTGAGCAAGTCTTGTGCGAGCCGTGCGCCGGCTGCCAGGGCCGCGGCAAGCTGAAAACCGCCGAAACCATCTGCTACGAAATCTTCCGCGAGATCCTCCGTGAAGCGCGGGCTTATCAGGCCGAGGGCTACCGTGTGCTGGCCAACCAGAAGGTGGTCGATCGTCTGCTCGATGAAGAGTCCGGCAACGTTGCTGAGCTGGAAGCGTTCATCGGCCGCACCATCCGCTTCCAGGTCGAGACCATGTACTCCCAGGAACAATACGATGTGGTGCTCCTCTGACGCGTCCTGAAAACCATCGCCGGTTGGCGAAAGTCGCGCTTGCAGCCATAGTTAAAGCACGTTTTGGAGGGCCATGGCCATGGAGCGTCTGACCCGCGTTCTGAGCGCCTTGACCCGTTGGGGGCTGGGCTTGTGTGCCTTGCTGGCGGTGCTGGTGGCGCTGTATGTGAGCATCGGCCGGCAACTGGTGCCGCTGGTGGCAGAGTATCGCGCCGACGTTGAGAGCAAGGCTGAGCAGTCCCTCGGCCTGCCGGTACATATCGGCGCACTGGAAGGCCGCTGGAGTGGCCTGGCACCGGTGCTGCGTGTGCGTGATCTGCAGCTGGGCGAGGGCGCCGATGCGCTGCGCCTGGATGACGTCAAGGCCGTGCCTGATCTGTGGGCCAGCCTCAAGGCCCGCGAAGTGCGCCTGGCGCGCATCCAGCTGGGCGGCCTGCAGTTGATTCTGCGCGAGGACGAGCAGGGCTCCTGGGCGCTGGAAGGCCTGCCCAAGCAGGACGACACCCCGCTCGACCCGGCGCAGTTGCTGCAGCGCTTGCAGCAGCTGGGGCGGATCGACGTATTCGATAGCCAGGTCACACTGCACCCCTGGCAGCGCGATCCCCTGACCCTGACTTACGTCAGCGTTGGCTTGCAGGCCGGCGCCTCGCGCCAGGCGCTGGATGCACGGGCGACCCTGCCCGATGGGCAGCCACTGGCGCTCAATCTGCGTAGCCGGGCCACGGCTGATAACTGGCGCGATGGCTCCCTGGACGGCTACCTGAGCCTGCCGCAAAGCGACTGGTCGCACTGGCTGCCACCCAAGCTGCTTGGCCAGTGGCGCGCCGAAGCGCTGCGCGCGGGCGGCGAATTCTGGGTAGGTGTGCGCAAGGGCCAGTTGCAGCACGCAAGCGTGCGCCTCAACGCGCCGCACCTGCGTGGTGCCTACAGCAGCCGCAAGCCCGTCAGCCTGGATAACCTTGCCTTGTCCGCCTGGCTGCAGCGTGGTGAGGACGGTTACCAGCTAGTGCTCGACTCGCTGGCGGCCAGCATCGGCAAGCAGCGTTGGGAAACCCACCTGCAAGCCCGACAGCACAGCGCTTCGACACCTCTCGAAGAATCCTGGCAGGTCCAGGCCGACACCCTCGACCTGACCCCTCTGACCCCCTTGATCAATGCTTTGGCGCCGTTGCCGGACAACCTCATGGCGGTGGTCGACGGGCTCAAGGTGACCGGCGCGCTGCATAACGTGAAGCTGGATATCCGGCCCAAGGCCGAAGGTGATCAGCGCCTGCAGTTTGCCGCCAACCTGGACCGCATTGGTTTCAACGCCTACCACGGTGCGCCGGCGGCGGGGAACGTCAGCGGCAGCATCAGCGGCGACCTCGGTCATGGCGAATTGCGCCTGGATACCGATGCGTTCATGCTGCATCTGTATCCGATCTTCGCCAAACCCTGGCATTACCAGAAAGCCAATGCTTTGCTCACCTGGCGCCTGGATCAGGAGGGCTTCACCCTGATCGCACCGTACCTCAAGGTACTTGGCGAAGAAGGCAAGATCGCCGGCGACTTCCTGATCCGCCTGCTGTTCGAGGAAGGCCGCGAAGACTACATGGACCTGCGCGTCGGCCTGACCGAAGGCGATGGTCGCTACACCGCCAAATATCTGCCCGAAGTCCTTAGCCCGGCCCTCGATGAATGGCTGCGCAGTGCCATCGTCAAGGGCACTGTGGATGAGGGCTACTTCCAGTATCAGGGTTCGCTGAACCACGATGCCACCCCCGAAGCGCGCAGTATCAGCCTGTTCTTCAAGGTGCGTGACGCGGCGCTGGACTTCCAGCCCGGCTGGCCTCAGGTGCAGCAGGTGGCCGGCGATGTGCTGATCGAAGACAGCGGCGTGCGCATCAAGGCCCGGCAAGGCCTGTTGCTCGACACCAAGGTCAGCGATGTCACGGTGAACATCCCCCACGTTGACGCTGGCCAGGACAGCCATCTGTACCTGACCGGCAACTTCGCCGGCCCGCTCGGCGATGGCCTGAAGATCCTCCAAGAGGCGCCGATCGGCACTGCTGATATTTTCGCTGGCTGGGAAGGTGAAGGCCCGCTCAACGGCAAGCTCAACCTCGATATCCCAATGGCACACCGCAAGCTACCCAAGGTCAAGGTCGACTTCAGCACCGCTGATGCGCGCCTCAAGGTCGAGCCGCCGGAGCTGCAACTGAGCAAGCTCAAGGGCGATTTCACCTTCGACCTGGACAAGGGCCTGAGCGGCAACAACATCAGCCTGCAGGCCTTTGGCAAACCGGTCACCGCGCAAATCGTCGCCGAGGGCCAGCCCGGTCAGATGCAGACCCGCATCAATGCCTCTGGCCAGGTCGCGTTGAAGACCTTGACCGACTGGCTGCAGGTCAAGCAGGCCTTGCCTGCCAGCGGCGAGATTCCCTATCAGCTGCAGCTGAGCCTGGGCAGCCGGGACAATCGCCTGACCGTCGATTCTTCGCTCAAAGGCCTCAGCATCGACTTGCCGGCGCCCTTTGCCAAGGCTGCCCAGGATACCCGTGACAGCCGCTTCAGCATGACCCTGCAAGGTAACGAGCGACGCTTCGATGCCCGTTATGGGGACAGCACACGCTTCGCCTACGCAGCGCCCGGCGGCAAGCTTGACCAAGGCCGCGGCGAGCTGCTGCTGGGCGCGGGCGAGCCACAGCTGCCTGGTGGCAAGGGCCTGCGCGTGCGTGGCCGGCTCGACACGCTCGATCTTGAAGCGTGGCAGCAGCAGGCACAGCGCCTGGCCGGCGATGACCCCGGTGGCAGTGCCCGGCAGACCCTGCAAAGCGTCGATCTGAGCATCGGCCAGATACAAGCTTTCGGCACCCAACTGAACCAGGCCGTGGTCCGCCTGGCCCGTGTCGCCAGTGCCTGGGACCTGCGCCTGGACAGCCGCGAGGTGATCGGCAACGCACGCATTCCGGATGCCAAGGCGCAGCCCATGGTGGTCAAACTGCAGAGCCTGCGCCTGCCACCGGCCGATCCAGCGCAAGCGCAGGACGACAATGCCCCCGACCCGCTGGCCAGTTTCGACCCGCGCAAGGTCCCTGCGCTGGACCTGAGCATCGACAAGCTGTATCGCGGTGATGACCTGTTCGGTTCGGTAGCGCTGAAATTGCGACCGACCCCGCGCGGCGTGTCTTTCAATGGCGTCGACCTGCTGATCAAGGGCCTGCACATCGACGGTAATGGCGCCTGGGAAGGTCCGCCGGGCAGCACTGCGAGCTGGTACAAGGGCCGCCTGGATGGCAAGAACCTGGCCGATGTGCTGCAGGGCTTTGGCTTTGCGCCAACGGTAACCAGCCGCGACTTCCATCTGGATGTCGATGGCCGCTGGCCTGGCTCGCCGGCCTGGATCGACACCAAGCGCTTCTCCGGCAGCCTCGATGCGTCGTTGCGCAGTGGTCAGTTCGTCGAGGTCGAGGGCGGCGCCCAGGCGTTGCGCGTGTTCGGTCTACTCAACTTCAACTCGATCGGTCGGCGCCTGCGCCTGGACTTCTCCGACCTGTTCGAGAAGGGTCTTGGCTATGACCGGGTCAAGGGCCTGCTGGTGGCTAGTGAAGGCGTTTACGTGACCCGTGAGCCGATTACCGTCACCGGGCCGTCCAGCAACTTCGAGCTCGATGGCACCATGGACATGGTGCGTGATCGCATCGCTGCCAACCTCCAGGTCACCCTGCCGGTCACCAACAACCTGCCGTTGGCGGCGTTGATCGTCGGCGCGCCGGCCATTGGTGGTGCGCTGTTTCTGGTCGATCAATTGATTGGTGATCGAATTTCGCGCTTTGCCAGCGTGCACTATCGCGTCGATGGCTCGTGGAAAGAGCCTAAGATCACCTTTGTGAAACCTTTCGAAAAGTCTCGCTAGGAGTGCCGATGAAAGCAGCGGTGATTCAGATGGTCAGCCAGGACGATGTGATGGCCAACCTGCAGCGGGCCGGTGTATTGCTCGAGCAAGCCGCTGCCGCCGGCGCTCGGCTCGCGGTGCTGCCGGAAAACTTCGCTGCCATGGGCCGGCGCGATGCCGCTGCGATCGGCCTGGCCGAGGCGCGTGGCGAAGGGCCGATCCTGCCATGGTTGAAACGCACCGCTCGCGCCCTCAAGTTATGGATAGTTGCCGGCACCTTGCCGTTGCCCCCGCTCGGCCAGCCGGACGCCAAGGCGCATGCCTGTTCGCTGCTGATCGACGAGCACGGTGAGGTGGTCGCACGCTACGACAAGCTGCACCTGTTCGATGTCGATGTGGCCGACAACCGCGGTCGTTACCGTGAATCGGATGACTATGCCCACGGCAGCCAGGTGGTGGTGGCCGACACGCCGCTGGGCAAGGTAGGCCTGTCGGTCTGTTATGACCTGCGCTTCCCTGAACTGTACAGTGCACTGAGGGCGGCCGGCGCGGAGTTGATCACGGCCCCCGCAGCATTTACTGCGGTGACCGGTGCGGCGCATTGGGAGGTACTGATTCGCGCCCGAGCCATCGAAACCCAATGCTATCTGTTGGCGGCGGCCCAGGGCGGAATCCACCCCGGCCCCCGCGAAACCCACGGTCAGGCGGCGATCGTCGACCCCTGGGGGCGCATCATCGCCCAGCAGGCTCGCGGTGAAGCGGTGCTGCTGGCCGAGCGCGACATAGATCAACAAGCGTCCATCCGGGCGCGGATGCCGGTGATTACGCACCGGCGCTTTTTCTCGCAGGACGCTTTGCGGCCTGCGCACACCTCGGAGTGACTATGAGCCAGATGTTAACCACCGTCAGCGACCAGCTGCTTGCCCCGGGCGGACTGACCCTGGACAGCCTGCAGGCTGTACTGGGCGAGTTGGCCGGGCCCGGCATCGATGCTGCCGATCTGTACTTCCAGGGCCAGATTTCTGAAACCTGGGCGCTGGAAGACGGCATCGTCAAAGAAGGCAGCTTCAACCTCGACCAAGGCGTTGGCGTGCGCGCCCTGTCTGGTGAGAAAACCGGCTTCGCCTACAGCAATGCGATCAACCTCGAAGCCCTGACCTCGGCCGCACGCGCCGCCCGGTCGATCTCGCGTGCCGGCCAGAACGGCACGGTGCAGGCGTTTCGCAGCCAGGATGTGACCCAGCTGTACACCCCGAACAACCCGCTGGATGTGCTCAGCCGTGCCGACAAGGTCGAACTGCTCAAGCGCGTCGACGTCGCCACGCGGGCCCTTGACCCGCGCATCCAGCAGGTCAGCGTGAGCATGGCCGGGGTCTGGGAGCGGATTCTGGTGGCCGCTGCCGATGGCGGCCTGGCTGCCGACGTGCGTCCGCTGGTGCGCTTCAATGTCAGTGTGATCGTCGAGAAGGACGGCCGCCGTGAACGTGGCGGGCAGGGCGGTGGTGGGCGGACCGACTACCGCTTCTTCACCGAGGAGCGGGTCATGGGCTATGCCCGTGAAGCCCTGCGCCAGGCGCTGGTCAACCTCGAAGCCAAGCCGGCGCCGGCCGGCACCTTGCCAGTGGTGCTTGGCCCGGGCTGGTCCGGCGTGCTTCTGCACGAGGCGGTCGGCCATGGCCTGGAAGGCGATTTCAACCGCAAGGGCAGTTCCGCCTACAGCGGGCAGATCGGCCAGAAGGTTGCCTCCAGCCTGTGCACCATCGTCGATGACGGCACTCTGCAGGATCGTCGCGGCTCGCTCAGCGTCGACGACGAAGGTACGCCAACCGAGTGCACCACGCTGATCGAGAACGGCATCCTCAAAGGCTACATGCAGGACAAGCTCAACGCGCGCCTGATGGGCATGGCAGTGACCGGTAACGGCCGCCGCGAATCTTACGCGCACCTGCCGATGCCGCGTATGACCAACACCTACATGCGCGCAGGCGAGAGCGATCCCGAAGAGATCATCGCTTCGGTCAAGAAGGGCATCTACTGTGCCAACCTGGGCGGTGGCCAGGTCGATATCACCAGCGGCAAGTTCGTCTTCTCCACCAGTGAGGCGTACCTGATCGAAGACGGCAAGATCACCGCGCCGGTCAAGGGGGCGACGTTGATTGGCAATGGGCCGGAGGCGATGAGCCGGGTATCGATGGTCGGTAACGACCTGGCGCTGGACAGCGGCGTCGGTACCTGTGGCAAGGATGGTCAGTCGGTGCCGGTGGGCGTTGGCCAGCCGACCCTGAAGCTGGATGCGATCACCGTCGGCGGTACCGGCGGGTGAGCGTAGTGCGCAGCAAGCGCGCCTCCACCGCGGTGGGGGCGGGCTTGCTGCGCACGAGGCATTACCTAGCGCAGGCCGCGCTGAGCTTCGTCAAGTTCGCGGATGTACTTGAACACCTTGCGCGCAGCAGCCGGCGGCTTGTCCCGGGCTTTTTCGTGCTGGGCATGGCGGATCAACGAGCGCAGTTGCTGACGGTCGGTTTCAGGGTATTCCTGAACAAACCGCTCAAGGTCCTCGTCGTTGCCGTCGACCAGCCGATCGCGCCAGCGCTCAAGGCCGTGAAAGCGTTCGTTGTACTGGCGGGTAGAGCTGTCGAGTTGCTCGATCACCGCAAGAATTGCGTCGGTGTCCTGGTCGCGCATCAGCTTGCCGACGAACGACATATGGCGTTTGCGGGCGATGTGCGCGGTGTGCTTGCTGGCATCGGCCAAGGCCTTGCGCAGCGGGTCGGTCAAGGGCAGGCGCGCCAGGGTGTCAGGCTTGAGCGTCGTCAGGCGCTCGCCGAGTTCAACCAGTGCATGTAGCTCGCGCTTGATCTGGGTTTTGCTTTTTTCGCCATCGAAGGCGTCGTCGTATGAATCAACCATGGTGGCCGTCCGCTAGAAATCGCCGCCATGATAACCAGTCGGGGGCCAATTGTCCGGCCCGGTCGTAGAATGACCCTAGCCGTAAGCAGAATTTGAGTGGAGAAGACCATGAGTGCAGTCCAGAGCATAGGCCCGAAGGACCTGCCGGCCTTGCAGGAGCAAGTCGAGGCGATCGTTGCCGAAGCGCGCCGCCAGGGTGCCAGCGCCTGCGAGGTGGCGGTGTCGCTGGAGCAGGGTTTGTCGACCACGGTGCGTCAGCGCGAGGTCGAGACGGTCGAGTTCAACCGTGACCAGGGCTTTGGCATCACCCTCTATGTCGGCCAGCGCAAGGGCTCGGCGAGTACCTCGGCCAGCGGCCCGGAGGCCATTCGCGAAACCGTTGCTGCAGCCCTGGCGATTGCCAAGCACACCTCGGAAGACGAATGCGCCGGGCTGGCCGATGCCGCCCTGATGGCCCGCGATATCCCTGAGCTTGACCTGTATCACGATTGGGACATCAGCCCCGAGCAGGCCATCGAGCAGGCACTGGCCTGTGAGGCCGCTGCTTTTGATGCCGATCCGCGGATCAAGAATGCCGACGGCACCACCCTCAACACCCATCAGGGCTGCCGTGTTTACGGCAACAGCCATGGCTTTATCGGCGGCTATGCCTCGACCCGGCACAGCCTCAGTTGCGTGATGATTGCCGAAGCCGACGGGCAGATGCAGCGCGACTACTGGTATGACGTCAACCGCCAGGGCGAACTGCTGGCCGACCCGCGCAGCATTGGCCTGCGTGCAGCGCAACGTGCCGCAAGCCGCCTGGGTGCGCGCCCGGTGCCGACCTGCGAAGTGCCGGTGCTGTTCTCTGCCGAGCTTGCCGGTGGCCTGTTCGGCAGCTTTCTTGGGGCGATCTCGGGCGGCAATCTGTACCGCAAGTCGTCGTTCCTCGAAGGCTCGCTGGGGCAGCGCCTGTTTCCCAGCTGGCTGACCCTGGATGAACGCCCGCACTTGCCGCGGGCACTGGGCAGCGCGGGGTTCGACGGCGATGGCCTGGCCACCTACGCCAAGCCGTTCGTCGAAAACGGCGAACTGGTGGCGTACCTGCTCGGTACCTATTCGGGGCGCAAGCTGGGCTTGCCAAGCACCGCCAATTCGGGGGGCGTGCACAACCTGTTCGTCACCCATGGCGTCGAAGATCAAGCTGCATTGATTCGGCGCATGGGCCGTGGCCTGTTGGTAACCGAGCTGATGGGACATGGTCTGAACATGGTCACGGGTGATTACTCGCGTGGCGCAGCGGGCTACTGGGTCGAGAACGGCGAGATTCAGTTCGCTGTGCAGGAAGTGACCATTGCCGGCAATATGAAGGACATGTTTCAGCAGATTGTGGCGATTGGCAGCGATCTTGAAACCCGCAGCAATATCCACAGCGGCTCTGTGCTGATTGAGCGCATGACGGTCGCGGGCAGCTAAAACCCTCCGTTGTGCCAGTTGCACACCCCGGACCCGGCCATCGCGCCGGGTCTTTTGTTTTTGCCTTCGGGGTTGAAGTGATTCTATTTATCACTTAATAATGAATATCATTACACCGTCCAGCAGTGATGATATTCATGAATACCGTACTCCATGAGTTGCCCTACCTGGAAAACTGGCGTTGGCTGAGCCGGCGCATTCGCTGCGCGCTCGACCCCGACGAGCCGCGACTGATCGAGCATTACCTGGCCGAAGGTCGCTACCTGGTGTGCTGCACCGCGACCTCGCCATGGACCGTCGCCCTGACTTCCCTGCGTCTGCTGCTGGATACCGCCAGCGATCGCATGCTGCCCTGGCACTGGCGCGCGCAGTGCCTGGACCAGGCCTGGCGGCCGCTGCTGGACCTGCGCAGCCTTGATCGCCTTGAGCAGAACCAGCGCTGGCAGCCCTATGCCATGCAGCTCGCCAATTGCGTGCTGCTGCCTTCGATTTCCCCCGACGAACTGTTGCAAGGAATTGACCATGAGTAATACCCGTATCGAGCGTGACAGCATGGGTGAACTGCAGGTGCCGGCCCAGGCCCTGTATGGCGCTCAGACCCAGCGCGCGGTCGATAACTTCCCGATCAGCGGCCAGCGCATGCCGGTGCAGTTCATCCGTGCACTGTTGCTGGCCAAGGCGGCAGCGGCCGAGGCCAACGTCGAACTCGAGCAGATCTCGCCGGCGCAAGGCCAGGCCATCGTCCAGGCGGTCGAGCAGTTGCTGGCCGAGGATTTCATTCAGCACTTCCCGGTCGACGTTTATCAGACGGGTTCTGGTACCAGCTCGAACATGAACGCCAACGAGGTGATTGCCACCTTGGCCAGCCGCGTCCAGGGCGAGCCAGTCAACGCTAATGACCACGTCAACTGTGGCCAGAGCAGCAACGACATCATCCCCACTACCATCCATGTCAGCGCTGCGCTGGCCATGCACGAGCAGTTGCTGCCGGCACTGCGCCACCTGGTGCAGGTGATCGATGCCAAGGCCGTTGAGGTGCATCAGTACGTCAAGACCGGCCGCACTCACCTGATGGATGCCATGCCGGTGCGCATGAGCCAGGTATTGGCTGGCTGGGCGGCACAGATCCGCGCTGCCTTGAGCCATCTTGAAGCGACCCTGCCGAGCCTGCAGGCGCTGGCCCAAGGCGGCACTGCGGTAGGTACCGGGATCAACGCTCACCCGCAGTTCGCCGCCGGTTTCGCCCGCCAGCTGAGCGGCCTGACCGCGATTGAATTCACCCCCGGTGACAATCTGTTTGCCCTGATCGGTTCGCAGGACACTGCCGTGGCGCTGTCTGGCCAGCTGAAAACCACCGCCGTTGCCCTGACCAAGATCGCCAACGACCTGCGCTGGATGAACTCCGGCCCGCTGGCGGGCCTGGGCGAGATCGAACTGCAGGCCCTGCAGCCTGGCTCTTCGATCATGCCGGGCAAGGTCAACCCGGTGATTCCCGAGGCGACCGCCATGGTGGCTGCACAAGTCATCGGCAACGACGCCACCATCGCCGTGGCCGGACAGTCGGGCAACTTCGAACTCAACGTGATGCTGCCGGTAATCGCTCGCAACCTGCTGGAGAGCATCGAGCTGATGGCCAACGCCAGCCGCTTGCTGGCCGACAAGGCCATCGCGACCTTCAAGGTCAATGAAAGCAAGCTCAAGGAAGCCCTGGCGCGCAACCCGATTCTGGTCACCGCGCTGAACCCGATCATCGGCTACCTGAAGGCCGCCGAGATCGCCAAGACCGCCTACAAGCAAGGCCGGCCGATCATCGACGTGGCGTTGGAGCACACCGACCTCTCGCGTGACCAGCTCGAAGCCTTGCTTGACCCGGAAAAACTCACCGCTGGCGGTATCTGACCGTCCAGGAGGCACGTCATGCAGCACTGGAAACGCACCACCGATCACGCCAACCGGCTGTTTGCCCAAGGCGACTGGGTCGACGCTCGGGAGTATTACCTGCAAGCGCTGGCCCTGGCCCAGGTGCTGCTCGAGCGCTGGCATGACGTTGACGAGGCGGTTGCCGCACTGGTCATCGCCCATCACAACCTGGCCGATCTGCACCTGCGCCTGAACCAACCCCACGAAAGCGCGGATTACCTCTGCGCTGCCCATCAGCGCCTGCTGCAGGCCAGCCACGAGCCACGACTGCCGCAGCCGCTACGCGAGGCGGCACTGCGCCACAGCGCACGTACCTACACCGAGCTGCTCAATTTCATTGCCGAGTACGGCCAGTACCCGCGCACCGCGCGCTTGCTCAACCGCCAGGCTGGCGCGGCGAGCGAGCTGATTGCTGCGCCGGAAGTTGCACCTCACTCACATAATTACGGAATCCACTGACATGCCGCATACCTTGCCTGCACTGCCGTACGCCTACGATGCGCTGGAGCCGCACATCGACGCCCAGACCATGGAAATCCACCACAGCAAGCATCACCAGACCTACATCAACAACCTCAACGCGGCCATCGAGGGCACCGAGTGGGCTGAGTGGCCGGTGGAAAAACTGGTTGGCGCGGTCAAGCAATTGCCTGAAAAGTTGCAGGCAGCGGTGATCAACCAGGGCGGTGGCCACGCCAACCACAGCTTGTTCTGGACTGTTATGGCGCCCAATGGCGGCGGCGTGCCGCAAGGCGAGGTGGCCAAGGCCATCGAGCAGCAATTAGGTGGCTTTGATGCTTTCAAGGAGGCTTTCACCAAGGCTGCGCTGAGCCGCTTCGGCAGTGGCTGGGCCTGGCTCAGCGTGACCCCGACCAAGCAACTGGTGGTCGAGAGCAGCGGCAACCAGGACAGCCCGCTGATGCACGGCAACACGCCGATCCTCGGCCTGGACGTGTGGGAGCACGCCTACTACCTGAAGTACCAGAACCGCCGGCCTGAATACATTGGCGCGTTCTACAACGTGGTCGATTGGGCCGAAGTGGAACGCCGCTATCAGCAAGCCTTGAAGTGAGCCTAACCGGTATGCGCTCGCAGGTGATGTCTGTCAGCAGTGTGCGCCTGTTTCGTCTGGCGCTTGGGACTGTGCTTTTGCTGGTCGGGACTGCGCTGCTAGTGGCACGCGGGATCGATTGGCTGGGCCTGGAGCCGCGCATGCTGCGGGCTCTGGAGGGCGGTGCACTGTGCGCTCTGGGTACTGCGCTGGGCGCGGTGCCGGTGTTGGTGATCCGCAATATGCCGGTGGCGGTGGCTGACACCTTGCTCGGCTTCGGCGCTGGAGTGATGCTGGCAGCGACTGCGTTCTCGCTGATCATGCCGGGCCTGGCCGCTGCAGAGGCGATCGGTTTCAGCCCATGGGGCGCCGGTGGGCTGATCAGTTTTGGCCTGCTGTTCGGCGCGCTTTGCCTGTTTCTGGTCGACCTCAAGGTCTCGGGTGCTTCACCCGAAGCCTTGGTCGGTAACGGCAATCAGCCGGTTATCGCGGCGCGGATCTGGTTGTTCGTGATTGCCATCATTGCCCATAACATTCCTGAAGGGATGGCCATTGGCGTATCGGCCGGTGGCGGCATGCCGGACGCCGACAGCCTGGCCATGGGCATCGCCCTGCAGGATGTGCCGGAAGGTCTGGTGATCGCCTTGGTGCTGGCCGGGGCGGGGATGTCGCGCCTCAAGGCTTTCTTGATCGGCGCGGCCTCGGGCCTGGTCGAGCCGCTGGCAGCAGTGATCTGCGCGTGGCTAGTGAATGTTGCCGAACTGCTGTTACCGTTGGGCCTGGCCTGCGCGGCGGGAGCGATGTTGCTGGTGGTGACGCAGGAGATCATTCCGGAATCACGCAGCAACGGCAACTATCGCCTGGCAAGCCTGGGGCTGTGCGTGGGCTTCTGCCTGATGATGGTGATGGACACGGCCATGTCGTGACCGTTTGCTGGTCCAGCGCTGCGGCAGCGCTGGGCCTGGCAGCGGCGGGGCGTTATTCGCCTTCGTCGAAGTAGTTGTTGATCAAATCCACCACGGCCTGGAGTGCCTCGTCTTCCTGCTCGCCCTCGGTGAACAGGTGCACCTGAGTGCCCTTGCCCGCTGCGAGCATCATCACCGCCATGATGCTTTTGCCATCGACCAGCTTGTCTGGCGCCCGGCCGACCCTCACCTGGCAAGGAAAGCGCCCGGCCACGCCGACGAACTTGGCGGCCGCTCGGGCGTGCAGGCCCAGCTTGTTAATGATGGTGATTTCGCGGGCGGGCATGTTCGGGTAAATCCTGTGGGCTAGAGGTCGCGGTGGCGGACCTGGACGTTTTTCAAGGATTGCTGCAGAACCTGGCCGAGGCGCTCGGTCAGGTACACCGAGCGATGGTGGCCGCCGGTGCAGCCGATGGCGATGGTGACATAGGCACGGTTGCTGGCGGCGAAGCGCGGCAGCCATTTGAGCAGATAGCTGGAGATGTCCTGGAACATCTCTTCGACATCCGGCTGCGCAGCCAGGTAATCGATGACTGGCTGATCCAGGCCTGAGTGCTCGCGGATTTCCGGCTTCCAGTACGGATTGGGCAGGCAGCGCACGTCGAACACCAGGTCGGCGTCTACCGGCATGCCCCGCTTGAAGCCAAACGACTCAACTAAAAACGCCGTACCCGGCTCGGGTTGGTTGAGCAGGCGCAGCTTGATCGAATCGCGTAGCTGGTAAAGGTTGAGGTTGGTGGTATCGATCTTCAGGTCGGCAAGGTCGGCAATCGGCCCGAGCATATCGCTCTCGACCCGAATGGCTTCGGCCAGCGAGCGATTGGCGTTGGTCAGTGGGTGACGGCGGCGCGTTTCGGAGAAGCGCTTGAGCAGGGTGTCTTCGTCAGCGTCCAGGTACAGCACATCGCACTGGATGTGCCGTGCGCGGGCATCCTCGAGCAGCTCGGGGAAGCGTGACAGATGGCCTGGCAGGTTGCGCGCATCAATCGAGACAGCAACCTTGGGCTGCATCAGCTCGGTATTGATCAACGCGTTTTCAGCCAGCTGCGGCAGCAACCCGGCGGGCAGGTTGTCGATGCAGTAGAAGCCATTGTCTTCCAGCACGGCAAGTGCAGTGCTCTTGCCGGAGCCAGAGCGGCCGCTGACGATGATCAGGCGCATGCTCAGCTCCCGTTTTGCACGTCCAGGACGACCTGGTACAAGGCCTTGTTGTCTCTCGCAGCGCGCAGACGCTTACGCACATCTTCGCGATCGAGCATGCTGGCAATCTGGCGCAACAGCTCAAGGTGAGCATCGGTGGCAGCTTCGGGCACCAGCAGGACGAACAGCAGGTCCACGGGGGCGCCATCGATGGCGTCGAAATCGATTGGATGATCCAGGTGGAGCAGGGCGCTGACCGGATTGGCGCAGCCCTTGAGGCGGCAGTGCGGAATGGCGATGCCATTGCCGAACCCGGTGGAGCCCAGTTTTTCGCGGGCGATCAGCTTCTCGAAGACTTCTTGCTGGTCGAGCTCGCTGACTTCGCTGGCTACGACCTTGGCGATTTCTTCGAGGGCGCGTTTCTTACTGCTGACGCCCGGCACGTTCACCAGGGAACGGCCGGGGGTCAGGATGGTTTCAAGTCGGATCATGGATGAGGGGGGTCAGCGAGCAGCTGCACCTTGCAGGAGACTTTGCTGTTTTTCCTTGTGTTTTTTCAGTTGGCGGTCGAGCTTGTCAGCCAAATTGTCGATGGCTGCATACATGTCTAGATCTTCGGCATTGGCAACCACTTCGCCGCCCGGAATCTGCAGAGTCGCTTCGATCTTCTGCTGCAGTTTCTCGACTTTCATGATCACCGTAACGTTGGTGATCTTGTCAAAGTGCCCTGCGAGTCTCTTCAGCTTCTGCTCGACGTAGTCGCGCAGTGGTGGGGTTACTTCTACATGGTGTCCACTGATGTTGACTTGCATACAGCTTCTCCTTTGTTGCCCGTGCATAAAGAGGCAGGTCTTGCACCTGCCACAAAAACGCTGTGGCACATCCCGGGGCTACATCAGTCGCTTGCGTTCACTCGACGGTGCTATGCCGAGCGACTCGCGGTACTTGGCGACGGTGCGACGGGCTACCTGGATGCCTTGTGCCTCCAGTAAACCAGCGATCTTGCTGTCACTCAATGGCTTTTTCTGATTTTCCGCTGCAACCAGTTTCTTGATGATCGCGCGGATCGCCGTGGACGAGCATTCACCGCCTTCGGAGGTGCTGACGTGGCTCGAGAAAAAGTATTTCAACTCAAAGATGCCACGCGGAGTGTGCATGTACTTCTGGGTGGTGACGCGGGAGATGGTCGACTCATGCATGCCCACTGCTTCGGCGATGTCATGCAGCACCAACGGTTTCATCGCCTCGTCGCCGTACTCGAGAAAATCGCGCTGGTGCTCGACGATCTGCGTGGCGACCTTCATCAAGGTCTCGTTGCGGCTCTGCAGGCTCTTGATGAACCAGCGCGCTTCCTGCAACTGGTTGCGCATGAAGGTGTTGTCGGCGCTGGTATCGGCGCGGCGGACAAAGCCTGCATATTGCGGGTTGACCCGCAGGCGCGGCATGGCCTCCTGGTTCAGCTCGACCAGCCAGCGGTCGGTGTCCTTGCGCACGATCACGTCAGGCACCACGTACTCCGGCTCGCTCGACTCGATCTGCGAACCAGGCCGCGGATTGAGGCTCTGCACCAGCTCGATGACCTGCCGCAGCTCGTCTTCCTTGAGCTTCATACGGCGCATCAGCTGGCTGTAGTCGCGGCTGCCGAGCATATCGATGAAGTCGCTGACCAGGCGCTTGGCCTCGGTCAACCAAGGCGTATTGGCCGGCAACTGACGCAGCTGCAGCAGCAGGCACTCGCCCAGGTTGCGTGCGGCAACGCCGGCGGGTTCGAACTGTTGAATACGGTGCAGCACGGCCTCGACTTCATCGAGCTCTATGTCGAGCTCCGGGTCAAAGCCTGCGCAGATTTCTTCGAGGGTGTCTTCCAGATAGCCTTGCTGGTTGATGCTGTCGATCAGCGTTACTGCAATCAGGCGATCGGTATCGGACATCGGCGCCAGGTTCAGTTGCCACAGCAAGTGGCTTTGCAGGCTCTCGCCAGCAGAGGTGCGGGTGGTGAAGTCCCACTCGTCATCGTCGTTGCTGGGCAGGCTGCTGGCGCTGGTCTGGTAGACATCTTCCCAGGCGGTGTCGACCGGTAGTTCGTTGGGAATGCGCTCGTTCCAGTCGCCTTCTTCAAGGTTCTGACTGGCGGCGCTGCCTTCCTGCAGGCTGCCATCCTGAAAACCGCTGTCCTGGAAGCTGTTCTCCAGGTTTTCGGCGCTTGGCTTGCTTTCGGCACTGTCGGCCAGCGGGTCGCTGTTGTCGAAGTCTTCGCCATCTTCCTGGCGTTCGAGCATCGGGTTGGATTCCAGCGCTTCCTGAATTTCCTGTTGGAGGTCCAGGGTCGAGAGCTGAAGCAGACGAATGGCCTGTTGCAACTGCGGGGTCATCGTCAGTTGCTGGCCCATTTTTAGGACGAGCGATGGTTTCATAGCTTGGGCTTAATACCTTGTCCGCCGGCGCATCTGCGCCATCCACTACACGAAGGGCGCCGCGGCGCCAATTTCAAGCAAGTTATATGCCTTAATTTGTAGCGTTTGCCTAGAGCACTGTAACACTTAAGCTGTTTTAGCTTGCTGCTGCCAGTGCCCAGGCAAGGGCCTCAGAGCCGGAACTCGTGGCCCAGGTAGACTTCCTTGACCAGATCGTTGGCCAGAATGGTCTCGGCATCGCCTTCGGCGATCAGTTGACCATCGTTGACGATGTAGGCTGTCTCACAGATATCCAGCGTCTCGCGGACGTTGTGGTCGGTGATCAACACACCGATACCCTTGGCCTTGAGGTGATGAATGATCTGCTTGATGTCACCTACCGAGATCGGGTCGACGCCAGCGAACGGTTCATCCAGCAGAATGAACTTGGGTGCGGTGGCCAGGGCGCGGGCAATCTCGACACGGCGGCGTTCGCCACCGGAAAGGCTCATGCCGAGGTTGTCGCGGATGTGGCTGATATGGAATTCCTGCAGCAGGCTTTCCAGCTCCTTGCGACGGCCGTCACGGTCGAGTTCCTTGCGCGTTTCGAGGATCGCCATGATGTTGTCGGCAACCGACAGCTTGCGGAAAATCGACGCTTCCTGCGGCAGGTAGCCAATCCCGGCACGGGCGCGGCCGTGCATGGGTTGGTGGCTGACGTCATTGTTGTCGATCAGCACGCGGCCTTGATCGGCCTGAACCAGGCCGACGATCATGTAGAAGCAGGTGGTCTTGCCGGCACCGTTGGGGCCGAGCAAGCCGACGATCTGGCCGCTGTCGATCGACAGGCTGACGTCGCGAACCACCTGGCGGCCCTTGTAGCTCTTGGCCAGATGCTGGGCTTTGAGAGTCGCCATTTACTCGGCCTTCTTCTTCGGCTGGATCACCATGTCGATGCGCGGACGCTTGGTCGTGGCGGCGCCACCGGCATTGCCTGCGGTTGCGACCTGCGACTTGGTGTTGTAGACGATCTTCTCGCCTTCGGTGGTGTTGCTTTCATTCTCGACCTTGGCGCGGTCGGTCAGAATCACCGTGTCTTTTTGCGCCTGGTATTGAATGGTCACGGCCCAGCCTTTCATCTTGTCGGGCTTGGCGGCGTCCTGCTGTTGCTCGAAGTAGGCCAGGTTGCCCACCGAAGTCACCACGTCGATGTCGCCATTGGCGGCACGGGTCATGGTCACGGTGTTGCCTTTGATCATCATCGAGCCTTGGGTGATGATCACGTCGCCGCGGTAGGTAGCTACGCCTTGTTTGTCATCCAGGTGAGCGTCGTCGGCCTGGATACGAATTGGCTGGTCACGATCGTTCGGCAGGGCCAAGGCGCTCGCGCTTCCCAGTGCTGCGCTCAGGCTGAGCAAAAAAGGGAGGGTTTTAACGAGCCTCATACTGTCCTCTTACGTTGGACAGCAGGTCCATCCTGCCGTCTTTCAAATACGCTTTCATGCCAACGCCGGTGGTGGTGCCGCCGGCGCCGTCGATTCTAACGGCTTGCTCGGTCTGCGCATATTGCTTCTGCGGGAACACCGTCATGCGCGTGCTGGTAATGATGGTTTCGCGTTGTTTTTCGTCGGTGCGAGCAACCCGTACCTTGTCGATCAGCTCGACCTCGGTGCCATCCGGGTTGACCTCGGCACGCACGCTCTGGACATGCCAGGGATACGCGGTGCCGCGATACATGTGCAGGTCTGGCGTGGTCAGCAGTGTGACTTCGCTGGCCTTGAGGTGCTCGACCTTGTCGGCGGTCATTTCATATTGCATCTTGCCGTCAGGCAAGAACTGCACGCTGTGGGCATTGATCGCATAGTAGTCGATGGCGCTTTCGTCGGCCTGGGCCTGTGGCTTGTCGAGGAAGCTCTCGGGGCTGACGTTCCAGTAGCCGACCGCTACCAGCAGGGCAGCGATCAGCCCCAGCAGCGCGATGTTTTTAGCTTTTTTGCTGAACATGTGCGGCCTTACAGGTAGTTGGCGTTGGCAGCGTCCAGGGTACCCTGGGCCTGCATGATCAGTTCACAGAACTCGCGGGCAGCACCTTCGCCGCCGCGGGCCTGGGTTACCCCGTGGGCGTTCTGGCGGACGAACACGGCAGCGTTGGCTACGGCCATGCCCAGGCCGACCCGGCGAATCACTGGCAGGTCGGGCAGGTCGTCGCCCAGGTAGGCGACCTGCTCATAGCTTAGGCCCAGTTCAGCGAGCAGGCCGTCCAGAACCACCAGTTTATCCTCGCGGCCCTGAAACAGGTGCGGGATGCCGAGGTTCTTCGCACGACGCTCGACCACCGGGGTCTTGCGCCCGCTGATGATTGCCGTGGTCACACCCGAGGCCATGAGCATCTTGATGCCCTGGCCGTCGAGGGTGTTGAAGGTCTTGAATTCGCTGCCGTCTTCAAGGAAGTACAGGCGGCCGTCGGTGAGCACACCGTCGACGTCGAAAACGGCCAGCTTGATGGCTTTGCCGCGTTGCAGGATGTCTTCGCTCATGGCATCTCCGTTCATCACATGACTCCGGCGCGGAGCAGGTCGTGCATGTTCAGCGCGCCGGTCGGGCGATCGTGCTGATCGACCACGACGAGGGCGCCGATCTTGTGGTCTTCCATGATCTTCAAGGCTTCAGCGGCGAGCATCTCGGCGCGGGCAGTCTTGCCGTGCACGGTCATCACCTCATCGATCAGGGTGGTGTGTACATCGATATTGCGGTCCAGGCTGCGGCGCAGGTCGCCGTCAGTGAACACGCCAGCCAGGGTACCGTCGTTTTCCAGCACGACGGTCATGCCCAAACCTTTACGGGACATTTCCAGCAGCGCTTCCTTGAGCAGGGTGCCACGTCGCACCTGCGGCAGCTCGTCGCCCGAGTGCATGACGTTTTCGACCTTGAGCAGCAAACGTCGGCCAAGGGCGCCGCCGGGGTGCGAGAAGGCGAAATCCTCGGCCGAGAAGCCGCGGGCCTCAAGCAGGGCGATCGCGAGGGCGTCGCCGAGCACCAGCGCTGCGGTGGTCGAGGAAGTTGGTGCCAGGTTCAGCGGGCAGGCTTCCTGCGCCACGCGCGCATCGAGGTTGGCCTCGGCCGCTTGCGCCAGCTGTGAATCGGGGTTGCCGGTGAGGCTGATCAGCTGAATGCCAAGGCGCTTGATCAATGGCAGCAGGGTAACGATCTCGGCAGTGCTGCCGGAGTTGGACAGCGCCAGGATCACGTCATCACGGGTGATCATGCCCATGTCACCGTGGCTGGCTTCGGCCGGATGGACAAAAAATGATGGCGTACCGGTACTGGCCAGGGTCGCCGCGATCTTGTTGCCGATATGCCCGGACTTGCCCATGCCAACCACGACCACACGGCCTTTGCTGGCCAGAATCAGTTCGCAGGCCTTGACGAAATTGTCGTCGATACGCGGCAACAGGCCCTCAACAGCCTCGAGTTCCAGGCGCAAAGTGCGCTGGGCAGATTGGATCAGCTCGCTGGATTGGCTCATGTCGAAAAGCAATGCCTGATGAAAAGGCGCCGATTATAGCCGCAATGTGCGAAAGGCTCATCACTGGATTGTCATAAGCCTGCCGCGGCCGCCTGTCATTCGCCTGAATGACGCTGCGATAGCCTTGGGGCGGGCTCGCCTGCGGTGCTATAGTTCGCCGCTGATTCGGCCCGGGTGGGGCGTGTGTGCCTTCACGATGAGGGCAGGCGTCCATTGGACGAGGCTGTATTGCAAGGAGTCTAGATGAGTGTGGATAGCGCCTACGCGGTCGAGTTGAAGGGGGTTACCTTCAAGCGCGGTTCGCGCAGCATTTTCAGTAATGTCGACATCCGCATTCCGCGCGGAAAGGTCACTGGCATCATGGGGCCATCGGGGTGCGGCAAGACCACCCTGTTGCGCCTGATGGGCGCCCAGCTGCGCCCCGCCAGCGGCGAAGTGTGGGTGGCCGGGCAGAATTTGCCGACGCTGTCGCGCAGTGATCTGTTCGATGCACGCAAGCAGATGGGCGTGCTGTTTCAGAGCGGTGCATTGTTCACCGACCTCGACGTGTTCGAGAACGTTGCCTTCCCGCTGCGGGTGCACACCGAGCTGTCGGAAGAGATGATCCGCGACATCGTCCTGATGAAACTGCAGGCCGTTGGCCTGCGCGGCGCCATCGACCTGATGCCCGACGAACTCTCCGGCGGCATGAAGCGGCGGGTGGCGTTGGCGCGGGCAATTGCCCTGGACCCGCAGATTCTCATGTACGACGAGCCATTCGTCGGCCAGGATCCTATCGCGATGGGTGTTCTGGTGCGTTTGATCCGTCTGCTCAACGATGCCCTTGGCATTACCAGTATCGTCGTGTCGCACGACCTGGCGGAAACCGCGAGCATCGCCGACTACATCTACGTAGTGGGTGATGGCCAGGTGCTGGGTCAGGGCACTCCGGACGAGCTGATGGGCTCGGACAATCCGCGCATCCGCCAATTCATGAAGGGCGATCCGGACGGACCGGTACCTTTCCATTTTCCTGCGCCTGACTACCGCGCCGATCTGCTGGGGACGCGTTGATGCGCCGAAGATCCTTACTTGAACGCGTACGCCTGCTCGGTCGCTCGGCCATCGATGTAGTGGCAGTACTGGGTCGTTCGTGCCTGTTCCTGGGCCATGCCCTGGTCGGCCGGGGCGGGCTTGGCGGTGGCTTCCAGCTGCTGGTCAAGCAGCTTTATTCAGTCGGCGTGCTGTCGCTGGCGATCATTGTCGTCTCCGGCATGTTCATCGGCATGGTGCTGGCCCTGCAGGGCTACAGCATCCTCACCAAATACGGCTCCGAGCAAGCGGTCGGGCAGATGGTTGCCCTGACGCTGTTGCGCGAACTCGGCCCGGTCGTCACTGCGCTGCTGTTTGCCGGTCGCGCCGGCTCTGCGCTGACTGCCGAAATCGGCAACATGAAGTCGACCGAGCAGTTGTCGAGCCTGGAAATGATCGGCGTCGACCCACTCAAGTACATCGTTGCACCGCGGCTGTGGGCCGGCTTCATTTCGCTGCCGCTGCTGGCGCTGATGTTCAGCGTGGTGGGGATCTGGGGTGGCTCGTGGGTGGCAGTCGACTGGCTGGGTGTCTACGAAGGCTCGTTCTGGGCCAACATGCAGAACAGTGTTTCATTCACCGATGACGTGCTCAACGGCCTGGTCAAAAGCCTGGTGTTTGCCTTCGTCGTGACCTGGATTGCCGTTTTCCAGGGGTATGACTGTGAGCCCACTTCAGAGGGGATCAGCCGTGCCACCACCAAGACCGTGGTCTATGCCTCGTTGGCAGTGCTGGGTCTGGACTTTATTCTGACCGCCTTGATGTTTGGAGATTTCTGATGCAAAACCGCACCCTGGAAATCGGTGTCGGCCTGTTCCTCCTGGCCGGGATCCTGGCGTTGCTGCTGCTGGCCCTGCGTGTCAGCGGGCTGTCGGCCAGCCCGACCAGCGATACCTATAAAGTTTACGCGTACTTCGACAATATCGCCGGTTTGACGGTCAGAGCTAAAGTGACCATGGCCGGTGTGACCATCGGCAAGGTCACGGCCATCGATCTGGATCGCGATTCCTACACCGGTCGGGTCACGCTGCAGCTGGACAAGAACGTCGATAACCTGCCGGTCGACTCCACTGCATCGATCCTGACCGCCGGGTTGCTCGGCGAGAAGTACATCGGTATCAGCGTGGGTGGTGAGGATCAGGTGCTCAAAGATGACAGCACCATCCATGACACCCAGTCTGCCCTGGTACTGGAAGATCTGATTGGCAAGTTCCTGCTCAATACTGTTGGCAAAGAACCGAAAGAAGCCAACCCAGCTAATTAAGGAGTTTCCATGATCTCGATCCTGCGACGCGGTTTGCTGGTCCTGCTGGCGGCTTTCCCCCTGCTGACCACCGCTGCACCTGGGCAAACCGCCCGAGAAGTGATTCAGACCACTACCGATCAGTTGCTCAGCGACCTCAAGGCCAACAAGCAGCAATACAAGGCTGACCCGCAGGCGTTCTACGATGCTCTCAACAGCAACCTCGGCCCCGTGGTCGACGCTGATGGCATCTCCAAGAGCATCATGACCGTCAAGTATTCGCGCAAGGCTACGCCTGCGCAGATGCAGCGCTTCCAGGAGAACTTCAAGCGCAGCTTGATGCAGTTCTATGGCAATGCCTTGCTCGAGTACAACAACCAGGGCATCACCCTCGACCCTGCCAAGGGCGATGAAGGTGACCGCACCAGCGTGGGCATGAAGGTCACTGGTACCAATGGTTCGATTTACCCGGTGCAATACACCATGGTCAAACTGGATGGCGAGTGGAAGGTGCGTAACGTCATCGTCAACGGCATCAACATCGGCAAGCTGTTCCGTGACCAGTTCGCCGACGCCATGTCGCGCAATGGCAATGACCTGGACAAGACCATCGACGGCTGGGCGGGTGAAGTGGCCAAGGCCAAGCAAACCGCCGACAGCTCGCCGGAGAAGGCAGTCAAATGAGTGAAACCAGCGTAAGCATGGCCGAGCCGGGCGTGCTGCGTCTGGCCGGCGTGCTGGACTTTCGCACCGGCCCCGCCCTGCGCAAGCAGGGCAAGGCACTGATTGCCGCCTGTGGTGAGCAGCAGGTAATGCTGGACTGCTCGGCGGTAGTCAAGTCGAGCAGTGTCGGCTTGTCGTTACTGCTGGCATTCATGCGTGATGCGCAGGCCGCAGGCAAGTCCTGGGCACTGCGTGGCATGCCTGATGACATGCGTGAAATCGCCGAGGTCTATGACCTCGACGAAGTGTTGGCGGGCTGATTGCCCGGCAAGGTGAAAAGGCCCCTCGGTCAGCGTGCCCATTCATGGGCTTCGCAGGCGAGGGGCTTTTTTGTATGATGGCCGACCCGCGCGCACAGGGCGCCGATTGAGGTTGAGCATGCAGGCCGTAGAAGTTAAGAGCTTCCTTGAAGCGAAATTGCCCGGAACCCGGGTCGAAGTTGAAGGCGAAGGCTGCAACTTCCAGTTGAACGTGATCAGCGACGAGCTGGCGGGGCAGAGCCCGGTAAAGCGTCAACAGGCGATCTATGCTCACCTGAATCCGTGGATTGCCGATGGCAGTATCCACGCGGTAACCATGAAATTTTTCAGCAGCGCAGCCTGGGCTGAGCGCACCTGAGCCAACTTGGCGGCGAGATCCTAATGGACAAACTGATTATTACTGGCGGCCCTCGTCTCGATGGCGAGATCCGCATTTCCGGGGCAAAGAACGCTGCCCTGCCGATCCTTGCAGCAACGCTGCTGTGCGATGGTCCAGTGACCGTCGGCAACCTGCCGCACCTGCACGACATCACCACCATGATCGAGCTGTTCGGGCGCATGGGCATCGAGCCTGTGATCGACGAGAAGCTGGCAGTCGAAATCGATCCGCGTGCAATCAAGACACTGGTTGCGCCGTACGAGCTGGTCAAGACCATGCGCGCCTCGATTCTGGTACTGGGGCCGATGGTTGCCCGCTTCGGCGAGGCTGAAGTTGCCCTGCCTGGCGGTTGCGCGATCGGTTCGCGTCCGGTTGACCTGCACATCCGCGGCCTGGAGGCCATGGGTGCAAAAATTGAAGTCGAAGGCGGTTACATCAAGGCCAAGGCGCCTGAAGGCGGCCTGCGCGGTGCGCACTTCTTCTTCGACACGGTGAGCGTGACCGGCACCGAAAACATCATGATGGCTGCTGCTCTGGCCCGCGGCCGCAGCGTTCTGCAGAACGCCGCACGCGAACCGGAAGTGGTCGACCTGGCCAACTTCCTGATCGCCATGGGCGCCAACGTCCAGGGCGCGGGCACCGACACCATCACCATCGATGGCGTCGAGCGTCTGCACTCGGCCCACTACCGGGTCATGCCTGACCGTATCGAAACCGGCACCTACCTGGTGGCGGCTGCCGTCACTGGCGGTCGGGTCAAGGTCAAGGACACCGATCCGACCATCCTTGAAGCAGTCCTCGAGAAGCTCAAGGAAGCCGGCGCCGATATCACCACCGGCGAAGACTGGATCGAGCTGAACATGCACGGCAAGCGGCCCAAAGCCGTCAACCTGCGCACCGCTCCGTATCCGGCGTTCCCGACCGACATGCAGGCGCAGTTCATCTCGCTCAACGCCATTGCCGAAGGCACTGGTGCAGTGATCGAGACGATCTTCGAAAACCGCTTCATGCATGTTTACGAAATGCACCGCATGGGCGCGCACATCCAGGTCGAAGGCAACACTGCCATCGTTACCGGGGTCAAGACCCTCAAGGGCGCGCCAGTGATGGCCACCGACCTGCGTGCCTCGGCGAGCCTGGTGTTGTCGGCTCTGGTTGCCGAGGGCGACACCCTGATCGATCGCATCTACCACATCGACCGTGGTTACGAGTGCATCGAAGAGAAGCTGCAAATGCTCGGCGCGAAGATCCGCCGCGTACCGGGCTAACCTGCCCAGGCGCATGGACGCGCCAACGAATTCAATGCAGCCGGGCTTTGCTCCCGGCTGCTGTAGCCGCTTAAGGACCGACGTTTGCCATGTTGACCATCGCGCTATCCAAAGGCCGCATTCTCGACGATACCCTGCCGTTGCTGGCCGAAGCCGGTATCGTGCCCACCGAGAACCCGGACAAGAGCCGCAAGCTGATCATCCCCACGACTCAGGATGACGTGCGCCTGCTGATCGTGCGCGCCACCGACGTGCCGACCTATGTCGAGCATGGGGCGGCCGACCTCGGTGTGGCTGGCAAGGACGTGCTCATGGAGTACGGCGGCCAGGGCCTGTATGAGCCGCTGGACCTGCAGATCGCCTGCTGCAAGCTGATGACCGCCGGTGTTGTCGGCGCACCCGAGCCTAAGGGCCGTCTGCGTGTGGCCACCAAGTTCGTCAATGTTGCCAAGCGTTACTATGCCGAACAGGGCCGTCAGGTCGACATCATCAAGCTGTACGGCTCGATGGAGCTGGCGCCGCTGATCAACCTCGCCGACAAGATCATCGACGTGGTCGACACCGGCAATACCCTGCGTGCCAACGGCCTCGAGCCGCAAGAGCTGATCGCCATGGTCAGCTCGCGTCTGGTAGTGAACAAGGCTTCGATGAAGATGCAGCATGCGCGCATCCAGAGCCTGATCGACACCCTGCGCCAAGCGGTCGAGTCGCGACACCGCGGTTGACTCCTGCGCACGACCTTCGCTGTCGTGCCCGTCTATCCGCGCCATAGCCAATTTTCTCAGGTGCCCGCGCGGATCGACTGGTAGCCTAGGGCGCCTGAGCATTCGCTACTATTCGAGGCCCTCGCCATGACCGTGTCCACTGCAATTGCCCGTCTCAACGCCGCTGATCCGGATTTCGCCCGACATCTGGATCATCTGCTGAGCTGGGAGAGTGTGTCCGATGATGCGGTCAACCAGCGCGTGCTCGACATCATCAAAGCCGTCCGTGAGCGCGGTGATGCCGCCTTGGTCGAGTTCACCCAGCGTTTCGATGGCGTGCAGGCGACCTCCATCAACGATCTGATTCTTGACCGTGCCCGGCTGGAGCTTGCGCTTACGCGGATTACCGCGAGCCAGCGTGAAGCCTTGGAAAAAGCCGCCGAGCGCGTGCGCAGCTACCATCAGCGGCAGAAGCAGGATTCCTGGCAGTACACCGAAGCCGACGGCACCGTGCTTGGCCAGAAGGTCACGCCACTGGACCGCGCTGGCTTGTACGTTCCCGGCGGCAAAGCGTCCTATCCGTCGTCGGTGTTGATGAACGCGATTCCGGCCAAGGTTGCCGGTGTTGGCGAAGTAGTCATGGTGGTGCCGACGCCGCGTGGCGAGCTCAACGAGCTGGTGCTCGCGGCGGCCTGCATCGCTGGGGTTGACCGGGTGTTCACGGTCGGCGGCGCTCAGGCCGTGGCTGCGCTTGCCTACGGTACCGAGAGCGTGCCGCAGGTCGACAAGATCGTCGGCCCGGGCAATATCTATGTGGCCACCGCCAAGCGCCATGTGTTCGGTCAGGTCGGCATCGACATGATCGCCGGCCCGTCGGAAATCCTGGTGGTCTGCGACGGCCAGACCGATCCGGACTGGATCGCCATGGACCTGTTCTCCCAGGCCGAGCACGATGAAGATGCCCAAGCCATCCTGGTCAGCCCGGATGCGGAGTTTCTGGATCGGGTGGCGGCCAGTATCGACAAACTGATGCCGACCCTGGAGCGCGCCGAGATCATCGAGAAGTCGATCAATGGCCGTGGTGCACTGATCCACGTGCGCGACATGCAGCAGGCCATCGAAGTGGCCAACCGGATTGCTCCGGAGCACCTTGAACTGTCGGTTGCCGACCCGCAGGCGTGGCTGCCGCAGATCCGCCACGCCGGTGCGATCTTCATGGGCCGCCACACCAGCGAGGCGCTGGGCGATTACTGCGCAGGCCCCAACCACGTCCTGCCAACCTCCGGCACCGCGCGCTTCTCGTCGCCGTTGGGCGTGTATGACTTCCAGAAGCGCTCGTCGATCATCTTCTGTTCCGAGCAGGGCGCTTCCGAGCTCGGCCACACCGCATCGGTGCTGGCCCGTGGCGAATCGCTGACGGCCCACGCCCGCAGCGCCGAATACCGTATCCGCACCACTGCCGAGGGCAACTGAACATGAGTCGATTCTGGAGCCCATTCGTCAAGGACCTGGTGCCTTACGTACCCGGCGAGCAGCCCAAGCTGACCCGCCTGATCAAGCTCAACACCAATGAAAACCCCTATGGCCCATCGCCCAAGGCGCTGGAGGCCATGCGTGGGGAGCTGAACGACAACCTGCGGCTGTACCCGGACCCTAACAGTGATCGGCTCAAGCAGGCCGTGGCCGAGTATTACGGTGTGAGCAGCGGCCAGGTGTTTGTCGGCAATGGCTCGGACGAGGTGCTTGCGCACATTTTCCATGGCCTGTTCCAGCACGGCGCGCCGCTGCTGTTCCCTGATGTGAGCTACAGCTTCTATCCGGTGTACTGCGGTCTGTACGGCATTGCGTTCGAGCAGATCGCCCTGGACGAGCAGTTCCAGATCCGCGTCGAAGATTATGCCAAGCCCAACGGCGGCATCATCTTCCCCAACCCGAACGCGCCTACGGGCTGCCTGTTGGCGCTGGAGGCGATCGAGCAGTTGCTGCAGGCCAACCCCGACTCGGTGGTGGTGGTAGACGAAGCCTACATCGACTTCGGCGGCCAGACGGCGATCAGCCTGGTCGACCGTTACGACAACCTGCTGGTTACCCAGACCTTGTCCAAGTCGCGCTCGCTGGCCGGCCTGCGGGTAGGCTTGGCGGTCGGCCACCCGGACCTGATCGATGCGCTGGAGCGGATCAAGAACAGCTTCAACTCGTATCCGCTCGACCGCATGGCGATTATCGGCGCCGCGGTAGCGTTCGAGGACCGCGAGTACTTCGACGAGACCTGTCGCCAGGTCATCGACAGCCGCGAGGCCTTGGTCGCGCAGCTGCAGGCCAAGGGTTTCGAGGTGCTGCCGTCAGCGGCCAACTTCATCTTTGCCCGCCACCCGCAGCACGACGCTGCCGAGCTTGCGGCGCGCCTGCGCGAGCAAGGGGTGATCGTGCGTCACTTCAAACAAGCGCGAGTTGCCCAGTTCCTGCGCATCACCATCGGTACGCCGCAGATGAACCAGGCGCTGGTCGATGCTCTGGGCTGAGTAAGCCAGGCGGCCCGGCCCTCACTTGCGAGGGCCGGCTTTGCTCATCGGACTTGATGACGATCGCCAACAGCAACAGCGTCAGTACCACCAGCCCGATGACGATACCCATGGCTATGTGGTTACGCATTCACGTTCAGCCCTGTAAAAAAGCGCTACAGCCTCCCAAAGCCGCACCGCAGCCGCAACTGACAAAAATGCCAAGTGGCGGCAGGCCAGCTTTCAGTTACAATCCGATAATTCGTAGGATGATTGGTTGAGTTGGCTGCGGCATGGGAAATGAACTGATCAAGCGTTCGCTGGTGGAGCTGGCGGTCGAGCAGTTGCGCCGGCGGATCGTCGAGGGCAGTTGGAAAGTAGGTGAGCGCCTGCCGACCGAGCCAGAGCTGGCCGCCGAGCTCGGCATCAGCCGCAATACCGTACGCGAGGCCATGCGCGTGCTTGCTTTCAGCGGTCTGGTCGAAGTCCGCCAGGGTGATGGCAGCTACCTGCGTACCGCGCAGGATCCGCTCCACGCGATACAGGCCATGGCCCGCTGCACGCCCGAACAGGCGCGCGAGACCCGCCACATTCTCGAGGCTGAAGCGATTGGTCTGGCAGCCCTGCGGCGCACCGAGCAGGACCTGCTGGAGCTGCGCGCAGCCCTTGCCGGCAGCGCCGAGCACTATCACGCCGACCTCGATACCTATGTGCACTGCGATCTGCTGTTCCACCAGCGCCTGGTCGATGCCGCGCACAACCCTGCCTTGAGCGAGCTGTACCGATACTTCTCCGGTGTCGTGGCCGCTGCCCTGGAACGCAACATGAGCGCGCTGCCGCGCTGCCAGGCGGTGTTCGATCTGCACGGAGAGATTCTCGATGCGGTTGAACAACGCGATCCGGAACGGGCCAAGCGTCTGTGCCGGGCCCTTATCGAATCCTGACTGCGAGACCATCATGGCTGACCAACTGACCCGCTCTGCGCCTGTGCGTGAGACCGAACTGGATGAACTGCTGATCGATGCCGAGGCCGATGACGAACAGGTGCAACAGCAGCCGCCAGCCATTCACCGGCCCTGGCTGTTGCTGTTGGGGCTGGTGCTGGTTGCGCTGAACCTGCGGCCGGCCCTGTCGAGCATGGCGCCAGTGCTCGGCCAGGTTGCCGAGAGCCTGGGCTTGAGTGCTGCGCAATCGGGCCTGCTGACGACCTTGCCGGTGCTGTGCCTGGGTTTGTTTGCGCCACTGGCGCCGTTGCTGGCACGCCGCTTCGGCAGTGAGCGGGTGGTACTGGGCATTCTCTTCACGTTGGCCCTGGGGATTGTCCTGCGCAGTACGTTCGGCGCGACCGGAGTATTTCTCGGCAGCCTGCTGGCGGGGGCGAGTATCGGCGTCATTGGCGTGCTCTTGCCCGGTATCGTCAAGCGCGACTTTCCCAAGCATGCCGGGACTTTGACCGGTGTCTACACCATGGCCTTGTGCCTGGGTGCAGCGCTGGCCGCTGGCGCCACCGTTCCTCTGAGCCACGCCTTGGGCGACAGCTGGTCGCTCGGCCTGGGCTTCTGGATGCTGCCGGCGCTGCTGGCGATGCTGGTGTGGTTGCCGCAGGCGAAGCAGCGGCATGCCGGGCACAAGGTCGCTTATCGCGTGCGTGGCCTGTGGCGTGACCCGCTGGCGTGGCAAGTGACGCTGTACATGGGCTTGCAGTCGTCGCTGGCGTATATCGTGTTTGGCTGGCTGCCGTCGATTCTGATCGGCCGTGGCCTGAGCCCCACCGAAGCAGGGCTGGTGTTGTCCGGTTCGGTCATCGTGCAGCTGATCAGCGCGCTGAGTGCGCCGTGGCTGGCGACCCGCGGCAAGGATCAGCGGCTGGCGATTGTGCTGGTCATGCTGGTAACACTGGTGGGTTTGTTTGGCTGCTTGTACGCGCCGTTGGCCGGGCTGTGGGGCTGGGCGGTGTTGCTTGGGCTGGGGCAGGGCGGCACTTTCGCCCTGGCGCTGACCCTGATCGTGCTGCGCTCCAAAGATGCCCACGTGGCCGCCAATCTGTCGAGCATGGCTCAAGGCGTCGGTTACACCCTGGCGTCGATGGGACCCTTTGCCGTTGGCGTGGTGCATGATCTGACGGGCGGCTGGGCTGCCTTGGGGTGGATCTTTGCCGTGATCGGTGGCGGTGCCATCCTGTTTGGCCTCAAGGCCGGCCGGGCGCTGCATGTACAGGTGACCTGTGAGCGTATCCAAGGCTGAGCAGGGGCTGGCATTCACCTGGCAAATGAGCGTGGCAATCCTTGGCGTCTGGCTTTATCGTGCCGCTGTTGACCCGGACCATGGATGCCACGCATGAGCGACACCTCACACGCCCTGATTACCCGCTTCTACCAGGCGTTCCAGCGCCTGGATGCCGAGGCCATGATCGCCTGTTACAGCGCGGACATCGTCTTCACTGACCCGGTCTTCGGTACTTTGCGCGGTCAGGAGGCGGGCGCCATGTGGCGCATGCTCACCTCGCGCGCGCAAGACTTCAGCCTGACCTTCGATCAAGTGCGTGGCGAGCCAGGCGGCGCCAGCGCGCATTGGGTGGCAACCTATCTGTTCAGCCAGACCGGGCGTACCGTGATCAACGATATCCGCGCACGGTTCGTGATCGAGGACGGTCTGATCACCGAGCACCATGACAACTTCGACCTGTGGCGCTGGTCGCGCCAGGCATTGGGCATGCCTGGCGTGCTGCTGGGTTGGACGCCGCTGCTGCAGAACAAGGTGCGTCAGCAAGCGCGCAAGGGCTTGCAGGCGTTTACCGGAGCCCGTTGAGCTGGTCTAGTCTGCACCAACCGCCTGTTCCTCCGGGGGACTCGGCCTTATCCCACGCTGCGACGATCACCTCGTTCCACGGAAACGACAGCGTTGCGGCGAAGATTTTCTTGGACATGATGAAGCCCCGTTGATGTGGGGCTCATCAAGCTAATGCCGGGCAGGAGCAAAGTCGTGAGTGAACAAGTTCCGCCTCCGGCGGAAAAACCCTGGTACGTATACCTGGTACGCGCGCTGAATGGCTCGCTGTACTGCGGTATCAGTGATGATCCGCAGCGCCGCTTCAAGGTGCACCAGCAGGGGCGTGGTGCGCGCTATTTCAAGACCAGCCCGGCGCAGGCGCTGGTCTATGTCGAAGCCTGGCCAGACCGCTCCGAGGCTTTGCGTCAGGAGCGGCTGGTGAAGAAGCTGCGCAAGTCGGCCAAGGAAGCCTTGGTCGCGTCCTGGTCTGGTTTTACTCAGCCCGACGCTTGAGCTGATCGATCAGCTGGGTTGGCAGGCCCTTGATGATCAAGGTGCCGGCTTCTTCGTCATACTCCACTTTTGACCCGAGCAAGTGCGCCTCGAAGCTGATCGACAAGCCTTCGGCACGGCCGGTGAAACGGCGGAACTGGTTCAGTGTGCGTTTATCCGCCGGGATCTCTGGCGACAGGCCGTAGTCCTTGTTGCGGATGTGATCGTAGAACGCCTTGGGCCGCTCTTCGTCGATCAAGCTGGAGAGCTCTTCAAGGCCGACCGGCTCGCCCATCTTGGTCTGGCTGGTGGCGTAGTCGACAAGGGTCTGGGTCTTCTCGCGCGCGGACTCTTCCGGCAGGTCTTCGCTCTCGACGAAATCACTGAAGGCCTTGAGCAGCGTGCGCGTTTCGCCGGGACCGTCGACGCCTTCCTGGCAGCCGATGAAGTCGCGGAAATACTCCGAGACCTTCTTGCCGTTCTTGCCCTTGATGAACGAGATGTACTGTTTGGAATTGAGGTTGTTCTTCCACTCCGACAGGTTGATCCGTGCGGCCAGGTGCAACTGCCCCAGGTCCAGGTGGCGCGAGGGCGTTACGTCGAGCTCGGCGTTCACGGCCACGCCGTCACTGTGGTGCAGCAGGGCAATCGCCAGGTACTCGGTCATGCCTTGCTGGTAATGGGCGAACAGCACGTGGCCGCCGGTGGAGAGGTTGGACTCTTCCATCAGCTTTTGCAGGTGCTCGACGGCGGTGCGACTGAAGGCGGTAAAGCCTTGCTCGTCGTTCAGGTATTGCTTGAGCCAGCCACTGAACGGGTAGGCACCGGACTCACCATGGAAGAAACCCCAGGCCTTGCCCTGCTTGGCGTTGTAGTTGTCGTTGAGGTCGGCCAGGAGGTTTTCGATGGCATCCGATGCAGCCAGCTCGTTATCCCGTGCGTGGAGCACGGCGGGGCTGCCATCGGGCTTCTTGTCGATCAGGTGGACGATGCAATGACGGATAGGCATGGAAAATCTCGGCAGTAGCTGGAGCGCGGTTTGCGAGTACTCGCGGGGCGCTGGGCAAAGTGGCTAAGTTTAACCCAGACCACCAGTGATGCAGTGGCCAGAAGTTGGCGCAAATAGCGGTTGCTGGTTTTTTGCTCAATTTTTGCCGATTTATGTGAAAAGCCCCGAATTAGCTGCATTAAATCGGCCTCGACAGCGGATATTTATCCAGTCCTGTGGTACTTTTCGCGGTCTTGCGCTGCATCAATGGCGCATCGCTGGCAGATCACTTGCGTTATGTCGAACCAAACGCCGATTTGTGTATCTACATACGCAATTGGCGCGGCCCGCCGGAATCACCGGGCTGGCCCGATACCGACGTAGCATGCTGCATAACCTCTGAATTTTTTAGGGAAGGAACACCACCATGGCATTGACCAAAGACCAACTGATTGCCGACATCGCCGAAGCAATCGACGCGCCAAAAACCACCGCTCGTAACGCCCTGGAGCAACTTGGCCAGATCGTTGCCGACCAACTGGAAAACGGCGCCGAAATCACTCTGCCAGGCATCGGCAAGCTGAAAGTCTCGGAGCGTCCTGCCCGTACCGGCCGCAACCCTTCGACTGGCGCTGCCATCGAAATCGCTGCCAAGAAAGTCGTCAAGTTCGTACCTGCGAAAGTGCTGACCGACGCCGTCAACAAGTAATTGTCGACGCTTGGATAAACCGCGCCCGGCTTGCCGGGCGCGGTTTTTTTACGCCTGCGATTTGCCCTGGCGCTGCGCATGCCAGGCTTTGCGCGCAGCTGCGTCGTGGAAGCTCCAGGCAACTACGCGGCTCTGTTTCTGCCCTTGGCCCATTGCCAGCGTCTGTACTGCTACGGCGCCAGCCTTTTTCAGTGCGGCTTCGATCACCGGCAGGTTACCCGCCTTGGACACCAGGCTGGTGAACCACAGCACCTGCGGCGCACAGGCGACGCTCTCGCTGATCAGCTGGCTGACGAAGCGGATTTCGCCGCCTTCACACCACAGCTCATTGTTTTGCCCGCCGAAGTTCAACACCGGCAGCTTGCGCTTGGGGTCTTGCTTGCCGAGGTTTTTCCATTTGCGCTGGCTGCCACGGGTAGCCTCGTCGCGCGAGCTGTGGAAGGGTGGGTTGCTCAGCGTCACATCGAAGCGCTCGTCGGGCTGTAGCAGGCCGCTGAAGATGAGCTTGCTGTTGCTTTGCTGGCGCAGTGCAACGGCCTTATGGAGGCCATTGGCCTGCACGATGGCCTTGGCCGAAGCCAGCGCCACAGGGTCGATATCGGAGCCGAGGAAGCTCCAGCGGTAGTCGCTGTGGCCGAGCAGGGGATAGATGCAATTGGCGCCGACGCCGATGTCCAGCGCGCGCACCTGAGGGCCGCGGGGGATTTCACCGCCGTTATCGGCAGCCAGCAGATCGGCGAGGACGTGCAGGTAATCGGCGCGGCCAGGGATCGGCGGGCACAGGTAGTCGGCCGGAATATCCCAGTGCTGGATACCGTACTGAGCCTTGAGCAGGGCGCGGTTGAACACGCGCACGGCTTCGGGGTTGGCAAAGTCGATGCTGGGGTTGCCGTAGGGGTTGGTAATAGTGAAACGGGCCAGATCGGGGTGGGCCTTAATCAGGGCGGGAAAGTCGTAGCGGCCCTGGTGGCGGTTTCTCGGGTGCAGGGTGGGTTTTTCGGTCATGGTCGGATCCGGTGTTGCAAGCCTTGGGGCTGCTCTGCAGCCCTTTCGCGACACAAGGCCGCTCCTACAGTAACCGCGTCAGTCTAGGTGAACGCGGTCGGTGTAGGAGCGGCCTTGTGTCGCGAAACGAGGGCAAAGCCCTCGCCGCTCAGGTCAGCAATGTCGAGTTACAGCGCTGCAATCCGCGCATGCTGCTCGGTAAAGTTGGCCAGTGCCTGTTCGGCTTCGGCCAGCTTGGCGCGTTCCTTGTCGATCACCGCAGGCGGTGCCTTGTCGACAAAGGCAGCATTCGACAGCTTGCCGCCAACGCGCTGGACTTCGCCCTGCAGACGCTGGATTTCCTTGTTCAGGCGCGCCAGCTCGGCATCCTTGTCGATCAGCCCAGCCATTGGCACCAGCACCTGCAGATCACCTACCAGTGCAGTCGCCGACAGCGGCGCTTCGTCGGCTTCACCGAGCACGGTGAACGACTCGACCTTTGCCAGCTTCTTCAGCAATGGTTCGTTTTCCTGCAGGCGGCGCTGGTCTTCGGCGCCGGCGTTCTTGAGGAACAGCGGCAGCGGTTTGCCCGGGCCGATGTTCATCTCGGCGCGGATGTTGCGCAGGCCGTTCATCAGCTGTTGCAGCCATTCGATATCGCCTTCGGCAACGGTATCGATACGGCTCTCGTTGGCCACCGGCCACGGTTGCAGCATGATCGTCTTGCCGCTGACGCCGGCCAGCGGCGCGATGCGCTGCCAGATCTCTTCGGTGATGAAGGGCATGAACGGATGCGCCAGGCGCAGTGCCACTTCAAGTACCCGCACCAGCGTGCGACGCGTGCCACGGGCGCGCTCGATCGGGGCGTTTTCGTCCCACAGGACCGGCTTGGACAGCTCCAGGTACCAGTCGCAATACTGGTTCCAGATGAACTCGTAGAGCGCCTGGCTGGCCAGGTCGAAGCGGAACTGCTCCAGCTGACGGGTCACTTCGGCTTCGGTGCGCTGCAGCTGCGAGATGATCCAGCGATCAGCCAGCGACAGCTCGTAGGCTTCGCCGTTCTGGCCGCAGTCTTCGCCCTTGTCCAGCACGTAGCGCGCGGCGTTCCAGATCTTGTTGCAGAAGTTGCGATAGCCTTCGACGCGGCCCATGTCGAACTTGATGTCGCGACCGGTCGACGCCAGCGAGCAGAAGGTAAAGCGCAAGGCATCGGTGCCGTAGCTGGCGATGCCTTCCGGGAACTCGGCCTTGGTCTGCTTGGCGATCTTCTCGGCAAGTTTTGGCTGCATCATGCCGCTGGTGCGTTTTTCCAGCAGGGCATCGAGGGTGATACCGTCGACGATGTCCAGCGGGTCAAGCACGTTGCCCTTGGACTTGGACATCTTCTGGCCTTGGCCATCACGCACCAGGCCGTGCACATAGACGGTCTTGAACGGTACCTGCGGGGTGCCGTCCTCGTTCTTCACCAGGTGCATGGTCAGCATGATCATCCGGGCAACCCAGAAGAAGATGATGTCGAAACCGGTGACCAGCACGTCGGTGGAGTGGAATTTCTTCAGGAACTCGGTTTGCTCTGGCCAGCCGAGAGTGGAGAAGGTCCACAGCCCCGAGCTGAACCAGGTATCCAGCACGTCGTCGTCCTGACGCAGTACCACGTCGCTGCCCAGCTGATGCTTGGCGCGGACTTCGGCTTCGTTGCGGCCAACGTAGACCTGGCCGGCTTCGTCGTACCAGGCCGGGATGCGGTGGCCCCACCACAGCTGACGGCTGATGCACCAGTCCTGGATGTCGCGCATCCACGAGAAGTACATGTTTTCGTACTGCTTGGGCACGAACTGGATACGGCCGTCTTCAACGGCAGCAATCGCAGGCTCGGCAAGCGGCTTGGTCGACACGTACCACTGGTCGGTCAGCCACGGCTCGATGATGGTTCCGGAACGGTCGCCCTTGGGCACCTTCAGGGCGTGGTCATCGACGCTGACCAGCAAGCCCTGGGCATCCAGGTCGGCAACCATCTGCTTGCGCGCGACAAAGCGGTCGAGGCCGGCGTACTGCGCAGGCAGACTGGTGTCGAGCTGCTCGTTGAGGCTGCCGTCGAGGTTGAACGCCTGGGCGTTGGCCAGCACCAGCGCATTCTTGTCGAAGATGTTCAGCAGCGGCAGGTTGTGACGCTTGCCGACTTCATAGTCGTTGAAGTCGTGGGCCGGGGTGATCTTCACGCAGCCGGTGCCGAACTCGGGATCGCAGTAGTCGTCGGCGATGATCGGGATAAGACGCCCGACCAGCGGCAGTTTGACGAACTTGCCGATCAGCGCCTGATAGCGCTCGTCGTTCGGGTTGACCGCAACCGCCGCGTCACCCAGCAGGGTTTCCGGGCGAGTGGTGGCGACTACCAGGTAGTCCTTGCCATCAGCGGTGGTGGCGCCATCGGCCAGCGGGTAGCGCAGGTTCCACAGGTGGCCCTTCTCGTCGTGGTTTTCCACTTCAAGGTCGGAGATTGCCGTGTGCAGCTTGGTATCCCAGTTGACCAGGCGCTTGCCGCGGTAGATCAGGCCGTCTTCATGCAGACGCACGAAGGCTTCCTTGACCGCATCGGACAAACCGTCATCCATGGTGAAGCGCTCGCGGCTCCAGTCGACCGACGAGCCCAGACGGCGGATTTGCCGGCTGATGTTGCCGCCGGACTGTTCCTTCCATTCCCAGACCTTGTCGAGGAACTGTTCGCGGCCCAGATCGTGGCGGCTCTGGCCTTTGGCCTCGAGCTGACGCTCTACCAGCATCTGCGTGGCGATACCGGCGTGGTCGGTGCCCGGCTGCCACAGGGTGTCGCGACCCTGCATGCGGCGGAAGCGGATCAGGGCATCCATGATCGCGTTGTTGAAACCATGGCCCATGTGCAGGCTGCCGGTCACGTTTGGCGGCGGGATCATGATGGTGTAGGACTCGCCTGCACCTTGTGGGGCGAAGTAGTTCTCGGACTCCCAGGTGTTGTACCAGGAAGTTTCAATGGCGTGCGGCTGGTAGGTCTTATCCATGCGCGGCGGGACCCTTAGGCATTAATTCGGGAAAGCCGAGCAGTATAACGGAGCGGCTGGTTGCACGCGACAGGCGCCTGAGTCGATCGCAGCGAGTGCTGCGTGCAGACTTCGCCAGCCGCCGCTACGCGGCACTGCGGGCTGTGCTGTTACTCGGGGCGCTTGAGCAGGCGCTCCATGCGGGCATCGAGGCGGCGCTTGATTTCGGTCTCGATGTGCGGGGTGTAGTCGTTGATGACGTCCTGCATGATCAACTGCGCGGCAGCACGCAGCTCGGCGTCCAGCCGCAGCAAGGTGTCCTGGCGGCGCGCCTGGGCAGCGTCGTCGTCCTCGGCTTCGATTTCGGCCACGGGCGTCGGCGCATGGTTGCCTTGCGGCTCGTCGAGCACCAGCGGGATTTGCTCGACGGTATCGGTCAGCAGCGGCGGTTGCAGGTTGTCGTCGCCCAGCAGCACCCGAATCGACTCGAGATCATCCAGCAGGTGGGCGGAGGTAGGCAGAGAAGAAGGCTTGTCCATCGTCGTTAAAGTCGCTGTAGGCGGTGATTGTGCAGAGCATAGCCCTGTTCCCGGTAGAAACGGAACCGTTCTCGGGCCGCCTCGCGAATCGCTGGCGCCTCGACGACGATTTCCGCTACACGCTGGAAGTTGCCGACAAAGCCTGGCACTTCGCCGCCAAGGTTGATCAGCAGGTCGGCATGGCTGCCGGCATCGTTGCCCAGGCCCAGCACCACCACGGCGTTGGCATCGACCTCGGCCAGGTCGTGGGGCACGAAGGCTTCGCCTTTGAACTGCCACAGGCGTTGGTCGAGCTGAGCGCGCTGGTCGGCATCCTCGCAATGCAGGTACACCCGATGGCCCAGCCGCCAGGCTTTCTCGCACAGCTTGCAGGCAAAATCCAACCGCGCGTCGAGGGCGTCGGTAGGCAGCACATAGAAGTCTACTTGGCTCATGATTCAGTCCGTTGGCGGCAGCCCCTGCGGGCTGCCGCCGTGCCCGGTCAGGCGTTGGCGCGGTCGAGCAGATACTGGGTCAGCATCGGCACCGGGCGGCCAGTGGCGCCCTTGTCCTTGCCGCCGCTGATCCAGGCGGTGCCGGCGATGTCCAGGTGGGCCCAGTTGTAGGCCTTGGCAAAGCGCGACAGGAAGCAGGCAGCGGTGATGGTGCCGGCCTTTGGCCCGCCGATGTTGGCGATGTCGGCGAACGGGCTGTCGAGCTGCTCCTGATACTCATCGAACAGTGGCAGCTGCCAGGCGCGGTCGTCGGCGCGCTTGCCGGCGTCGAGCAGTTGCCCGAGCAGTTCGTCGTTGTTGCCGAGCATGCCGGTGGTGTGGCTGCCTAGAGCGACGATGCAGGCGCCGGTGAGGGTGGCGATGTCGATCACCGCCTGCGGCTTGAAGCGCTCGGCGTAGGTCAGGGCGTCACACAGCACCAGACGGCCTTCGGCGTCGGTGTTTAGGATTTCGACGGTTTGCCCGCTCATGGTGGTGACGATGTCGCCCGGGCGAGTGGCATTGCCGCTCGGCATGTTCTCGGCACAGGCGAGGATGCACACCAGGTTGATCGGCAGCTTCAGTTCAAGCACGGCGCGCAGGGTGCCGAACACGCTGGCGGCGCCGCACATGTCGTACTTCATTTCATCCATGCCGGCGCCAGGCTTGAGGCTGATGCCGCCGGTGTCAAAGGTGATGCCTTTACCGACCAGAACGTAGGGTCTTTCGCTTTTTTTGCCGCCCTGGTACTGCATGACGATCAAGCGTGGCGGCTGCTCGCTGCCCTGGCCGACCGCATAGAAGGCACCCATGCCCAGTTCTTTGATTTTTTTCTCGTCGAACACTTCGACCTTGAGGCCCTTGTGCGTCTTGCCCAGCTCCTTGGCCTGTTCAGCCAGGAACACCGGGTGGCACAGGTTAGGCGGCAGGTTGCCGAGGTCGCGCGTGAAGGCCATGCCGCTGGCAATCGCGGTAGCGTGCTGCACGGCGCGTTCGACTTCGGCCAAGCCAGCCTTGTCGGCCAGCAGGGTAATTTTCTTCAGGGCGCGCGGCTCGGCTTTCTGGCTCTTGAAGCGGTCGAACACGTACTCGCCATCGAGCAGGCTTTCAGCCAGCAGACGGTATTTGCCGTAATGACCTTCGCGGCCAGTGATGGCGATATCGTCCAGCGCCAGTACGGCATCGCTGCCACCGAGGTTTTTCAGCACGCCGGCGACAGCGCTGGCCAGCTTGCGCCAGCTGCGGTCGCCAAGGTCATCCTTGCCGCTGCCGACCAGCAGCACGCGCTCGGCCTTCAAGCCGGCCAGACCGTGCAGAAGCAGGGTCTGGCCCGACTTGCCGGCCAGGTCGCCGCGCTTGAGCACGGCGCTGATGGCGCCGTTGCTGGCTTCGTCGACAGCCTTGGCGATTTCACCGAGCTTGCGCCCTTCGCCAACGGCCAGTACCAAAGTGGCGGTTTTCACCGATGCAGCAGCTACGCTCTTTACAACCAGTTCCATGTACGGGTCCCCGAATGGTCAGTCAGATAGCGCATGGGCTTTTGTCAGCCCTGGATACGCTCGATGCGAGCCTGGCCGCGTACTCGCGTGCCAGCAGGAAAGCTGCCAGTTTGAGCCTCGCGCAAGCGTGCTGACAACCCCGATGTCTGCGCTGATGCGTAGCCAAGTGACAGGCGAGGGCAATCACAGGATAATGCGCGCACTTTACATGGAGGTTCGCCCCTGGCGAACCGGCATTGGTCTTGGCTGTCTGAAGCCATTGTTTGGCGTCCGCCCCTGACAACCCAGGAGTGTCTGGTTTGATCGTCTTTCGTTATTTGTCCCGCGAGGTCCTGCTGACCTTGAGCGCCGTCAGCGCTGTGCTGCTGGTGATCATCATGAGCGGGCGTTTCATCAAATACCTGGCGCAGGCCGCACAGGGGGTCCTTGACCCGAGCGTGCTGTTCCTGATCATGGGCTTCCGGCTGCCGGGTTTCCTGCAGTTGATCCTGCCATTGGGGCTGTTCCTGGGTATCTTGCTGGCTTATGGCCGGCTGTACCTGGAAAGCGAAATGACCGTGCTGTCTGCCACCGGCATGAGCCAGCAGCGTCTGCTCGCCATGACCTTGGCACCGGCTGCGCTGGTGGCACTGCTGGTGGCCTGGCTGAGCCTGAGCCTGGCCCCGCAGGGCGTCGCTCAGGTGCAGCAGATCATCTCTCAGCAGGATGCGCTGACCGAGTTCGATACCTTGGTGCCTGGGCGTTTCCAGACCTTGCGTGACGGCTCGCGGGTGACCTACACCGAGCAACTGTCGGACGACCGCGTCAACCTCAGTGGCGTGTTCATCTCCGAGAAGCGCTTCAATCAGGACAAGACCAAGGACCGCGCGCCTTCGGTACTGGTGGCTGAAAAGGGCCACCAGGAAGTACAGGCCGACGGCAACCGCTACCTGGTGCTGGAAAACGGCTATCGCTACGACGGTAACCCCGGCCAGGCCGATTACCGCGCGATCAAGTACGACACCTATGGCGTATTGCTGCCCAAGCCTGAGGTCAGCGAAGAAGTCACCGAGCGTGAAGCCATCCCGACTTCCGAGCTGTTCGGCCAGACGGGCCTGCGTGAGCGCGCCGAGCTGCAGTGGCGCTTGTCGCTGCCGCTGCTGGTATTCATCGTGACCCTGATGGCGGTGCCGCTGTCGCGGGTCAACCCACGCCAAGGGCGCTTCCTCAAACTGTTGCCGGCGATTCTTCTCTACATGGCTTACCTGACAATGCTGATTTCCGTACGCGGCGCCCTCGAGAAGGGCAAGCTGCCAATGGCCCTGGGCATGTGGTGGGTGCACGGGTTGTTCCTGCTCATCGGCCTGGGCCTGATGTACTGGGAACCGATGCGTCTGAAACAGGCTGCACGGCGCGCGGAGGTGACCCGTGGCCAAGCTTGATCGTTATATCGGCATGAGCGTGCTGGTGGCCATTCTGGCGGTCCTCGGCATCATTCTCGGGCTGGCTTCGCTGTTTGCCTTCATCGATGAGATGGGTGACCTGAGCGACACCTACAGCGTGCTCGACGCCAGTTACTTCGTGTTACTGACCGCGCCGCGGCGGCTATACGAGATGCTGCCGATGGCGGCCTTGATCGGCTGCCTGATTGGTCTTGGCAGCCTGGCCAGCAGCAGCGAGCTGACCATCATGCGTGCGGCGGGCGTGTCCATCGGGCGCATCGTCTGGGCAGTGATGAAACCGATGCTGGTACTGATGCTGGTTGGTCTGTTGATCGGCGAATACATCGCGCCGGTGACGGAGAACAAGGGGCAGGCCGAGCGGTCGCTTGCTCAGGGTGGCGGTGAGGCGCAGAGCTCCAAGCGCGGTATGTGGCACCGGCAGGGTGATGAGTATGTGCACATCAACTCGGTGCAGCCCAATGGCTTGTTGTTGGGTGTGACCCGTTATCGCTTTGATGCCGAGCGCAAGATCATCACCTCGAGCTTTGCTCGCCGTGCTACCTACAGCACTGATCATTGGCAGCTGAATGACGTCACTACTACGCACTTCCGCGGGGATCACACTGAGGTGATCAAGGCGCCGGAAGAGCGTTGGGATGTGTCGGTTACGCCTGAGCTGCTCAATACCGTGGTGTTGGCGCCTGAGTCGCTGTCGATTACCGGGTTGTGGGATTACATCCATTACCTGGCTGATCAGGGGCTGAACAATGCGCGTTACTGGTTGGCGTTCTGGGGCAAGGTGTTGCAACCGGTGGTGACGGCGGCGCTGGTGTTGATGGCGATCTCGTTTATCTTTGGGCCGTTGCGGTCGGTGACCTTGGGGCAACGGGTGTTTACCGGTGTGCTGGTTGGGTTTACCTTCAAGATTGCTCAGGATTTGCTGGGGCCTTCTAGTCAGGTGTTTGGCTTCCCGCCGTTGTTGGCGGTGCTGTTGCCGGCTGGTATTTGTGCGTTGGCTGGGGTTTGGTTGTTGCGTAGGGCGGGGTGACCGGGGGCGGTCCGAGCTATATTTGGGCTGTTCGCGCTTAATGTGAGCTTATCCGGCTTTTTTGGTGGCTGATCGGGCCCCTTTCGCCTTTACGGCGAGTTACTTTTTTGGCAAACGCCCCAAAAACGTAACCAAAAAAGGGCTTGGCTCCACATCCGGCCCCTTCGCTGCGCTGCGGGGTTCCCTCGCTCCGGTCTTGCTCCCGGGAGGACCGCGCTGTACGGCCCATCCTGGGCCGCAGCGCTTGCCGGCCATCCATGGCCGGCACCTCCCTTCGCAAGACCTGCGCTCGGCCTCCTGAGTCGCCGGTGGATCAAGATCAAAAGCAGATCAAGATCAAGATCAAGGGCACGCCTCGCTACGCTGGCGCAGAGCGTGAGTGGCGTGGCTGCTATGTTTTCAACGGCCCAGAATCACTTCTTTTGCTTTGGCACCCTCACGAGTTCCGTCTGCGAATAGATGTCATGCCAGCCGCGTTTGCGTTTGTCGAACAATGCCCAGACAAAGCCCAGACCCAGGCACAGCCACGACGCAATCGACACGACAAAACGCAACAGCGCCTGCCACAGGCTGATGGCGCTGCCGTCGGGGTTCTGTACGCGTACGCCCCATACTTGCATGCCCAGGGTCTGGCCGCCGTGGGTCCAGAATTTGGCGAAGAAACCGAACAGCGCGAACAGCAGCACCGTCGACAGCAGCGGGTCGCCATCCAGCGCGCCGGCGTCGGTGAGGGTGCGCATGCGGTCCTGGCCAATGATCGACATCTGGATCAGCTTGTACGCCCCGGCGGTGACGATCAGCAGTGCCGTGCACAGCAGGAAGTCGTAGAACATCGCCGCCAGTCGGCGCCCGAGGCCGGCGGGTGGGAACTCGCCTTGGGGGTGCAGGGTGTGCTTGGGCATGCAGGCAACTCGTCAGGCCAAAAGCGCATTCTATGAAATTGCAGGCGTAAAAAAGCCCCCGCAGGTCAATGCGGGGGCTTTTTTATATCAGTTGTCAGGCGATTACTTGCACTTCATCAGCTTGCAGGCCTTTTTGCCCCTGAGTTGCCACGAAGCTGACCTTCTGGCCTTCTTTCAAGGTCTTGAAGCCGTCGCCCTGGATTGCGCGAAAGTGCACGAACAAGTCCGCGCCGCTGTCCGGGGTGATGAAGCCGTAGCCTTTTTCATCGTTGAACCATTTGACGGTACCGTTCTGACGCTGAGCCATTGTCTTGTTTCCCATGAATCTTCTAGAGGGTGATAACCGCGCACTGCTGGTGCAGGCAGTCGGCAAAATTACGCTGTAGTGCAGGAAACCAAGCGTCGTCGAACGGGTTGTAGCGGACCGCGGCTACTGGCCCAAGTCACGATCAATTGCGACCCATGCAAACACAGTGGGCTGAATGTACGCCAACTTTTGCGACCATGACAAGCCCTCGCATAGCACCCACCAAGAGGATCTCGGGCGCACTGTTCAATAGTGCTCCAGATACCATGGCGCCTGGGCTGGCGCCATTTTCAAAAGGTTATCGAACAGGTTCGAAATCGAATAAGCAGGCCGGCTTAGCCGCGGTAGTAACGTGGCGCAACGAAAGGCATCTTGCTGACTTTCAATGGCACGTTCTTACCCCGCACTACCGCACTCAGGGGAGTGTCGAGTGCGGTGTGGGCGAGATCGACGTAGCCCATCGCAAGCGGTGCTCCCAGGGTCGGACCGAAGCCGCCGCTGCAGACCTTGCCGACTACCTTGCCTGAGGCATCGACAATCTCGGCGCCCTCACGCACCGGAGTCCGTTCCTGCGGCAGCAAACCGACCCGTCTACGCGCCACCCCCTGGTGCTGCTGGGCGAAGATCTGCTCGGCACCGGGGAAGCCACCGGCACGTTCGCCGTCGGCGCGGCGTACCTTGGATATGGCCCAGAGCAGGCTGGCCTCGATTGGTGTGGTCGCGCTGTCCATGTCATGCCCATACAGGCACAGGCCGGCTTCCAGGCGCAGCGAGTCCCGCGCGCCAAGGCCGATGGCCTGCACTTCAGGCTCTTGCAGCAGGCGCCGGGCCAGCAGCTCTGCACCTTCGGCCGGTACCGAAATCTCGTAACCATCTTCGCCGGTGTAACCCGAGCGGCTGACGTAGCAGTCCAGACCGAGCAACTTGAGTGCACGGAACTGCATGAAGGTCATGCTCGCCACCTCTGGCGCCAGGCGCGCCAGCACCGTTGCTGCGGCCGGGCCTTGCAGGGCTAGTAGCGCACGCTCGCTAAACAGCGGCTGGATCTCGCACTGGCCTTCGAGGTGTTGGCGCAGGTGCGCCAGGTCCTGCTCCTTGCAGGCAGCATTGACCACCAGCAGCAACTCATCGTTGCCCAGGTTGGCCACCATCAAGTCATCCAGAATGCCGCCAGCGTCGTTGGTGAACATCGCATAACGCTGCATGCCGACTGGTAGGTCGATGATGTCGACCGGTACCAGGGTTTCCAGCGCCTGCGCCGCAGCGCTGCCGCTGAGGCGGATCTGGCCCATGTGCGAGACGTCGAACAAACCGGCCTGGGCGCGGGTGTGCTGGTGTTCCTTGAGCACGCCGAGCGGGTACTGCACCGGCATGTCATAACCGGCGAACGGCACCATGCGCGCGCCCAGTTCCAGGTGCAGCGCGTGCAGCGGGGTCTTGTGCAGCTGTACTTCGGACATCGGTGACTCCTTGAGAGTGGTTCAGATCAACATTCGATGATGTTGACGGCCAGACCGCCGCGGGCGGTCTCCTTGTATTTGCTTTTCATGTCGGCGCCGGTCTGGCGCATGGTGCGGATCACCTTGTCGAGCGAGACGAAGTGCTGGCCATCGCCGCGCAAGGCCATGCGCACAGCATTGATCGCCTTGACCGAGCCCATCGCGTTGCGCTCGATGCACGGCACCTGGACCAGCCCGCCAATCGGGTCGCAGGTCAGCCCGAGGTTGTGCTCCATGCCGATTTCGGCGGCGTTCTCGACTTGCTGGGCAGTGCCGCCCATGACCTCGCACAACGCCCCGGCAGCCATCGAACAGGCTACGCCGACCTCGCCCTGACAGCCGACTTCGGCGCCGGAAATCGACGCGTTTTCCTTGTACAGAATGCCGATCGCTGCGGCGGCCAGCAGGAACCGCACCACGCCGTCCTCGTTGGCACCGGGCACAAAGCGCATGTAGTAGTGCAGCACGGCCGGGATGATCCCGGCGGCACCGTTGGTGGGCGCTGTGACCACGCGCCCGCCGTTGGCGTTTTCTTCGTTGACCGCCAGTGCATACAGGTTGACCCAGTCGAGCACTGACAAGGCATCGCGCAGGCTGGCTTCCGGGTGCTGGCTGAGCTGACGGTATAGCGCCGCCGCACGGCGTTTGACCTTGAGTCCTCCAGGCAGGATGCCTTCGTGCTGGCAGCCGGCAGTGACGCAGTCCTGCATGACCTGCCAGATCCGCAGCAGGCCGTCCCGGGTTTCCTGTTCCGGTCGCCAGGCCGCTTCGTTGGCCAGCATCACCTGGCTGAACGAAAGCTGCTGCGCGCTGCAATGGGCGAGCAACTGTTTGCCGGTGGTGAACGGGTAGGCCAGGACGGTGCGGTCTTCGACGATGCGGTCGTGCCCGGCCGCTTCTTCATCGACCACGAAGCCGCCGCCAACCGAGTAATACTCGCGGCTGCGCAACTGCAAACCGGCCTCGTCGAAGGCGCGAAAGATCATGCCGTTGGGGTGATAGTCGAGCGGCTTGCGGATCATCGCCAGGTGCTGCTTTTCGTTGAAGGCGATTTCGTGCTCACCGAGCAGACACAGCCGGCCACTGCTGCGAATAGCCTGCAGACGCGGGGCGATGCTGTCGGTATCGACGCTGTCGGGCTGGGCGCCTTCAAGGCCGAGCAACACCGCCTTGTCGCTGCCGTGGCCCTTGCCGGTGGCACCGAGCGAGCCATACAGCTCGGCCTTGACGCTGGCCGTCTGGCTCAGCAGGCCGTCGCGGCGCAGTCCTTCGGCGAAGCGCGCGGCCGCGCGCATCGGCCCAACCGTGTGTGAGCTGGAGGGGCCGATGCCAATTTTGAACAGGTCGAACACGCTCAGGGACATGGATTGCTCCTCGGAACAGGCCTGGCTGTCGGGTGCGCCCGCCTCCAGTGGAGGCGGGCGAGGCGGCTATCAGACGTCCTGATAGCTCTCGATCGACGGGCAGGCGCAGATCAGGTTGCGATCACCAAACACGTTGTCGACCCGACCCACTGGTGGCCAGTACTTGGCTTCTACCAGGCTTGGCAGCGGGTACACCGCCTGCTCGCGGCTGTAGCCGTGGGCCCATTCACCGACCAGCTCGGCGGCGGTGTGCGGGGCGTTCTTCAGCGGGTTGTCATCCTTGTCCAGGTAGCCGTTTTCGACGGCGCGGATCTCTTCGCGAATCTTGATCATGGCATCGCAGAAGCGGTCCAGTTCTTCCCGCGATTCACTTTCGGTCGGCTCGATCATCAACGTGCCGGCCACCGGGAACGACATGGTCGGGGCGTGGAAGCCGTAGTCGATCAGGCGCTTGGCCACGTCATCGACGCTGATGCCGCTGCTGTCCTTGAGCGGGCGCAGGTCAAGAATGCACTCGTGCGCCACCAGGCCATTGCTGCCGGTGTACAACACAGGATAGTGCTCTTCCAGGCGGCGTGCGATGTAGTTGGCGTTGAGGATGGCCATTTGCGAGGCGCGGGTCAGGCCAGCGCCACCCATCATGCGGATGTACATCCAGGTGATCGGCAGGATGCTGGCGCTGCCGAACGGCGCGGCGCAGACCGCACCGGCGGTGTTTTCCAGCGCGGCGTGGCCGGGCAGGAACGGCGCCAGGTGGGACTTGACGCCAATCGGGCCGACGCCTGGGCCGCCACCGCCGTGGGGGATGCAGAAGGTCTTGTGCAGGTTCAGGTGCGAGACGTCGCCACCGAACTTGCCCGGCGCGCACAGGCCGACCATGGCGTTCATGTTGGCGCCGTCGATGTACACCTGGCCGCCGTTGTCATGGATGATCGCGCAGATTTCGCCGATGGCTTCCTCGAACACGCCATGGGTGGACGGGTAGGTGATCATGATCGCTGCCAGCTGCTCGCGGTGCTCGACGGCCTTGGCGCGCAGGTCGGCGATGTCGACGTTGCCGCGTGCATCGCAGGCGGTCACTACCACACGCATACCCGCCATGTGCGCGGTAGCCGGGTTGGTGCCGTGTGCCGACGACGGGATCAGGCAGATATTGCGGTGCGCGTCACCACGGCTGCGGTGGTAGGCACGGATCGCCAGCAAGCCGGCGTACTCGCCCTGGGAGCCGGCGTTGGGTTGCAGCGACACCGCGTCATAGCCGGTGGCAGCGCAGAGCATCGCCTCCAGCTCGTTGGTCATCTGCAGGTAGCCCTGGCTTTGCTCGGCGGGGGCGAACGGGTGCAGGTTGCCGAATTCGGCCCAGGTTACCGGGATCATTTCGCTGGCGGCGTTGAGCTTCATGGTGCAGGAGCCCAGCGGGATCATGCTGCGGTCCAGCGCCAGGTCCTTGTCGGCCAGCTTGCGCAGGTAGCGCATCAGCTCGGTTTCGCTGTGGTAGCGGTTGAACACCGGGTGTTCGAGGATCGCCGACTGCCGACGCAGCGCTGCTGGCAGGCGAGACTCATCGACCGCAGCCAGGGCGGCGAAGTCAGGCAGCGACTGCTCGCCGGCAAATAGCTGCCAGAGTGCTTCGACGTCAGCCTGGGTGCTGGTTTCATCAAGCGACAGGCCCAGTTGCTCGGCGTCGATCTGGCGCAGGTTGATGCGCTGCTCGCGGGCTTTTTGGTGCAGGGCGGCGGTGGTTGCGCCGGTGGCCAGGGTCAGCGTGTCGAAATACGCCTGGGTCTGCAGGGTGACGCCCAGTTGCTGCAGGCCAGCGGCGAGAATTGCGGTGAGCGCGTGAGTACGCTCGGCGATGCGCTTGAGGCCAGCCGGGCCGTGGTAAACGGCATACATGCCGGCGATGTTGGCCAGCAGGACCTGCGCGGTGCAGATGTTGCTGGTGGCCTTCTCGCGGCGGATATGTTGCTCGCGGGTCTGCATGGCCAGGCGCAGGGCGGTCTTGCCGAAGCGATCGATCGACACGCCGACCAGGCGGCCTGGCATATCGCGTTTGAATGCATCGCGGGTGGCGAAGTAGGCCGCGTGCGGGCCGCCGAAGCCCAGCGGCACGCCGAAGCGCTGCGCGCTGCCGATGGCCACGTCGGCTTCAAATTCACCGGGTGGGGTCAGCAAGGTCAGCGCCAGCAGGTCAGCGGCCACCGCGACCAGGGCGTTGCCGGCGTGCAGGCGCTGGACCAGTTCGCGGTAGTCGAACACATCGCCATTGCTGGCCGGGTATTGCAGCAGCGCGCCGAAGAAGCGGCTGGTGTCATCCAGTGTGCGCTCGTCACCGATCACCACTTCGATGCCCAACGGCTCGGCACGGGTGCGCAGCACGTCGAGGGTCTGCGGGTGGCAATGCTGCGAAGCGAAGAAGCTGTGGCTGGCCTTGTTTTTCGACAGGCGCTTGCAGAAGGTCATGGCTTCGGCGGCGGCGGTGGCTTCGTCGAGCAGCGAGGCGTTGGCGATCGGCAGTCCGGTCAGGTCACTGATCATGGTCTGGAAGTTCAGCAGGGCTTCCAGGCGGCCTTGGGAGATCTCTGGCTGGTAAGGCGTGTAGGCGGTGTACCAGGCCGGGTTTTCCAGCAGGTTGCGCAGGATCGGGGCAGGCGTGTGGGTGTTGTAGTAGCCCTGGCCGATCAGGCTTTTGAACAGCTGGTTCTTGCCAGCGATGGCTTTCAGCGCGGCAAGCGCCTCGGCTTCACTCTGGCCGTCGCTGCTGCCGAGCACGCTGGTGCCCTTGATGCTGTCGGGGATCACCGCGGCGCTCATGGCGTCGAGGCTGTCAAAACCCAACTTGGCGAGCATGCTCTGCTCGTCAGCGGTGCGCGGGCCGATATGGCGGGCGATGAATTCGTTGGCAGTGCCGAGGTTACTGGTCATGGTCGGTCCTCAAGCGTCAGCGTTGGCTTTGATCAGGCGGTCGTAGGCATCCTGGTCAAGCAGTTTAGCCACGGCGTCGGCATCGGCCGGCTGGAAGCGGAAAAACCAGCCTGCGCCCAACGGGTCTTCGTTGACCAGTTCAGGGTTGTCAGCCAGTTGCTGATTGACCTCGAGCACTTCACCGGTCAGTGGCATGTACACGCCACTGGCGGCTTTCACTGATTCCACGGTGGAGGCTTCTGCGCCTTGCTCGTAGTGCTGCAGCTCAGGCAGTTGCACGTACACCACGTCACCCAAGGCGTTCTGGGCAAAGGCGGTGATGCCTACGGTGACGCTGCCGTCGGCTTCGCTGCGCAGCCATTCGTGATCTTCAGTGAAACGCAATTCGCTCATGGGGATTCCTCAAGGAAACAGGGCGTTGGCGCGGTCTTCCGCGCTCTTGGGTTGAGAATTGGTTAGCAATAACGTTGCCAATTGAAGAATATTTAATAAATTCAATGACTTGCATTTATTTCGGGCTAATTGTTGGCAGATATTGGAATGATTTCGATACGGGCGGGGTGGGGTAGAAATGCTTAGAGGTATCAAACCCTTGCATATGTGGTGCTTCGGCATGGTGGAACGTATTCGATACGGTGTGTTGAAATCGATACGGTGGCGTTTGGAAAGGGGCCGCTTTGCGGCCCTTCGCGGGTAAACCCGCTCCCACAGGGTTTTGCAGCGCAGTCCAATCTGTGGGAGCGGGTTCACCCGCGAAGGCCCGCAGAGCGGCCCGAATGTGGCAGGTGTAAGCCTTGATACGGGTCCATCCGGTATTTGCAGGTGGAGCGTGGCCAAAAAAAAGGCGCCCAGAAGGGCGCCAAAAGATCCACCTTTACCAAAGGAGCGCTTGGCTACTCAAGGTGAATGGGTACAACTTGCGGTATTACAGGATCGACAACGGGTATTCGATTATCAGGCGAACTTCATCCAGGTCCGATTCAAAGGCGGTAGCGCGGGTGTTGGCCTGGCGCATGCGCACTGACAAGTTCTTGGCCGGGCCCGCCTGCACCACGTACTTGACCTCGATGTTGCGCTCCCAGCGTTTCTGCTCGGTGAGCGGGTCGCCGTTGCTGTCAGTACGCAGGTAGAAGCGGTTGGCGTTGCTGTAGTCCGCGCCGCTGCCACGGGCATAACGGGTCATGAACGACAGCCCGGGGATCCCATAGCTGGCCATGTCCAGGTCGTAGCGCAGCATCCATGAGCGCTCTTTCGGCGAGTTGAAATCGCTGTACTGGATCGAGTTGTCGACAAAGATCGAATCCGACTGGCGCAGGTAATCGAAATCGTCGTCGCCGTTGTTGCGCTGGTGTGACAGGGCCAACGTATGCGCGCCAAATTGAACGCCTACTTTGGCGCTCCAGATGTTGTTGTTGAATTCGCCCAGGCGCTGTTTGCCTTGATCGACAGCCTTGTAGTAATTGGCACCGCCGATCAACGCCAATTGATCGCTCAACGGATAATTCAGGCTGATGCCGGTGTAGTACTGATTCCACACGTCTTTCAACTGACTGGCATAGGCGCTGACACTGATGGTGTCGTTGACCTGGTAATCACCGCCGCCGTAGCCGATCCACGGTGAGTCCACTGCGCCGCCGTAGAACGTGACGAAGCTGTCATTGAGGTCGCTGGAGACCGGCTGGCTCATTGCATGCAGACGGCCACCTTGCACGGTCAGGCCATCGATGCTGGTGTTCTCGACGGTGACGCCACGAAAACTCTCTGGCAGCAGCCGCGAATCGCCGGCAGCCACCACTGGCGTCGACGGGAACACATCACCGACTCTGACCGTGGTGTCGAACAGGCGCACCTTGGCCGCAGCGCCGAGTTTGCTGTACTCATCGCGGGCCTCGCCATTGCTGGCGACAGGCAGGATGTCGAAGGAGCTGCGGCCGCCGTTGCGCCCGTCGCCGGTGTCGAGTTTCAGCCCGAGCATGGCAAAGGCGTCGATACCGAAGCCGACTGTACCTTGGGTGAACCCGGAACTGAAACGGCTGATGATCGCGTGGGCCCAGGCCTCGGAGTAGCCGTTGGTATTGCCCTTGCCGCTGTTGTAAGTGGGCGCTGCCGCGCTGCGATCATCCCGATTGAAATAGAAATTGCGGTTGAGGACGGTCAGGCTACTGCCTTCGATAAAACCTTCGGCTTGGTCAGCAGCGTTAGCCGAAACTGCACAAGTTGCCGATAACGCGGAACTTGCCGCTACACACAGCGCTAGTTTGACATTCATCCAGAGCTCCCCTGATACGGCAGTTTTTATTAGTGTGCCAAAGGTTGTTTTTATGAAATCTGCCTCGGCGGCGCAGGGATATTTGCGCTGGATATATCGTTGCAGTCAGAAGATAACGGCAGGGTAATCCGATCATTACAATTTGGTCATTTGCCTGTTGCCCGACCACGTCAACGGGACGCGCTGGAAAGTCACGCCGCATTCACTTCCTTGCAAAATTGTAATGTTGCCGCCACCGCGCTGATAGCTGCCGTTCATTAGCGTGCCTGCACTTGATTCAACAGGGCTTGGCGGCGGCCGCAGGGTGCTTGCCAGGTTTCAGTGAAATGTGTGCAGAGGACCCTTACCGTGCCCCGGTTCAACCGTTCCACCTTGATCAGCAAGCCAGCCTGGGCGTGCCGGCTGCTGGCTGTCTGCGCGCTGATCGGCGCCGGCCTGCCCGCGCCGGCACTGGCCCAGGGCCTGAGTTTGACCCAGGCCCTGGCCCAGGCCATGGCGGCCAACCCGCAGTTGGCAGCTGCCCGCCAGGAAATCGGCATCGCTCAAGGTGCGCGTGACCAGGCTGGGGTCATGCCCAACCCTGAGCTGTCTTACGAGGTTGAAGACACTGACCGCAACAGCAGCACGACCACGGTCACGCTCAGCCAGGCACTGGAGCTGGGTGGCAAGCGTGGTGCGCGCATCGAAGCTGCCAGCTACGGGCAGAGCGTCGCCCAGCTGGAGCTGGCGCGTCAGGTCAACAGCCTGCGCGCCGATGTTGTAGAGGCCTTTCATGCCGCGCTGCGCGCGCAGGTCGGGGTCGATCTGGCGCGCCAGTCGCAGCAGCTCGGCGAACGCGGCCTGAAGGTTGTCGATGGCCGGGTGCGGGCGGGCAAGTCGTCGCCGGTCGAGGCGACCCGCGCCCAGGTCGAGCTGGCCGAAGCGCGCCTGCAGTTGCGCCGTGCTGAAACCGAACAGGCCATGGCTTACCAGAACCTGGCCCTGATCAGCGGCAGCGCCACTGCCGATGTTCAGCGGCTGGATGCGCCGAGCCTGTCGCCTGGCTTGCCGCCATCCTCCGTCGACCTGCTGGCCCGGCTCGAGCAGACCGCCGAGATGCGCCACGCGCTTGCCGTGATCGACCAGAGCGATGCCGCGCTTGGCTCGGAAAAGGCCCTGCGCGTGCCCAACCTCACCGTCAGTGTCGGCAGCCAATACGACCGCACCGTGCGCGAGCGGGTCAACGTGGTCGGCCTGTCGATGCCCTTGCCGCTGTTCGATCGCAACCAGGGCAACGTGCTCTCGGCTGCGCGCCGCGCCGATCAGGCGCGCGACCAACGCAACGCGGTCGAGCAGCGGCTGCGCAGTGAAACCCAGACCGCGCTGCTGCAATGGACCCGCGCAATGCACGAGGTCGAGACCTACGAGCAGACCATCCTACCGGCAGCCCAGCAGGCGCTCGACAGCGCCACGCGCGGTTTCGAAATGGGCAAGTTCGGCTTTATCGAAGTGCTCGATGCCCAGCGCACCTTGATCACCGCACGCGGCCAGTACCTCGACTCGCTGGGCGCCGCCAGTGCTGCCCGGGCGCAAGTGGAACGGATCTACGGCGACCTTGATGGTGCCGTTGCCGCGCGTTGAGCGGCCAGACGCTTTATTCGGTACCTGGCGGCTGAGCCCGTCACTGCCCACGATCAGCAGGAGTAGCAATGAACAACACACGCAAGATCGCCCTCGCGGTTGCCGCCGTGGCCGCCCTCGGCCTGGGCAGCCTGCTCTGGAGCTCGAATGCCGAGCAGCACGCCGATGCCCATGGCAAGGATGACGATCATGGCCATGCCGAGACGCAGGCGACGCCAGCCAAAAACTCAGGCGAGGATGATCACGACCACCAGGAAGGCGCTGAAGACGAGCACGCCGAAGCAGGCCATGGAGAAGAGGAGGGCAAGCTGACCCTCAGTGCTGAGCAGATCAAGGCTGCGGGCATCGTTCTCGCCCCTGCAGGGCCACGCCAGCTCGGCACCGTGGTGAGCTTCCCGGGTGAAATCCGCTTCGACGAAGACCGCACCGCGCACGTGGTACCGCGGGTGCCTGGCGTGGTCGAAAGCGTGCAGGCCAATCTCGGCCAGGCGGTGCGCAAGGGCCAGGTGCTGGCGGTGATCGCCAGTCAGCAGATCTCCGACCTGCGCAGCGAACAGCAGGCCGCCCAGCGCCGACTGGAGCTTGCCCGGCTGACCTTCACCCGCGAACAACAGTTGTGGCAGGACAAGATTTCTGCCGAGCAGGACTACCTGCAGGCGCGCCAGGCCCTGCAAGAGGCTGAGATTGCCCAGGCCAATGCCCGCCAGAAAATCGCCGCAATCGGCTCTGCCATCGGGGCCGCCGGCGGCAACCGCTACGAACTGCGAGCACCGTTCGATGCAGTGGTGGTGGAGAAGCACCTGAGCGTCGGCGAAGTGGTCAGCGAGGCCACCAACGCGTTCATTCTGTCTGACCTCAGCCAGGTCTGGGCGACGTTTGCGGTGCCGCCCAGTGACTTGAACAAGGTCACCACCGGCCGCGCGGTCAAGGTGTCCTCGCCAGACATGAATGCCGAAGTCGACGGCAAGGTCGGCTATGTCGGCAGCCTGCTCGGTGAGCAGAACCGCGCGGCGACCGTGCGCGTCACCCTGACCAATCCCGAGGGGGCTTGGCGCCCGGGCCTGTTCGTGAATATCGCGGTCACGGCGCAGTCGGCCCAGGTCGCCGTGGCCGTGCCCGAGTCGGCTGTACAAACCCTCGAAGCACAGCCTGCGGTATTCGTGCGCAGCGTCGACGGCTTCGAGGCGCACCCAGTCAGCCTTGGTCGGCGTGACGGCGGTTATGTGGAAATCACCACGGGCCTGCAGGCCGGTGTCGAGGTCGCTGCCAGTGGCAGTTTCACGCTCAAGTCGGAGCTGGGCAAGGCCACTGCCGAGCACAGCCACTGATGCGCCGCGAAAGGAAGATTGCCCATGTTTGAACGTCTTATCAGATTCGCCATCGAGCAGCGTATCGTGGTCATGATCTCGGTGCTGATCATGGCTGCGGTCGGGGTCTACAGCTACCAGAAGCTGCCCATCGATGCGGTCCCGGATATCACCAACGTCCAGGTTCAGATCAACACCGCCGCACCAGGCTATTCACCGCTGGAAACCGAGCAGCGCATCACCTTTGCCGTGGAAACGGCCATGGCCGGCCTGCCGGGGCTGCTGCAGACCCGCTCGCTGTCGCGCTCGGGCCTGTCGCAGGTCACGGTGATTTTCAAGGACGGCACCGACATCTTCTTCGCCCGGCAGCTGGTCAACGAGCGTCTGCAGGTGGCCAAGGCGCAATTGCCGCAAGGCGTCGAGGCGATCATGGGCCCGGTATCGACCGGGCTCGGCGAGATTTTCCTGTGGACCGTCGAGACCGAGCCTGGCGCGTTGAAGGAAGACGGTACGCCCTACACCCCGACCGACCTGCGGGTGATCCAGGACTGGATCATCAAGCCGCAGTTGCGCAACGTGCCCGGGGTTGCCGAAATCAACACCATTGGCGGCTACGCCAAGCAGTATCAAATTGCGCCCGATCCCAAGCGCCTGGCTGCCTACAAACTGACCTTGAATGATTTGCTGGCTGCCCTGGAAAGCAACAATGGCAACGTTGGCGCCGGCTACATCGAGCGCAGTGGCGAGCAATTGCTGATCCGCGCACCTGGCCAGGTGGGCACTGTCGATGACATCGCCAACATCGTCATCAGCAGCGTTGGCGGCGCGCCGATCCGCGTCAGCAATGTTGCCGAAGTCAGCATCGGCAAGGAACTGCGCTCCGGCGCTGCCACCGAGAACGGCCGTGAGGTGGTGCTCGGCACCGTGTTCATGCTGATCAACGAGAACAGCCGCAGCGTGTCGCAAGCGGTTGCCAGCAAGCTCGCCGAGATCAACCGCACGCTGCCCAAGGGCGTGGTGGCGGTCACCGTCTATGACCGCACCAATCTGGTCGAAAAAGCCATTGCCACGGTCAAGAAGAACCTGATCGAAGGGGCGATCCTGGTCATCGTGATTCTGTTCCTGTTCCTCGGCAATATCCGCGCGGCGTTGATCACGGCGATGGTGATCCCGCTGTCGATGCTGTTCACCTTCACCGGCATGTTCAACAACAAGGTCAGCGCCAACCTGATGAGCTTGGGCGCGCTGGACTTCGGCATCATTGTCGACGGCGCGGTGGTGATCGTGGAAAACGCCATCCGGCGTCTGGCCCATGCCCAGCACAAGCACGGGCGCATGCTGAGCAAGACCGAGCGTTTCCATGAGGTGTTCGCGGCGGCCCGCGAGGCGCGCCGGCCGTTGATCTTCGGTCAGTTGATCATCATGGTGGTGTACCTGCCGATCTTTGCCCTCACCGGGGTCGAGGGCAAGATGTTCCACCCGATGGCCTTCACCGTGGTGCTGGCGCTGCTCGGCGCGATGATCCTGTCGGTGACGTTCGTGCCTGCCGCGATTGCCATGTTCGTCACCGGCAAGGTCAAGGAAGAGGAAGGCGTGGTCATGCGCACCGCGCGCCAGGGTTACCAGCCGGTGCTGCGCTGGGTGCTGGAGCATCGCCGGTTTGCCTTCGCCGGGGCGTTCATCGTGGTACTGCTCAGCGGCGTGCTGGCGACGCGCATGGGCAGCGAGTTCATCCCCAGCCTGAGCGAGGGTGATCTGGCCTTGCAGGCGTTGCGTGTGCCGGGCACCAGCCTGACCCAGTCGGTCGACATGCAGCAGCGTCTGGAAAAAGCCATCATTGAGCAGGTCCCAGAGGTGGAACGGATATTTGCCCGTACCGGCACCGCCGAGATCGCCTCCGACCCGATGCCGCCGAACATCTCCGATGCCTACATCATGCTCAAGCCGCAGAGTCAGTGGCCCGACCCGAGCCTGTCGCGGGAGGCATTGATCGCCCAGGTGCAGAAGGCAGCCGCCAGCGTGCCGGGAAGCAACTATGAGCTATCGCAGCCGATTCAGTTGCGTTTCAACGAGCTGATCTCCGGTGTGCGCAGTGATGTTGCGGTCAAGGTTTTCGGCGATGACATGGATGTGCTCAACCGCACTGCGGCCAAGATCGCCACGGCGTTGCAGGGCGTGCCAGGCGCGTCCGAGGTCAAGGTCGAACAGACCACCGGCTTGCCGGTACTGACCATCAATATCGACCGCGACAAGGCCGCACGTTATGGCCTGAGCATGGGCGCTGTGCAGGACGCCATCGCCATCGCGGTAGGTGGCCGTGAGGCTGGCACCTTGTATGAAGGCGACCGCCGTTTCGACATGGTGGTGCGCCTCTCGGAGACCTTGCGCACCGACGTTGCCGGGCTGTCCAGCCTGTTGATCCCGGTGCCGGCAAGCGCCGCCAGCGGGGCCCAGCAGATTGGCTTCATCGCCTTGTCGCAGGTGGCCAGCCTGGACCTGCAGTTGGGGCCCAACCAGATCAGCCGCGAGAACGGCAAGCGCGTGGTGGTGGTCAGCGCCAACGTGCGCGGGCGTGACCTTGGCTCGTTCGTCGCGCAGGCCAGCGAGACCCTGGCCAGCACGGTCGCCATCCCGGCAGGTTACTGGACCAGCTGGGGCGGCCAGTTCGAGCAGTTGCAGTCGGCGGCCAAGCGGCTGCAGATCGTGGTGCCGGTGGCTTTGCTGTTGGTCATGACCTTGCTGTTCTTGATGTTCAACAACCTCAAGGACGGCTTGCTGGTATTCACCGGGATTCCCTTTGCCCTGACCGGCGGGGTGGTGGCGCTGTGGCTGCGTGATATCCCGCTGTCGATTTCGGCTGGGGTCGGCTTTATTGCCTTGTCCGGGGTCGCGGTGCTCAACGGACTGGTGATGATCGCGTTCATCCGTGGGCTGCGTGAGGAGGGTCGCAGTGTCAGGCTGGCCGTGGATGAAGGTGCGCTGACCCGGTTGCGACCGGTGTTGATGACGGCGCTGGTGGCGTCGCTCGGCTTCATCCCGATGGCCTTGGCCACCGGCACCGGCGCTGAGGTGCAACGGCCGCTGGCGACCGTGGTGATTGGCGGGATTCTGTCGTCTACGGCGTTGACGCTGCTGGTGTTGCCGGCGCTGTATCACTGGGTGCATCGGCGTGATGATGAGGTAGAGCAGGCTTGAAGTAGTTGCCCAACAAAAAACCCACAATGCAGATTGTGGGTTTTTTTATTGAAGATTGAATAGAGCGGGGCCGCTGCGCGGCCCTTCGCGGGTGAACCCGCTCCCACAGGTTGATAAGTTAACTCACAACCCTGTGGGAGCGGGTTCACCGGGACGCCGGACCGCCGCGAAGGGGCGCGCAGCGGCCCCGTTATTGGTATGACAACTTACTTACTTTCAGTGCGTGGCTGTTTCTGCTGTTGCGCAACTTTTTGTTTGTCATCCTGCTGCAACGACTTGCTATCCCAAAGTCGTGCCTGTTCAGTCCGAAAATCCTTATTGAATTGCTTGGCGCGCTCATGCCCGCCTTCAGCATATGCGGTGCCGGTCATTCCAATCAGCAGGCTGGCCATGGCCATGCGCTTCAGCAGTTTCATAATTAACCTCGCTATCGTCAACCTGCCGGGAACGGCGGTTTCTCTCGCATGCAGGTTAACCAGGCGAAGTTAACGCGAGGGTGAGTGGGCCATTACAGTTTGGTTAGGTTGGCGCACTCATAACGGCAGCGGGTAATCGGCGCGCTAAAGATTACGGCAGCGTTAGTTGAATTCAACTTTTGAACGTTCATTGCCCGACCATTCGTCTTGTTTTGATAAAAATAGGGCACGATTTCTAACCGTTTTTCTCCCAATAGGTAGATGACGCGGTTCTGCGGTATCGCCCGACTACAGCAAAGGCTAGGAGAAAAATGTATGCACAACCCCGCCGATAAACAACACCAGCAACAAACACCGAGCAAGTCCGCCGGAGAAGCCGAGCGCGACAACGATGCACGCCGGCCAGACGGCTCGACGGGCACCGAGCATGATTCGACCGCGCAGAAAACTGCACGTCAGGAAGACCAGCAGCGCAAGTAAAAATGAAAAAGCGGCGCGCATCTCTCGGGATGCGCGCCGCTTTTTTTGCGGGGTTTACAGGATGGGCTTACCGCCGGTCACGCCATAGCGCGAACCGGAAATGTAGCTGGCCTCATCCGAGCCCAGCAGCACGTAGATCGGGGCGACTTCGACCGGCTGGCCAGGGCGGCCCATCGGCGTTTGCGTACCGAATTCGCTGACCTCTTCGACCGGCATGGTCGCCGGGATCAATGGTGTCCAGATCGGGCCAGGTGCGACGCTGTTGACGCGAATGCCCTTGCTGCCAAGCATCTGCGCCAACCCGGCGGTGAAGTTGGCGATCGCACCTTTGGTCGTCGCGTACGGCAGCAGTGTCGGCTTGGGCGAATCGGAGTTGATCGAGCTGGTGTTGATGATCGAACTGCCCTTGGCCATCGACGGCAGCGCGCGCTGGCAGATGCGGAACATGGCAGTGATGTTCACATCGAAGGTCATCACCCACTCGTCATCGGTGATGTCTTCGAGGTTTTCGTGGGACATCTGGAACGCGGCATTGTTGACCAGGATGTCGATGCGGCCGAATTTCTCCACCGTTTTGTCGACGGTTTCGTAGCACACCGCCTTGTGCGCCAGATCGCCCGGCAACAGCAGGCATTGGCGACCGGCCTGCTCGACCCAGCGGGCAGTTTCCTGGGCGTCTTCGTGTTCATTCAGATAAGCAATGGCGACGTCGGCACCTTCACGTGCATAGGCAATCGCCACGGCGCGGCCGATGCCGCTGTCGCCGCCAGTGATCAGGGCAATCTTGCCCTGCAGGCGGCCACTGCCTTTATAGCTGTGCTCACCGCAATCGGGGAGCGGTTGCATCTTCTGCTGCTCGCCGGGTACGTCCTGCGGTTGTGCCGGAAACGGTGGCGTAGGGTAATCGCGCATGGTCGGTACTCCTGTTGAGATGAAAGGCTCCTGTTATTGGAAGGAGCTCATCCGCGGGAGTTGGAGTGCATGCGCGGTCAACGCGACCAGTGGTCAAGCCTCAGGGTTTGGCGGGGATCCCGTACTTGCGCAGACGCTGAGCAATCGCAGTATGTGAGGTATTCAGCCGTGCTGCCAGCTGCCGGGTGGAGGGATAGCTGGGGTACAGGCGCTGCAACAGCTCACGCTCGAAATCGCCAACTGCCTGCTCAAGGCTGGCCACCTCGGTGTCCTGGCCTCGGCGCACCGCGGTGCCGGCGATGTCCAGGTCGCCAATGTCGACCAGGTCGCTGTCGCAGATGGCCGCAGCGCGGAAGATCACGTTCTGCAATTGGCGCACGTTGCCCGGCCACGGGTTGGCCAGCAACGCTGCATGGGTGCCTGGGGCGAGCTGGCAGGTCGGGCGCTGGATCTGCGTGCAGGCCTGCTGCATGAAATAGTGCGCCAGCAGCAGAATGTCCTGGCCGCGCTCGCGCAGCGGCGGCACTTGCAGGTTGAGCACGTTGAGGCGGTAGAACAGGTCCTCGCGAAAGCTGCCCTCGCTGACCATGCGTTCGAGGTCACGGTGGGTGGCGCTGATGATGCGTACATCGACCTTGACCTCGCGATCGCCACCGACCCGGCGAAAGCTGCCGTCGTTGAGAAAACGCAGCAGCTTGGCCTGCAGGTACGGCGACATCTCGCCGATTTCGTCGAGAAACACCGTACCCTGGTTGGCCAGCTCCATCAGCCCCGGCTTGCCACCGCGCTGCGCGCCGGTAAACGCGCCCGGGGCATAGCCGAACAGTTCGCTCTCGGCCAGGCTCTCGGGCAGCGCGGCGCAGTTGAGAGCCAGAAACGGCGCGCCCTGACGGCTGCTCAGGGCATGGCTGGCGCGGGCCACCAGCTCCTTGCCGGTGCCGGTTTCGCCATGCACCAGTAACGGCGCATCCAGCGCCGCCACACGCAGGGCACGGGCCTTGAGGGTGCGAATGGCTGGCGAGTCGCCGAGCAGCGCATCGAAGCCTTCGGCGTGATCATGGTGCAGCGCCGACAAGCGCTCCCCCATACGCTTGGGCGGGTACAGCGTCAGCAGGCCGCCGGCATGGGTGATCGGCGTGGCATCCAGGAGCAGGCTGTGGCCGTCGAACTGCATCTCGCGCATCGGCAGGTGGAAGTTGTTGTCCAGCAGCGCCTGCAGCAGCGCCGGGTCCTTGAACAGCTCGCCAACCGAGCGCCCAGCCGACTCGCGCCCGCACAGGGCGATCAGCGCCGGGTTGGCCAGCAACACCTTGCCGGCGCTGTCGACGGCCAGCACCGGGTCGCTCATGGCTGCCAGCAAGGCATCCAGCTGCAGGTGGCGGCGCTGTCCGGGGAGGATGTCGACCACTTCCACCGATTGCACGCCGTGCACTTCCAGCAGGGCATCGTGCAGTTCTTCGAGCACCGCCGGGCTGAGGGTCGGGGCGTCGATGTAGACGTTGGGCGGGACCATCTCCACGGCGTCCAGGTTGAGATGGCGGGCACCGAGCAGGGCCAGGACTTCCTGGGTGATGCCGACGCGGTCGATGAAGCTGACGTGAATGCGCATGGGGAGCGTACAAGGCTGTGGCCGCAGAGGCGCTCAGTATGCCGCGCCCGCCTCAGGCTTCAAGCCTTGTGCATCAACAAAACTGCCGGCGGTACTGTCGCCGTAGAGGCTATTCCAGATGCTCAGGCTTGACGCAGTCGCCGGATTTGACCGCGAGCTTCTGGCGGATGTCTTCAAACATCAGGTCATAGATTTTGTGCGACGAGCCCATGCTTTCGAATTTTTTCGGCTGCGGCATGTAGCTCTGGGCCTTGCGCGTGGCGATGCTGAGAAAGCTCGGCAGGACCTGATCCTTGGCCAGAAAGAACGTCTCATCGACCGGCTTGCCTTCGATGCTGCCGTGCATACGAAACTGGATGCCGGCGCCGTCCTTGGGGTCCGTGGCCACTTCGTAGTTGATGTTGAGGTCGTAGCTGTGATCCTGGTTGTGCAGCGCCATGCGCTCGATATGCACGTGACCTGGCTCGAACTTGGCCATGATAGCTCCTCGCAAAGGTGTGAAAACGGCGGGCGACCGGCACCCGCCAACTGCAATCAACGGTAGCTTATTCCAGGCTTGGCGGTGGATACCCGAGTGCCGGCGGTGCCTTTGACGATCTCTTCGATGTCGGCCAGCGAGCCAATCACCGCGACCTTGCCGGTGTTGCGGGCGAAGTCGCAGGCAGCCTGCACCTTGGGTCCCATCGAGCCTGCGGCAAAGCCAAGCCGCTCCAGTTCATCCGGGTGAGCCTGGGCAATCGCCTTCTGCGTGGGCTTGTTGAAGTCGATATACGCGGCATTGACGTCGGTGGCGATGACCAGCAGATCAGCGTCCAGCTGTTCAGCCAGCAGGGCCGAACACAGGTCCTTGTCGATCACCGCTTCGATGCCTTTGAGCTTGCGGTTTTCATCGTACATGGTGGGGATGCCGCCGCCACCGGCACAGATCACGATGCTGCGTTTTTCCAGCAACCATTTGATCGGACGGATTTCGAAGATGCGCTTGGGTTTCGGGCTGGCGACTACCCGGCGGTATTTGTCGCCGTCAGGCTTGACCACCCAGCCCTTGTCCTTGGCCAGACGCTCGGCGTCCTCCTTGCTGTAGACCGGGCCGATGAACTTGGTCGGGTCCTTGAAGGCCGGGTCGTTGGCGTCGACTTCGACCTGGGTGAGCAGGGTGGCGAACGGCACTTCGAAGTCGAGCAGGTTGCCCAGCTCCTGTTCGATCATGTAGCCGATCATGCCTTCGGTTTCAGCGCCAAGCACGTCCAGCGGGTAGGCTTCGTCCGGCTTGTAGGCCTGGGCCTGCAGCGACAGCAAACCGACCTGCGGACCGTTGCCGTGGGCGATGACCAGTTCATTGCCGGGGTGGATCTTGGCGATCTGTTCGGTGGCGGTGCGGATGTTGCTTCGCTGATTGTCAGCGGTCAGAGGCTCGCCTCGGCGGAGCAGGGCGTTGCCGCCCAGTGCAACAACGATACGCATGGTGAAGTGTCCTTTGGCAGAGAGGAGCAGACGGCGTGGCCGCTGCACGTGAACGTGCTGACAAGCAGCAATTCACCCAGCAGCGGCCACGCCAGCCCAGCGGATCGGTCAGAGATCGGCCAGGGTCGAGACCAGGATCGCCTTGATCGTGTGCATGCGGTTTTCCGCCTGCTCGAAGGCAATGCAGGCCGGCGACTCGAACACGTCGTCGGTCACTTCGATACCGTTGGCCAGGTGCGGGTACTGCTCGGCGATCTGCTTGCCGACCTTGGTGTCGGAGTTGTGGAACGCCGGCAGGCAGTGCATGAACTTGGCCCGCGGGTTGCCGGTGGCCTTCATCAGCTCGGCGTTGACCTGATACGGCAGCAGTTGCTGAATGCGTTCGCCCCAGGCTTCGACTGGCTCGCCCATCGATACCCAGACGTCGGTATGGACGAAATCGACGCCTTTGACCGCCGCTTTCGGGTCTTCGGTGAGGGTGATGCGCGCGCCGCTTTCTTCGGCGTATTTGTGGCAGCGTTCGACCAGATCATCGTGCGGCCACAGCGCCTTGGGCGCGGCAATGCGCACGTCCATGCCGAGTTTGGCGCCGATCAGCAGCAGCGAGTTGCCCATGTTGTTGCGGGCGTCGCCCAGGTAGGCGTAGCTGATGTCGTGGATCGGCTTGTCGCTGTTTTCGCGCATGGTCAGCACGTCGGCGATCATCTGGGTAGGGTGGTATTCATCGGTCAGGCCGTTGAACACCGGTACCCCGGCAAACTTGGCCAGCTCTTCGACGATCTCCTGCTTGAAGCCGCGGTACTCGATGGCGTCGTACATGCGCCCGAGCACCCGTGCGGTGTCCTTCATGCTTTCCTTGTGACCGATCTGCGACGAATTGGGGTCGATGTAGGTGACGTTTGCGCCTTGGTCGTAGGCGGCCACTTCGAACGCGCAGCGGGTGCGGGTCGAGGTCTTTTCGAAGATCAGGGCAATGTTGTTGCCCTTCAGGTGCTGCTGCTCGGTGCCGGTGTACTTGGCGCGCTTGAGGTCGCGGGACAGGTCGAGCAGGTAGCGCAGCTCGCGCGTGGTGTGGTGTTCCAGGCTGAGCAGGTTGCGGTTGTGGATGTTGAACGCCATGACAGTTCTCCTTGGATTCGGTGAGGTACCCGGCCGGCGCCTGGTGAGCGCGGCCGGGGTGCTGGCTATTTCAGTAATCGATAGGGTCGCGGATGATCGGGCAGGTCATGCAGTGGCCGCCGCCACGGCCACGGCCGAGTTCGCCGGCACTGATGGTGATGACCTCCACTCCCGCCTTGCGCAGCAGGGTATTGGTATAGGTATTGCGGTCGTAGCCGATGACCACGCCAGGCTCGAGCGCGACCACGTTGTTGCCGTCATCCCACTGCTCGCGCTCGGCGGCAAAGGCGTTGCCGCCGGTTTCCACCACGCGCAGCTCCTTCAGGTTGAGCGACTCGGCGACCACTTCGATGAAGCTCTTGTGCTCGCGGCGCACGTCCAGGCCATACGGCTTGCTGCTGTCCTGACGGATCACGAACGGCACGATCTCTTTGACTACTTCCGGGAAGACCGTGACCAGGTCGCGGTCGCAGAAGCTGAACACGGTATCCAGGTGCATCGCCGCGCGCGATTTGGGCAGGCCGGCGACCACTACTTTTTCTACCGCGCCCTTGGCGAACAGCGACTGCGCCAGTTGGCCGATGGCCTGGCGCGAAGTGCGCTCACCCATGCCGATCAAGACCACGCCATTGCCGATCGGCATCACGTCGCCGCCTTCCAGGGTGGCCTTGCCGTGGTCCTGGTCAGGGTCGCCGTACCAGATTTCGAACTCGGCGTTGGTGAACTGTGGGTGGAACTTGTAGATGGCGGTGGTCAGCAGGGTTTCCTGACGGCGCGCTGGCCAGTACATCGGGTTCAGCGTGACGCCGCCGTAGATCCAGCAGGTGGTGTCGCGGGTGAACTGGGTGTTGGGCAGCGGGTCGAGGAGGAAGCTGGAGTGACCGAGGTAGTCGCGGTACATCTTGATCACGCTGGCGCCTTCGCTTTCAGGCAGGTCTTCGCCGGCCACGCCGCCAATCAGAAACTCAGCCAGACGGCGCGGCTCCATACCTTCGAGCCAGCTGCGCACTTCGTTGGTCAGGCCCAGGCCGACGGTGTCGGCGGTGATCTTGCGGTCGAGGATCCACTTCAGCGCTTCAGGGATCTGCACGGTCTCGGTCAGCAGGTTGTGCATTTCCAGCACTTCGATGCCTCGCTCGCGCATCTTGGTAACGAAGTCGAAGTGGTCGCGCTTGGCCTGGTTGACCCAGATCACATCGTCGAACAGCAGGTCGTCGCAGTTGCTTGGGGTCAGCCGCTGGTGCGCCAGGCCTGGGGAGCAGACCATCACTTTGCGCAGTTTGCCGGCTTCGGAATGGACGCCGTACTTGAGGTTTTCGGTGGACATGGTGATTGCCTCCATGATGCAGATTCGGTGATTAAAGGGTCAGGAAACCGTCATACAGGCCGTAGGCCGCCACCAGCGCGCCGACGACTACTGCGGCGAAGATCAGCTTCTCCATGCTGGTGAAGATCGGTTGCCCCAGTTCACGCTTGGCCTTGGCGAACAGGATCGCCCCAGGCGCATACAGCAGCGCCGACAGCAGCAGGTACTTCATGCCGCCGGCATACAGCAGCCAGATCGCGTAGAGCAGGGCGATGGCGCCGATCAGCAGGTCCTTGCGCCGCTCACCGGGTGCTTGTTCGTAGGTTTCGCCGCGCAGCGCCATGAGAAAGCCGTAGGCCGCCGACCACAGGTAGGGCACCAGGATCATCGAGGTGGCAAGGTAGATCAGCGACAGGTAGGTGCTGGCCGAGAACAGGGTGATGATCAGGAACACCTGCACCATCGCGTTTGTCAGCCAAAGGGCGTTGGTCGGGACATGGTTGGCGTTTTCGCGGCGCAGGAACTCCGGCATGGTGTGGTCCTTGGCCGCCGCGAACATGATCTCGGCGCACAGCAGCACCCACGACAGCAACGCCCCGAGCAGCGAGATGATCAGGCCGACGCTGATCAGCACCGCGCCCCAGTGGCCGACCACATGCTCAAGCACTGCCGCCATCGACGGGTTCTGCAGCTTGGCCAGTTCCGGTTGGGTCATCACGCCCATCGACAGCACGTTGATCAGCACCAGGAACAGCAGCACGGTGATAAATCCGATTACCGTGGCCTTGCCGACGTCGGCGCGTTTTTCTGCGCGGGAGGAGAAGATGCTCGCGCCCTCGATGCCGATGAACACCCACACGGTGACCAGCATCATGTTGCGCACCTGGTTCATCACGCTTCCCAGGTCCGGCGAGCCGACCGCCCAGATGTCGGCGGTGATCACGTCGAGCTTGAACGCGAACAGGCAGATCAGCGCGAACAAGGCCAGCGGCACCACCTTGGCGATGGTCGTCACCAGGTTGATGAAGGCGGCTTCCTTGATCCCGCGCAGCACCAGAAAATGCACGGCCCAGAGCAGGATCGAGGCGCCGATCACCGCCGCCGGCGTGTTGCCTTCGCCAAATACCGGGAAGAAATAACCGAGGGTGCTGAACAACAGCACGAAGTAACCGACGTTGCCCAGCCAGGCACTGATCCAGTAACCCCAGGCTGAGGAAAAGCCCATGTAGTCACCAAATCCAGCCTTGGCGTAGGCATACACGCCACCGTCCAGATCGGGCTTGCGATTGGCCAGGGTCTGGAATACGAACGCCAGGGTCAACATGCCTACTGCGGTAATTGCCCAGCCAATCAATACCGCGCCAACACCGGCACTGGCGGCCATGTTTTGCGGCAGGGAAAATATCCCGCCACCAATCATCGAGCCGACCACAAGTGCGACCAGTGCGCCGAGTTTAAGTTTTTCGGGAGAATCAGACATTTAACGACTCCGTACCAGGAGAAAGTTGACGTCATGGTAAACCTGACGCCGCCGGCATTCGCTGATGTAGATCAGTTCATGGCAACGTAAGGCCTGGGCCAGACGTGTCTCCTGGAGTGTGCCGACCGCTCTGCTGCAGGCCTTTGCACCGGCAACTCCATGTCTAGGTAGAGTAAACACTCTGTTCTGCCTGCGATGTTTCAAACTAGCCGCTTTTACTGGATAGGCAAATTTTCAGCGTAAATTAAAATTATTACTGTAGAGGCTATAGTTGCCCGGCAGTCTCCCACTGGCGCACAGGATCGCCTATAGACAGTGTTGCTATTAGTGCTATAGCGTTTAAGGGTGACAGCGCATATACAGCGCTATTTATATGGGCTCAAAAGTTTTGCGTGCAGATGACATCAACCAACGGTGGGCGCCCAATGAGCGAGCCTGGAAATAAACTGCGACTCGGTGCATTGATTGCGCTGGTAGTGGGTTCGATGATAGGTGGCGGAATCTTTTCGCTGCCGCAGAACATGGCCGCCCGCGCCGACGCCGGCGCTGTGTTGATCGGCTGGGGCATCACCGCCGTAGGCATGCTGGCGCTGGCGTTCGTGTTCCAGACCCTGGCCAACCGCAAACCCGAACTCGACTCGGGGGTGTATGCCTACGCCAAGGCCGGCTTTGGCGACTACATGGGTTTCTCTTCGGCGTGGGGCTACTGGATCAGCGCCTGGCTGGGCAACGTCGGCTACTTCGTACTGCTGTTCAGCACCCTGGGGTTTTACTTCCCGATGTTCGGCGAGGGCAATACGCCGGTGGCGATCGGCTGCGCCTCGGTGTTGCTCTGGTGCGTGCACTTTGTGGTGCTGCGTGGGATCAAGGAAGCCGCGTTCATCAACCTGATCACTACCGTGGCCAAGGTAGTGCCACTGCTGATTTTCATCGTGATTGCCGCCGTGGCGTTTCGTGCCGAAGTCTTCACCCGCGACTTCTGGGGCGCGAGCAACCCGCAGTTCGGCAGCGTCATGGAGCAGGTCCGCAACATGATGCTGGTGACCGTGTTCGTGTTTATCGGCATCGAGGGCGCGAGCGTGTACTCGGCGCGGGCCCAGCGCCGTTCAGACGTGGGCAAGGCGACCGTGATCGGCTTTCTCGGCGTGCTCGCCTTGCTGGTGCTGGTCAACGTGCTGTCGCTTGGGGTGATGACCCAGCCGGAGCTGGCGGGGTTGCAGAACCCGTCGCTGGCAGCGGTGCTGGAGCATATCGTCGGCCCATGGGGCGCGCTGCTGATCAGCCTTGGCCTGGCGGTGTCACTGCTGGGCGCGCTGCTGTCGTGGGCACTGTTGTGTGCAGAGATCCTCTACGCCACGGCCAAGGACAAGACCATGCCGCGTTTTCTCACCGTCGAGAACGCCAATCACGTGCCGGCCAACGCGCTGTGGCTGACCAACTGCATGATCCAGGGCTTTTTGCTGATCACGCTGTTTTCGGCAGGCACCTACACCAGCCTGATCTATCTGGCGTCGTCGATGATTCTGGTGCCGTACCTGTGGTCCGCGGCCTATGCGGTGCTGCTGGCGCTGCGCGGTGAAGGCTATGCCGAGCAAGCCGGGCTGCGCCGCAAGGACCTGGTGGTGGCCGGCCTGGCGCTGGTCTACGCGATCTGGCTGTTGTACGCCGGCGGGCTCAAGTACCTGCTGCTGTCGGCGTTGCTGTATGCGCCAGGGGTGATTCTGTTTGCAAGGGCCAAGCACGAGCAGGGCCAGGCGCTCTTCAGCGGCTGGGAAAAGCTGATTTTCGCTGCGGTGCTGGCAGGTGCAGGCGTGGCCGCGTATGCGCTGTACGCGGGGTTGTTGACGCTCTAGCTCAGCCGGCGTTGCAGTTGGAGGCTGCGGGCTGAACGCGCTCCGGGCGTGACCAGATCCACAGGTTGCCCAGGCTCATGCCGGCGATGGCCAGAAACACCGGCCAACGGTGCTCGAGAAAGGTCAGCATCAGGCAGGCGCAAATCAGCATGCTCACGGTGGCGCTGATTTTCGCCCGGCGCTGGATCACCCGGCCGTTGCGCCAGTTGTGCAGGATCGGCCCGAACAGCCGATGGTTCTCCAGCCAGGCGCTCAGGCGCGGCGAGCTGCGTGTCGCGGCCCAGGCTGCAAGCAGAATGAACTCGGTGGTCGGCAGGCCCGGAATGACAATCGCCACCAAGCCGATCCCCAGGCTCACATAAGCCAGGATCGCGTACAGCAGGCGGGTCAGTTTCGAGCGGGCAAGTTGGGTCATGGTCTCACTGCAAAAACGGCCGGCCACCACCGCGGTGACCGGGTAAAGCGTATCAGGCCGGCGCGACTTCTGCCGCGTAGGCATGCTTGAGCAACTCGGTGAAGCGCTCGAAGGCGGCGACTGCAGCACGCTCGGCGGCTGCGTCTTCTTCAGCCGACAGCTCCAGGCCGTCGAGGATGCGCGTGAACTGTTTCCAGCCTTCGGCACGGCCACCGGCCGGCTCACCCAGGTGACGTGCGCCAAAGCTGTCGGACAGCTCCAGTGTCACTGCACGCTTGATCAAAAAAGCGGCGCCCAGTTTGGAGCCTTCGGAGACGAAGATCCAGCCCAGTGCCTCGCCCAGGCTCGGCGCCTGCAACGCGCCAGCCACGGGCGCCGGTACTGCGGTATCGAGATCGGCCAGGTCCAGGCGAGCCTGATCGGCGCGGCAGCGTGCGGCCAGGTCGGGCACGATAGCGATCAGTTGTGGGTCGTTGTACAGCGCCTGCAGCTCGGACTGAAACAGGTACTGGGCGACCACGAAGCGGGCAAAGTTGTCACGGTTGGCAAACGGCGCGTGGGCTTTGACCAGTGCGTCGAGCTCGGTGTGTGGGGCGTTGGTCGCTTGATTCAGGCGTTGCGAGCGCAGCAGCGGGCGCTCGGCGTTGGCGGCGTTGGTCATGGTGGATCCTTGGAAAAAGGGCGGTCTAGTTACGAGACGAACAAGCGGGCTGAACACAGTAAAAATTCATGCTCAATAGTCCTGGCAGCGCAGGTCCATGTAGGAGCGGCCTTGTGTCGCGAAAGGCGCGCGTAGCGGGCCCAGGATCTGCGCAGCACCACAGAATGCCGGGGCCGCTACGCGACCCTTTCGCGACACAAGGCCGCTCCTACAGGGAACGCGGCGCCCGCCAGATATCAGTTTCGCCGGGGCATCGCGCCGGCGCAGGTCAGATATCCCAGATGACGTTCACGGCAAAATTGCGCCCGGGCATGGTCAGGCGGTCGAGGTTGGCCGGCTGGGTCACCGCCGCTTCGCCCTGGCCGTCGTAGCCACGCACCGAATCCCACTGCCAGTACTTCTTGTTGGTCAGGTTGTACAGCCCGGCGTTGACGGTGACGTCGTCGGTGACTTTGTAGAAACCGCTCAAGTCGAGCACGCCGTAGCCCGGGCTGCGGAACTGGGTGCTGGCGCCGTCCGGGGCGAAGAAGGCGCTGTCGTCGACGCGGGTCTTGCGTTTGACCAAAGTCCAGCTGAGCAGGGCGCCATAGTCGGCCTGGTCATAACCGAGACCAAACACGCCGGTCAGCGGGTTGACGCTGTTGATCGGCTGGCCATTGTCATCGTTGCGACCGTTGGCATAGGCAATCGAGGTCTGGCCATACAGGCCCTGCGGTGCGCCAAAGTGGTCGAGGTTCAAGCGGCCTTTGAACTCGGCGCCCTTGATGGTGGCGTGCTTGATGTTGCTGGCCTGGAAGGTGGTGCCGAGGTTGGCCGACTGCACGGCGTCTTCGTTGATGAAATCCCGGTACTTGTTGTAGAACACCGCGACATCGAAGTTACCTGCGGCAAAGTTGCCGCGCAGGCCGGTTTCATAACTCTTGCTTTTTTCCGGCTCCAGGCCCGGATTACCCTCTACCCGGTAGCCCACAATCGGGTTGTCGAAGCGCCCGTACATCGACTTGGCCGTCGGCGTGCGGAAGCCTTCGGCGTACTGGCCGTACCAGGTGTAGTTGTCGTCAAAGGCGTAGGTCACGCCGAGCTTGGGCGACAACCGATGCCATTTCTTGTCCGAGTCGTCGATAGACGTAGGGGCGACGCCGGTGCCCTGAATGCCTCGCAGGAAGGCGTCGGTCATCTCCGGTCGCATGCGTGTGTAGTCGTAGCGCGCGCCGGGCAGGAAGGTCCAGCTGTTCCAGCGGATTTCGTCCTGGGCGAACAGGCTGTAGGTGTCGACGGTCGGGTCGGGGAAGTCGCTGACCAGCACTTGGCCATCGCTGGCTTGGCCTACTGCCGTGCAGCTGCCGCCGACGTTCAGGCAAGTGCCGCTGCCGCTGCGCGTGCCGGTGACTTCTTCGTGCTTGAGGGTGGTGCCGTAGGTCAGCAGATGGTCGGTCTGGCCGATGCTGAAGGACTTGTCCAACTGCCCGTCGAATACCCACTGGCGGTCCTTGTAGGTGGTCTTGCGATCACGCGCTACCTGGCGGCCCGAGGCGACATACAGCTCTTCGGTGCGCTGGTCGGTCTTGGCGATCTGGTAGTTCAGGCTCCACTTGGCGCGGTCGGCGAACAGGCTGTCGAGGCCGAATTCATGGTTGATGCCAAAGCGTTCGCGGGTAACTGTGTCGTTGCCCTGGCGCGCGCGGTACATGTTCCTCGCGCCAACGCCTGGGATAAACGGCCCGCCCACGGCACTGAGGATGTTCTGGTCGCGATCATCCTTGTAGTTTTCGTAGGTGAAACCCAGCCGCGCATCGTCGGCGTAGTTCCAGCCGGCCTTGGCCAGCACGTTGGTGGTGCGCACGTCTTCCGGGTTGGCCGCGGTGCGATCGAGGCCGGTGCCGTTGTGCTCGCCATAGGACTCGGTCTCATGGCCGTTACGCTGGCTCAGGTGCAGCAGGCCGTCGACATCGCCCTGACGGCCGGCGATGGTGGCCGAGGTCAGCCAGCTTTCGTCAGCCGAGCTGTAGCCGGTCTTCAAGCGTGCGCCGAAGTCCTTGCCCGGTTTGATGATGTCGTCCGCGTCGAGGGTGAAGTAGCTGACCGCGCCGCCGATGGCGTTGCTGCCGTACAGCACCGAAGCCGGGCCGCGCAGGATCTCTACGCGCTTGACGATTTCCGGGTCGACATAGTTGCGTTGGGTCTGCGCGTAGGGGCCGTAGAAGAAACTGTCGGGGATCGACACTCCGTCGATCTGGGTCAGGATCCGTTCACCGTCGATGCCGCGGATGTTGTAGCCGTTGAGGCCGCTGCGCTGGCCGGTGCCGCCAACCGAAACACCCGGCTCGTAACGCACCAATTGCTGGATATCGTTGACGTTCTGTCGATCCAGCTGCTCGCGGGTCTGCACAGTGACGGTGCTCGGTACCTGGCTGACATCCTGGGCGCTGCGGGTGGCGCTGACGGTCAGTTGCTGCAGGGCAATCACACTGCTGGCCGACTGGCGTTCAAGCACCACGTTGCCGTTACCGATCTTGCGGTAGCTCAGCCCGGTGCCTTGCAGCAAACGCTGCAGCGCAGGCTCGGCTGGCAGCGAGCCCTGGACGCCGGGCGATGAGATACCCTCGGCGACCTCGGCGCTGAAGCCGACCTGCCAGCCGGTAACCTGGCTGAAGGCGTTGATGGCCGCAACCAGCGGCTGTTGGCTGATGCTGAAGCGGTAATCGCCCATGCGCGGGCTGTTGGCCTGGGCCGGCTCTGCGGCAAGGGCCGGCAGGCTGACGGCGCCACTGGCGATCAGGGCCAAGGTCAGCAGAGACAGCTGCCCCAGGCGGCGGGGTGACGGGCGGAGTTGAGCTGTGGACATCGAAAGCGCTCCCAGACGCGCGAACTGTTATAGGTGATGCTTGTTCTTGTTTAAAAACAAGAATCAGTTGCATTGGCTATAACGAGACGTGTTGTGGGTAGCGATCGCGTAAAAATAATTCAGGCGGCAGTCAGCGATTCAGTTGAGGATCACCAGCGCCGGGTATTCATGCAGCCTGGCTGAGGTGATCTGGGCCAGCGCGCGCAAGGTTTCCAGCGGTTGGTCGAGGCGGTAGTTACCAGTCACGGCAACCTGCTCGAGCGCGCCGTTGCGGCTGATGATCCAGCCCGGATAGTAACGGCGCACCTCGGCCAGCACTTCGCTCAGCGGGCAGTTCTCGAACACCAGGCGGCCCTCGACCCAGGCCAGATCCTGGCGCATATCGGGGCGGCTGGGCTGGCCAAAACCCTGCGGGCCAACGCTGATGCTGTCACCGGCGCGCAGGCGAATGTGCTGATCACTGGCAGCGTGCAGGTCAACATCGCCGCGCTGCACGCGGACCTGCGCCTGGCCATCCAGGTAGCGCACGGCAAAGTCGGTGTCGCGGACCTGCGCACGCATCGGCCCGGCCTGCACCTCAAGCGCCTGCTCACCGGCACGGCTTACCTGAAAATACGCCTCGCCTTGCAGCAGGCGGGCCACTGGCTGGCCGTCGCGCACATCGCTGGCAAACGCCGAGTCGGTGTTGAGCAGGACCTTGGTGCCGTCGTCCAGTTGCAGCCGCTGGCGCTCGCCGACCACGGTCAGGTGATCGGCCTGCAGGCGCACCGGCAGGTTGCCGAAGGTGAACAGGCCGACCAGCAGCACGGCTGCGCTGGCCAGTGGCTTCCAGTGGCGGCGCAGGCGAGCGGCTGGAGCGTTGCGCTGGGTCTGGTGGATCTGCCCGGCGGCCTGACGCAGGGGCACACCGTTCCACACCGCTTCGGCCTCGACATAGGCCTCGGCGTTTTCCGGCGCAGCGCTCAGCCAGACCTCGAAGGCTGCGGTGTCTGCTGCGCTGGCGCATTGCAGGCGCAGCAGCCAGTCCAGTGCCTCGTCCATGGCACGCGCGCGGGCATCGGGCCCGGCAGGTGTCGGGCGTGGGCTGGGGCTGTCGGTCACGAAGGGTCCTTGCTTGGGGGATTTTGCCGAATGATCGGGGCTGCAACGGGCCAAGGCAAGCGCTTTACCGATCCTGGCGGGCCAGCGGTCGGCTTACTTGAGCCGCTCGGCCACACCCATGCAGATGGCCATGATCAGTTTCAGTTCCTTTTGCACCGTGCTCGCCGAAACCTGCAACTGCTCGGCAATCTCCAGGTAGCTGGCGCCGTGCAGGCGGCTGAGGATGAAGATGCGCTGCTGGCGCGTGCTCAGTTGGCCAAGGCTGACACTCAGGTGCTTGAGCAACTGCTCGGCGTGGGCGGCGTCCTCGCTGCTGCTGGTGGGAGCGGCGACGTTGTGCAGGATCTGTTCGGGCACATCCTCGACCAGCGTGCGCGCTTGTACGCGGCGGGCGCGCAGGTGATCCAGGGCCAGGTTGCGGGCAGTCTGGAACACGAATGGCTCAAGGTGTTCGACCGGCCGTTCGCCGAGGGCGCGGGTTACCCGCAGGTAGGTTTCCTGGAGCAGGTCTTCAGCGGTACTGGGGTTGCCCACCATGCCTTGCAACGTGCGCAGCAGGCTGAGGCGTTGGGTTAGGAAGACGATATTGAAGCGTGACTGACTCACGGGGCGACCTGGCCGATACGGAGGTTAATGATAATGCTTATCATCACCTGTATTGGTCAAGCGTTAAAACTGATCCCCTGCGAGGCGTATGTCCGGCCTGAGCAGGCAGCGCAATGTCTGCGCTGCTGCTGGGCGAGCCACCTTACTGCGCGTTGTGCAGCGCGAGGCAGTTGTCGAGCATGCGGTTGGAGAAGCCCCACTCGTTGTCATACCAGGCCAGCACCTTGAGCATGCGACCGTTGCTGCGGGTGTGGTTGGCATCGAAGATCGACGACAACGGGTTGTGGTTGAAGTCGCATGACACCAGCGGCAGGGCGTTGTAACCCAGGACCCGCGAATGGCGGCTGGCTTCGAGGAACAGCTGGTTGACCTGCTCGGCGCTGGCTTCGCGCTTGAGGTTGACGGTCAGGTCCACCAGCGACACATTGATCACCGGCACGCGCACGGCCATGCCGGTCAGCTTGCCCGCCAGTTCCGGCAGCACCAGGCCGACCGCTTCGGCGGCGCCGGTCTTGCTCGGGATCATCGACTGGGTGGCCGAACGCGCCCGGTATGGGTCGCTGTGGTACACGTCGGTCAGGACCTGATCGTTGGTGTAGGCGTGAATGGTAGTCATCAAACCCTGCTCGATGCCGAACTCGCGGTGCAGCACCTGGGCAATCGGCGCCAGGCAGTTGGTGGTGCAGGAGGCGCTGGAGATGATCTGGTGCGAGGCACGCAGCACATCATGGTTGACCCCGTAGACGATGGTGGCGTCAACGCCCTTGCCCGGCGCCGAAATGATCACCTTGCCGGCGCCGGCGCTCAAATGTGCTGCAGCCTTGGCGCGGTCGGTGAACAGCCCGGTGCATTCGAACACGACGTCGATGGCTTCGGCCTTCCACGGCAGCTCGGCCGGATTACGGATGGCGCTGACCGCGATGCGGTCGCCGTTGACGGTCAGGCTTTCATGATCGGCCTCGACCTGTGCATCGAAAATGCCGTGGACGCTGTCGTACTTGAGCAGGTGGGCGTTCATCGCGCTGTCGCCCAGATCGTTGATGGCGACGACCTGCAGGTCTTGCCGGTAGCCTTGGGTATACAGTGCGCGCAGGACGTTGCGCCCGATACGGCCGAATCCGTTGATGGCGATGCGTAGGGTCATGGTAATACCTCTGGCAGTCGGGTGAAAGCTGTGGCACAAGGCCTATTGCCGTGGAGCACGCATTCACTGAAACGATTTTGTTATTGGAATTACAAGATTATGCGTTATGGGATAGAAAACAAGCCCTTTTGATGGCAGTATTTTGTGTAAACATACAACGAGTGGTCGGGCGAGCTGCTTCCACGTTGCACCAGGCAGGTTTCACTTGAGCCTAGGTCGCAATCGGGGGGAGGGGAAATCCCGCTTCAGATCACCCTTACCGTCAGCCTGGAGTTCAGTACATGCACCCGCGCATCCTAGAGGTCACCCAACGGCTGATCGAACGTAGCCGTCCTACCCGTGAACGTTATCTGCAACTGATTCGCGGTGCGGCCAGTGACGGCCCGATGCGCGCCAGCCTGCAGTGCGCCAATTTCGCCCACGGCGTGGCCGGCTGCGGTAGCGAAGACAAACACAGCCTGCGCATGATGAATGCTGCCAACGTGGCAATTGTTTCGGCTTATAACGACATGCTTTCGGCGCATCAGCCGTACCAGCATTTCCCCGAGCAGATCAAACAGGCGCTGCGCGAGATTGGCTCGGTCGGCCAGTTTGCCGGCGGTGTGCCGGCCATGTGCGATGGCGTCACCCAGGGTGAGCCGGGCATGGAGCTGGCCATCGCCAGCCGCGAAGTGATCGCGATGTCCACCGCGATTGCCCTGTCGCACAACATGTTCGACGCCGCCTTGATGCTCGGCATCTGCGACAAGATCGTCCCTGGCCTGATGATGGGCGCGTTGCGCTTCGGCCATCTGCCGACCATCTTCGTCCCTGGCGGACCAATGCCGTCGGGCATTTCCAACAAGCAGAAGGCCGATGTGCGCCAGCGCTATGCCGAAGGCAAGGCCAGCCGCGAAGAGCTGCTCGAGTCGGAAATGAACTCCTACCACAGCCCCGGCACCTGCACCTTCTACGGCACCGCCAACACCAACCAGCTGGTGATGGAAGTGATGGGCCTGCACCTGCCCGGCGCCTCGTTCGTCAATCCTTACACGCCGTTGCGTGATGCCCTCACCGCCGAAGCTGCGCAGCAGGTCACGCGCATGACCAAAGCCAGCGGCAGCTTCATGCCGCTGGGCGAAATCGTCGATGAAAAGGCTCTGGTCAACTCGATCGTCGCCCTGCATGCCACCGGCGGCTCGACCAACCACACCCTGCACATCCCGGCGATTGCCCAGGCTGCCGGCATCCAGTTGACCTGGCAGGACATGGCTGACCTGTCCGAGGTCGTGCCAACCCTGTCCAACGTCTACCCCAACGGCAAAGCCGACATCAACCACTTCCAGGCCGCCGGCGGCATGTCGTTCCTGATTCGCGAGCTGCTCGATGCCGGGCTGCTGCACGACGACGTCAACACCGTGGCCGGGCCCGGCCTGCGCCGCTACACCCAGGAGCCGTTCCTTGAGGATGGCCGACTGGTCTGGCGCGAAGGCCCGTTGCAAAGCCTGGACGAGAACATCCTGCGCCCGGCTTCGCGGCCATTCTCCAGCGAGGGCGGCCTGCGGGTGATGGAAGGCAACCTCGGCCGCGGCGTGATGAAAGTCTCCGCCGTGGCGCCCGAGCACCGCGTGGTCGAAGCGCCGGCGCGAGTGTTCGAAGATCAGCAGGCATTGGCCGATGCGTTCAAGGCCGGTGAGCTGGAGCGCGATTTCGTCGCGGTGATGCGCTTCCAGGGCCCGCGCTGCAACGGCATGCCCGAGCTGCACAAGATGACGCCGTTTCTCGGCGTGCTGCAGGATCGCGGCTTCAAGGTCGCGCTGGTCACCGATGGGCGTATGTCAGGCGCCTCGGGCAAGATCCCGGCGGCGATCCACGTCTGCCCGGAAGCGTTCGACGGCGGCCCGCTGGCACGTGTGCGCGATGGTGATATGGTGCGCGTTGATGGTGTCGAAGGCACCTTGCGGGTGATGGTCTCGGCCGAAGAGCTGGCCAGCCGCGATCTGCCGCCTGCACCCCAGGGCAATGACCTGGGCTGCGGGCGCGAACTGTTTGGTTTCATGCGCATGGCGTTCAGTTCAGCGGAACAGGGCGCCAGCGCCTTTACCTCTGGCCTGGAGAATCTCAAGTGAATGAGTTGCTGGTTGGCGACATCGGTGGCACCAACGCACGTTTTGCCCTTTGGCGCGACAACCAGCTGCACGCCGTGCGGGTGTTGCCGACGGCTGACTACACCAGCCTGGAGCAGGCGATCCAGGCGTACCTGCAGGAGCAGGGCATCGCACGCGGTGAGCTTGCGGCGGTATGTCTGGCGGTTGCCGGGCCGGTGGATGGCGATGAGTTCCAGTTCACCAACAACCACTGGCGGCTGAGCCGACGGGCGTTCTGCGACATGCTTCAGGTCAAGCAGCTGCTATTGCTCAACGACTTCTCGGCGATGGCGCTGGGCATGACCCGTTTGCTGCCTGGTGAATTCCAGGCGGTATGCGCCGGTGACGCCGACCCAGCCCGTCCGGCGCTGGTGATCGGCCCTGGCACCGGGCTGGGCGTCGGCAGCTTGTTGCACCTCAACCAGCAGCAGTGGATGGCGGTGCCAGGCGAGGGCGGCCATGTCGACCTGCCCGTCGGTAACGCGCGTGAAGCCGCGATCCATCAGCAGATCCAAAGCCAGATTGGTCATGTCAGTGCCGAAACCGTACTCAGCGGCGGCGGCCTGGTGCGCTTGTATCAGGCGATGTGCGCGCTGGATGGTGTTCAGCCAGTTCACCTGAGCCCAGCTGAAGTCACCGAGGCTGCGCTGGCTGGTGAGCCGCAGGCATTGGCCGTGATCGAACAGTTCTGCTGCTTCCTTGGCCGGGTTGCCGGCAACAACGTACTCACCCTCGGCGCGCGCGGCGGGGTGTATATCGTCGGTGGCGTGATCCCGCGGTTTGCCGAGCTGTTCCTGCGCAGCGGTTTTGCTGCCAGCTTTGCCGACAAGGGCTGCATGAGCGGCTATTTTGCCGGGATCCCGGTATGGTTGGTCACCGCTGAGTTTTCTGGCCTGTTGGGTGCCGGTGTGGCGCTGCAGCAAGCGATGGCTCGTTAGATTTCTTGGGGCCGCCGCGCTGCCCTTCGCGGGTGAACCCGCTCCCACAAGGACCGCGCCGTTCTCAAGCGCAGCTCATAACCCTGTGGGAGCGGGTTCACCCGCGAAGGGCCGCAGAGCGGGCCCAACAACACGGAAGAACTTCAGTGAGCACTGCCCCCCGATCGATCCTGATGGTCGATGACGACCATGACATCCGCGAACTGCTGCAGACCTACTTGAGCCGCTCCGGCTTTCAGGTGCGCGCCGAGGCCGATGGCCAGGGTTTTCGCCAGGCGCTGGACAGCACGACGTGTGACCTGGTGATTCTCGACGTGATGCTGCCCGACGAAGACGGCTTCAGCCTATGCCGTTGGGTGCGCCAGCACCCGCGCCAGTCGCGGGTGCCGATCATCATGCTCACCGCCAGTTCCGACGAGGCCGATCGGGTCATCGGCCTGGAGCTGGGCGCCGATGACTACCTCGGCAAACCGTTCAGCCCACGGGAGTTGCAAGCGCGGATCAAGGCCTTGCTGCGCCGTGCTGAGTTTGGCCAGGTAGCGCCCGCCAGTGCCGTGCTGGCGTTTGACGAATGGCAGCTGGATACCGTCAGCCATCGACTGTTCCACCGCGACGGTGAAGAGGTGATTCTGTCGGGCGCCGACTTTGCTTTGCTCAAACTGTTTCTCGACCACCCGCAGCAGATCCTCGATCGCGACACCATCGGCAATGCTACCCGTGGCCGCGAGCCGATGCCGCTCGACCGCATCGTCGACATGGCCGTCAGCCGCCTGCGTTCACGCTTGCGCGATACCGACAAACCGCCACGGCTGATCCGCACCGTGCGCGGCAGTGGCTACCTGCTGGCGGCACATGTCAACCGCAGCCACTGAGCGCCGCTGGCGCCTGCTGCCGCGCTCGCTGCTGGGGCGCATGCTGCTGTTGACCCTGCTGGTGGTATTGCTGGCGCAGGGCCTGTCGAGCTTGATCTGGGTGGCGCAGTTGCGCGCCAGCCAGTTGCAGGGCCTGCGCGCCAGCGCGCAGAGCCTGGCCCACTCGATGAGCGCCAGTGTCAGTTACTTCCGCTCGTTGCCGGTGGCCTATCGGCCAATGGTCCTCGACCAATTGCGCAGCATGGGCGGCACGCGCTTTTTCGTATCGCTCAACGACAAGCCGCTGGACATGGCCACGCTGCCGATCACTCCGCGCAAGCAGGCAGTCATCGACGTGTTCCAGCAAGTGCTGCACGAGCGCCTCGGCCAGCAGGTGGAAGTTTCGGTCGAGTTCGTCAGCCCCGATCAGCTGCGCATCTTCAACAGCGGCCTCAAGCTCGATGAATTGCCGCGCTCGTGGGCGCATTATTCGCTGACCCTGGAACCGCTCAACCCACCGGTGCTGGTCAACCAGATCCGCCTGGCCGAAGGCGAGTGGCTGTACATCGCCTCGCTGCTGCCGGAGCCCTACACCAGCCTTGAGGCCGAGCGCCTGCCGCGTCAGCAGATCGGCTTCATTGCCCTGACCACGGCCATGTTGCTGCTGTTCATCGGCCTGTTGGTGCACTGGCAAAGTCGACCGTTGAAGCGTCTGGCCCGCGCGGCCCGCGATCTGTCGCTGGGCGCCGATGTGGTGCCGGTGACCGAGGGGGGCGGCAGCGAAGTGGTCGAGGTAGGTCGCGCCTTCAACAGTATGCGCGAGCGCATCAGCCGTTACCTGACCGAGCGCAGCCAGCTATTCAGCGCGATCTCGCACGACTTGCGCACGCCGATCACGCGCCTGCGCCTGCGCGTCGAGCTGCTTGAAGACGAACGCCTGCAAGCGCAGTTCAGCCGTGATTTGGACGAGCTGGAGCTGTTGGTCAAAGGCGCACTGCAGTGCGTCAAAGACACGGATATCCACGAGAACATCGAGCCGATCGATCTCAACCAGCTGCTGGAAATTCTCGCTGAACCGTACCTGCGTGACGGCCGGATCACCGTCGAGGGGCGGGCGTTGGCGCCGTATCCGGGCAAGGCGTTGGCCCTGCGCCGCTGCATCGGCAACCTGGTCGACAACGCGATCAAGTACGGCGAGCGCGCGCACCTGCGCATCATCGATGGCCCGGAGGGCTTTGTGCTGCAGGTCGATGACCACGGCCCGGGTGTGCCGCAGCAGCAAATGGAGCAGGTGTTCGAGCCGCATTTTCGTCTGGCCGGGCAGCAGCAAGGCTATGGCCTGGGCCTGGGCATCGCGCGCAATATTGCCCACAGTCATGGCGGTGAAGTCAGTTTGCTCAACCTGCGCGAGGGCGGCCTGCGGGTGACCCTGTGCCTGCCGCGCAGCGCCGAGTGAGCAACGCTTGGTCACCAGCCAGTGACAGCAATGGCGGCCTTTGTGACCTATTGGCCGTAGCACCCTGGCTAGACTTGGCCGCCACGACAGGCGCCGTGCCTGTTCTCGACAAGGACGCAGCAGGCCGATGAATCATGCTCAATCGCCGTTGATCGACGGGCCGCATAGTGCCTGGCTGGATGCCGAAGGGCAGCGTTTGCTGGCCTTCGCCAGAGCCTCACAGCTGGAACTCGGCTTCGGCAACCTCGACAGCTACGGCCACCTCGCCGCCGACGCAATTGCCGACACCATTACCACCGCGCGGATGACCCACAGCTTCTCTTTGGCCCATCTACAAGGCAGGCCCGGTTGTCTGGAACTGGTTGAGCTCGGCATCGCCGCCTTGGCCGGCACGCTGCGCGATGTCGAGCACGGCGGCTGGTACGCCAGCGCCGCCCCCGCTGGCGACAGCATCAAAGCCGCTTACCTGCACGCCTTCGTTGCCCTCGCTGCGAGTTCTGCGCAGGTGGCCGGCAGCGCTGCTGCGCCGGCCTTGCTGGCGCAAGCCATCGAGATCATCGAGGCGCATTTCTGGAGTGAAAGCGAGGGTGCCCTGCGCGAAAGCTTCAGTCGCGATTGGCAGCAGCAGGAGGCCTATCGCGGGGCCAACAGCAACATGCATGGCACCGAAGCGTTTTTGGCCCTTGCCGACGTGACTGGCGAGCCGATCTGGTTGCAGCGTGCGCTGCGCATCGTCGAGCGGGTGATCCACGGCCATGCGCGTGCCAATGGCTTCAGTGTGATCGAGCACTTCGACCTGCACTGGCAGCCGCTCACCGATTACAACAGCGACAACCGCGCCGATGGCTATCGACCCTACGGTGTTACTCCCGGCCACGGCTTCGAGTGGGCGCGGCTGCTGCTGCACCTTGAAGCTGCGCTGCAATTGCCCGATCTAGCGACACCCGACTGGCTACTGGCCGACGCACGCGGCCTGTTTGCCAGCGCCTGTCAGCACGCCTGGCACGCCGACGGCGCCCCCGGAATCGTCTACACCCTCGACTGGCAACAACGCCCGGTAGTACGCCAGCGCCTGCACTGGGTGCATGCCGAAGCCAGCGCCGCTGCCGCTGCGTTGTGGCAGCGCACGGGGGAGGCGCAATACCAGTGCTGGTACGGGCGTTTCTGGGCGTTCATCCAGGCGCATCTGATTGATAACGACGCCGGCAGCTGGCACCACGAACTGAGCCCGGACAACCTCCCCAGTGCGACGATATGGGCGGGCAAACCGGACCTCTATCACGCTTATCAGGCCGTGCTGTTGCCCACCCTGGCTCTGGCGCCAAGCCTTGCCACGGGCCTCGCGCGGCGAATGTAACCAACTGATGACAATCGCGCAGCGCTTCGTTACCTGAGGCGCCTTGCCGGGTTATTACACTCCTGTGCAATGCAAGCGACAGTCTTGCCCTGCATAACAACAAGAAAGGTATTGCGATGAACTCCACTCTGCGTCTCGCCGCCGCGATTTCCCTCGCCTCCCTGCTGCCCCTGAGCGCGTCTGCCGCCGATGCCAAAGGCTCGGTCGAAGTGGTGCACTGGTGGACCTCTGGTGGCGAAAAGGCTGCTGTCGATGTACTCAAGGCTCAAATCGAAAAAGACGGCTTCATCTGGAAAGATGGCGCTGTTGCCGGCGGCGGCGGTGCCACCGCAATGACCGTACTGAAGAGCCGAGCCGTGGCCGGGAATCCGCCAGGCGTGGCCCAGATCAAGGGCCCGGACATCCAGGAGTGGGCCTCCACCGGCCTGCTCGACAGTGACGTGCTCAAGGACGTGGCCAAAGAGCAGAACTGGGACGGCCTGCTGGAGCAGAAAGTCGCCGACACCGTCAAGTACGAGGGCGACTATGTCGCTGTGCCGGTCAACATCCACCGCGTCAACTGGCTGTGGATCAACCCCGAAGTATTCAACAAGGCCGGCATCGACAAGGCGCCGACCACCCTCGACGAGTTCTACGCCGCCGCCGAAAAACTCAAGGCAGCCGGCTTCATTCCGCTCGCCCACGGCGGCCAGCCATGGCAGGACAGCACCGTATTCGAAGCGGTGGTGCTGTCGGTAATGGGCGCGGACGGTTACAAGCAGGCGCTGGTTGATCTTGACCAAAAGGTGCTGACCGGACCGGGCATGGTCAAGGCGCTGACCGAGCTCAAGCGCGTCGCTACCTACATGGACGCTGACGGCAAAGGCCAGGACTGGAACCTGGAAGCCGCCAAGGTCATCAACGGCAAGGCCGGCATGCAGGTCATGGGCGACTGGGCCAAGAGCGAGTGGACCCTGGCCAACAAGGTCGCCGGCAAGGATTATCAGTGCGTGCCGTTCCCGGGTACCGACAAGGCCTTCACCTACAACATCGACTCGCTGGTGGTGTTCAAGCAGAAGGACGCCGGCACTTCGGCTGGCCAGCAGGACATCGCCAAAGTGGTGATGAGCCAGGACTTCCAGAAGCTGTTCAGCAGCAACAAGGGCTCGATCCCGGTACGTAAGGACATGCTCGTCGACATGGCCAAGCATGGCTTCGATGCCTGCGCGCAGACCTCGGCCAAGGACTTCCTTGCCGACGCCCAGACCGGCGGCCTGCAACCAAGCATGGCGCACAACATGGCGACCAACCTGGCAGTGCAGGGCGCGTTCTTCGATGTGGTCACCAACTACATCAACGACCCCAAGGCCGACCCGGCCGATGCCGCGAAAAAGCTCGGCGCGGCGATCAAGTCCGCCCAGTAACGGCTGGTCCGGCGCAGCCGTCCTCGCGGCGGCTGTACGCCACCCTCAGTTAACGTTCTGTACTGACAGGTATCGCTGCCATGACTACTGCGACCGCGCAACTGCGGGCCTCACCCCTGGACGCCGTGCAGCGCTGGTTACCTAAACTGGTACTGGCGCCAACCATGGTCATCATCCTGGTGGGCTTCTACGGTTATATCCTGTGGACCTTTGTCCTCTCGTTCACCACCTCGACCTTTTTGCCCAATTACAAATGGGCAGGACTGGCGCAATACGCACGCCTGCTCGACAACGACCGCTGGTGGGTGGCGAGCAAGAACCTGCTGGTGTTCGGCAGCCTGTTCATCGGCATCAGCCTGGTCATCGGAGTACTGCTGGCGATCCTGCTGGACCAGCGTATCCGCCGCGAAGGGTTTATCCGCACCATCTACCTGTACCCGATGGCACTGTCGATGATCGTCACCGGCACCGCCTGGAAGTGGCTGCTCAACCCGGGCATGGGCCTGGACAAGCTGATGCGCGACTGGGGCTGGGAAGGCTTTCGCCTGGACTGGCTGATCGACCCCGACCGGGTCGTGTACTGCCTGGTGATCGCTGCCGTTTGGCAAGCCTCCGGGTTCATCATGGCAATGTTTCTGGCCGGCCTGCGCGGGGTCGATCAGTCGATCATCCGCGCGGCGCAGATCGACGGTGCGAGCTTGCCGCGGATCTATTGGCAGGTGGTTCTGCCCAGCCTGCGCCCGGTATTTTTCAGTGCGGTGATGATCCTCTCGCACATCGCCATCAAGAGCTTTGACCTGGTGGCGGCGATGACCGCTGGCGGCCCGGGTTACTCGTCCGACCTGCCGGCCATGTTCATGTACTCGTTCACCTTCAGCCGTGGCCAGATGGGCATGGGTTCGGCCAGCGCAATTCTCATGCTGGGCGCGATCCTGGCGATTCTGGTGCCTTACTTGTACTCGGAGCTGAGGAACAAACGCCATGACTAGCCGCCTCGACAAACCGGCCATCAGCCTCAGTCGGCTGGCCATTCATGCGGTATTGCTGTTTGCCGTGCTGCTGTACCTGGTGCCGCTGGTGGTGATGCTGCTGACCAGCTTCAAGACCCCGGAAGACATCGGCAGCGGCAACCTGCTCAGTTGGCCGGCGGTGGTCACCAGCATCGGCTGGGCCAAGGCCTGGGCCACGGTCAGTGGCTATTTCTGGAACTCGATCATGATCACCGTACCGGCGGTGCTGATCTCTACCGCGCTCGGCGCACTCAATGGCTACGTGCTGGCGATGTGGCGTTTCCGTGGCTCGCAGGTGTTCTTCGGCCTGCTGCTGTTTGGCTGCTTCCTGCCGTTCCAGACCGTGCTGCTGCCAGCCTCGTTCACCCTTGGCAAGCTCGGCCTGGCCAACACCACCGCTGGCCTGGTGCTGGTGCATGTGGTGTATGGCCTGGCGTTCACCACGCTGTTTTTCCGCAACTACTACGTGACCATCCCCGATGCGTTGGTAAAGGCGGCGCGGCTGGATGGTGCCGGGTTTTTCACCATCTTCGGGCGGATCATGCTGCCGATGTCGACGCCGATCATCATGGTCTGCCTGATCTGGCAGTTCACCCAGATCTGGAACGATTTTCTGTTCGGCGTGGTGTTCTCCAGCGGCGATTCGCAACCGATCACCGTGGCCCTCAACAACCTGGTCAACACCAGCACTGGGGCCAAGGAATACAACGTCGACATGGCCGCGGCAATGATCGCCGGCCTGCCAACCCTGCTGGTCTATGTGGTCGCAGGCAAGTATTTCGTGCGCGGCCTGAGCGCCGGCGCAGTCAAGGGGTAAGTCATGGCCACACTCGAACTTCGCAACGTCAACAAGACCTACGGCACTGGTGTGCCAGACACACTGAAAGACATCCAGCTGGCGATCAAGGACGGTGAGTTTCTGATCCTGGTCGGCCCTTCCGGCTGCGGCAAGTCGACCTTGATGAACTGCATCGCTGGCCTGGAGAGCATCAGCGGCGGGGCGATCCTGATCGATGGCGACGACGTCAGCGGCATGAGCCCGAAGGATCGCGACATCGCCATGGTGTTCCAGTCGTACGCGCTGTATCCGACCATGAGCGTGCGCGACAACATCGCCTTCGGTCTGAAGATCCGCAAGCTGCCCCAGGCAGCCATCGACGAAGAAGTGGCGCGGGTAGCCAAGCTGCTGCAGATCGAACACCTGCTCACGCGCAAGCCGGGCCAGCTCTCCGGCGGCCAGCAGCAGCGCGTGGCGATGGGCCGGGCGCTGGCACGGCGGCCGAAGATCTACCTGTTCGACGAGCCGCTGTCCAACCTCGACGCCAAGCTGCGGGTTGAGATGCGCACCGAAATCAAGCTGATGCACCAACGGCTGAAAACCACCACGGTGTACGTCACCCATGACCAGATCGAGGCGATGACCCTGGGCGACAAGGTGGCGGTGATGAAGGACGGCATCATCCAGCAGTTCGGCACCCCGCAGCAGATCTACAACGACCCGGCCAACCAGTTTGTCGCCAGCTTCATTGGCTCGCCGCCGATGAACTTCGTGCCGGTGCGCCTGCGCGAGCAGGGCGACCGTGTGCTGGCGCTGCTCGACAGTGGCCAGGCGCGCTGCGAGCTGGTGCTGGGCGCGGCCAGCCAAGGCTGCGATGGTCGTGAAGTGATTCTCGGCATTCGTCCCGAGCAGATCAGCCTCGGTGCAGGGGAGGGCGACGGCCTGTCGCTGTTGCGCGCCGAAGTCCAGATCACCGAGCCGACCGGGCCGGACCTGCTGGTCTTCGTCACGGTCAACCAGACCAAGCTGTGCTGCCGGCTGGCGCCGGATATCAGCTGCCAGGTCGGCGACACCCTCAACCTGCAGCTGGACCCGGCACGGGTGCTGCTGTTCGACGCGCAAACCGGTGAGCGCCTGCACCTGGCTCGCCACGCCGCACCCTTGCAAGACAACGTTGCCCACATCGCGGGCCGTTGATTGGACCCTTCATAACAAGAAAAGAGGACGCACAGGGATGGAACATCGCAATCGCATCAGCACGTTGGGTTCGCTGGCCTTGCTGGCCGTGGTCGGCAGCAGCAGCGTACAGGCCGCCGAGGCCTTCTCCAGCGAATCGAAATGGATGAGTGGCGACTGGGGCGGCACCCGCACCGAGCTGCTCGACAAGGGCTACGACTTCACCCTCGACTACGTCGGTGAGGTCGCCGGCAACCTCAATGGCGGTTACAACGACGACAAGACTGCGCGCTACAGCGACCAGTTCGCCCTCGGCATGCACCTGGACCTGGAGAAAATCCTCGGCTGGCACGACACCGAGTTCAAGCTGGCGGTCACCGAGCGCAGCGGCCGCAACCTGTCCAACGACCGTATCAGCGACCCGCGCGCCGGTCAGTTCAGTTCGGTGCAGGAAGTCTGGGGCCGCGGCCAGACCTGGCGGCTGACCCAGATGTGGATCAAGCAGAAGTATTTCGATGGCGCGCTGGACGTCAAATTCGGCCGCTACGGCCCGGGCGAGGACTTCAACAGCTTCCCTTGCGACTTCCAGAACCTGGCGTTCTGCGGCTCGCAGGTGGGTAACTGGGTTGGCGGCATCTGGTACAACTGGCCCGTTAGCCAGTGGGCATTGCGGGTCAAGTACAACATCACCCCGGAAGTATTCGTGCAGGTCGGTGCGTTCGAGCAGAACCCGTCCAACCTCGAAACCGGCAACGGCTTCAAGCTCAGCGGCAGTGGCACCAAAGGCGCGATCATTCCGGTCGAGGCGGTCTGGCAGCCCAGGGTCAATGGCCTGCCGGGCGAATACCGCCTGGGTTATTACTACAGCACGGCCTCGGCCGATGACGTCTACAAGGATGTCAATGGCAACGCCCAGGGCATCAGCGGCGTCGGCTTCAAGTCGCACTCGAGCAAGCACGGCTGGTGGGTGGTGGCCCAGCAGCAAGTCACTGCACATGCCGGTGACGTCAACCGCGGCCTGAGCCTGTTCGCCAACTTCACCGTGCACGACAAGGCCACCAACGTGGTCGACAACTATCAGCAAGTCGGCATGGTCTACAAAGGCGCTTTCGATTCACGGCCCAAGGATGACATCGGCTTCGGCATCGCCCGGATCCACGTCAACGATGACGTGAAAAAGCGCGCCGAGCAGCTCAACGCACAGAGCGGTATCAGTGATTACAACGACATGGGCTTTGTGCCGCTGCAGCGCACCGAGTACAACGCCGAGCTGTACTACGGCTTCCACGTCACCAACTGGCTGACCGTGCGGCCCAACCTGCAGTACATCAAAAGCCCAGGCGGGGTTGATGAAGTCGACAACGCGCTGGTCGCAGGGCTGAAGATTCAGTCGTCATTCTGAGGCTAAATGTTGTAAATTTACGCCATCGTAGCGACCGCACTGCGGTCGCTTGTCGCCCAGCCGTTGTCACGCAGGCTGTTTCAGCAGTGCGTGGCGACGCGTTTGGCCGGCAACCGCGGCCCTAATGACAACAAGAGTTACCAGCCATGCCCGAACATCCGCTCCACTGCTTGTTCACCCCGCAGCGGCCCAGGCCCGTCTTCGAGTGGGAGCGTCATCAACAGCGCGATGTCCTTGTCATCGATCACCCGCACTGTCAGGCGGTGTTCAGCCGTCAGGGTGCGCAATTGCTGCACTTTCAGCCGAGCGGCGAACGGCCGTGGTTGTGGTGCGCCGAGCAATGGCCGCAAGTTGGCGCGATCCGCGGGGGAGTGCCGGTGTGCTGGCCCTGGTACGGGCGCCACCCCAGCGAAGACCTATGGCCTACCCATGGTTGGGCCCGGCTACTGGACTGGAAGCTGCTGAGCAGCACATCCGACGATGACGGTGTGACCCTGGTGTGGCAGTTGCAGCTGTGTGAGTGGCAGGTCGACCTGCACGCGCGGCTCGGCAAGAATATGGAGCTCAAGCTCAGCACCGTGCATCAGGACAGTGAAACCTGCCAATTGAGTCATGCTCTGCTGGCTTACTGGCGTATTAGTGACGTTGCCAAGATAGCGCTGTCTGGGCTCGAAAACATTGAAGGTTATGACCAGCTCAGCCGGCAGAGCTGCCGGCAGAAGGGCGCCTTGAAGGTCGGTGGCGGGTGCCAGCGAGTGTATCCAGGCACCTCATCGGTGCAGTTGCACGACCCGACCTGGGACCGCGAGCTGTGCATCGATACCGGCGACAGCGACGACACCGTGGTCTGGCACCCCGGCAGCCGTCCGCTGATGGGCGTCAGTGGCCGCGAGAGTCAGCGCTTCGTCTGTGTCGAAGCCGCCAGCGGCAGCACCGCTGGCCTGAGCCTGGCGCCGGGCGAGCAGGCGCACCTGAGCCTGCAGGCGCACCGGCTCAATTGAGCTCGTCGTCCTCGATCGGGTAGCGGCTGGCGTTGAGGCTCTCTTTGATCTTGCGCAGGTGCGGCTGGAAGTCGACGCCGCGGCGCAGGGTCATGCCGGTGGCCAGGACGTCGAGCACGGTCAGTTGGATGATCCGCGAAGTCATCGGCATGTAGATGTCGGTGTCTTCCGGCAGCGGAATATGCAGGCTCATGCTGCAGGCGTTGGCCAGCGGCGAGCCGGCGGCGGTCAGGCCGAGCACCGAGGCGCCGTTTTCGCGAGCGACGCGGGCAACCTCGACCAGCTCACGGGTGCGCCCGGTGTAGGAGATGATCACGAACAGGTCGCCGGTGTGTGCTACCGAGGCGAGCATGCGCTGCATCAGCACGTCGGCGTGGGCCGACACGGCCAGGTTGAAGCGGAAGAACTTGTGCTGGGCGTCCAGTGCCACCGGGGCCGAGGCGCCGAGGCCGAAGAAGTGGATCTGGCGGGCCTGGATCATCATGTCGACGGCGCGGCTGACCTGCTGCGGGTCGAGTTGCTGGCAGGCACTGTCGAGCGAGGCGATGGCGCTGCCGAAGATCTTCTGGGTGTAGGCGGCCGGATCATCATCAGCCTCGACCGCACGGCTGACGTAGGCGGCGCCGCTGGCCAGGCTCTGCGCCAGCTGCAGCTTGAGTTCCGGGTAGCCGCTGACGCCGAACGAGCGGCAGAAGCGGTTGACGGTCGGTTCGCTGACCTTGGCCGCTTGGGCCAGTGCGGCGATGCTGAAACGGGTGGCCTGTTGCGGGTTGAGCAGGATGACTTCGGCGACTTTGCGTTCGGCCTTGTTCAGCTCATCGAGGCGTCCCTGGATCTGTTCCAGGAGGTTGCGCACGCGGTCCATGGTATGTCCTTGGGTCGAGAAGACAGCCGGCTGGCGTTACAGCAGGCTTTTTGCAGGGTTGTCTATCGTACTGTCGGTAGGGGTTGATCTACCACTTGTCTGTAACACTTGTCGGTAATGTTGTGGTTTTTACTACATTACCTCTTGAAAAGTGCGGTTGAAAACGATATTCCTAGGCCAACTTTAGGAAAGAACCAACATCATGGCTGCGATCAGTGTTGAACCTTGCACCTTTGCCTTGTTTGGCGCCTTGGGCGACCTGGCGCTGCGCAAGCTGTTCCCCGCGCTTTATCAGCTCGACCGTGCCGGCCTCCTGCACGCCGATTCGCGCTTGCTGGCGCTGGCCCGCGAGGCCGGTGACAGCCAGCAGCACCTGGCCAACATCGAAGCGCACCTGCGCCGGTTTGTGCCCGATGCCGATATTGAAGCGGCTACGTTTGGGCGCTTTCTGGCCCGGCTGAGCTACCTGCATCTGGATTTCCTCCAACCCGAGGGCTATCAGACCCTGGCTGAACAGGCCGCCCCAGGCGTGCCGCTGATCGCCTACTTTGCCACCCCGGCAGCGGTGTACGGCGCGATTTGCGAGAACCTCGACAAGGCCGGCCTGGTCGAGCGCACCCGAGTGGTGCTGGAAAAGCCCATCGGGCACGATCTTGAGTCATCGCGGCGGGTCAACGACGCGGTGGCGCGGTTCTTCCCCGAGAGCCGGGTCTATCGCATCGACCACTATCTGGGCAAGGAGACGGTGCAGAACCTGATCGCCCTGCGCTTCGCCAACAGTCTGTTCGAGACTCAGTGGAACCAGAATTCGATCTCTCATGTGGAGATCACCGTGGCCGAAAAGGTCGGTATCGAAGGCCGTTGGGGCTACTTCGACAAGGCCGGCCAGCTACGCGACATGATCCAGAACCACTTGCTGCAGCTGCTTTGCCTGATTGCCATGGACCCGCCCAGCGACCTCTCGGCCGACAGTATTCGCGACGAGAAGGTCAAGGTGCTCAAGGCTCTGGCGCCGATCACTGGCGAGGCCCTCAGCACCGCTGTGGTCCGCGGCCAGTACATCGCCGGTTACAGCGATGGCAAGCCAGTGCCGGGCTACCTCGAAGAAGACAATGCCAACGCCCAGAGCGACACCGAAACCTTCGTCGCCCTGCGTGCCGATATCCGCAACTGGCGTTGGTCGGGGGTGCCGTTCTACCTGCGCACCGGCAAGCGCATGCCCGGCAAGCTGTCGCAGATCGTTATCCACTTCAAGGAAACCCCGCACTATATCTTCGCTCCGGAACAGCGCTTGCAGATCGGCAACAAGCTGATCATCCGCCTGCAGCCGGACGAAGGTATTTCGCTGCGGGTGATGACCAAGGAGCAGGGCCTGGACAAGGGCATGCAACTGCGCAGCGGCCCGCTGCAACTGAATTTTTCCGACACCTGGCGCAGTGCGCGGATTCCGGATGCCTACGAGCGCTTGCTGCTGGAAGTGATGCGCGGCAACCAGAACCTGTTCGTGCGCAAGGACGAAATCGAATATGCCTGGAAGTGGTGCGATCAGCTGATCGCTGGCTGGAAAAACGCCGGCGACGCGCCCAAGCCCTATGCGGCCGGTTCATGGGGGCCGATGAGCTCGATTGCACTGATTACACGTGATGGGAGGTCATGGTATGGCGATATCTGAACTGCAACTGCCAAGCGTCGTCACGACGCACCAACTGGCTGATGCCAAGGCGTTGGCTGCACGCCTGGCGGCGGATGTCGCCGAGCGTCTGCGCCAGGCCATTGCCAGTAGAGACCAGGCCTGCCTGGTGTTGTCTGGCGGGCGTAGCCCGGTGCCGTTTCTCGAACAGCTGGCCAGCGCCGAGCTGGACTGGAGCAAAGTCACCGTCAGCCTCGCCGACGAGCGCTGGGTGCCGGTCGAGCATGCCGACAGCAATGCTGGTCTGTTGGCCCGGCACCTGTTCAAAGGCCCGGCGGCCAAGGCCCGTTTCATCGGCCTGTATCAAAACGCCGGCAACCTTGAGGCCGCCGCCGAGCAGGCCGATCAAGCCCTCGCCGAGTTGCCGCCGATCGACGTACTGGTGCTAGGCATGGGTGACGATGGCCATACCGCCTCGCTGTTCCCGGCCAGCCCGTTGTTGCGCCAGGGCCTGGCCAAGGTCGGCGAGCAGCGAGTGTTGCCGATGCTTGCGCCCAGCGTCCCGCATCAGCGCCTGAGCATGACCCGCGCCTTGCTGGCCAGCGCTGCCTTTACTGCTTTGTCTGTGCAGGGGGCCGGCAAGCTGGCGACCCTGCGCGCCGCGCTGGCGGGCGATGACCCCAGCGAGATGCCGATTCGCGCCTTTCTTCACGACCCCCTGAGCATCTACTGGTGCCCATGAGCCAAGGATCCACTGTCATGACCACCCTTGAACGCCCCCAGCCTTTGCTGTCGATGGCCGAAAAAACCGCGCGGATCGATGCGATCTGCGCCGCTGCACGGATCCTGCCGGTGATTACCATCGCCCGTGAGCAGGACATCCTGCCGCTGGCCGATGCGCTGGCCGCTGGCGGCATTCGCACGCTGGAAGTAACCCTGCGCTCGCAGCATGGCTTGAAGGCCATTGAAGTGCTGCGCGAGCAGCGCCCGGAACTGTGCATCGGCGCCGGCACTGTGCTCGATCGCGGTATGTTCACTGCTGTCCAGGCCGCAGGCGCGCAGTTTGTGGTGACCCCGGGGATCACTGCCGACATTCTCGCTGCCGGTGTAGAGAGTGACATTCCACTGTTGCCAGGCATCAGCACGCCGTCGGAGATCATGCAGGGCTACGCCCTCGGTTACCGCCGCTTCAAGCTGTTCCCGGCCGAAATCAGCGGTGGCGTGGCAGCGATCAAGGCCTTTGGCGGGCCGTTTGGCGATATCCGCTTCTGCCCAACCGGCGGCGTCAATCCAGGCAATGTGCGCAACTACATGGCGCTGAACAACGTGATGTGCGTGGGTGGCACCTGGATGCTTGACAGCAGCTGGATCAAGAACGGCGACTGGAACCGCATTACCGAATGCAGCGCCGAGGCGCTGGCATTGTTCGACTGATTGAATTCGTTGTGTGCTGCACGGCTTATGGGGCGCTTGGTCAGCGCCCCTTTTTTTTGGGCCGAACGGCTGTGTAGGAGCGGCCTTGCGTCGCGAAAGGCGCGCGTAGCGTGCCCAGCAATCTCGCGGCGCTGCACAAATCGAGGGGCCGCTGCGCAGCCCTTTCGCGACACAAGGCCGCTCCTACGGGCGGATTGGTCAGGCCAGGCGGAAGCGGCTGACCAGTTGCTGCTGATGCTCGGCCAGGCGCGCCAGTTCCTGGCTGGTGACGGCGGTCTGCTGGGCGCCGGCGCTGACCTGGATGACCAGGTCGTTGATCTCGTTGACGTTGCGGCTGATGTCTTCCGAGACCGCACTCTGCTCTTCAGCGGCCGAGGCGATCTGGATAGTACGGTCGTTGATGGTGGCCACGCCTTCGGCAATATTGCCGAGCAATTCGCCGGCCCGACCGATACGTTCGGCGCCTGACTGCGCCTTGCTCAGGGTCTCCAGCATCGAGGCGTTGGCGCGGTCCGAGCCTGCCTGCAGGTTGCTGATCATCTGCTGGATATTGCCGGTCGACTCCTGAGTGCGCTGAGCCAGCGTGCGCACTTCCGAGGCGACGACAGCAAAGCCACGGCCATGGTCGCCGGCGCGGGCGGCCTCGATAGCGGCGTTGAGGGCGAGCAGGTTGGTTTGCTCGGCGATGCCGCGAATCACGTCCAGCACCGAGGTGATGGCGTCGCTTTCGTCCTTGAGCTCATCGATGATGGTGGCGGTCTGCTGGGCCTGGCTGGACAACTCGCGGATCAGCGTGATGGTGGTTTCGATCTCCTCGCGGCCCACCACGGTGCTGCCATGGATCTGCTGGGAGAGGTTGGCTGCATCGCTGGTGCTCTGGGCCACGTCGCGCACGGTGGCGCTCATTTCATTGATCGCGGTGGCGACCAGTTCGGTGCTCTGGCGTTGCTGTTCGACGCTGCGGCTGGTTTGCAGGGTGACGGCCGACGACTCTTCGGCAGCCGTGGCCACCTGAGCAGTCGCGCTGCCGATCTCCTGGACGATCTCGGTGATCTCCTGGGCCATGCGGTTGAGGTTGGCGGCGATCTGGCCGAATTCGTCCTGGCTGCGATAGTGGGTGCGTGCGGTCAGATCGCGGCCGGCCAGAGCATTCAGGGTGGCGTTGATGTCATGCACCGCCCGGCCCATGCTGCGGATGATCAGTGATGCCAGCAGAGCCACGCAGAATAGCGCCAGCGCTGCACCAATAGCGGTCAGCCAGAGCGCGCGGGCGGCGCCGCTGCGGGCTTGCTCGGCAAGTTGGCCGACGGTCTGCGCCAGGCTGGTTTCGACTTCGCTCATTTGGTCGATGCGTTGGGTCGCAAGTTCAAACCAGGCTTCAGGCTTGGTATTCAGAGGCTGGCCCAGCGGTACGTCGAAACCCAGTTTCTGCAGTTTTGCCACTTCCAGCGCTGCCGGGCTTTGCAGAGCGTTCTGGTATTGGCTCAATACGCCGGCGGGTGCCTTGCGCATAAAACCTTCGCTATAAGCGGTAAATTCACCCAGGTTACGGCTAAAGCGCGATAACAATGCCGCATCGAAGTGATCCTGATTGAATGCTAGGCCGAGGATAACGCGCTCACGGCCCGCGCGCTCCTTGAGTTCGATAAATTGATTGAGCGCGCTGAGCGCTTGCACCACGGCAGTATCGGTGACGCGGTTTTCCAATGAATGGGTATAGCCGATCAGCTGTTGAATAAGTTCGGTATAACGCAGACTGGATTGTGTGCTGTCGATGCTCAAACCGTCGACCTGGCCACGCAGCGCTGAAAGTTGCTCGAGGCTGCTTAGTGTCTGGCTCAACTCAGCGGATTTTTCCGGCAGGTTGTGCAGTGTTTCCAGTGCAGCGCTGCTGTCCTGGCGAAACTGACCAAGGCGATCGCCCATGCTCTTGCCCTGGCTACCGATGAACACCCCGCTGGCGCCACGCTCGCGTTGCAGGCGGGTGATCAGCTGGCTGATCGACTGGGCGGTGCCGCTGGCGCTGACGGTGGCCTGCATGTCCCGCAGGGTGCGCAGGTTGTCGTTCAGAAACAGGCCGGCTAGCACCAGAAAGCCGAGCAGGGGGAACAGCAATATCAACAACAGTTTCTGGCGTAGCGGTGCGTTGGTCAACATTGGCTTTGGCCTCGATATACTTGTGAGCAGAAGTAAATATGGCGAGTGCCGAAGCTGTTGTTGTCATTGGTGGCACGCAGCCACTATGTTAAATGTTTAATCAAATAAAGCGAAGATAATAAGCGACGTATTTCGTCGGAGAATTTGCTGCCCAACTTTAGTGCAATAAACAAAGTGTTGATCCATGTCAGTGCATGTTTAATTAGTTGCGACATAAAGATAATTAGTTCGAAAATCAACGTTTGCCCCGCCGTGCGCGCATCCCCGTAGGAGCGGCCTTGTGTCGCGAAAGGCCCGCACAGCGGGCCCGGCTATGTCAGCGGCGAAGCTGAAAATATGGGGGCGCTTCGCACCCCTTTCGCGACACAAGGCCGCTCCTACCGACAGCGCTGAAATGCTCGACAAAAAAAACCGCATCCTTGGATGCGGTTTTTTATGGGCCGGCGGTGAGTTAAGCCGCCTTGGCCTCTTCCTGGCTCAGTGAGCGGTTCAGGGCACTGAACAGCGCCTTGAAGCTTGCGGTAGTGATGTTTTCATCAATACCCACACCATGCACCGGGCGGCCACCGGCAACGCGCAGCTCGATGTAGGCGGCAGCCTTGGCGTTGGTGCCGGCACCGATGGCATGCTCGTTGTAGTCCATGATTTCTACCGCAACCGGCATGCAGGCCGCCAGCGCTTCCAGCGCGCCGTTGCCCTTGCCGTGCCAGTGCAGGTTGGTTTCGCCTTCACCGGCTACTTCCACTTCGACCTTGCTGCTGCCGTTTTCTTCCTGCAGGCGGTGGCTGACCAGGGCGTACGGGGCGTTGGCCTGGAGGTACTCCTTGTGCAGCAGCTTGTAGATCTGCTGGGCGGTCATTTCCAGGCCCAGGCGGTCGGTTTCACCCTGTACGACCTGGCTGAACTCGATCTGCATGCGGCGCGGCAGGCTGATGCCGTATTCCTGTTCAAGCAAGTAGGTGATGCCGCCTTTGCCCGACTGGCTGTTGACGCGGATCACCGCCTCGTAGCTGCGGCCAATGTCGGCCGGGTCGATCGGCAAGTACGGCACTTCCCACAGCTCGCCTTCCTGCTGCTTGCTGAAACCTTTGCGAATGGCGTCCTGGTGCGAGCCGGAGAACGCGGTGTGGACCAGGTCGCCAACATACGGGTGACGCGGATGCACCGGCAGCTGGTTGCACTCCTCGACGACCTTGCGCACGCCGTCGATGTCGGAGAAGTCCAGCTGTGGGTCGATACCCTGGGTGTAGAGGTTCAGCGCCAGGGTCACCAAGTCGACGTTGCCGGTGCGCTCGCCGTTGCCGAACAGGCAGCCTTCGGCGCGGTCGGCACCGGCCATCAGGCCCAGCTCGGTGGCAGCAATGCCAGTGCCACGGTCGTTGTGGCAGTGCAGGCTGATGATCACGCTGTCGCGGCGATTGACGTTGCGGCAGAACCACTCGATCTGGTCGGCGTAGATATTCGGCGTGGCCACTTCAACGGTAGCTGGCAGGTTGAAGATGATCTTGTGCTCAGGCGTCGGGTTCCACACCTCGGTCACGGCGTCGCAGACTTCCTTGGCGAACTCCAGTTCGGTGGCGCTGAAGGTCTCTGGCGAGTACTGGAAGGTCCAGTGCGTCTCGGGCTGCTGCGCTGCGTATTTGACGAACAGCTTGGCGGCGTTGACGGCGATGTCCTTGACGCCTTGCTTGTCCTGGTTGAAGACAATGCGGCGGAACGACGGGCTGGTTGCGTTGTACAGGTGGACAATGGCCTTTTTCGCCCCACGCAGCGACTCGAAGGTGCGTGCGATCAGGTCTTCGCGGGCCTGAGTCAGTACCTGGATGGTGGTGTCATCCGGGATGTGGCCGCCTTCGATCAAGGTGCGCACGAAGTCGAAATCAGTCTGCGAGGCAGACGGGAACGACGCTTCGATTTCTTTCACGCCAACCTGCACCAGCGTCTTCCAGAAACGCAGCTTCTTCTCCGCGTCCATCGGCTCGATCAGCGACTGGTTGCCATCACGCAGGTCCGAGCTGCACCAGATCGGCGCTTCGGTGATGGTCTTGGATGGCCAGGTGCGGTCGGGCAAATCGATGGTGGGGAAGGCGCGATATTTCTTCGACGGGTCTTTGAGCATGGTCATGCGAATAATCCTTTTGGGTGCGGCCGAGATCGGGCCTGCCGGACGATAACGAGATGAATAGGCGAGGCGACGCGATTCACCCTGGTAGTCGGGCACTGACCAGGCAGAGGCTGCGGTGTTGGCGGAGCAAAATGAGGGTGCTGGAGGTTTTCATGGCTTCAACCCTAACCACAGCGGTGAGGGTTGGCAAGCCTTGAAAAAAAATTGAGATAAATGTTCAAGAATGTGCAGTTGGCGAGATTGAATCGCCGCGATCAAATTCGGAACCCGATTAAATTGCGCAGTCCATTTCATCAGCGCAAGAGCTTCCCGGTGGCAGGGAAGCTCTTGCCTGGCCTGCGCTCAGGGTTGGAATGCCCCGATGAAAATCGCCGGATCAACCCGCGCATCGTTCAGGCTGACGTTCCAGTGCATGTGCGGGCCGGTGGCGCGACCGGTCGCGCCGACCCGGCCAACCACGTCGCCACGGCGCAGCTGCTGGCCATTCTTCACATCGATTTTCGACATGTGGCAGAACATGCTGATAAAGCCCTGGCCGTGGTCGACGAACACGGTCTGGCCATTGAAGAAGTAGTTACCGATCAGGATCACCGTACCGTTGGCCGGGGTCTTGATCGGCGTCCCGGCGGGTACGGCAAAGTCCAGCCCGGCATGCGGATTGCGCTCTTCACCGTTGAAGAAGCGGCGCACGCCAAACTTGCTCGACAGCGGCCCGTTGACCGGTTTGTCGAGGATCAGGTTGCTCGGCAGGGCCGGGCTGAAGCTGCGGTAGGCCTTGATCTGCTCGGCCAGCTCGCGGTCGATGCGCTTGAGGTCGGCCGGGTCTGGGTTGACCTGGCGCTTGTTCTTCAGGGTGATGTGCTGCTCGGGGTACTTCTTGCTGCCGACGGTGAACGGCAGGCTGCGGTTGCCCTGGCTGAGGGTGGCAGTGCCGGGTTTCTGTGTCAGCGGGATGCCGACGATCGCCAGCCAGTTGTCCTGCTCCTTGACCACCAGCACCGGCTTGCCGTCAAAGCGCGCTTGTGGGGCGTTGGCAGCAGGGCCCAGGTCGACCACGGCGACGCCGCCCGGCACTGGCTTGTTGAGGGTGCGGGTGATGTAGCTGGCCTGGGCCGCAGTGGTCAGCAGCAGCAAAGACAGGGCAAGCAGCGGGGCGAGCAAACGGGGCATGTGTCAATCCAATAGCGAAAGGGTGACCGGAGTCTGGTGGTTGTCTTCGACCCGCACCTGCAGCTCACCTTCGTTGAGGCGAGCGGTCAGGCGTTGACCGTTGCGCGTCTGCGCCGCGCTGCGGATGGCCTGGCCGCGCTCATCCAGGAGGATGCTGTAGCCACGCGCCAGGGTCGCCAGCGGGCTGACCACCTGCAAGGTCTGCAACTGGGCCTGGAAGCGTTGGCGGCGGTCCTTGAGGGTTTCGCGCATGGCTCGTGGCAGGCGCTCGGCGAGGCTGTCCAGGCGCTGGCCGAGCAACTTCAGCGTGCGCCCCGGGTGCTGCGCGGCCAGGCGCGTGTCGAGGCGGCCGAGGCGCTCCTGACGTGCGCGCATGTTCAGCGCAAAGGCGCGGCGCAGGCGCATGTCCAGATCGTCCAGACGCTGCGCCTGTTGGCGCAGGCGTTCGCCGGGATGTCGCAGGCGGCGGGCCAGGCCTTCGACGCGCAGGCGGTCATGGCTCAGGCGGTTCTGCATCCGTAGCAACAGCCGCCGTTGCAGGCTCTCAAGGCGCAGCTGCAAACCGCTGCTGTCCGGGGCCAGCAGCTCGGCGGCAGCGGACGGCGTGGGTGCGCGTACGTCGGCGACGAAGTCACTGATCGAAACGTCGGTTTCATGGCCTACAGCACTGACGATGGGCGTCACGCAGGCGGCAATCGCACGCGCTACCGCTTCTTCGTTGAAGCACCAGAGGTCTTCCAGCGAACCGCCGCCACGGGCCAGGATCAGGGCATCAAAGCCACGGCTGTCGGCCAGGCGCAGGGCGCGCACGATCTGGTTGATCGCCTCGCGGCCCTGCACGGCAGTCGGGATCAGGTTCAGCTCGACCTGCGGCGCGCGCCGGCCAAACACGCTGATGATGTCGCGGATCACCGCGCCGGTCGGCGAGGTGATGATACCGATGCGCTGCGGGTGTGCCGGCAGTGGCTGCTTGCGCTCGGTGCTGAACAGGCCTTCGGCGCTCAGTTTCTCTTTCAGCGCTTCGAAGGCCAGGCGCAGGGCGCCGTCACCAGCCGGTTCGACCGTATCGAGGATCAGCTGATAGTCGCCACGCCCCTCGAACAGCGAGACCTTGCCGCGCACGCGCACTGCCAGGCCATCGCGCAGTGCCTGACGCACGCGCGTGGCGTTCTGCCGGAACAGCGCACAGCGCACCTGCGCGCCGCTGTCCTTGAGGGTGAAGTAGATGTGGCCAGAGGCGGGCCGGGCCAGGTTGGAAATCTCGCCCTCAACCCAGACGTTGCGGAACACGTCCTCGAGCAGCACGCGGGCGCGGCCGTTGAGTTGGCTGACGGTGAGGACCTCGCGGTCGAGGCCGAGTCGTTCGAAAGGGTCTTTGATCATGTTCGGCATCATAAAGGACAAGGCCAGCTTGTGCATCGCCCTCTGCACCGAGCATGCGCTGGAATGCTACCTTTGCGCATTGCCCAGGGAGGGACTTGCATGCTCGCTCAATTGCCGTTTACCGGCCTCGACTGGCTACCCGTGCTGCTCGCGGTCAGCGCGGCTTACATCGTGTTCGGCATTGCCGGCTTTGGTACGGCGTTGATTGCAGCGCCGGTGTTGATTCATTTCATGCCGCTGTCCAAGGTGGTGCCGCTGCTGGTGCTGCTCGACTTCATCGCGGCGTTCGGTAACCTGCTGCCGTCGCGCAAGGACGTCGCCCGCGCCGAATTGCTGCGGCTGCTGCCGTTCATGGCCATCGGTTGCATTTTGGGCGTGGTGTTTTTGTTGCAGCTGAAATCAGACCTGCTGTTGCTGCTGATGGGCGTGTTTGTTACGGCCTATGCCATTTATGGCCTGGCGATCAAAACCCGGCCGACACGTCTGAATCCGCTCTGGGCGGTGCCCATGGGAACCGTCGGCGGGCTGTTCGGCGCCATGTTCGGCAGTGGTGGTTTCCTTTATGCGATCTACCTGAATGCACGGCTGGATTCCAAGAATGAGGCCCGCGCGACCCAGTGCGCGCTGATCAGCTGCAGCACCATCGTGCGCCTGTCGTTGTTCGTTATCGCCGGGGTGTATGCCGACATAAGCCTGCTGTTGCTGGCGGCGTGCTTGCTGCCAGTGATGTTTCTGGGCACCTGGATTGGCCGTCGGTTGAGCTTCAAACTCTCCCGCGAAGCCTTCGTGCGGCTGGTGACCTGGCTGGTACTGGCCAGCGGTGTGGCCTTGATTGTTCGCTACCTGACGAGCTGAGCAGGGGGTAGAATTGGCCGATTATTGAAGTCCCAGGCCTGCCTTGTTCATGAACACCCAGAGCATCATCGTCCCCAAACTGTCCACCGTCCCGGTGCACGAGGCCCGCGCGCGGGCGATCCTGCGCTGGCTGGTCAGGGAGAAAATCGTCGAGGAGCAGTTGAGCACCTGTGGGCGCAGCGGCAACCGCATGGCCTACGCGCTGGCGCCAGGCGCGCGCAAGATCGCCCTGCGGCCTGAGCTGCTGCCGTTCGATCAGCCGGTCAACGGCCTGGAAGTCATGCTCAAGCGCTGCATCTATACGCCGACCGAAGGCTTTCTTGAAGAAGCCGGCTGCCCGGAGTGCCGGCGCGAAGTCGGCGAGCCGCTGTTCGACAGCCTGGAGGAGTGGATGCCGGGGGTGAGCGACAACTTCACCTGTCCTCTGTGCGCCTTCGAAGACGATATCAATGGCTTCCTATTCCTGCAGCCATGTGCCTTTTCCAACCTGGGGTTCATCTTCAACAACTGGGGCGAGGCCGGTTTTACCTCGACCTTCCTCGCCGCGTTTGCCGACTGGCTCGACCATCCGGTAGCCGTGGTGCAGGTAAAACTGCCACAGGCCTGACCGAAGGCCCTTATTTTGCATTGAGTGGCGCGCCGTGGATGAGTATAATGGCGCGCTTCCAATTTTCCCGCCCGGGAGCCCCCGCGATGCTGCGTATCAGCCAAGAAGCACTGACCTTCGACGACATTCTCCTTGTACCTGGTTATTCCGAGGTACTGCCCAATGAAGTCAGTCTCAAGACCCGTTTGACCCGTGGCATCGAGCTGAACATTCCGCTGGTATCCGCTGCCATGGACACCGTTACCGAAGCCCGCCTGGCCATCGCCATGGCGCAGGAAGGCGGTATCGGCATCATCCACAAGAACATGACCATCGAACAACAGGCCAGCGAAGTGCGCAAGGTCAAGAAGTTCGAGGCTGGCGTGGTCAAGGACCCGATCACCATCGAAGCCGACGCCACCGTGCGTGACCTGTTCGACCTGACCCGCCTGAACAACATCTCTGGTGTTCCGGTGCTGGCCAATGGCGACCTGGTCGGTATCGTCACTTCCCGTGACGTGCGCTTCGAGACCCGTCTGGACGCCAAGGTGCGTGATGTGATGACGCCAAAAGAGCGTTTGGTCACCGTCCGCGAAGGCGCCGACAAGAACGAAGTCCGCGAGCTGCTGCACAAGCACCGCCTGGAAAAAGTTTTGATCGTAGACGGCAACTTCAGCCTCAAGGGCATGATGACCGTCAAGGACATCGAAAAGGCCAAGGCCTACCCGCTGGCGAGCAAGGACGACCAGGGGCGTCTGCGCGTCGGCGCTGCGGTCGGCACCGGCAAGGACACCGGCGAGCGCGTTGCTGCGCTGGTTGCTGCCGGCGTTGACGTGGTGGTGGTCGACACCGCCCACGGTCACTCCAAAGGCGTGATCGACCGCGTTCGCTGGGTCAAGGAAACCTATCCACACGTGCAGGTGATCGGCGGCAACATCGCCACTGGCGCTGCCGCCAAAGCCCTGGCTGACGCCGGCGCTGACGCAGTCAAGGTCGGTATCGGCCCAGGCTCGATCTGCACCACGCGTATCGTCGCTGGTGTCGGCGTGCCGCAGATCAGCGCTATCGCCAACGTTGCCGCTGCCCTCGAAGGCACCGGCGTACCACTGATCGCCGACGGCGGCATCCGCTTCTCCGGTGACCTGTCCAAGGCCATCGTCGCTGGCGCCTCGTGCGTGATGATGGGTTCGATGTTTGCCGGTACTGAAGAAGCACCAGGCGAAGTCGAGCTGTTCCAGGGTCGTTCCTACAAGGCTTACCGCGGCATGGGTTCGCTGGGTGCAATGGCTCAGGCGCAAGGTTCGTCCGACCGTTACTTCCAGGATTCCTCGGCCGGCGCCGAGAAGCTGGTCCCGGAAGGTATCGAAGGCCGCGTACCGTACAAGGGCGCACTGGCTGCAATCATTCACCAGCTGATGGGCGGCCTGCGTTCGTCCATGGGCTACACCGGCAGTGCCACCATCGAAGAGATGCGCACCAAGCCTGAGTTTGTACGCATCACCGGTGCCGGCATGGCCGAGTCCCACGTGCATGACGTGCAGATCACCAAGGAAGCGCCAAACTACCGCGTAGGCTGAGGCTTCCAGCATCATTAGCAAGCGGGGCTGTTACGACAGCCCCGTGTTGTTTCCGATTTCCACTGACGAGATTGAGTCATGGCCCTCGACATTCACGCTCACCGCATCCTGATCCTCGACTTCGGTTCCCAGTACACCCAGCTGATCGCCCGCCGCGTGCGCGAGATCGGTGTCTACTGCGAGCTGCACCCGTTCGACATGGACGATGAAGCGATCCGCGAATTCAACCCGCGCGGCATCATCCTCGCTGGCGGCCCAGAGTCGGTCCACGAAGCCAACAGCCCGCGTGCACCGCAAGCGGTGTTCGACCTCAACGTACCAGTGCTGGGCATCTGCTACGGCATGCAGACCATGGCCGAGCAGATGGGCGGCAAGGTTGAAGGCTCCGAGCTGCGCGAATTCGGCTACGCCCGCGTTGACGTGGTCGGCAAGAGCCGCCTGCTCGACGGCATCGAAGACCATGTAGACGCCGACGGCGTATTCGGTCTCGATGTCTGGATGAGCCACGGTGACAAGGTCACCCGCATGCCAGAGAACTTCCACGTTCTGGCCAGCACCCCAAGCTGCCCGATCGCCGGCATGTTCGACGACAGCCGCGGCTACTACGGCGTGCAGTTCCACCCTGAAGTGACCCACACCAAGCAGGGCGGACGCATCCTGTCGCGCTTCATCCTCGATATCTGCGGCTGCGAAGCGCTGTGGACCTCGTCCAACATCGTTGAAGATGCCATCGCTCAGGTTCGCGCCCAGGTCGGCACTGCCAACGTTCTGCTCGGCCTGTCCGGCGGCGTCGACTCGTCGGTGGTTGCTGCGCTGCTGCACCGCGCCATTGGCGACCAGCTGACCTGCGTATTCGTCGACAACGGTCTGCTGCGCCTGCACGAAGGTGAGCAAGTGATGGCCATGTTCGCCGAGAACATGGGCGTCAAGGTGATCCGCGCCAACGCCGAAGCTCAGTTCCTGGGCAACCTGGAAGGCGAAGCCGACCCGGAGAAAAAGCGCAAAATCATCGGCCGCACCTTCATCGACGTGTTCGATGCCGAAGCCAGCAAACTGGAAAACATCCAGTTCCTCGCCCAAGGCACCATCTACCCCGACGTGATTGAGTCGGCTGGCGCCAAGAGCGGCAAGGCCCACGTGATCAAGTCGCACCACAACGTCGGCGGCCTGCCAGAGGAAATGAACCTCAAGCTGGTCGAGCCACTGCGTGAGCTGTTCAAGGACGAAGTGCGCAAACTCGGCCTGGAGCTCGGCCTGCCGTACGACATGGTCTACCGCCACCCGTTCCCAGGCCCGGGCCTGGGCGTACGTATCCTTGGTGAAGTGAAAAAGGAATACGCCGACATCCTCCGTCGCGCTGACCACATCTTCATCGAAGAACTGCGCAAAGCCGACTGGTATCACAAGACCAGCCAGGCCTTCGTAGTGTTCCAGCCGGTCAAGTCGGTTGGTGTGGTCGGTGACGGCCGTCGCTACGCCTGGGTCGTGGCCCTGCGCGCCGTCGAGACCGTGGACTTCATGACCGCACGTTGGGCACACCTGCCTTACGAGCTGCTGGAAACGGTCAGCGGGCGGATCATCAACGAGATCGAAGGCATCTCGCGCGTTACTTATGACGTGTCGAGCAAGCCGCCGGCGACGATTGAGTGGGAATGATCTGCTAGCGCAGCGATTGAGAAACCGGCTTAGGCCGGTTTTTCTCTATCTGCGGGCGGTAAGCGAGGGCTACGAAGCAGCCCTGGCGTCCTCAAGTCAACCACAGCCTGAAACGACAAAGCCCGCATTCGCGGGCTTTGTCGTTTCAAGCGCAGACCTCTATCAGAAGTCGTAACGCACGTTTGCGGTAAAGGTATCCGCGTCGAACCCACTGCTGGTCAGGTAGCTGTAGTTACCGCCCACGCTCCACGCGCCGACGCGGTAGTTGGCGCCCAGGCCCAGCTCGTAGCTATCACGCGCAGGTGTCGCACCGGTGGTGGTGAACGGCGTACCGCCGAGGACGAAGGTGGAAGTGGTGGCGGTCTTGTCGCCGATGAAGTCGTGCCAGGCCATCAGCTTGGCTTCTGGTTCCAGCGTGCCCACACCTACATCGAAGGCTGCTGCCAGGCGAGCGCCGAGGCCCATTTCGCCGATTTCGTAGCGTTGGCTGCCGACGTTGAGGGCGGCCGAGCTGCCTTTTTCACGGTACGAATCAATCGACACGTTGGCATAGCGTGCACCGACCTGAGGTTCCAGCAGCCATTGCTTGTCGAGCTGGAAGGTGTAGCCAGCCAGGGCGTTGACGCCGAAGATCTCACTGTCGAAGCTGGCCTTGGCGCGGGTGCCGGCAATGTAGCGTTTGGACTCGTTGTCGTTCCAGCCATACATCAGCGAGGTGTCGACGAAGAAGTTGTCGTGGGTCCAGTTGCCGTACAAGGTCAGTGCATGGCCTTCGACATCGGTTTTGCTGCCCAGGTCGGATTTGACGTCGCTGGTCAGGTAGCTGTAGGCCAGGCCCACGGTGGTGTCGGCGTTGAGCTTGCCGTCGGCACCCACGGCGATGCCGTTGGTGTTGGCGTCGTAGCCGTCGATACCGTGGCGGCGGTCCTGGTTGGCATCGCTGGTCAGCGCTTGCAGCCATACGCCTTGCTCGGCCAGCACGTCACCGGATGACAGACCGCTACGCGCCTTGCTGGCACGGCGGTTGATGGCACCGGCGACCAGGTTCTGGCTGTTGGTGGCGGCGTGGATTGCGCCACCGCTGACGTCTGGGGTCAGGGTTTCGGCCAGTTTGGCCAGCTCTTCGCTGGTGGCGGCGTTGGCGAAACGCTGGAACACCGGGTCGCTTTCGTCCAGTTGGCCCATGACGGTGTTCTTGAACGGCTTGATGGCGTTCACTGCGTTGCGCGAACCACGCGCTTCCAGCAGGTTTTCCGTGATCACCTCATCGCTGCGGGTGGCAACCAGAGCTTTCACATCCTGGCCTTCGATGCCGAAGTTCTTCACTTCAAGCAGCGCCGAGGAGGAGACCACCGAGAGGTTCTCTGGGTCTTCCCAAGTGCCGGAGTTGAGCAGGGTGTAGCGGGTGCCCTGGGCCGAAGTGCGGAAGTCGTCGGAGCGCGCCTGCAGTTCGATCTGGCTGCCGGCGGAGAAGAAGGTATTGCCGGTGACAGTCAGGATCGGCCTGTTCGGCAGGGTGTCGTTGTCCAGCAGCAGGCGCAGGCGGGCGGTGTCGCTGTCCATGTCGAGGTCGCCGTCAATCGTCGTCTGCGGGCGTAGCAGGGTCAGGCGGCCGCCGTCGATATCGACGAAGCCGGCGCGGATGGTCGAGCCATCGAACATCGCCTCGCCTTGCACCAGCACGCCACTCAAGCCCAGTACATCACCCTTTACCTGGCCGCCTTGCCAGTAAAAATACGATGGAGCTGCATCGTCATTGGCCTTGATTGCAGCCTCGCCGCCTTCGATCAGGCCAGCTGTCTGGGTGATGGCGAAGGTGTCGAAACCGGCAGCGGGATCCAGGCCGACGAAGTGAATGCCAAAGCCTTCGCCCGAGATGGTCCCGCTATTGTTGACGTCGGTCTTGAAGACGTCGGTGATCTGACCGGTGAACTGAGCGTGGTCGATCTCGATACCGGCGGAGTCGAGGCCGCGCGCGGTAATGATGCCGGTGTTGTTGATGCGTGCCTGAGTCGAGGTGATCATCATGCCGTTGGCGTTTTCACCCGTGACGTTGATGTTGCCGCTGTTGTTCACTTCACCGGCGATGACCGCTCTGTACAGATCCAAGCCCATCGCGCCGGGGCCGTCCACCGTGATGTTGCCCTGGTTTACCACGTCACCAGCGACGGTAGAACTCAGGGTCATGGAGATACCGCCCGCGTAGTCGGTCAGGCTCTTGGTTGTCAGGTTGATATTGCCCTGATTGACCAGATTGCCACCCAGGGTCACATCTTGCAGGTATACACCTGCGCCCGTCGACGTTCCGGTGAAAGTGGCGTTGCCAAAGGTCTCATCGATGCTGATGAATTGGCCGGTGCTCAGGTCGTAATTGACGTCGGCCACGGGAACGGCATTGGCTGCGGTAGTCGTGGTAGCCGCAATGGCGAGCGCGAGCAATGAGCGACGCATAGGAGAAATGTTCAAGGCAGTATCCTTACAGGGCAGAAACTGACATGGGAGGACCTACGCGTCAGCGTCTGTTTCAGGCATCCCTGCCAGCTTGTCAGTGAAGTGCTGAGTCAAGCGCGAGCGAATTTACACCAAACCATTAGAATGATTCATCCTTGATCGGGTTTTTTAAGGGGAAAAATCCAAGAAATGCGACCAGCTAGCTATTTTCTAGAGAAATACAGGATTAATCAGCAATAACCGGAACTTTGCCGTTCGTGAGATGGTCAACAGTAGTCTTTTTTTGCCAAGCCTCATTTTTCAGCGGAGTTTCAAGCCACTCAGACCATGCCGCTTCCCAGCCCTGGTCATGGCTGGCGCCGTCAATGCGGACTGTTTGGGAGAGTGGGGAATCAAGCGCTTGTTGGTATTTGTCAGCCAGAGTCGCTGGAATGATCTGGTCCGCTGTTCCAACCAGATGCCGCTGTGGAACAGAGGCGAGCTGAGACCGGTAGTCCAGTGGCTCCAGCGAACCGTCGAGTGGCGACAGGTTTTTCATTGCGACCCACAAGCGCGGGCTGAGATTGCCAGCCAGTGTCTGCACCTGGGTCACATCAGTCCGCTGGGCTGCCAACAGCAAGGCAAGCGCGGCGCCACCTGAATACCCCACCAGTTCGAATTCCTGGTTGCCATAGCGCTGTTTCAATTGGTCCAGCGCCTGGCTGAGGCGAGTGACCACGTCCTGAGAAAACCGTCTGTTGGTCCACAGTTCTGGGCGGCACGCCGCGCTCATGACGAACTGGCAAGGGCGTGCCAGGTAGGCGTTTGGTGCCGGGTCGGCCAGCGCCAGCCGGGCCACCAACAGATTGTGCGGGCTCGGATCCAGGCTGGGTTGGCTGGCCGTGGCCCAGGCATGGCCGTCGCCTTCGAGGTAGACGCGCAGGCGAGTCTGGTTGCCTGCAGCGTGCGGTGTCAGTACCAGCAGCGGGAAGGCGCGTCCCGGCAGCACCTCAACCTGGCGACCCTGTGCGTCAGCTAGGTGCTGCAACGCCTCGCGCGGCGATTGGCAGGCCACAAGCAGCGCGCTTATGACCACCAGCCAGGCTTTACCGAGGTAGACCAGTGCCTGAGAGTAGGGGGCGTATCTATTGCTCATCGGTTGTGGATTACCATGGCTGATATTTAATAGCTCGCCGGCGTCCAGATCGAGGTGGCCTCTGCAGTAGCCAAGATCTTGATACTTCTATGGTTGCTTGGAGTGGCAGTCTGGTTCGGTTGGTGCAAATTGCGCGACGTCTACCGATACTACAGAGCCAGATGATCCCTGGCACGCCAACACGCCCCGCTCAGGATTGAAATAAACAGCCCGCCACGGGCTTCAGGCTTGCTGGGAACGGTCGATAGCCTGACGATGCGCCCGCCGCGGCGATCGCAGCTCGTTCTCCCCCGTGCAGGTCCGTATATGAACTGGTTCCACGACGCCAAGATTTCAACCAAGTTGTATGTTGCATTCGCGCTATGCGCTTCCATCACGTTGATCGTTGGGATTATCGGTAGCCAGGGAATTGGCTCGTTGTCTACAAACTTGCAGTTGGTCTTCAGCAACAACCTGGTGTCGGTGGCCAAGACCGCAGAGGCGCGGTCCGATGCCATTGCCCAAAACCGCGATTTGTATCGTCTGCTGGCAGCTTCCATCGCAGGCAGCGACGCCGCTGAGCGCAGCGCCATTGTTGCTTCCATGAATGAAAACCGCCAAACCAGCGAGCGCGCCTTCGCCGTTTACCGCGCCACACCGCTGGCGGATGACGAGCGTGCCGCGGGCGATCGCATGGAAAAGGACTGGCCAGCGTATCAGGCCATCATTGAGCGTGTGGCGGCGACCATCGAGCGTGGTGATCTGGCCGCAGCCAAGCAGCTGATGGCTGGAGAAATGCACCAGGCGTATCGCACCGTGATGGACGAGATGGAGATCATGGTCAAGTCCAACAACCGGCAGATCGGTGAAGGTGCACAGGATGCTCGCGACAGCGAGGCTGCTGCCAAGCTCAACCTCTACCTTGGCATCGGTGCCTCCTTCATCACTGCGCTGCTGCTGGGTATTTTCATCAGCCGGGTGATCAGTGCGCCGATCGCATTGGCGGTTGGCAACGCGCAGCGAATTGCCGGTGGCGATCTGAGCAAAACCATTGAAAGCGGCCATCGTGACGAAGGCGGCCAGTTGCTCGCGGCGTTAGGCGCGATGCAAAGCGGGCTCAAGGGCACTATCCAGCAGATTGCCAGTGCGGCAGATCAACTGGCTTCGGCGGCCGAAGAGCTCAACGCGGTGACCGAAGAGAGCAGCCGCGGCCTGGTCCGTCAAAATGACGAAATCCAGCTGGCGGCTACCGCCGTCACCGAAATGAGCGCTGCGGTTGACGAAGTGGCGCGCAACGCCACATCGACCTCCGAGGCTTCCCGCCACACCAGCAATGAAGCAGCCAGCGGCCGCGATCAGGCGCGTGAGGCGGTCAAGGCGATCACCAGTGTGAATGCCGAGATCGGCCAGTCGACCGTGATTGTCGATGAGTTGGCAGGCAGCGTGCGCGATATCGCCAAAGTCCTTGACGTCATCCGTGGTATCGCCGAGCAGACCAACCTGCTCGCACTCAACGCGGCCATCGAGGCGGCGCGGGCAGGTGAGCAGGGCCGCGGTTTTGCTGTGGTGGCCGACGAAGTCAGAGCCCTGGCCGCGCGCACCCAAGCCTCCACCGGCGAGATCGAAGCGATGATCGCCAGCGTGCAATCGCGCGCCGACGACGCGGTCAAGGCCATGGGCAACAGCCGTGCCCTGGCCAGTAATACTCAGGAACTGGCCAAGGCCACTGGCGAATCGCTTGAGCGTATCGCTCAGAACATCGCTGGCATCAACGACCGCAACATGCTGATCGCCACCGCATCCGAAGAGCAGGCCAACGTCGCGCGGGAAGTGGATCGTAACCTGGTCAACATTCAGGATCTTTCCACCCAGACCGCAGCAGGCGCCAACCAGACCAGCGCATCCAGCCAGGAGCTGTCGCGCCTGGCGGTATCGTTCAATCAGCTGGTCAGCACCTTCAAGCTGTAAGCCGCGAACACTAGGGCTTGAGCTTTGCCAGTCACTTGCATGGAGGCATGCAGGTGACTGGCAAGCGCTTGTCGGCAGCGTTTTCAATTAAGCTTGAGCCGCCACTCCCTACCGGAACCCTCGCAATGACGCTGACAATCCGCCCTGCCGAGCGCGCCGATGCTGCGCTGATCCTGCGTTTTATCACTGAACTGGCGATCTATGAAAAGGCCGAACACGAGGTCAAGACCGACGTCGCCGGGATCGAGAGCAGCCTGTTCGGCGAGCACAGTACGACCCATGGCCTGATCTGCGAGCTGGACGGCGAGCCGATTGGTTTTGCCGTGTACTTCTTCAATTACTCGACCTGGCTGGGCAAGCACGGCTTGTATCTGGAGGACCTGTACGTGTCGCCGCAACAGCGTGGTGCAGGCGCGGGTAAAGCATTGCTGCGCCATCTGGCGAAGATGGCAGTGGCACGCGGGTGCGGACGCTTTGAATGGTCGGTGCTGGATTGGAATACCCCTGCGATCGAATTCTACGAAGCCATTGGCGCCAAGGCGCAGGATGAGTGGATTGGCTATCGCTTGAGCGGGGAGGCGTTGGTCGCGTTTGCCAGCGGTAGGCGGTCTGCGTAGCGGCCTCAGGATTTATGCAGCACCGTAAAATCGCCGGGCCCGCTTTGCGGGCCTTTCGCGACACAAGGCCGCTCCTACAGGGGACGGTGTGCAGGCATAAAATTTATTGTGGATTGTTATGTTATAACAACCGTAGAATCTCGCCTCGTCTTTAGCCGCACTTGTGCTCGATCAGGAGTTGTAATGAGAACCGCCCCGCTATCACTTGCCGCGCTGACCGCGCTGGTCATGACCGACCTTCATGCCAATCAAACCGGTAGCTCGGTCATCACCCTGGGCGAGATCAAGGTCTCGCAGGCAGCCGGCACCGCGCTGCGCACCGAGAACGTGCTGACCTCGGTCGATGTGCTGGGCGGCGATCAGGTCGAAGACAAGAACGTGATGAACAGCTGGCAGTTGCTCGGGCAGATGCCGGGCATCCAGTTGACTGAGACAGGGCAGGGCGCCGAGTCGGGCAAGGCGACTTTCCGCGCCTTCAACGGTGAGGGTTACATCAACGGCATCAAGATGCTCATCGATGGCATCCCGAGCAACGTCAACAGCGGCAACCAGCGCTTTGTCGACATGGTGTTCCCGCTCGACATCAGCTACATCGAAGTGGTCCGCGGTACCAACGACCCGCGCTACGGCCTGCACAACATCGGCGGCAACATCAACTACGTCACCCGCCAAGGTGGCAACTACATCGACAGCCGAGTCACTTACGGCAGTTTCGATACCCGTGAAGTACAGCTGGCGATCGGCCATGAAGAGGGCAACTTCGCCCAGAACTACATCCTGGCCAAGCAGGACTCGGACGGCTTTCGCGACAACAGCAACTCCAATAAATACGCCCTCGGCGGCAAATGGTTCGTTACTGATGACGAGCAGACCCTGCGCGTTGGCCTGATCGCCCGGCTGTATCACCACCAGGCCGAGGAGAGCGGGTTTCTCACCCGCGATGAGCTGCGCGCCAGCCGCACCCAGTCGCCCGCCAAGAACGCCAACGACGGCGACGACCGCGACATGAAGCAGCTGAGCCTGCACATGGACTGGCAACTCAGCGATCAATTGAGCATGAGCAACATGCTCTACTACAACAGTTACAACGATGATCGCACCATCACCTTCACTGACTACCCGCTGGGCAACGCCCCGCGCCAGCGCCGCATGTGGGACGAGCAGCAGACCGGCCTGCTGAGCACGCTGACCTGGCGCGCCAACGACCTGTTGACCCTGGACGGCGGTATTAACGTAGAAGAGCAGGACAACACTTATCGCCGGCAACGCTACAGCTTTGGCGTGCCGACCGATTTCGATGCAGCCCCTGCGCGCATTCAGGACGACGACCACTACACCTTGCGCAACCTCGGTGGCTATGTGCAGGCGATCATCCAGCCGATCGAGTCACTGAAGATCATCCCGGCCATGCGTGTCGACAAGTTCGACGGCAATACCACCACCCTCGGCGGCCAGAAGGCCTCGTTGCAGGACTACGGCTGGATCCAGCAGCCGAAGCTGAGCGTGGTCTACAGCGTCAGCGAAAGCGTCGACGTCTACGCCAACTGGGGCCGCACGTTCCAGATTCTTACAGGTAGCAGTTTCCCGGCCTACTTGAGCGCCGGCCAGGCCAGCTATGAGCCGTCGATCAATACCGGCAAAGAACTGGGGGTCAAGTTCCGCCCGTTCGACGGCGCTGAGGCGCGCGCTTCCGTGTGGCAGCAGGATGCTACCGATGAAGTGGCCAACATGCCGGCCACCGGCACCTCGGTGGGGCTTGGTGAAACCCGTCGGCGCGGCATCGACCTGCAGCTCAACGCGCAATTGAACGAACAGTGGACGTTGTGGGGCTCGCACTCGATTCAGGAGGCCAAGGTGGTCAAGGCCTTCGCCGCCACCGGCGAGTCGCTGGCGGGCAAGGAGGTGTTTTCGACGCCGCGTTACATCAGCAACCTCGGCGCCGACTACCAGTACAACGATGACTGGCGCTTTGGCCTGCAGGCCCGTGCCCAGGGCGACTACTACATCGATGCGCAGAATCAGCAAGGCAAGTACGGTGGCTTTGCCGTGCTGGATGCCAGCGTGCGCTACCGTATCTCCAGCGCGACCAGTGTCGACCTGCAAATGAAGAACCTTACTGATCGCGAGTACGAATACGTCTGGTACGACAACTTCTTCTGGGGAGGCGACGATCAGCCGATGTTTTCGCCAGCGCCGGGCCGCTCGGCGTTTGTCTCGCTCAACATGAAGTTGTAAAGCCTGACCAGCTGGGGTTCGAAGGTTAAGACCATCAACACTTCACTTAATCTTTCGCATTTGCAGGTGTATCGTATTCGCCCTTCATTGCCAGCCCGGTGCTGGCAGACTGATCGCGTATAACGAGGTACCTGCACCGATGTCCTTTACCCGTCGACAAATGCTCAAGGGCCTGACTGGCCTGGTCGTGGTTGGCCTGGGCGCTGGAGGCGCAGCGCGCTACTGGCTGGGCAAGGTCGAGGACGACAACGCCGGACATGACTACGAGCTGATCGCCGCGCCGCTTGAAGTCGAGCTGGTAGCGGGCTTCAAGACCGAGGCCTGGGCCTTTGGCCCATCGGCGCCGGGCACCGAGCTGCGGGTCCGCCAGGGCACCTGGCTGCGGGTGCGCTTCATCAACCACCTGCCGGTCGAAACCACCATCCATTGGCACGGTATCCGCCTGCCGCTGGAAATGGACGGCGTGCCCTATGTCTCGCAACTGCCGGTCAAGCCCGGCGAGTACTTCGACTACAAGTTCCGCGTGCCGGACGCCGGCAGCTACTGGTATCACCCGCACGTGAGCAGCTCCGAGGAGCTTGGTCGGGGCCTGGTCGGCCCACTGATCGTCGAAGAGCGCGAGCCCACCGGCTTCAAGCATGAGCGCACGCTGAGCCTGAAAAACTGGCACGTCGACGAGCAGGGCGGGTGGCTGCCGTTCAGCATCCCCCGTGAAGCTGCGCGCAATGGCACCGCTGGGCGCTTGATCACCATCAACGGTCAGGCCGATTCGGTCACCGAGCTGCCGGCCGGGCAGGTCGTGCGCGTGCGCCTGCTCAACCTCGACAATACCTGGACCTACCGCATCAACCTGCGTGGCAACTGCGAGGCGATGATCTACGCCCTCGATGGCAACCCGGTCACGCCGCGGCCATTGGACGATGACTATTGGCTGGGCCCTGGCATGCGCATCTGCCTGGCGATCCGCATCCCTGAAGCCGGCGAGGAGATCTCCCTGCGCGACGGCTTTGTGCGCCTCGGCACCCTGCGCTCGGTTGCCAGCAGCGACGCCCCCGGCGAATGGCCGCCGGCATTACCGGCCAACCCGATCGCCGAACCAGACCTGGCCAACGCCGAGAAGATCAACTTCAATTTCGAGTGGGTCGGCAAGGTTTCGGTCGACACCGACAGCGGCCGCCCGCCAAGCCTGTGGCAGATCAACGGCAAGGCCTGGGACATTACCGACAAGACCTGCGCCGACCGCCCGATCGCCACATTGGAAAAGGGCAAGAGCTACATCTTCGAGCTGAAGAACATGACCCAGTACCAGCACCCGATTCACTTGCATGGCATGAGCTTCAAGGTGCTCAGCTCCAACCGGCACAAAATCACCGAGCCGTGGTTCACCGATACCTACCTGCTGGGCAAGAACGAGCGCGCCCAGGTGGCCCTGGTGGCTGATAACCCGGGTACCTGGATGTTCCATTGCCACGTCATCGACCACATGGAAACCGGCCTGATGGCCGCGATTGCGGTGGTCTGATGCGCGCGCAGATTATCGATCGCAGCCGTGATCAGGCCTTTATGCAGATGGCCCTGGAGCTGGCTGCGCAAGGTGCGGCGTTGGGCGAAGTGCCGGTTGGCGCGGTGCTGGTGCAGGGTGGCGAAGTGATCGGCAGCGGCTTCAACCGACCGATCACCGATAGCGACCCCAGCGCCCACGCCGAGATGGTCGCCATTCGCGCTGCAGCGCAGGCGGCCAGCAACTACCGGCTGCCCGGCAGCACGCTGTACGTGACCCTGGAGCCGTGCAGTATGTGCGCAGGTTTGATCGTTCATTCGCGGGTGGCGCGGGTGGTGTATGGGGCGCTGGAACCGAAAGCGGGGATCGTGCAGAGCCAGGGGCAGTTCTTTACCCAGGGCTTTCTCAACCATCGGGTGCTGTTCGAAGGTGGGGTGCTGGCGCAGGAATGCGGGCAGATACTCAGCGATTTCTTCAAGGCGCGGCGGGCAAAAGCCTCGAGCTGAGCCGGTTACATCGGCGGTGACTGTTCCGCTGGCTTGTCCTTGTTGACCCCTGGCACATGCAGGTTGCCTTCGGCGACCTGGCCTTCGAGCTGCGGCTGGGTCACCCAGGTCAGGATGTCGTAGTAGCGGCGGATGTTGGCGACAAAATGCACCGGCTCGCCGCCGCGGGCGTAGCCATAGCGGGTCTTGCTGTACCACTGCTTCTGCGACAGGCGCGGCAGCATCTTCTTTACGTCCAGCCATTTGTTCGGGTTCAGGCCTTCGCGCTTGGCCAGGGTGCGGGCGTCTTCCAGGTGGCCGCTGCCGACGTTGTAGCCGGCCAGGGCGAACCAGGTACGGTCCGGCTCCTTGATGCTGTCGTCGAGCTGTTCCTTGACCAGCATGAAGTACTTGGCGCCGCCGGTGATGCTCTGCTTGGCATCCAGCCGGTTGGACACGCCCATCGCCTGCGCGGTGCGCTGGGTCAGCATCATCAGCCCGCGCACGCCGGTCTTGGAGGTCACCTCAGGCTGCCACATCGACTCCTGATAGCCGATTGCCGCAAGCAGGCGCCAATCGACCTGCTCGACCTTGGCCGAGGCCTTGAAGTGCTTTTCATACTTGGGCAGGCGCTGCTGCAAATGCTGGGCGAAGGTGTAGGCGCCGACGTAACCGAGGACGTCGACGTGGCCGTAGTAACGATCCTTGAGGCGCTGCAGGGTGCCGTTCTTTTGCGCTTTGTCGAGGAACTCGTTGACCTCGTTGAGCAGGCTGTTGTCTTCGCCCGCGGCGACTGCCCAGCGCTGATCACGACTGTCGCCCAAGTCAAAGGCAACCCGTACATTGGGGAAGTACACCTGGTTCATCGCCAGCTCGTTGGAGTCGACCAGGGTCAGGTCGATCTGGCCTTCATCGACCATGCGCAGCAGGTCGACTACTTCAACGGCGTCGGATTCTTCGTATTCCAGGGTCGGGAACTGTTTTTTCAGCGCTGCCAGTTGCTCTGCATGGCTGCTGCCCTTGAGCACCATGATCTTCTTGCCGATCAGGCCCTTGGCCTGGGTCGGCCGCGAACGCCCATTGCGGTAGATGACCTGCGGGGTGACTTCGAGGTACGGATGCGAGAATTTCGCCTGGATGTTGCGCTTTTCGCTGCTGACCAGGCCCGCCGCTGCCAGCACTGGACCGGACGGTTTGCCCAGTTGATCGAACATTTCGTCGATATTGTCGGCGGTTTCGATCTCCAGCTTCACCCCCAGGTCATCGGCGAAACGCTTGACCAGCTCGTATTCGAAGCCGGTTTCCCCGTTGCGGTCCTGGAAGTAAGTGGCCGGGCTGTTGCGGGTAATCACGCGCAGCACGCCGTCTTCCTTGACGCGCTCGAGAGTGCTGGGTTTTTCAACACAGGCACCGAGCATCAGGAAGAGGCCGGTTGCGAAGAGCCATTGGGCGCAACGCTTGCGCAAAGCAGTGGGGGCGAACATAGCTTGCAGTATACGCAAAGGGCCGCAACTGCCATATCTCGACAACGCTGGGCAGGTCTGCTAGCAGATTGGCCAGGGATTTGTTGATGGCCGAGCAAAATCGGTAAAAAGCCCCGACTTTTCTGACCCCGGAGTCCGGTTCAGCCGCCCGGCAGCATTGCCTTGCAGCGGGTGCCCAATCGCGCGAATTACGCTAGAATGCACGGCCTCTAAGCACACCCCTTCCTGAGGCTGTCCCGACGATGTTGATCCTGCGCGGCGCTCCTGCCCTTTCTGCCTTTCGCCACGGTAAGCTACTCGAGCAACTGAGCCAGAAAGTCCCCGCTGTTACCGGCTTGTATGCCGAATTCGCCCACTTCGCTGACGTCGATGGTGAATTGACCGCCGACCAGCAGCAAGTGTTGGCCCGTCTGCTCAAGTACGGGCCGAGCGTGCCGGTACAAGAGCCGACTGGCCGCCTGTTCCTGGTAGTTCCGCGCCTGGGCACGATTTCGCCCTGGGCCAGCAAGGCCAGCGACATCGCCCACAACTGCGGCCTGCAGAGCATTCAGCGCCTGGAGCGCGGCATTGCCTTCTATGTGGCCGGCGACCTCAGTGAGGCCGACGCGCAAGAAGTTGCCGCCGCGCTGCATGACCGCATGACCCAGCGCGTGCTGACCCAACTGGAGCAGGCAGGCGATCTGTTCAGCCATGCCCAGCCCAAGCCGATGACCTCGGTCGACGTGCTCGGCGGTGGCCGTACAGCTCTGGCGCAGGCCAACATCGACCTCGGTCTGGCCCTGGCCGAAGACGAGATCGATTACCTGGTCAACGCCTTCCAGGGCCTCAAGCGTAACCCGAACGACATCGAACTGATGATGTTCGCCCAGGCCAACTCCGAGCATTGCCGACACAAGATCTTCAATGCCACCTGGGACATCGACGGCCAGGCGCAGGACAAGAGCCTGTTCGGCATGATCAAGAACACCTACCAGATGCACAGCGAAGGCGTGTTGTCGGCTTACAAGGACAACGCCTCGGTGATCGTCGGCAGCGTGGCCGGGCGCTTCTTCCCGAACCCTGAAACCCGCCAGTACGGCGCGGTGCAGGAGCCGGTGCACATCCTCATGAAGGTCGAGACGCACAACCACCCGACCGCCATTTCGCCATTCTCCGGCGCTTCCACCGGTTCTGGTGGCGAGATCCGTGACGAAGGCGCGACCGGTCGCGGCGCCAAGCCCAAGGCTGGCCTGACCGGCTTTACCGTGTCCAACCTGCGGATCCCAGGCTTCGAACAGCCGTGGGAGAAGCCATACGGCAAGCCAGAGCGCATCGTCAACGCCCTCGACATCATGGTCGAAGGCCCGCTCGGCGGCGCCGCGTTCAACAACGAATTCGGCCGTCCGGCCCTGACCGGCTATTTCCGTACCTTCGAGCAGTCGATCCAGACCCCGCACGGCGAAGAAGTGCGCGGCTACCACAAGCCGATCATGCTGGCCGGCGGCCTGGGCAACATCCGTGAAGATCACGTGCAAAAGGCCGAGATCACCGTTGGCGCCAAGCTGATCGTGCTCGGCGGCCCAGCCATGCTGATCGGCCTGGGTGGCGGCGCGGCGTCGTCGGTTGCCACCGGCGCCAGCTCGGCTGACCTCGATTTCGCTTCCGTTCAACGGGAAAACCCGGAAATGGAGCGCCGCTGCCAGGAAGTCATCGACCGCTGCTGGCAGCTGGGCGACGACAACCCGATCGCCTTCATCCATGACGTCGGCGCGGGCGGCATTTCCAACGCCTTCCCGGAACTGGTCAACGACGGTGGTCGTGGTGGCCGCTTCGAACTGCGCAACGTGCCCAACGACGAGCCGGGCATGGCCCCGCACGAAATCTGGAGCAACGAATCGCAAGAGCGTTACGTGATGGCGGTCGATGCGGCCAACTTCGAGCGTTTCAAAGCCATCTGCGAACGTGAGCGCTGCCCGTTTGCGGTGGTCGGCGAAGCCACTGCCGAACCGCACCTGACCGTTACCGACAGCCACTTCGGCAACACCCCGGTCGACATGCCGCTCGACGTCCTGCTCGGCAAGCCGCCGCGCATGCACCGTTCGGTCACTCGCGAAGAAGAGCTTGGCGATGAGTTCGACCCAAGCACGCTGGACCTGGCCGACTCGGTCGAGCGCGTGCTGCACCACCCGGCGGTGGCCAGCAAGAGCTTCCTGATCACCATCGGCGACCGCACCATCACCGGCCTGGTTGCACGCGACCAGATGGTCGGCCCATGGCAGGTTCCGGTAGCGGATTGCGCCGTGACCGCGACCAGCTTCGACGTCTACACCGGCGAAGCCATGGCGATGGGTGAGCGTACCCCGCTGGCCCTGCTGGATGCCCCGGCCTCCGGCCGCATGGCGGTCGGTGAGGCGCTGACCAACCTGGCTGCTGCGCGTATCGACAAGCTGTCCGACATCAAACTCTCGGCCAACTGGATGTCGGCAGCCGGCCACCCGGGTGAAGATGCCCGCCTGTTCGACGCCGTCCGAGCCGTAGGCATGGAACTTTGCCCTGAGCTGGGTCTGACCATTCCAGTGGGCAAGGACTCCATGTCGATGAAGACCCAGTGGAGCGAGCAGGGCGCGCAAAAAAGCGTGACTTCGCCGATGTCGCTGATCATCAGCGGCTTCGCCCCGGTGGTCGACGTACGCCAGACCCTGACCCCGCAACTGCGCATGGACAAGGGCGAAACCGACCTGATCCTGATCGACCTGGGCCGCGGCAAAAACCGCATGGGCGCGTCGATCCTGGCGCAGACCCACGGCAAGCTGGCTGCGCAAGCGCCGGACGTCGACGACGCTGAAGACCTCAAGGCCTTCTTCGCCGTGATCCAGGGCCTCAACGCCGATGGTCACCTGCTGGCCTACCACGACCGTTCCGACGGCGGCCTGCTGACCACCGTGCTGGAAATGGCCTTCGCCGGCCATTGCGGTCTGGACCTTGAACTCGACACCCTGACCAGCAAGCGCGAAAAAGTCGCGGCGATTCTCTTCAACGAAGAGCTCGGCGCGGTCATCCAGGTTCGCCAGGATGCCACCCCGGACGTGCTCGCGCAGTTCAGCGCTGCTGGCCTGGGCGAGGATTGCGTGGCCGTGATCGGTCAGCCGATCAACAACAGCGAAGTGCTGATCAAGCTCGCCGGCGAAGCGGTATTCACCGGTGATCGCGGCCAGCTGCAGCGCGAGTGGGCCAAGACCAGCTATCAGATCCAGCGCCTGCGTGACAACGTCGACTGCGCTGATCAGGAATACGCCGGCCTGCTGGTTGAAGACAACCCAGGCCTGAGCGTCAAGCTTGGTTTCGACGTCAACCATGACATCGCGGCGCCGTACATCAAAAAAGGCATCCGCCCGCAAGTGGCAGTCCTGCGTGAGCAGGGCGTCAACGGCCAGGTCGAGATGGCTGCGGCGTTCGACCGTGCCGGCTTCAACGCCGTCGACGTGCACATGAGCGATATCCTCGCCGGTCGTGTTGACCTGGAAGCGTTCAAAGGCCTGGTTGCCTGCGGCGGCTTCTCTTACGGTGACGTGCTCGGTGCCGGTGAGGGCTGGGCCAAGTCGGCGCTGTTCAACAGCCGCGCGCGGGATGCCTTCCAGGCATTCTTCGAGCGTGACGACAGCTTCACCCTGGGTGTGTGCAACGGTTGCCAGATGATGTCCAACCTGCACGAGCTGATCCCGGGCAGCGAGCTGTGGCCGCACTTCGTGCGTAACCGCTCCGAGCAGTTCGAAGCCCGTGTGGCGATGGTCGAGGTGCAGAAGTCCAACTCGATCTTCCTGCAGGGCATGGCCGGTTCGCATATGCCGATCGCCATCGCCCACGGTGAAGGCCACGCCGAGTTCGCCGACCCGGCCGCGCTGCTTGCAGCCGACCAGTCTGGCTGCGTGGCGCTGCGCTTTGTCGACAACCACGGCAAGGTCACCGAAGCCTACCCGGCCAACCCGAACGGCTCACCGCGTGGTATCACCGGTCTCACCAGCCGCGATGGCCGCGTGACGATCATGATGCCGCACCCTGAGCGGGTGTTCCGCGCAGTGCAGAACTCGTGGCGTCCAGACGACTGGCAGGAAGATGCGGCGTGGATGCGCATGTTCCGCAACGCGCGGGTGTGGGTGAACTAAGCGGTGTACAAGCTCGCCTTCTTCGTCCCGGCCAGCCATGTCGAAGTGGTCAAGGCCGCCGTGTTTGCCGCCGGTGGCGGCCGTATCGGTGGCTATGAGCACTGCGCCTGGCAGACCCTTGGCCAAGGCCAGTTCCGGCCGATGGCCGGCAGCCAGCCGTTTCTCGGGCAGGCTGGCGAGGTCGAGCAGGTCGAGGAGTGGAAGGTCGAGCTGGTGGTGGCCGACGAGCTGATTCAGCAGGTTGTCACTGCCTTGAAGCACAGCCACCCGTACGAAACGCCTGCTTATGAGGTTTGGCCGTTGGCTGACTTCTGAGCTGTTGTTGTCGCACCGTTACACGCGAAAAGCCCCGGCAGGCCACTGCCGGGGCTTTTCAATTTACAGTGACACGCTGCTGCACGTGCCTCAGTCGCCACTGCGCCTCGTGGGCAGCGAAGTGCAGGCCAACAGCCCGACTTCAAACAGGACCCACATCGGCACCGCCAGCATCGTCTGTGAGAACACATCCGGCGGCGTCAGGATCATCCCCACCACAAAGCAGCCGACGATCACGTAGGGCCGACTCTTGCGCAGCGTCGCCACATCGGTCAAACCGGCCCAGACCACGATGAAGGTCGCCACCGGGATCTCGAACGCCAGGCCAAACGCCAGGAACAGCGCCATGATGAAATCCAGATACAGGCTGATGTCGGTCATCATCGCCACGCCATCAGGCGTCACGCTGGCGAAAAAGCCGAACATCATCGGAAATACCAGAAAGAACGCGAAGGCCATGCCGCTGTAGAACAGGACGATGCTCGACAGCAGCAGTGGCAGGGCGATGCGCCGCTCGCGCTGGTACATGCCGGGCGCTATGAAGCCCCAGGCCTGATGCAGCAGCAACGGCATGGCCACGAACAACGCGCACATCGCGGTCAGCTTGAACGGCGTCAGAAACGGCGAGGTGACGCTGGTGGCAATCATGCTGGTGCCTTCCGGCAGGTACCGGCGCAGCGGCTCGGAAATCAGCGTGTACAGCGTCTGCGCAAACGGGAACAGCGCGGCGAACAGCAGGCCGATCATCAGCAGGGCGCGCAGCAGGCGTTTGCGCAGTTCGCGCAGATGCTCGGTGATCGGCATGCGAGGCTGCTCAGGCACAGCAATGCTCATGATGCATTCTCCTTGGCGATGACCGGCGCAGCGGCGTCATTGGCCGGCTGCGTGTCGAGGCGGATACCCTGGCGCAGGTCCTGTTCCAGGCGTTGCAGCGGCGCGCTGTCCAGTGCCGGCAGGTCGATCTCGCGTTCGACCTGGGTGCGCAGCGTGTGCATCGCGCGACGGGCCTGGCCCAGCACGCGGCCGACCGCGCGCGCCGCCACCGGCAGGCGCTCGGGGCCGAGCACCAGCAGGGCGACGATGCCGACCAGCATCAGCTCGGTGAAGCCGATCTCGAACATCAGGCCTGACGGTCCGTGTGCGCCTGCGGCACGCTCTGCCCGTTCAGCGTTGGCGCCTGCTCGGCCTGAACATTGGCAGCGTTGTTGGCATCGGTATCGCCGCCCATGGATTTGCGAAAGCCCTGGATCGCCTCGCCGACATCGCTGCCCAGGCCCTTGAGGCGCTTGGTGCCAAACAGCAGAAACACGATCAACAGCACGATCACCAGTTGCCAGATTCCAATACCACCCATGTCAGCGCACTCCTGTAAGGCCATGAAAAGAGAAGCAATCCTGCCTGTCCTAGATGACGCCTGGATGACGGTGGAACGGCTGCCATCTGCCTGCAACACGCACGGTGTTGACTGGCGGCTTTCGGTGATGAAAAGGCAGGCGGCAATGGGCGGTAAGCAACAGCAGGGCGCGGCACTGTTGATGGTCATGGTGGCGCTGGCGATGCTGGCTGCGGGCTTGACCTGGCTGGTCGAAGGTGGCCGTCGTCAGGTCGATGAAGTGCGCCTGCTGCAGCAGCGGGTGCAGGCGCGGGCGATGCAACAGGCCGGTCTGGCCTATGCCAAACAAGCCCTGCGCGATCCCGCTTGGCGGCTCAGCCCGCTGTTCTGGCAGGCCCTGCGCGGGCAGCCACTGAATTACGATTTTGCCGGCGGTACGGCGCAGTTGCGGGTACGCGATCAGCACACCTGCTTCAACGTCAATGCCCTGCTTGGCAACGACGCCGAGCGCGCCGAGCGCCAACTGCGCTACTTGCTGGGCGACAACATGGCGGCCGAACGGCTGGTGCACGGCCTGGCGGACTGGCTCGACAGTGACAGCGATGCCCGCCTGCAAGGCGCCGAAAGTGCCCAGTACCTGCGCCAGCAGCCACCGCGGCTGGCGGCCAATCAGCCGATGCTCGACAGCAGCGAGCTGAACCTGCTGCTGGAGCCGGACGCGACCCGCCAGCGCCGCTATCCGATGTTGTGTGCGATCGCGCAGACCAGTGGCTGGCGCTTGAACGCCAACGCCTTGGGCCTGGAACACCTGGAGCTGCTCGATGCGTTGTATGAAGGCAAGTATCCGCGTTCACTGCTCAGCCGCATTGTCAGTGGCCGGCCTGCGACCGGTTATGCCGATGCAGCGGATCTGCGCCAGGCGCTGGGTGCGGTCGATGATGAAACGTTCGAGCGCTTGAGTGAGGGCTTGCTGCTCAACAGCGGCCATTACCTGTTGCAGCTGTCGTTCGAGGAAGAGGGGCTGAGCTTGCGCAGTCAGTTGCAGGTCGAGGCTCTGGGTGTGGTGCAGTGGCATGCGCGGGTGCCGGCGCAGCAGGTGCGCGTCAGGGCGCGCGAACCGTTGTTGTGAGCCCACAATCGAGAACGCCCCGGTCGCAGTGCCAGGGCGGCGCTGCAACCGGGGCGTTGATCAGGTTTGATCAGGCAGTGCCGATCTCGCCGCCATCATTACGCTGAATGACTACCGTCGAAGCTCGCGGGCGCACCGTGGCACCTGCCGGAGTGGCGTCGGTAGCGACGTCGTTGTACGGCCAGTTGCCCGGATGCTGGATGTTGACGAACATCGACTTGTTGTCTGGGGCAAAGGCAATCCCGGTCACTTCACAGCCGTTCGGGCCGACGAAGAAACGGCGCAGGGCCGACTGGTTCTGCGCGTTCACCGGGACCTGCTTGCCGGCAGCATCGACCAGATCGGTCGGGATCACCGCCAGCAGCTGGTCGTTGGTGTAGTCGGTGAGGGTCGACTCGCCGTTGTCGGTTTCGATCCAGAGCACGCCGCGGCTGTCGAAGCTCATGCCATCGGGGCTGGCGAACTGGTTCAGTTCGGTCAAGCCGGAGCGGTTGATATCGGCAGTGCCGGCAGCGTTGGCGCCAAACACGAAGATGTCCCAGTTGAAGCTCAACTGGTCGTCGCTGTCGTGCCAGCGGATCACGTGGCCATGACGGTTCGGCCCGCGTGGGTTGGCAGCATCGACCTTGTCCGCAGTGCGCGCGCTGTTGTTGGTGAGGGTCAGGTAGACGTCACCGTTGACCGGGTGTACCGCGGTCCACTCGGGGCGGTCCATCGGCGTTGCACCAACGGCATCGGCGGCGCCGCGGGTATTGATGATGATCCCCGGCAGGTCACCGAACAGCGCGCCCAGGGTGCTGCCGCCGGTGGTGGCGGTGGCCACGTCGAGCAGCAGCCAGTTGCCGCTGCCGTCGGCATTGAAGCGAGCTACGTACAGCTTGCCTTGGTCCATGTACTTGGCACCGGTAGCCAGGCGGTCGGCCGGGGTGGCGTCCGCCGGGTCCCAGACCGCGTCGGAGACGAACTTGTACAGGTATTCGTTGTTGGAGTCGTCGCCGGTGTACCAGACCAACGGCTTGCCCGCGACCGGCAGGCCCGGGCAGCAGCCCTCGTGGCGGAAGCGGCCCAATGCGGTGCGCTTCACTGCCAGGGTGCTGGCGTTGTACGGGTCGATCTCGACGATGTAGCCGTAGGTGCTGGCTTCGTTGCGGTAGTCGTCAGTGGCGCTGGCGCCGCTTGGGGTGATGTTGAAACGGCCGAACTCATCGTCCACTTCGCTGGCATCACCGGCACAGGTTTCCCAGCGGTACTGGCCACGGGTGGCGCTGACGCCGATGCGCACTTGATCCGCCGGGCGGGTCGCAGTGTTGACGAAGATGCCTGGCCAGTTTTCTTCGCAGGTCAGGTAGGTGCCCCACGGCGTGTAGCCATTGCCGCAGTTGTTGTTGGTGCCGCGGCACTGGGTGCCGGCTGGGGAGAATTTGGTCTTGACATGGTCGCTGCCGCGCAGTGGTCCGGCGATATCCATCAGCGACACCGTGGTGAAGCGGCGGTTGAGCGGGTCGTTGTCGACCACCTGCCAGCGCCCGCTGACCTTGCTCAGGCGGACCACGCCGGCGCCGTGGGCGTTGATTTCCTTGCGTGCTTCTTCCACCGGGCGCTTGCCGCTGCCGTCGGTGGTGGGGCCGGCCGGGTGCAGTGCGGCGGCATCGATGTACTCGAAGTTGATCGCCAGCAGGCCGTCATCCGAGCTGCCGTTGATAGGGAAGAAGTGCATGCCGTCGTGGTGCATGCCCATCGCGTTGGCCTGGTCGGTGGAGGTGTTGCTGCCATCGGACTTCCACGGATTGGCGTTGCTGTTCAGCGGAGTGCCCCAGGGCGCCAGCACGTAGGCGCTGTAACCGGCAGCGACGACGCAGGCATCGGTGCGCGAGCCTGCGATGGAGTCGAAACCGAGCCTGAGCTTGACCGGCTCCGGGGTAGACGGCGAGTCGTTGTCGGAACCGCCACCACTGTCGAAACAGCCTGTCAGACCGGTGCCGGCGATCATTGCGATGGCTGCGCCAAGGCTGCCGCGCATCACGGTGCGACGGCTCAGGTAAGTGTCCATGACGCTGGCCATCGGCAGGTTGCCGCTTTGGTTGCGGTCCAGGTTGTCGCCGGTGTCTCGACTCATCAGGGTGTCCTTATAGTGGCTGAGTTGGAGGAAACCGCGACTGTAGTGCTCAAGTGTGATGATTCCTTGGCAGAAATATTAAGGTCTGCTTAAAACCAGCAGTTCTTACCAGTGCGTATTGACAGAACAGTCGGCGATTACTGTCGGATATCTGCCATGAAACTGTCATCTGAGCGCCGCAATATCCGAACCCCAACGTGAACTCGGAAAAGGATGCGGGCCTGATGGTTAGCAGTGTGGGCAGACGCGAGGTAATCAGCTGGATGGGTGTCGCGGCGTTGACGCCGTTGCTTGGCGCCTGCTCGGCGCTGCCCGGCCAGCGTGGCGGCGGTGCGCCGCTGGACCTGCTGTATCTCGCCGACACCCTGGATGCCCGCCAACCCGGCCAGGCGGTGGTGCCGGCGACGCGCCTGGGGCCGGTCAGCCACCTCGGCCGCGCGCCGTGGATGACCGGCGCCAGCGCCAGTGCCGCATCCCCGGAGCTTGCGCCTTTGCTGGATGCCAGCCAGAGCAGCCGCGCACAGCTGGGTGGGTACCCGGTGCTGGCCGCGTTGCTCGAGCAACTGCGCAACGAAGCCGGCGCAGACAACTGCCTGACCCTGGAGAACGGTCAGGGCTGGAATGGCAGCGGCCTGGCTTATCTGAGCCAGGGCGAAAGCGGCGTGCAGGGCAGCCAGCTACTGGGCAGCGATGTCCGCGTCAGCAGCGATGAACGTGTGCTCTGGCCACAGCGCTGTGCGGCGCTCTATCAGCAGTCTACCGCGGCGACACTGGGTGCAGGCCTGTCTGCCGAGCAGAGCAAGGCGCTCGGCATCGACAGCCTGCGGGTGTTCCAGCGCGCAGGTGTGCGGATTGCTGTGGTGGGGGTGACCGACCCTTATGCGCAGGATCAAAAAGCCTCTCTGAAGCAGTGGTATCAGTCACTGCAAGCGGTCTTTCAGCAGGCGCGACGCGAGGCTGATCTGGTCATTGCGCTGGCCGATGTCGGCACCGGCCCGGGCCTGTGGCTGGCCGAGCGCGTGGCTGAAATCGACGTGCTGCTATGCGCCCGTGGCCAGGACTTGTGGCCGGCGCCAGTGCTGGCCAGCCAGGCCAGCGGCCGGCAGGTGCCGGTGCTGTTCGCCGGTTGCCGTGGCAGCGGCGCGTTCCGTTTGCGTTGCCAGCAGGTGGCGGGTCAATGGCAGTTTCAGGCGCGTTTCTTTCCCGCCTTCGAGCAGCAGTTGACGCCCGCTGCCCAGGCGCGCGCCGCACAACTGCGCAGTGTGGTGCGGGCGCAGCGTGCCGGCCATGCCGCTTGGCTCGATCTACCGTTGGCACGAGCGCCGCAAGCCCTGTGGCGGCGCGATACGCGCGGCGGCAGTTGGGATGCCTTGCTCCAGCAAGCGTTGTCTGACAGCAGCGCCATGCCGGTGTTGTTGCCGGGGCTGCGCTACGACTATCCGTTGGCAGGCGGTGAAATGATTACCCGCGAGCACCTGATAAGCCTTACCGGTGGCTACCCGGCGCCCGTGGTCGAGGCGCCGGCACGGCAGGTTGAACAGGTGCTGGAAAACGCCGCCGAGCAGTTGTTCGGCGACCCGCTGCTGCTCGACAACAGCCAGGATCTACCACGCTGGCAAGACCAGGCCTGGCGCGTCAGTTATAGCCCGCAAGGCAAGCGTATCGCTGACTTTGCGACCGTGCAGGGCCAGTGCCGTACCTTCGGCCTGCAGTTCGCCGCCGATGCCGGTGAGCCGCTGTGGCAAACCCTCGAAGCCTGGTTGCGTCGTCAGCCCAGCGACTGGCGCCTGGCACCGCTGCAGTTGCCTGAGGTGCGCTATGTACAGGGGCATCCCGGCTGGCACCCACGGCAGGCTAAGACGTGAGCTGGAGCAGTCGCCTCGGCGCTTTTTTGCTGTTGACCCTCGCCGGCTGGCTGGCGGCGCAATGTGTGCTGCAGCTTAGCCGTCAGCCGCAGCCGGCCACGACGGCGCAGCCTGAACACGCGGCCATTCCAGGGCTGATGGCGGGGCACTGGCAAGCCCCGCTCGACACCGGCGAGATCCCTCTGACCCGGCTGCCCTTGCAGTACCTCGGCGGGCTGCGTGCCCAGCCGCTGTCGGCGACGGTGGTGGTGCTGCGTTTCGGCGAGCAGATTCGCACCTTGGGCCGCGGCCAGCGGCTGGCGCCGGGGATCGTGCTGCAGGACATCGATGGCGCAGGCCTGATTATCGACAACCAGGGGCGGCGCGAACGCCTGCCCTGGCCGCCACGGCCCGCCGTGACCGGCTTCAAGCGGCAAGGATGAGTTGATGTTTGCTAGATACTGCGCAGCGGCTGCATTGAGCCTGAGCTTGTCATTGGCCTGGGCTGAAGAGCCCGAAGTGCTCGACGAAGGCGGCACGCCGATGTACGAAGTGAATTTCGTCGACACTGACCTGGTCGAGTTCATCGACAGCGTGTCGCGGATCACCGGCACTACGTTCATCGTCGACCCGCGGGTCAAAGGCAAGGTCACCGTGCGCACCGTCGACCGGCATGACGCTGACGCCATCTACGATATCTTCCTCGCCCAGCTGCGTGCGCAGGGTTACGCCGCCGTCGACCTGCCCAATGGCAGCGTCAAGATCGTCCCCGATCAAGCCGCGCGGCTCGAGCCGGTGCCGGTCGAGAACGCCGCCAGCAAGAATACCGGCAGCGATGGTGTCGCCACCCGCGTGTTCAATGTGCGCAATGCGGGCAGCGAGCAGATACTTGGCATCATCAAGCCGCTGATCGATCCCCGGGTGGGCGTGATCACGCCGTACCCTGCGGCCAATCTGCTGGTGGTGACCGACTGGCGCAGCAACCTCGAACGCATCGACAGCCTGCTGCGCGAACTCGACCAGGTCAGCGAGGAGCCACTGCAGGTGATGAAACTGCAGCACGCCAGCGCTGCCGATACCGCCCAGTTGGTCACGCGGCTGCTGGCCAGTGAACAGGCCGCCGACCGTGCCCAGGTGGTGGCCGACCCGCGCAGCAATGCCTTGCTGGTGCGCGGTAGCGCCGACAGCCGTGAGCGCGTGCGCGCCTTGTTGGCGCAGCTGGATCGGCCCGGCGACAACCTGCACAGCAGCAATACCCAGGTGATCTACTTGCGCCACGCCAATGCCAGCGAAGTGGTCAAGGTCTTGCGCGGCCTGAGCCAGACCGGCGCGGTGCCGGCCGAAGGGCAGGGCGAGGGCAAGGATCAGCCGGTGGCGATGGCCAGTGACTCCGGTATTCGCCTGGAATACGAGGAGGGCACCAACGCTGTGGTGATGGTCGGCCCGGACAGCGAGCTGGCGGCCTATCGCAACATTGTCGAGCAGCTGGATATCCGTCGTGCGCAGGTGGTGGTCGAGGCGATCATTGCCGAGGTCTCGGACATTCAAGCCCAGGAGTTGGGTGTGCAGTGGCTGTTTGCTGACGAGAAGTTTGGCGCTGGCGTGGTCAACTTCGGCAGTAACGGAGTGAACATCGCTGGTATTGCCGGCGCGGCCGCCGAGGGTGATACCAGTGCGCTGGGCAAGCTGCTGTCGGCCACCACTGGGGTGACTGCCGGCATCGGCAACTTCGGCGGCGGCTTCAACTTCGCCATGTTGGTCAATGCACTCAAGGGCAAGAGCGGCTTCAATCTGCTGTCGACGCCAACCCTGTTGACCCTGGACAACGCCGAGGCGTCGATCCTGGTCGGTCAGGAGGTGCCGTTCGTGACCGGCTCGGTAACCCAGAACAACGCCAACCCGTACCAGACCATCGAGCGCAAGGAGGTCGGGGTCAAGCTGCGGATCAAACCGCAGGTCAACGTCGACAACAGTGTGCGCCTGGATATCGTCCAGGAAGTTTCGTCGATTGCCGACAGCAGCAGCGCCAGTGACGTCATTACCAACAAGCGCGAGATCAAGACCAAGGTCATGGTCGAGGACAACGGCCTGGTGATTCTCGGTGGCCTGATCAGCGATGAATTGAGCACCAGCAACCAGCGTGTGCCGCTGCTTGGTGATGTCCCCGTGCTGGGCCGCTTATTCCGCTCCGATGCCAGCCGCAATACCAAGCAGAACCTGATGGTGTTCATCCGCCCGCGCATCCTGCGTGACGGCCCAAGCCTCGCCGGTCTGAGCCAGGACAAGTACCGCAGCCTGCAGCAGAGCACGCCGCTGCAATTGCCAGTGTTGGCCGAAGGCTCGCAGTTGTTGCAGGTGTTTCCGGCCAGCCGCGCGCGGCTCGAAGGCGGTAACTGGTGATGCTGCCCTATCGCCTGGCGCGCCAGTCCGGCCTGGCCCTGGCACCACTCGCCGAAGGTTGGCAGCTGTGGCTGCGGGCCGACGCCGACAGCGCGCAGTTGCAGGAACTGCTGCGCGTGCACGGCCAGCCGGCAGCGGTCGAGTACCTGCCGGCGGCAGACTTCGATCAACGCCTCGGCCAGCTTTATCAAGCCGGCAGCGCGGCCAACCAGGCGTTGATCGAAGGCATCGGCGAGCAGGTCGATCTCGACAGCCTGATGAGCGAAATGCCACGCATCGAAGACCTGCTCGAAAGCGATGACGAAGCGCCGGTGATCCGCCTGATCAACGGCCTGTTCGGCCAGGCCATGCGCCTGCGTGCATCGGACATCCACATCGAAACCTTCGAGCAAAGCCTGGTGGTGCGCCTGCGCGTCGACGGCCACCTGCGCGAAGTGCTGCGCCCACCGCGGGCACTGTCGGCGATGCTGGTGTCGCGGATCAAGGTCATGGCCCGCCTCGATATCGCCGAAAAACGCCAGCCACAGGACGGCCGGATCACCCTGCGCGCAGCTGGTCGCGAGATCGATGTGCGGGTCTCGACCTTGCCTGGCATCCACGGTGAGCGGGTGGTGATGCGCGTGCTCGACAAGCAGGCCAGTCTGCTGGCGCTGGACAACCTGGGCATGCCCACCGCCGTGTTGCAGGGCTTGCGCAATTGCCTGGCGCGGCCCAATGGCATTGTCCTCAGTACCGGCCCGACCGGCTCGGGCAAGACCACCACCCTGTACGCCAGCCTCAACAGCCTCAACGACGGCAGCCGCAACATCCTCACCGTGGAAGACCCGGTCGAATATGCCATCGCCGGCATTGGCCAGACCGCGATCAACCCACGCGCCGGGCTGACCTTTGCCGCCGGCCTGCGGGCGATTCTGCGTCAGGACCCGGACGTGATCATGCTCGGCGAAATCCGCGACCAGGAGACTGCACAGATTGCCGTGCAGGCCAGCCTCACCGGCCACCTGGTGCTGTCGACCCTGCACACCAACAGCGCCGTGGGCGCCGTTACCCGTCTGCGCGACATGGGCATCGAGCCGTTTCTGATTGCCTCGTGCCTGCGCGGCGTATTGGCCCAGCGGCTGGTCCGGCAACTGTGCAGCTGTGCTGTCGCGCAGCCGCTGCAGGCCGCAGAAAAACAACTGTTCCCCGAACTGGGCGCGTTGCGCGAGACCTTTCACGCGGTCGGCTGCGAAGCCTGCCAGGGCAGCGGCTATGCCGGACGGATGGGCCTGTACGAATTCGTTGAACTGGATGCCGGGCTGATTGCCTTGCTGTACGAGGGCGCCAGCGAAGTGGCCATGCACGCCTACCTGGCGGACCGTCGGCGCAGCCTGGTGAGCATGGCCAGTGACTGCCTGCAGCGCGGCCAGACCAGCCTTGCCGAAGTGTTGCGCGTGGTCCAGGGCTAACCTATGCCGACCTATCGCTACCAGGCCGTCGACCTTGCCGGCAAACGCCACGCCGCCACTTTGCAGGCCGACAGCGAGCGCCATGCACGGCAGTTGTTGCGCGAGCAGGGGTTGTTCGCCAAAGGCCTCAAGCGCCACGACAACGCGACCGGTCGCTCCCGTCACCAGCGCCTCAGCCGGGCGCAGCTGTGCGAGCTGACCCGCCAACTGGCAACCCTGACTGGCGCCGGTATCCCTCTGGTCGATGCCCTCGCCACACTGGAGCGGCAGTTGCGCCAGCCGGCGCTGCAAGCGGTACTGGTCGGTGTGCGCGGGGCGTTGGCCGAGGGCCTTGGGCTGGCCCGGAGTTTGGCAAGGCAGGGCGCGCCGTTCACTGGTCTCTACTGCGCGCTGGTCGAAGCCGGTGAGCGTTCCGGGCGGCTGGCGCAGGTGCTGACGCGGCTGGCAGATCACCTCGAACAGGTCCAGCGCCAGCAACACAAGGCGCGTACGGCGTTGATCTATCCGGCGGTGCTGATGGGGGTATCGCTGGCCGTAGTGGTCGGCCTGATGACCTTCGTGGTGCCCAAACTCACCGAACAATTTGCCCATTCCGGACAGAGCCTGCCGCTGGTGACCTCGATCCTCATCGGCCTCAGCCAGGGCCTGGTCAGCGCCGGGCCCTGGCTGTTGGCGGCGGTCCTGCTATTCAGCGTGATCAGCCGCTGGCTGCTGCGCAAAGCGCACTGGTGCCTGCGCCGCGATCAATGGCTGCTGCGCCTGCCGCGTGTCGGCGGCCTGCTGCAAGTGCTGGAAAGCGCGCGGCTGGCGCGCAGCCTGGCGATTCTCAGCAGCAGTGGCGTGGCCCTGCTCGAAGCGCTGCAGGTGGCCACCGAAACGGTTGGCAACCGGCGCATTCGCCAGGCCATGGAGCAGGTCCGCCAGCAGGTCGAGGGCGGCACCAGCCTGCACCGGGCACTGGACGCCAGCCAACAGTTTCCGCCACTGCTGGTGAACATGGTCGGCAGCGGCGAGGCCAGCGGCACCCTGGCCGACATGCTCGAGCGCGTGGCCGACGACCAGGAGCGTGGCTTTGCCCGTCAGGTCGATACCGCGATGGCGCTGTTTGAACCTTTGATGATTCTGGTGATGGGCGGCGTGGTGCTGTTCATCGTACTGGCGGTCTTGCTGCCGATCATGCAACTCAACCAGGGCCTGCAACTGTGACAAGGAGAACCGGCAATGCAGCATCGACGTAAGCGCCAACAAGGCTTCACCCTGATGGAAATCATGGTGGTGATTTTCATCATCGGCCTGCTCATCGCCGTGGTCGCACCGAGCGTGCTGGGCAATCAGGACAAGGCCATGCGCCAGAAGGTCATGGCCGACCTGGCAACGCTCGAGCAGGCGCTGGACATGTATCGGCTCGACAACCTGCGCTTTCCCAGCAGCGAGCAGGGCTTGGCGGCGCTGGTTACAAAACCGGTCGCCGAACCCGTCCCGCGGGCCTGGCGCAGCGACGGTTATATCCGCCGCTTGCCAGAAGACCCTTGGGGCACTCCGTACCAGTACCGCATGCCCGGCGAGCATGGTCGGGTCGACGTGTATTCGCTGGGTGCCGATGGCGTAGCGGGCGGCGAAGACCTGGATGCCGACCTGGGCAACTGGGCGCTGTGACCGATGCTCGCTCAGCGTGGCTTCAGCCTGATCGAACTGCTCGTGGTGCTGGCGATTGCCGGCTTGATGAGCGGCCTCAGTGTGGCCTGGCTCGACAGTGGCAACAGCAACGTCAGCCAGACGCTCGAGCGGCTGGCTGCACAGACCCGCGAGCAAGCTGCGCTGGCGCGCCATGCCGGGCAATTGCGCGGGCTGCGTTGGAACGGCCGGCGGCCGGAGTTTGTTCGCCGCGAGGGCGACGCCTGGGTGGTCGAACCGGTGCGCCTCGGCCAGTGGCCAAAGACGCTGCGCCCGGACTGGTCCGCCAGTGCTACGCCGCAATTGCTGTTCACTCCCGAGGGCTGGGCACAGCCCGGCACGCTGCTGTGGCGCTGGCCGCAAGGCAGCCAGCGCTGGCAGTGGGGGCGCGACGGTCGCTTGCTGACCCAGGCCGCGCCATGAAGTCGCGCCAGGCGGGCTTCACCTTGCTTGAGGTCGTGGTGGCGCTGGCCATCGCCTCGGTGCTGGCGGTGATCGCCAGTCAGGTCCTGCGCCAGCGCCTGGCGGTGCAGGAGACCGTACAGCAGCATCGCCTCGGGCTGCTCTGCGCGCGTGAATTGCAGGCGCGCTTTGTCGTCGAGCAGTACTGGCCTGCGGCCAATCAGGGCAGCGGAGAATTGCAGCAGGGCGGGCAGACCTGCCATTGGCAACTGCAATTGCGCAGCACCGGTGTGCGTGACCTGCGCCGTGGCGAGCTGCAGTTGTTCGCAGACCGCGAGCAGCGCCTGCCGCTGGGTTTGTACAGCGTGTTTCTGGAGCGGCCATGAAGCGTCGCCAGGCAGGCTTGACCCTGATCGAGCTGATGGTCGCGCTGGCCCTGACCGCCGTGCTCGGGATCATGCTCGCCGCGCTGGTCAACGGCTGGCTCAAAGTTCGCGAACGTCTCGACAGCACCAGCAACGAACGCGGTGTGCTGGAGTTTTGCCTGGCCCTGGAGCGGCGTTTCGACAGCCCGGTGCTGCGCCGTCTCTATGAGCAGCGCTTGCCCTTGGCCGTGCGCTGGCTCGATTGGCAACCGCAGGCGCAGCAGTTGCTCTGGGTGGCTGCCGCCGCCTGGCCGCAGGCCGAGGGCGGCTCGCGGCTGCAACGTCAGCGCCTGCGCTTCGATCCGCGCGAGCAGCAGTTGCTGTTGGAAAGCTCGGCAGACCTGTATGCCGTCGGCATGCCGCATTGGGTCGTGCGCGAGCGGTTGCAGCGGGTCAGCAGTTGGAGCGTTGTCTATTACCAGGGCGGCCGCTGGCTGGCCTGGCCTTCCGATCAACCGGCACACCCCGGCGCCGGTGTACGGCTGCAACTGCAGCGTGATGGAGCACCTTATGTCTGCACGTTCGTCCTGCCCTGGGGGCTTTCATGAAGCGTGAATGGCGGTGGCGCTCGCCAGCGCGGCCTTGGTTGTTGGTGCGGCCTGTGGCTGATGGGCATTGGCACTGGTGCCTGCTGGACAACGGCGTGCTCCGTGACGAAGGGCAGGGGCCCCCGCCGCAGGGCCTCAACGCTCGGGTTGGCGTGGTGGTACCGGGGGACGCATGCAGCCATTTTCAGGTGCCGGCGCCGCCCGGGCTCAAGCGTGAGGAATGGCCGCTGCTGTTGGAGGATCGCCTGCTGCAAGGAAGCGATGAGGTTGACTGTGCCTGCATCGGTCGCGCGACAGGGCAATTACGGCTGGTGGTGGTGGCACGTGATCGGCTCGATGACTGGTTGGCTCAGTGCGTGGAGTGGGGCCTGGAGGTGGAACGTTGCTGGTCGCAGTTTCAGCTCTTGCCGGCGCTCGAGCGGGGCTGTGGATGGCAATGGCGACAGGAGCAAGCGACCTTGTATGCGCGGGTCGACGAGGAGGGCTGCGAACACTGGCTGGCCTGGCCACAGGGGATGGGTGGTGCGCCTGCGCCATGGGGTACACAGGTATTTGCGCAGGTCGATGGGCCCTGGCCGAAGCGGGTTGCGGATCTCGATGCAGCACCGGGGCTGCGGGAAATGCGCCGCCCGCGCAAATCGTTGAATGTCACGGCTCAGCACAAAGGCTTGATCGCTGCCTGCCTGGTGCTCGCCGCTGTCTGGGGCGCCCTGTGGTTAAGCCAGCAATGGCGTCAGGCCCAGCTCTATCGTGAGCAGGTACTGGCGGTCACTGGCCCCCAGGCCTCACCGCGTGAAGCGGCGCAGGAGCTCAAGCAGCTGCGTGCTGCCGACGGCGAGCGAGCCTTGCGCCTGCGCCGGCTCGACGGCTTGCAGGAGCAGTTGCAGGACTGGTTGCACGCGCATCCGCAGTGGCGTCTGCGCGCGGTGCGCTTCGATGGGCAGCGCTGGCATCTGCACCTGGATGGCGAGGGCGCGCTGCCGCCGTGGGAGGAATTGGCCGCTGCGGTCGGCGCGACGGTACAGGTGCAGGCAGCGGGCGTGGTGTTCGATCTGGGGAGCAGTTCATGATCCGCGTACTTTCGCCCCGCCTGCGTATGCGCCTGGCCTTGGGGCTGATCGCGTTGTTGCTGGTCGTCATTTTGGTACGGGAGGTGAACGCACGCTGGGCCCAGATGAGCCAGTGGCGGGGGCTGGCCGAGGCGGCGGTCAGCCTTGAGCGCGGCGCTGGATTGAGCCTGGAGCGTTTGCGCCAATCCGCCCAGGCCCGGCATATCGAGCTGACCGAGGTCGAGTTGCAGGACGATGATTGGCACGTGCGCGGGGCGGTCGCCGACGAGCAGGCGCTGCTGGCGTGGTTGCAAGCATTGCAGGCCGAGGGCGTGCAGCCGCTGCAATGGGGCATGGAGCAGGCTGGCAAGCAGTTGCGCTTCGACTTGCAGTTTCGGCCATGAGGGTGCGCGTGCTGTTGTGGCCGGCGCTGGTGTGTGCTGTAACCCTGCTTGTGGAGTTGCCCGCGAGCTGGTTGCTGCCAGGCAGGGTCGTCAGCGGCAGCCTCTGGCAGGGACAGGCCGAGCAGGTGGGCGATGTCGGGCCGCTGCGTTGGCAGTGGCGACCGTGGCGAATGCAGGCTGAGGTCCGCTTGGCTTATCAGGGGCAGGCTTGGCTGGCGCGGTTGAGCGGTTGGCCCTGGCGCTGGCGGGTGGAGGTCGAGGCGCTCGAAGCGGCGCCGAGTGTGCCGGTGGCTTATCGCCTGGCGGGGCAATGGCAGGGGCGTGTCAGTGTGACGGGTTCATGGCGACAGTGCGCCGGTACCGAGGGGCGTTTGCAGGTGACCGACCTGGCGCTGGTATCGCCGTGGTCGCTGCAGTTAGGGCAGGGCTGGCTTGCAATGCACTGTGCGGGTGACTGGCGCTTGCAGGGTGCGCTGGCCCAGCAGAATCAACACCAGATTGATCTCGATGCGGACCTGCTCGCCCGCCGCGCGCGGGTCGCTTTTGAGGTTCAGCCAGAAGCCGCGCTGACGCCATTGTTACGTGGCGCCCAATGGCTGGGGCCGCAGGCTGGCAAGGGCGAGCGGCAGGTAAGGTGGTAGTTGCAGCGCACACTCGCGTAAGCCTGTTAACACCAAGTTAACAGGCTCTTACAGTTTCATTTGTTGGCGATTTTAGTGGGGACCTCAGGGTTAAGGCCCTGACTGGCTTCGTTATTGGCGGTTGGCGCGGGACAGGCCCGCGCCTGATTCATCTATCGGCGCCCGCCCTTGCCCCCGACACTCGATACCCACTCTTCACTGCGGCTATGCCCACTGGTACGCAGCAGGCCCAGGTCCAAGCCATTCTCGCCATCGGCGCGGACGCTGTTCTTGATCACGTCAAGCAAAGCCGTGCCCAGGTCGACCGGCGAATTTGACGCATCCACTGCGAAATCGCGGCGGTAGTCGCGGCCATATAGGGTCTGCTCGGTGACGGATGCAGCTTGCACCTCCACTTGGCCTTTGCCTGACTGCAGCTTGGCACCTTCCAGTTTCAGATTGCCGCCGACCTTGAGCTGGACTCCATCGCGTCCACTCAAACTCGCTTGCTCGCTGACGGTGTCGCGCTGAACCTGCGACACGTCCAGTTTCAGCGTAGGCGACAGGCTTGGGTCGACCTTGCTGACCTGCTTGCCGAACTTGCCGGTGAGCTTGTCGCCCGCGGGACCTGCCAACGCAGCCAGGGCATTGTTGAAGCCCTGCGGATTGCGCTCGCGGCTCAAGCGCGCATCAACATCGACGCTGAGGTTGTTGACTTGGTCCTTGCGGCTGGCGACCAGTAGGTCGCCACCGATGTCGGCGTCGATGCGTCCTGCATCCAGGCGCGCGCTCAGCAAGCGACTGTCGCCGCTGCTGGTCAGGACGATGTGGTCGGCGCGCAGGTTGCTGGTGTTCCAGGTCTGGTTGTCGCGTTGGTCGAGGTTGACCTTGACCCGGCCGTGCAGGCCTTGGCTGTCGAGGCTGCCGCTGGATTGGGCAAAGCCGGCGCCGGCAGTGACGGCGAGGTTGTCGCGCCGCTCGCTGTTCGATGAGCCTTCCAGCAGCAGGCCGCCGTTGTCTGCGGTGATCGCGATCTGCCCCGCCGTCGCCTGCAGCCCTTGCAGGTGCATGGCAGTTTCTTCGCGTGCGCTGCTGGCCAGGGCCAGCTTGCCGGTGGCGTCGATCTGCGCATCCACTGCCTGGCGCGAGGACTCATCCACACGACCACTGTTGAAGTGGCCGCCAACTGCGCCACCGCGGCTATTGCCTTGCTTGAGGGCCAATTCCAGGCCGCCGCCGAGGGCGTTGCCGTGGCCCTCGTGACTTGAGGTAGCGGCCTTGACCTGTAACAGCCCGGCGCTGTTCATATCGACGTTGGCGACCTTGGCCGCACGGCTGCCGATACGTGTGCCTTCCAGCAACAGGTCGCCAGCATTGCTCAGGCTGACATCGCCCTTGGCGTCGATCTGGGCTACCTGCGCAGTCGTATCGTCGAGCGAGCGTTGCTCGCCCTTGAGATAGCCGCGCACTTCACCCCCCGTGCTGCCGGGGCGGTTGCCGCCTTTGGCCCAGGCGTTGCCCTCGATGGCATTGATCTGCTCGCTGTGCCGATCAGTGGCCTGCACCAGGCTCAGTTGCCCGCCGCTGTGCAGGCTTACCCCCGCATCGCCACCGTCGAAGCGGCTGCCCTCATAGCGGCCTTCGCTGCCCAACTGAACCTGAATGCCTTGCTTGCCGTAGAGGCTGCCTGGGCGGGCCGTGTCCTTGCTGACAAGACTTGCCAGTGAATCACCCTTGGCCGAGGCGCGCACATTGATGTCTTCGCCAGTGCTGGTGTCGACCCGCAGGTCGCCGCCATAGGCCAGGCGGTCGACCTTGCTCTGCTGCTGATCAACCGCCGCCGCCATGTGATGATGGTCGGCATCGATCTGCAGGGTGCCGGTATTGGCTCGCCATGCCGTACCTTGATCATCGATGCGATCTGCCTTGAGCACCACCGAGCCACCACTCAGCTCGCTGACCTGCGCATAGCCGCGGCGCTGGTTTTCCAGGCGTTTGAGGTGCTCCACAGTCATGTCGGCGCCGGCGCTCGGGGCGACCAGCGCATCCTCCACAGAGGCCTGCTGGAAGCGCTGCCCCTCACCGCCTGCGATCAGTTGCTCGATCGGCCGGGTGAGCCCGCGGTATTCCAGGCTGCCACCCAGGCTGGCGCTCCAGTCGTTACGGTTGTGCTCGCGCACTTCAGTGTCATGCACCGCCCGATTGTCGATGTGCTCGGCATCGATTTGCAGAGTATCGCCGGCAGTCACCCGTGCGGCTTCGGTGACCAGTTGCTTGCTGTTGATATGAAGGTTGCCTGTGGCCGAGAGTTCGCTGCGCTGCACCTTGCTGTCCTTTTGCTGTTGCGTATCGCGGTTGTGGTGGCCTTCGAAGGCCGCACCGAGCTTGTCGATGCCGCCGCTCAACAGCAGGCCGCCGCCGCTCTGGCTGGAGCTGTCGAGCGACTCGTGCTGATTGTGGGTGGCGCTCAGGGTGGTTTGCTCTGCGTTGATGTTCAGGTCGCCGTGGGTGGCCTTGACCTGTGAGCCGTTGACTTGCAGGTGGGCATCGCTGCGCAGGTCGACGTTGCCGGCTTGCAGCTCACTGCCCAGCTGGGTGGTGTCTTGCTGCTCATGCTGGCTGTTGACTACCTGATAGCCCAGGCCCGCCTTGTACTGGTGCGAAGCAGGCTTGCCGTCCTCAGCCTCCTGGGTCTGCTTGGCAGATGCGGTGAGGCCGCGTTGATGAGTTGAAGCCTGCTGCTGGGATCGAGACTGGGCACTGTCGATCAGCAGGTCGCCCTTGGCGTCGACCTTCAGCTGCTGGCCAGCCTTGAGCCTGGAGCCGTGAATGCGCATCTGCTCGGCGCTGGCCAGGTGCAGGTTGCTCTGGGCCTGCACCTCGCTGGCCTGGGCTTGTTCATGTTGCTCGGCGTCGTCCTTGCTCTTGCTTATGAGGCCGAACAACTTGCTGTCGCGGCTGTGCGAGTTGGAGCTTGACTGGGTCTGCCCGCTGGTGACCTCGAGGCTGCCCTGGTCACTGTGCAGGACTGCCTCGCTCTGGCTATGCACTTCACTGCCGCGGACCCTGATCGCGCCGGTGGCACTGGCGCTGACCAGGCCAGCCTGAAGGCGGCTGCCGCGGGCGGTTTCCTGATAGTCGTCGCTGTTACTGTCGCCATTCCACAGGTGTTTGCGATGGCGGATGGTTTGGTTTACCCGCGTGCTGTCGACAGCTGCATCGATGTCCAGTTTGCCGCCGCTGGCGAGATTAATCTGGCCCTCGCTGGTTAGCGTTGCGGCAGCCATTCGCAGGTCGCCGCCCGACTGCAATTGGACCGCTTCGTCAGCCTTCAACGTGGTGCCTTGCACGGTGCGTTCGGTGGTAGTGCGGTCGCGGTTGTAAGTCTCTGTGGTCACGAACCACCAGCCTTTATCCCAGTTCTCCTGCTCGCGGGCGATGGTTTCGCGAGTAGTGGTATCCAGGGTCAGCTGTTGCCCGGCCTTGGCTTCGATACGCTTGGCCTGACCATCAATAGCGCGCAGGGTCAAGTTGTCCCTGGCCTGCAGCGCCAACAGCCCCTGCTCGCTGCGTAACGTGGCGGCCTGGCCGGGTTCACCGCTGATGAACAGATCGCCTGCCGAACCGATGCTGACGCCGTCGCGGCCGTTGACCTGCACCGCGCCAACGCGCACGCCGGCACCTTCGCCAGTACTGACTATCCGAATACGCCCTGCGTGCATCGCACCGAACAGCTGGGCGTCGATGCTCGAAGGCGTCGCAGCCAGGTGTTCGACGACGTTACCGGTCACCGCATCGATACGATTGCGGCCAACGGTGATGTTGAGGTCGTCCTTGGCGCCGAGCTCGCCCGTGCTGTGAATCTGCGGTGCGATCAGGTCCAGCGCACCGCCGTCGTTGCGTTGGCCGCCGCTCAGCACCTGCAGCGAGCCGCTCGCCTGCAAGGTATCGAGCAGCTTCAACTGCTGATCCTGGACCTCTGCAGTACCGACCGCGAAGCCGGCCCGGGTGGTGTTGATGAAGCTGCCGCCGTTGAGGGTGATGCCGTTGGGGTTGGCGAGGATGTAGTTGGCCGCGCGACCGAAGATTTCCTGCGGGCCTTCGATCAGCGAGGCGTTGCGGCTGACCACCTCATTGAGGATGGTCGAAGCGGCCTGACCGTGAAACTGCGGGTTGGCCGCCAGGGCGCCGGCCAGTTGCGACTGGCCCGACTGCAGCGAGTTGTTGAGCACCAGCCCGGGCTTGCCGACGTTATAGTCGATGAACTGGTTGTGCGACAGGCCACTGGCATTTGGCGGGACGATTTCGATCACCGGCACGCCATGGGCCGGGTTGATTACGGGCGTTCCACCGGGGCCGCTGCTGGGCTGCAATGCGGGTTGGGCAAGGGCTGCGCCCGTGCAGAACAGGCCGACAAACACCGCCCAGCGCAGTGTGTCTGGTTGGATCAAGGGGAGTTGCGCAAGGTTTTTCATTATTGTTTTTCTCGTGGTGGTGGGTGAATCACAGGGACAGGCTCCAATCCAGCACCCAGAATCCCGGCTCGAGGGCCTGTCGAGAACGGTCACTGGCGTACAGCGGAAATTGATAGTCGAGGCGCAGGCGGCTGCCCGGCAGGCTGACCTCGACGCCAGCGGCGGCGCCGGCCAGTCGTTGCCAGGGGCTGTCGCTGGTGAGGCGGGCCCAACCTAGGTCTAGGCTGAGTTGTGGGCGCAGCTGCAAGTTGAAGGGCAGGGGTATGGCCAAGGGTTGGCTAACGCTGTTGCGCCAGACCGCGCCGCTGGCGCCGGCGACGCTGTAGGCGCGAAAACCGCGTACCGCCGAGTCGTCGCTGAGCAGCAACTGTTCGATGGCCGGCAGCACATCGCGGCTGTACTGCAGATTGAGTTCGCTCTGCCAGCGCCAGGGGCTTTGCGCTGGCCCCTGACGCACATGCAGCAGATTTGCCCGGTACTTGAGAAACTGCGCTTGTGGATGCGCGGCTGCGCTAGCCGGTGGGTCTGCGCCAAACCAGGCCAAGCCGCGGGCAATGCCGAGGTAGCCGTGCCACAGGCCTGCGTCCAGCCACAGCAGATTGACCCCGGCGTCCAGCGTGGTCAGGGTCGGGCTCTGTAGTTGCAACAGGCTGTCGTCGAGGCGGTTCTGCAGTTGCTTGTGGTCAAGCCGCGTGCTGGCGCTGAGCATGCCGTGCTGACCGCGCCAGAGCACGCGCTCGGCGCTCACGCCCTGGAAGCGGCTAGTGCCGTTGCTGGTGTAACGGGTATCCGGAATCGGCGCTCGGTAGCTCAGCTGGCTGGCGTTGACGGCGAACGTCCACGGGCCGTAGGGCACGCTGTAATACAGGCTGGCGCCCTGGCTCTGCCCCGGTGCGTCGAATACGGCGGCGTTGAGGGTCAGGCGCAGGTCGTCGTTGACCTGCAGCGGGCTGTCGACGCCGAGGCCGAGGCTCAACCGGTGGCGACCGGTAAGGGGGCTGCCGCGGTTGTCCAGGCGGCTGTCCAGGTGCCAGCGCGAACCCACTGCGCGCGGCTCGATGAGTATTTGGGTGCCGCCCTGCAGGGTGCCCGGCAGCAGCGCGGCAGTCAGGTCGTAGGCGCGCAGCCGATTGAGTTGGTCGAGGCCTTGCTCCAGATCAGGCAAGTACAACGGCCGGCCCAGCAGATGGGGAAAGGCGCCGCGTAACGACAATGGCAGGTCGGGATCGGCAAGCCTGATCGACTCGACAAAGCCTTCGATGATGACCACCTCGAGTGGCTTGCCAGTCGCCGGTTGCCGGGCCAGGTACGGTCGACTGGCCGGATAACCGGCGCGTACATAGAGTTCGGTGATGGCCTTGAGTAGGCGATTGAGATCGGCCACGCCCGTGCAGGATGGCAGCAGCGGCCGCAGGTGTTGTTCAAGGTCGGCGCTGGAGATCTGTTTGTTGCCGGTGATGCGCACACCGGAGATCGCCCAGCACTGTTGATCAGGCGGGGCTGACGTGGTCGACTCGACAGTGCTGTCGACCCGCCCCCGGCGCTGCCACTGCTGCAAACGCTGGTGCTGCTCGATTTGCTGCAGCGCGCGTTGTTGATCACGTATCTGCTGGCTGGCGGGGTCGCTGGCGAGCGCCTCTACTGTGCCAAAAAGGCCCAGCAAGAGGGCGCAAAGGATTAGTCGACCTACACGGGGCAGGCAAGTAGGCATGGTGAACTTCCGCAACTAGGGCACGGTTTGCGTGCTTCTTTGCGGAAATTCTAAGAAGTTGGCTATTGGAAAATATGCCGTACCTTGCTGACCGGAGCGTCAGACAAGTGCGCGAAGTGCGTAGGAAATTTCTTGTCAGGAACCGGCGGCTTCAGGGCCGGATCTCGATCATGGTGCCATCCTTGACCATGCTCCATACCTCGCGCATATCGGCATTGCGCATGGCGATACAGCCCTCGGTCCAGTCCAGGGTATGGAAATACCACTCCGGGTATTCCTCATCCAGCGGCGTACCGTGGATCATGATCATGCTGCCGGCGGGTACGCCTGCGCGGCGGGCTTTGGCGGCGTCGGTGATGTTTGGGTAGGAGATGTGCATGGCCAGGTTGTAGCGGTCGCTGGCCTTGCGCCAATCGAGCCAGTAGAAACCTTCCGGGGTGCGTTTGTCGCCTTCGCGCTCCTTGGCGCCCTTGGGCTGCTTGCCCAGCGAGATGCGGTAGGTCTTGAGCGGCTCGCCGCGGCTGATCAGTTGCAGGCGGCGTTCGGACTTGAGCACCAGCACCTTGTCGATCAGCGGTTGCTGGGTCTGCTGGGTCTGCTGCTGCTGCTGCTGCTGCGCGGGCGCCTGGGTTTGCACCTGGCCCTGGGGCTTGCGAATGATGACTTCGGTAAACGCCGCTTGCGACACCGAAGCGACACCACAGCAGATAAGGGCTAGCAACCAACGCATGAAACGGTATCCCTGCAGACTAGGTAATGGGCGGCGCAACAGTCATCGGCGCCACGTATTCATGGCCTATGGGGAAGTGCTGCTCGATGCGGTCGCGATAATAGCATTCTAGTGTGCGTGCGACTGTGCGAAAAGCCAGATGGTCCCACGGGATCTCATGCTCCTCGAACAAACGCACCTCCAGGCTTTCGACGCCGACGGCATAGTCCAGATCGGCCAGTTCGGCGCGGAAGAACAGGTGCACCTGATTGATATGCGGCAGGTCGAACAGCTGATACAGCCTCATTTCGCCGACCCTGGCGCAGGCTTCTTCGACGGTTTCGCGACGAGCGGCCTGATCGATGGTCTCGCCGTTCTCCATGAAGCCTGCGGGCAGAGTCCAGAAGCCGCGGCGCGGCTCGATAGCGCGGCGGCACAGCAGCACCTGGCTGCCATGGGTCGGTAGCACCCCGGCGACGATGTTGGGGTTTTGGTAATGGATGGTCTGGCAATGATCGCAGACGTAGCGCAGGCGGCTGTCGCCGTCGGGGATGCGCTGGATGACCGGCTTGCCGCACGCACTGCAGAAATTCATGCTTTGCTCCCTTTATATGCGCCTATCTTGGCGCGCCTTGCCGCCCGCCAGCAAGTGCCCGTCGGCCAGGGCTTGGGTGGCCCGCAGCTTTTGGTGCATCATGCACGGCAGGCCTTGCAATCGAGAGTGCGTATGCTGGACGAGCTGTTGCGCCGAATGAGCAACCATACCCCCGCGGCCATGGCGGGTGACCGTCGTTTTCCGGAAGCGGCGGTGCTGCTGCCCATCACCCGCAGCGACGAGCCCGAGCTGGTCTTGACCCTGCGGGCCAAGGGCCTGTCGACCCATGGCGGCGAAGTGGCGTTCCCTGGTGGACGGCGTGACCCGGAAGATCCGGATCTGGTGTTCACCGCGCTGCGCGAAGCCCATGAAGAGATCGGCCTGCCGCCGGGCCTGGTGGAAGTGATCGGGCCGCTCAGCCCGCTGATTTCGCTGCATGGCCTGAAGGTGACGCCGTTCGTCGGTTTGATCCCTGACTACGTCGAATATCGGCCCAACGACGCCGAGATTGCCGCGGTGTTCAGCGTGCCGCTGGAGTTCTTCCGTCAGGACCCGCGCGACCACACCCACCGCATCGATTATCAAGGCCGCAGTTGGTATGTGCCCAGCTATCGCTATGAGGGCTACAAGATCTGGGGTTTGTCGGCGATCATGATCGTCGAACTGGTTAACCTGTTGTATGACGCAGGTATCAGCCTGCATCAGCCGCCTGAGCGTTTCATCAATATCTGAGTGGGGTCGACCCCACCAAGCCGCCGTCCGTGAGGAGCCAACCATGAAGTACCGCCTGGGTGACATGCACGTAGAGACCCATCCCACCAGCTGGACGGCACCGACCGCCACGCTGATCGGCAAGGTCCGCCTGCAGGCCGGGGCCAGCGTCTGGTTTGGCGCGGTGCTGCGCGGCGACAACGAGCTGATCGACATCGGCGAGGGCAGTAATGTCCAGGACGGCACCGTAATGCACACCGACATGGGCTCGCCGCTGACCATCGGCAAGGGCGTGACCATTGGCCACAACGCCATGCTGCATGGCTGCACGGTTGGCGACCACAGCCTGATCGGCATCAACGCGGTGGTGCTCAACGGCGCGCGTATCGGCAAACACTGCATCATCGGCGCCAATGCGCTGATTGCCGAAGGCAAGGAAATCCCTGACGGCTCGTTGGTGATGGGCTCGCCGGGCAAGGTTGTGCGCGAGCTGACCGATGCGCAGAAAAGCATGCTCGAAGCCAGCGCCGCTCACTACGTGCGCAACGCCGAGCGCTATGCCCGCGACCTCGCTGTGCAGGAAGACTGACATGAGCGAAGTCGAACGTCCGGTCAGCTCGCCCTGCGTGAACATCTGCGCGCTGGATGAGCAGGATATCTGCACCGGTTGCCAGCGCAGCGTGGCCGAGATCAGCCGCTGGGGGCGGATGGATAACGACGAACGCCGGCAGGTACTCAGGCTGTGCCATGAGCGGGCGCTGGCGTCCGGGATGATTGTTGGCCTGTGAGGCTGGCGTTGACTTGAAAATCAAGTAATCTGTGCGGCTTGCCCGAAGGTCGCTCACCATGTTCTATCTGCTCGCCTATATCAGCAGCGTAGTGCTGATCAACTACGCGTTTTCCAGCGCTCCGCATCTGGACGTGATCTGGTCCGCCTGGGGCGGGCTGGTGTTTATTCTGCGTGACATGGTGCAGACCCGCTTTGGCCACGGCGCGCTGGTGGCGATGCTGGCCGCGCTGGTGCTGTCGTACATCACCTCGGAACCGGCCATCGCCCTGGCCAGCGCCACCGCGTTCTTTGTCTCCGAACTGATCGACTGGCTGGTGTTCAGCATCACCAAGCGGCCGCTGCGCGATCGCCTGTGGCTGAGTTCGGCGCTGAGCATTCCGGTGGACACCTTTATCTTCTTCGGCATGATCGGCGCGTTGACGCCGCTTGTGGTCGGCACCGCCATGGCCTCCAAGTTTGCCGGCGTCAGCGCCGTGTGGTTGGCGATGACCTGGCGCGCACGCAAGGCAGCGCTGCTGCGCTGAGCGCCGCGCCTGTTGTAGAATACCGGTCCTTTTTCAGCGGGTAGCGCTCAGCCTGACGCCGCCCCGCACGCCCACGAGGACCTGAAATGACCCGTATCGGAACTCCACTGTCGCCGACCGCGACCCGTGTACTGCTGTGCGGCTGCGGCGAGCTGGGCAAAGAAGTGGTGATCGAGCTGCAGCGCCTGGGCGTCGAAGTGATCGCCGTCGACCGCTACGCCAACGCGCCGGCCATGCAGGTCGCGCACCGCAGCCACGTCATCAACATGCTTGATGGGGTTGCGCTGCGGGCAGTGATCGAGGCAGAAAAACCGCATTACATCGTCCCTGAAATCGAAGCCATCGCCACCGCGACTCTGGTCGAGCTGGAAAACGAAGGCTTCAACGTGGTGCCAACCGCACGCGCGACTCAGCTGACCATGAACCGCGAAGGCATTCGTCGCCTGGCCGCCGAAGAGCTGGACCTGCCGACCTCGCCGTACCACTTCGCCGACACCTTCGAAGACTACGCCAGCGCCGTCAATGACCTCGGCTACCCGTGCGTGGTCAAGCCGGTGATGAGTTCGTCGGGCAAGGGCCAGAGCCTGCTGCGCAGCGCCGATGACCTGCAACAGGCCTGGGACTACGCCCAGGAAGGCGGCCGCGCCGGCAAAGGTCGGGTAATCGTCGAAGGCTTTATCGACTTTGAATACGAGATCACCCTGCTGACCGTGCGCCACGTCGGTGGCACCACCTTCCTTGCGCCGGTCGGCCATCGTCAGGAGAAGGGTGACTATCAAGAGTCTTGGCAGCCACAGGCGATGAGCGCCAAGGCTTTGGCCGAGTCGCAGCGCGTCGCCCAGGCAGTTACCGATGCCCTCGGCGGGCGTGGCCTGTTTGGCGTCGAGCTGTTCGTCAAAGGCGATCAGGTGTGGTTCAGCGAAGTCTCGCCGCGCCCGCACGATACTGGCCTGGTCACCTTGATTTCCCAGGACCTGTCGCAGTTTGCCCTGCACGCGCGGGCGATCCTCGGTCTGCCGATTCCACTGGTGCGTCAGTTTGGTCCGTCGGCGTCGGCGGTGATCCTGCCGCAAGGCAAGTCGCAGCAGACCAGCTTCGCCAACCTTGGCGCTGCCCTGAGCGAGCCTGACACGGCGATCCGCCTGTTCGGCAAGCCCGAAATCGACGGCCAGCGCCGCATGGGCGTGTGCCTGGCGCGTGACGAGTCGATCGAGGCCGCACGGGCCAAGGCGACCCGTTCAGCGCAGGCGGTCAAGGTCGAGTTCTGATTCAGCAATGGGGCTGCCTTGCAGCCCCAACTTCTATCAGAGGTGCGCGTTGCGCGTCTCCTTCAGGCACAGCACAGCCAGCAGGCTGATCAGCGCTGCCGCCGACACATACCCGCCAACCCAGCTCAAACCGCCCATGCTCACCAGCTTCTGGGCAAAGAACGGTGCCGCCGAGGCGCCGACAATACCGCCCAGGTTATACGCCGCCGACGCGCCGGTATAACGCACCTGAGTCGGGAACAGCTCTGGCAGCAGTGCGCCCATCGGCGCGAAGGTCACGCCCATCAAGAACAGTTCGATCGCCAGAAACAGCGCCACGCCCGCGGTCGAGCCTGAGGTCAGCAGTGGCTCCATGGTAAAGCCCGACGCAATTGCCAGCAGTGCCCCGACGATCAGCACCGGTTTGCGCCCGTAGCGGTCGCTGAGCCAGGCCGACAGCGGCGTGGCCAAGGCCATGAACACCACTGCAAAGCACAGCAGGCCAAGGAAGGTCTCGCGGCTGTAGCCAAGGGTGCTCACGCCATAGCTGAGCGAGAATACCGTCGAAATGTAGAACAGCGCATAGCACACGACCATGGCCGCGGCGCCGAGCAGGGTTGGCCGCCAGTGTTTGGCAAAGACATCCACTACCGGCATCTTCACCCGCTGATTGTCGGCAATGGCCTTGGCGAACACCGGGCTCTCTTCCAGCTTGAGGCGCACATACAGACCAACCAGCACCAGTGCGGCGCTGAGCAGGAATGGGATGCGCCAGCCCCACGCGCGGAACTGCTCGTCACTCAGGCCCAGAGCGAGGCCGAGGAACAGCCCGTTGGCCGCCAGAAAACCAATCGACGGGCCAAGTTGCGGGAACATGCCGAACCAGGCGCGCTTGCCTGGCGGGGCGTTCTCTGTGGCCAGCAGTGCTGCGCCGCCCCATTCGCCACCCAGGCCCAGGCCTTGGCCAAAGCGCAGGATGCACAGGATGATCGGTGCCCACACGCCAATGCTGTCGTAGCCCGGCAGCACACCGATCAGCGTGGTCGACACGCCCATCAGCAGCAGCGAGGCAACCAGAGTCGATTTACGGCCGATCCGGTCGCCAAAATGGCCGAACAGGGCGGAACCCAACGGCCGCGCCATGAAGGCGATGCCGAAAGTCAGAAACGCCGCGAGCATCTGCGCGGTGCCCGAGCCGGACGGGAAGAACACCGGGCCGATCACCAGCGCGGCGGCGGTGGCGTAGACATAGAAATCGTAGAACTCGATCGCGGTGCCGATAAAGCTGGCGGTAGCCACCCTCGCTGGCGAGTTGACCGGTGCTGCCGGGGTCGAATCGGAATAGGTGCTGCTGGTGGTCATCTGTGTAGATCCCTGACAGTCGAAGCTCCATGGCCGGCGCAGGTCAGACAGGCAGCTGCGCGCGCACAGGCGCTGGAGCGAATGGTTGTGGGTCGCTCGACTGATCAAAGCCCTGGGGGTAGGCGAGGGGAGCGGGCACTGTTCAGGATGGTGAGGCAGGCGCGCGGGGTACATCAGTGGAGCGGACTGGCCGTGTGGCGCCAAATGCGGATAGCGGGCGCGACGGCAGGGCTGGGTAAGCGTGACCCGAGTATAGCTAGCGGGTCACGGTCCAGACCAGTACCTTGCTCGCACAATTGTCTTCGGTTTCAAGGATTTCCAGCCGGTAGCGGCCAATCTTCAGGCACACGGCACTGGCCGGGATGCTTTCCAGTGCCTCGGTGACCAACCCGTTGAGGGTCTTCGGCCCGCCGTCACAGGGCAGATGCCAGCCCAAGCTGCGGTTGACCTCGCGCAGCGAGGCGGCGCCTTCGATGACGAAGCGGCCATCGGCCTGCGGATGAATGTGCGGGTTCTGCGGGCTTTGCTCGTCCTCGAACTCGCCGACGATTTCTTCGAGGATGTCTTCCAGAGTGACGATGCCCAGCACTTCGCCGTATTCATCGACCACCACGCCAAGGCGCCGTTGCTGCTTGTGAAAGTTCAGCAGCTGCATCTGCAGTGGCGTGCTTTCGGGCACGAAGTACGGCTCATAGCAGGCGGCGGCAATCGTCTCCAGGGTCAGCTCGGCGTGTGGCAGCAGATGGCTGATCAGCTTGGTGTTGAGGATTGCCTCGACCTGGTTGATGTCGTTGTGAAACACCGGCAAGCGGGTATGCCGGCTGACGATCAGTTGTTCGATGATGCGTTCGATAGGGTCGTCGAGATTGATCCCGTCGACTTCGTTGCGTGGCACCAGAATGTCGTTGACGGTGATCTCGTCAAGTGAACGCAAACCATCGAGCAGGCCGTGGCGCTGGGCTTCGAACTCGTCCTGATCGTCATCGTCGTTATTCTGTGGGTGCAGCGCAACCGCAGTCGGCGCCGGGCGGAACGGGCGCAGGATGAGCTTGGCGATGCCGTCGAGCAGGCACGCCAGCGGTTGCAGCAGGGTCAGCGGCAACTTCAGCAGGTTGGCGCCAAGGCTGACGAACGCTTCCGGATTACGCCGTACCATTCGCCGCGGCAGGTATTCGGCCAGTACCAGCACCAATACCGCAGCCATCAGACCGCCCAGCCAGAAGCCGTGCTCGCCGCTGTAGCGCTGACCCAGCAGGCAGCCCAGGCCAAACACCAGTAGCTTGCCCAGGCTGGCGCCGAACACCAACGCCTGAGCCGGCAAGGCAGGTGCGGCAGGCTCTGTGCCACGTGGTTGCGCGTTGAGTTGTTGGCGGGCGCTATCGACCGCAGTGAACAATGCCGCCCACAGCAGCGCCAGGGCTAGGCAACCCAGCAGTGGCGCATGCAACTGGACGAACAGCGGCAGACTATCCATGGACCACCGTCAGATATGCAGGATGAATTCGCGTACCAGCTTGCTGCCGAAATAGGCCAGCATCAGCAGGCAGAAACCGGCCAGGGTCCAGCGGATCGCCTTGTGCCCGCGCCAGCCCAGGCGGGTGCGGCCCCACAGCAGCACGCTGAACACCACCCACGCCACGCAGGCGAGCAAGGTCTTGTGCACCAGGTGCTGGGCAAACAGGTTGTCGAGGAACAGCCAGCCCGAGATCAGTGACAGCGACAGCAGTGCCCAACCGGCCCAGAGGAAGCCGAACAGCAGGCTTTCCATGGTTTGCAGCGGCGGGAAGTTGCGGATCAGCCCGGACGGGTGCTTGTGCTTGAGCTGGTAGTCCTGCAGCAGCAACAGCAGCGCCTGGAACACGGCGATGGTGAACAGCCCGTATGCCAGGATCGACAGCAGGATATGGGCAAGGATGCCCGGTTCTTCGTTGATCAGCGGCACTGTACCTGCGGGGGCGAACTGCGCCAGCAAGGCGGTGATCGCGCCGAGCGGAAACAGCAGGACCAGCAGGTTCTCCACCGGAATGCGCAGGCACGCCAGCAGGGTCAGGGCGATCACTGCGACGGCGATCAGGCTCGAGGCACTGAAGAAGTCCAGGCTCAGCCCCAACGGGGTGATCAACTGGAAGAACAGCGCGCCGGCCTGGGCGATGACCGCGATCGTGCCGAGCAGACCGAGCAGGCGCTTGTCGGCACGCGTGCCCTGGGCCAGGCGCATGCTGTGGTAGATCGCAGCGGCAATATAAAGGCCGACGGCGAGCAGATTGGGGATGAGGCTGGGTGAAGAGAGCATAAGTCCTGATAGGCAAGCCCGGGAAGACCGCGAGTTTGGCATAGAACGCGGGTGCCAAGGAAGGCCGACGCACGGCTCTGGCGTTGATCCAGCGCAGGCCTCGCGCTGCGGGTGATTGGGCCGATGGTCCTGTACATGGTGTGCGCGGCGTCAAGTCTCCGCTATAATCGCCGGCTTGCTGTTCCCCGTGCGTGTCGATTACCGCCGGGGCGCCTGACAAATCGCGGCTTTGCCAAGCCTGAAAGGATCACCATGTTCGAAAACCTGACCGACCGCCTGTCACAGACGCTGCGCCATGTCACCGGCAAGGCCAAGCTGACCGAAGACAACATCAAGGACACGCTGCGCGAAGTGCGCATGGCGTTGCTCGAAGCCGACGTTGCGCTGCCGGTGGTCAAGGATTTCGTCAACAGCATCAAGGAACGCGCAATCGGCACCGAGGTGTCGCGCAGCCTGAGCCCGGGCCAGGCGTTCGTGAAGATCGTCCAGGCCGAACTCGAAAGCCTGATGGGCGCAGCCAACGAAGACCTTGCCCTGAACGCCGCCCCGCCCGCCGTGGTGCTGATGGCCGGCCTGCAGGGTGCGGGCAAGACCACCACCGCCGGCAAGCTGGCGCGCTTCCTTAAAGAGCGCAAGAAGAAGTCGGTGATGGTTGTGTCTGCCGACGTCTACCGTCCGGCGGCGATCAAACAGCTGGAGACCCTGGCAGGCGAAGTCGGCGTGACCTTCTTCCCGTCCGATATCAGCCAGAAGCCTGTGGCAATCGCTGAAGCGGCGATCCGCGAGGCCAAGCTCAAGTTCATCGACGTGGTCATCCTCGACACCGCCGGTCGTCTGCACATCGACAGCGACATGATGGACGAGATCAAGGCGCTGCACGCTGCGGTCAAGCCGGTAGAGACCCTGTTCGTGGTCGACGCCATGACCGGTCAGGATGCCGCCAATACCGCCAAGGCGTTTGGTGATGCGCTGCCGCTGACCGGCGTAGTGCTGACCAAAGTCGACGGTGACGCCCGTGGCGGTGCCGCGCTGTCGGTACGCTCGATCACCGGCAAGCCGATCAAGTTCATCGGTATGGGCGAGAAGAGCGACGCGCTCGAGCCGTTCCACCCTGACCGTATCGCCTCGCGCATCCTCGGCATGGGCGACGTGCTCAGCCTGATCGAGCAGGCCGAGCAGACCATCGACAAGGCCAAGGCCGACAAGCTGGCCAAGAAGCTGAAGAAGGGCAAGGGCTTCGACCTCGAAGACTTCCGCGACCAGCTGCAACAGATGAAGAACATGGGCGGCCTCGGCGGCTTGATGGACAAGCTGCCGAGCATCGGCGGGGTCAATCTGTCGCAGATGGGCAATGCCCAGGGCGCGGCCGAGAAGCAGTTCAAGCAGATGGAAGCGATGATCAACTCGATGACCCCGGCCGAGCGCCGCGATCCCGATTTGATCAGCGGTTCGCGCAAGCGCCGCATCGCCCTCGGCTCCGGCACCCAGGTGCAGGACGTCGGCCGGTTGATCAAGCAGCACAAGCAAATGCAGAAGATGATGAAGAAATTTTCCACCAAGGGCGGCATGTCGAAGATGATGCGCGGCCTTGGCGGCATGATGCCAGGTGGCGGCATGCCCAAGATGTAACCCTACTCAGGCCAGTGGCGCGAAGGCGCGGCTGGCCGGGATCCCGCTTCGGCGGGGACACCGCTGCCTTGCGAGAGGCAGCTTTATCGCAGATCGGCAGGCGGGTCTTTTTTCAGGGTGAACAACCCGGTGAAAAAAGGCATTTGCAAATGTCCGGATATTCCTTGAGAATATGCGGCCTTTCGGGCACCCGTGTGCCCGCTGTGCATCATGATTTGCAGCACCGACTACAGGAACGATGTTCAATGCTTACCATTCGTCTTGCCCGTGGCGGCTCCAAAAAGCGCCCGTTCTACCAACTGACCGTAACCGACTCGCGTAACCCGCGTGACGGCTCCCACATCGAACAGGTTGGCTTCTTCAACCCAGTCGCTCGTGGTCAGGAAGTTCGTCTGTCCGTTAAACAAGACCGCGTTGCTCACTGGTTGAGCGTTGGCGCACAGCCGTCTGAGCGTGTTGCTCAGCTGCTGAAGGAAGCTGCCAAGGCTGCTGCCTGAACAGTATGAACGCGACGCCAGAAAAGGCTGACGACCTCATCGTCGTTGGCAAGATTTTTTCGGTACACGGCGTTCGCGGCGAGGTGAAGGTTTATTCCTTTACCGATCCGATTGAAAACCTGTTGGATTACCAGAACTGGACGCTTCGGCGCGAAGGGACGGTCAAGCAGGTCGAGCTGGTCAGTGGCCGTTCCAATAAAAAGGAGCTGGTCGCCAAGCTCAAGGGCCTCGACGATCGTGACGAAGCACGTCTTCTGAGCGGTTACGAGATTTGCATCTCGCGAAGCCTTTTGCCCAACCTGACTGACGACGAGTACTACTGGTACCAGTTGCAAGGTCTGAAAGTCATCAACCAGGACGAGCATCTGTTCGGCACGGTTGATCACCTGTTGGAGACCGGCGCGAACGATGTAATGGTGGTCAAGCCTTGTGCAGGCAGCCTGGATGACCGTGAGCGTCTGTTGCCCTATACGGCGCAATGCGTGCTTGCAGTCGACCTTGAAGCCGGCGTGATGCGGGTCGAATGGGACGCGGATTTCTAACTGATGGGTAACCTTCGCGTAGAAGTCATCACGTTGTTCCCCGAGATGTTCTCGGCCATTACTGAGTACGGCATTACCAGCCGCGCGGTGAAGCAGGGCTTGTTGCAAGTCACTTGCTGGAATCCGCGGGACTACACCACAGATCGTCACCATACGGTGGATGATCGGCCGTTTGGCGGTGGTCCGGGGATGGTGATGAAGATCAAGCCTCTGGAAGATGCACTGGCTAGCGCCAGGCAAGCGACCGGAGCAACGGCGAAGGTGATCTACCTCTCGCCACAGGGCCGCAAGCTGGATCAGCAGGCGGTTCAAGGCTTGGCCGAACAGGAATCTTTGATCCTGATCGCCGGCCGATACGAAGGCATTGACGAGCGCTTTATTGAGGCTCATGTCGATGAAGAGTGGTCGATTGGTGACTATGTACTTTCCGGTGGCGAGCTGCCGGCCATGGTACTGATCGATGCGGTTACGCGGCTGCTGCCCGGAGCTTTAGGGCATGTAGGCTCGGCGGAGGAAGATTCCTTCACCGATGGCTTGCTGGATTGCCCGCACTACACCCGACCTGAGGTGTATGCGGATCAGCGTGTACCCGACGTGTTGCTAAGTGGCAACCATGCACATATCCGGCGATGGCGGATGAAGCAGTCCCTTGGTAGGACCTTCGAACGTCGCGCCGATCTTCTGGAAAGTCGCTCACTTTCTGGAGAAGAGAAAAAGCTGCTCGAGGAATACCTCCGCGAGCGGAACGATAGTTAACGTATCGATGGTGGATCACGTTTTCCACCTTAGGAGCACAGCATGACTAACAAAATCATCCAGCAGCTCGAAGCAGAGCAGATGAGCAAGGAAATCCCTACCTTCGCACCAGGCGACACCATTGTCGTTCAGGTTAAAGTGAAGGAAGGTGATCGTTCCCGTCTGCAGGCATTCGAAGGCGTTGTTATCGCCAAGCGTAACCGCGGTCTGAACAGCGCCTTCACTGTGCGCAAGATCTCCAGCGGCGTTGGCGTTGAGCGTACCTTCCAGACCTACAGCCCGCAGATCGACAGCCTGGCCGTGAAACGTCGTGGTGACGTGCGTAAAGCCAAGCTGTACTACCTGCGTGACCTGTCCGGCAAAGCCGCTCGCATCAAAGAAAAACTGTCCTGAGTACAGTTTGACTGGCGGCTGCGGCCGCCATGCGAGAAAAAAAGCAGCCTTCGGGCTGCTTTTTTGCTTTCTGCAACCTTGCCTTAGTGATGTGACATAACCATGACCAATACCCGCGAGCAGGAAATCCAGCGCCGCACCGAACTGTCGATAACCCGCGTGACCAAGGCGGTGTTCCCCAACACCACCAACCACCACAACACCTTGTTTGGCGGCACCGCGCTGGCCTGGATGGATGAAGTGTCGTTCATCGCCGCAACGCGCTTTTGCCGCTTGCCGTTGGTGACCGTGTCGACCGATCGCATCGACTTCAAACACCCGATCCCGGCCGGAACCATCGTCGAGCTGGTCGGCACTGTGATCAAGGTGGGCAATACCAGCTTGCAGGTGCAGGTCGATGTGTTCGTCGAGAACATGTATCTGGATGGCCGCGAGCGCGCCATTCATGGGGTCTTCAGCTTTGTCGCCATCGACGAGGACAAACGCCCGGTGCCGGTGCTGGCCGGGTTCTGACGGCTGCAGCGCGGAGCGCCGATGACAGCGTGTCGGTGGCTGTGAAACACTCAGCCCATCTTCCCTGGATAGCGACTGTGCATGCCCGCCCTCGACCACCCTTTGATTGACCAGTTTCTCGATGCGCTATGGCTTGAGAAAGGCCTGTCCGACAACACCCGCGTGTCCTACCGCAGTGACCTTGCGCTGTTCAACGGCTGGCTGCAGGAGCATGGCGTTGCCCTGCCAGATGCTGGTCGCACGTTGATTCTCGATCACCTGGCCTGGCGCCTCGATCAGGGTTACAAACCGCGCTCGACGGCGCGTTTCATCTCCGGCCTGCGTGGCTTCTTTCGCTACCTGCTGCGGGAGAAGCTGATCGCGGTCGATCCCACCCTGCAGATCGACATGCCGCAACTGGGCAAGCCACTGCCCAAGTCGCTGTCGGAGGCTGACGTCGAGGCGTTGCTGCAGGCGCCGGATCTCAGCGAGGCTATTGGTCAGCGTGATCGGGCCATGCTCGAGGTGTTGTATGCCTGTGGTTTGCGCGTTACCGAACTGATCAGTCTGACCCTTGATCAGGTCAATCTGCGCCAGGGCGTGGTGCGGGTAATGGGCAAGGGTAGCAAGGAACGGCTGGTGCCAATGGGTGAGGAAGCTGTGCTGTGGCTGGAGCGCTATGTGCGTCATGGCCGCCCTGAGCTGCTCAACGAGCGCCCCAGCGACGTGCTGTTCCCCAGCCTGCGCGGCGAGCAGATGACCCGGCAGACCTTCTGGCACCGGATCAAGCACCAGGCCAAGGTTGCCGGAATCGACAAGGCCCTGTCGCCGCACACCCTGCGTCATGCCTTTGCCACGCACCTGCTCAATCACGGTGCAGACCTGCGCGTGGTGCAGATGCTGCTGGGCCACAGTGACCTGTCGACCACGCAGATCTACACCCATGTAGCCAAGGCTCGGCTGCAGCAGCTGCACGCACAGCACCATCCGCGTGGATGAAGCAAATTCATGTTGCGCCGAGCGGTCGCTGAGGGCTCATTCAGCACAGCCTGATGTGGTAGGCTTGGGCGGTTTGCACCAAGGGCCGCACGGTCGCCGCGGTTTTTTACCCGCAGGTGACGTCTTCGGCCCGGTCCGTCTTCAGGAGTACCCCATGCGCGTGACCCGTATCATTGCCGCCGCCGCCTTGGCGCTGGCCAGTACCTTTGCTGTGGCTGCAACCAGCGAAACCAACAATGGCGCCGAGCAGGCAATCCGCAAGAGCCTGCAGACCCTCGAGCTGGAAGTGCCGATCGAGAGCGTCGCCAGCAGCCCGCTCAATGGCCTCTATGAAGTCAAGCTGCAGGGCGGCCGCGTGCTCTACGCCAGCGCCGACGGCCAGTTCGTCATGCAGGGTTATCTGTTCCAGATCGCCGACGGCAAGCCGGTCAACCTGACCGAGAAGACCGAGCGCCAGGGTATCGCCAAGCTCATCAACGGCATTCCAGCTGCCGAGATGGTGGTTTATCCTGCCAAGGGCGAGACCAAGTCGCATATCACCGTGTTCACCGACACCACCTGCCCGTACTGCCACAAGCTGCACGCCGAAGTACCCGAGCTCAACCGTCGCGGTATCGAAGTACGCTATGTCGCCTTCCCGCGCCAGGGCCTGGGTTCGACCGGTGACGAGCAGTTGCAGGCCGTCTGGTGCTCCAGCGACCGCCGCGCGGCGATGGACAAGATGGCCGATGGCAAGGACGTCAAAGCGGCCAAGTGCGTCAACCCGGTGGGCAAACAGTTCCAGTTGGGCCAGTCAATCGGTGTCAACGGTACGCCAGCCATCGTGCTCGAGAGCGGGCAGGTGATTCCTGGTTACCAGCCAGCCCCGCAAGTGGCCAAGCTGGCCCTGGCTGCCGGCAGCAAGTAATCCAATTCAGTGCGCCGTCGCCATGCGGCGGCGGTAGTTTTCACGGTCGGCCGAGTGCCGGCCGTTCTATGGGGAGTTCACAGTGAAACCGGTCAAAGTAGGCATCTGTGGGTTGGGGACCGTCGGTGGCGGTACCTTCAATGTACTTCAACGCAACGCCGAGGAGATTGCCCGTCGTGCCGGGCGCGGTATTGAAGTTGCTCAGATTGCCATGCGCTCGCAGAACCCGAACTGTCAGATTACCGGTACCCCCATTACCGCTGACGTGTTCGAGGTTGCCAGCAACCCGGAAATCGACGTCGTCATCGAACTGATCGGCGGCTACACCATTGCCCGTGACCTGGTCCTCAAGGCCATCGAAAACGGCAAACATGTGGTTACCGCGAACAAGGCGCTGATCGCCGTGCATGGCAACGAGATCTTTGCCAAGGCGCGCGAGAAGGGCGTTATCGTTGCTTTCGAAGCCGCCGTTGCCGGTGGTATTCCGGTGATCAAGGCGATCCGCGAAGGGCTTTCGGCCAACCGCATCAACTGGCTGGCCGGGATCATCAACGGCACCGGTAACTTCATCCTCACCGAAATGCGCGAAAAAGGCCGGGCGTTCCCCGATGTGCTGGCCGAAGCGCAGGCGTTGGGTTACGCCGAAGCCGATCCGACCTTCGACGTCGAAGGCATCGATGCAGCGCACAAGCTGACCATCCTGGCCTCGATTGCCTTTGGTATCCCGCTGCAGTTCGACAAGGCCTACACCGAAGGCATCACTCAGCTGACCACTGCTGACGTCAACTATGCCGAAGCACTGGGCTATCGCATCAAGCACCTGGGCGTGGCTCGTAGCACCGAGGCCGGTATCGAGCTGCGCGTGCACCCGACGCTGATCCCGAGCGACCGCCTGATCGCCAACGTCAATGGCGTGATGAACGCGGTCATGGTCAATGGCGATGCCGCGGGTTCCACGCTGTACTACGGCGCTGGCGCCGGCATGGAGCCGACTGCTTCGTCGGTGATCGCCGACCTTGTCGACGTGGTACGGGCGATGACCTGCGACCCGGAAAACCGCGTGCCGCACCTGGCCTTCCAGCCGGATTCGCTGTCGGCCCACCCGATCCTGCCGATCGAAGCCTGCCAGAGCGCCTACTACCTGCGCATCCAGGCCAAGGATCACCCCGGTGTGCTGGCTCAGGTCGCGAGCATCCTCTCCGAGCGCGGGATCAACATCGAGTCGATCATGCAGAAGGAAGCCGAGGAGCAGGACGGCCTGGTGCCGATGATCCTGGTCACTCATCGCGTGGTCGAGGAGCACATCAACGACGCGATCCTGGCTCTGGAGAGCCTGCAGGATGTAGTCGGCAAGGTCGTGCGCATCCGCGTCGAGCAGCTCAACTAATTTCGCCGTCGGGCCGCGTCTGCGGCCCAGGCCCCAGCATTGAAGGTTTGCACCATGCGCTATATCAGCACTCGCGGCCAGGCACCGGCCCTGAACTTCGAAGACGTCCTGCTTGCCGGTCTCGCCAGTGATGGCGGCCTGTATGTGCCGGAGAACCTGCCGCGCTTTACCCAGGAAGAAATCGCCTCGTGGGCCGGCCTGCCGTACCACGAGCTGGCCTTCCGGGTGATGCGCCCGTTCGTGGCCGGCAGCATTGCCGACGCCGACTTCAAGAAGATCCTCGAAGAAACCTACGGCGCCTTCGCCCATGCGGCAGTGGCGCCGCTGCGTCAGCTTGGCTCCAATGAATGGGTACTGGAGCTGTTCCACGGCCCGACCCTGGCGTTCAAGGACTTTGCCCTGCAACTGCTCGGCCGCCTGCTCGATCACGTATTGGCCAAGCGCAACGAGCGCGTGGTGATCGTCGGTGCTACCAGCGGCGACACCGGCTCGGCAGCTATCGAAGGCTGCCGCCGTTGCGACAACGTCGACATCTTCATCCTGCACCCGCATCAGCGCGTATCGGAAGTGCAGCGCCGGCAGATGACCACCATCTTTGGCGAAAACATCCACAACATTGCCATCGAAGGCAACTTCGACGATTGCCAGGAGATGGTCAAGGCCAGCTTCGCCGACCAGTCGTTCCTCAAAGGCACGCGCCTGGTGGCAGTCAACTCGATCAACTGGGCGCGGATCATGGCCCAGATCGTCTACTACTTCCACGCCGCCCTGCAGTTGGGCGGGCCGGCGCGTTCTGTGGCGTTCTCGGTGCCGACCGGCAACTTCGGCGACATCTTCGCCGGTTACCTGGCGCGCAACATGGGCCTGCCGATCAGCCAGCTGATCGTCGCGACCAACCGTAACGACATCCTGCACCGCTTCATGAGCGGCAATCAGTACGTCAAGGAAACCCTGCACGCGACCCTGTCGCCGTCGATGGACATCATGGTTTCGTCCAACTTCGAGCGGCTGCTGTTCGACCTGCACGGGCGCAACGGTGCGGCGATTGCCGAGTTGATGGCCAACTTCAAGCAGGGTGGTGGTTTCAGCGTCGAGCAAGACCGCTGGACCGAGGCACGCAAGCTGTTCGATTCGCTGGCGGTCAGTGACGAGCAGACCTGCACGACCATTGCCGAGGTGTTTGCCAGCACGGGTGAGGTGCTGGATCCGCACACGGCGATTGGCGTGCATGCTGCGCGTGAGTGTCGGCGCAGTCTGGATACGCCGATGGTGGTGTTGGGGACGGCGCATCCGGTCAAGTTCCCCGAGGCGGTGGAGAAGGCTGGGGTGGGCAAGGCGTTGGAATTGCCGGCGCACCTGACTGACCTGTTTGAGCGGGAAGAGCGGTGTACGGTGTTGGCCAATGACCTGAAAGTGGTGCAGGGGTTTGTTAGCCAGCATGGCAATCGCGGTAAGCCATTGTGATGGGGTAGCTGGGGGACGGTCCCCTCGCTCCGGTCTTGCTCCCGGGGGACCGCGCTGTACGGGCCATCCTGGCCCGCAGCGCTTGCCGGCCATCCATGGCCGTCACCTCCCTTCGCAAGACCTGCGCTCGGCCTCCTGAGTCGCCGGTGGATCAACATCAAAAGCAGATCAAGATCAAAAGCACGCCTCGCTGCGCTGGCGCAGATTAACAGCGGGGCCGCTTAGCGGGTGAATCCGCTCCCACAGAGTTCGCGTTGCCAGGAGTGGTGTGCAGTATGGAAGCGAGGTTGCTGGAGCGTCGAACCAAAGGTCTGCTGAGAGCATCGCATCCTGTGGGAGCGGGTTCACCCGCGAAGGTCTGCGAAGCAGACCCCATTCACGGATTGTCCTGTTCGCACTTTCAGCCTTTTCCTATATCCCTCGCACTTGACCCTTTCTACAGTTGGCGCTACTTCAACCCGGGCGCGCGGCGCTCAGGAGCGCCCTATGTACCGGCTCAACGTCGTCATCTATCACACTCGTCCCGCCCAGCAGATCAGCCTGCATCAGGCTTGCAATGCTCAGGGCATATTCAATGTGCGCATCGCCGACAACCTGATCATCGCCACAACCTTGCTGGCTCGCCGGCGTGCACCTGATCTGCTGATCATCGATCACACCATGCCCAGTGCCGACGGCAAGGCGTTGCTGCAGCACCTGAGCTTGACCTGCCCATCTACGGCGTTGCTGTTGATCGGTCAGCCCCGTCCCGAGCATCTTGATATCGCCCAGCAGGCCCGGCAAAAAGGCTTGTGGGTGGTCAACGAACTGGCCTGGCCTTTGTCGATGCCAGCACTGCAACGAACGCTGCAGCGAGTGGGTGGCAGCCGCCATAAGCCTGCTGTGAGCGATTTTCAAACTGTCATGATGCGCGCGCATGCTCACTGAACCCCGCAGCAACGAACTTTCTGCGGCCGCCAAGGGTCAGTACCCATATAGCCAAAAAACAAGTGAGTGCGCCGGATGGAAAGAATTTGCAGACTGCTCAATGATGCTCTGACCCCTTACCAAGCTCACCTTGCCGCCGCCGATGCCAATGGCAATCGTCAACTGGTTCTGCGTGATCCCCAAGGCAATGTCACCCTGCAACGGGCTGTCACCTCGCGACAATTGCAGGAACAGAGCCTGCTGATAGATCTGGTCGATGGCCTGCATCGGGATGTGCAGATTGCCGAAGGACGCCTGCAGCCTTGTGTGATCGCTGCCCTGCAGCAGCGCCAACCGATTCACGGAACCTTTGCCAGCTGATTGCGTCTTATTTGCTAATGGCAGCCCAGCGGCGCTTTGCTCCGGTGACGTTGTGCTGCCACGGAAAGTCCAGATGACTTTCGCTTGACCCCGGTCGTCTTCCCCAGCGACCGGGGTTTCTTTTTTCTGGCTCAGGGCGTGGCGTAGGCCTGATCGTCGGCCAGCTCTGCGGCCCGCTGCATATACGCTTCGCGCTGCTCTGGATCTAGCCAGCGGGCATACAGATCCGGCAATGTGTCACGGCGCAGCGCCGGCAACAGTTTGTCGATATGGCCGATCGCCTCACGCCCGAGCGGTGTGTCGGAGCAGGCGACATGCAGTAGCTGGTAGGGCTGCACGCTCTGGATCGGATAAAAACGGTAGCTGTGCGTATCCGCGCCTTGCTGATTGAGCAGGTAGCGCAACTCTGGCCAGTAACCCAGCACCAGCTGCAAACGGCCCAACTGCTGCATCTGCAGCAAGCTGGCGGTCGCTTCGGTGCCGTAGTGACGGTTGAAAGCGCTGTCGGGCAGTTGCCTGAGCAACTTATCGACCGAGGCGCTGTAACTGCGCTCGGCAACAATCCCGAGCTTCAACGTGCTCTGGGTCAGTAGGCCTTTGAGGTCGACGCTGCCGCCTTGCAGGTAAGGTTCGATCAGCGCCTGGTCCTCGTTGCGCACCAACAGGCCGCTGCTCAACGTGGCCATGGTCGGGCTGGAGAAATAAGCGTATTTGGCCCGCTCCGGGGTCCACAGCAGGGTAGGGTCGCAGGTGAAGGAAGGCTCTTGCAGCATCTGGATACCGCGGGCGCGGTTGACCCGGACGATGCTGTGCTCGTACTCGGGCATCTGCGCGATCAGCAGCGGCAGCATGCGGTCGAGCACGCCTTGGCCTTGTTCAGGCCCTTCAAAAATCGTGAAGGGCGGCAGATCGCGGATCAGCCACAGCAGCTTTTCCTTGGCCGTGGCTACGCCGGGCAGCAGCGCGCAGCTAACTGCAAGCGTCAGCAGCCAGCGTAACTTGAGCCTGAACACCACGGCGGCGCGGTTCAGACCGCGCCGTCCTTGCGCAGCCGGGCAATGGCTGCAGCATCGTAGCCAAGCCCGCTGAGCAGCGCCGTGGTGTGTTCGCCCAGCGCCGGGCCAACCCATTCAGTCGAGCCTGGCGTGTCGGACAGCTTCGGCACAATGCCGGGCATCTTGAACGCTTTGCCATCGGGCAAGCGGCCCTGCAGGAACATTTCGCGGGCCAGAAACTGCGGGTCGCTGAACATGTCCTCTGCCGAATAGATCCGGCTGGCCGGCACCTGCGCGGTGTTCAAAACCTCCAGTACCTGTTCCAGCGGCAAGCCATTGACCCAGCGATCGATCACGCCGTAAAGCTCGTCACGGCGCAGGTCGCGGCCGTCGTTGCTGGCCAGGGTTGGGTCATCGGCCAGGTCGTCGCGGCCGATTGCCTGCATGAAGCGCTTGAAGATCGCATCGCCGTTGGCGCCGATCTGCACATGCTTGCCGTCGGCGCTGGTGTGGATGCACGAGGGAGTGATGCCAGGCATGATGTTGCCGGTGCGCTCGCGGATAAAACCGAACACATCGAATTCCGGCACCATGCTTTCCATCATGGCGAAGATCGCTTCATACAGCGCCACATCGACCACTTGCCCGGCACCGCCATTGACCTCGCGGTGACGCAGCGCCATCAATGCACCGATCACGCCCCACAGGGCGGCAATCGAGTCGCCGATGGAGATACCGGTACGCACGGGCGGGCGATCATCGAAGCCGGTGATGTAACGCAAGCCACCCATCGATTCGCCGACCGCACCGAAGCCTGGCTGGTCTTTCATCGGCCCGGTCTGGCCGAAGCCCGACAGGCGCACCATGACCAGGCGCGGGTTCAGCGCATGCAGCACGTCCCAGCCCAGGCCGAGTTTTTCCAGCACGCCGGGGCGGAAGTTCTCGATCAGGATGTCGGCTTCGGCCAGTAGCCGCTTGAGGATCTCGCGACCTTCCTCGTGCTTGAGGTTCAGCGTCAGCGACTGTTTGTTGCGCGCCTGGACGAACCACCACAACGACGTGCCTTCATACAGCTTGCGCCATTTGCGCAACGGATCACCGCCGTCGGGCGATTCGACCTTGATCACCTCGGCACCGAATTCGGCGCAGATGCGCGACGCAAAGGGGCCGGCGATCAGGGTCCCGAGCTCGATGACTTTAAGGCCGGCGAGGGGTTTGCTGGGCGTTGGCATGGGGGCATCCGTGGCGGCAGAAACAAAGCGCTGGTTTTATCACAGCTCGCCTGCGGCAGATACTGCCGCGACGCAAGCAGGGCAGGATCAGTTAGACTAGCCGACTTTCTCCAGCTAGAAGCCCGTCACCCATGGCCCAGCCGTCCACCACCTACAAGTTCGAACTGAACCTGACCGACCTCGACCGCAACGTCTACGAAAGCGTCAAGCAGACCATCGCCCGCCACCCTTCGGAAACCGAAGAGCGCATGGCCGTGCGCCTGCTCGCCTACGCGCTCTGGTACAACGAGCAACTGTCGTTCGGCCGTGGTCTGTCGGACGTCGACGAGCCTGCGCTGTGGGAAAAGAGCCTGGATGATCGCGTCCTGCACTGGATCGAAGTCGGCCAGCCCGACGCTGATCGACTGACCTGGTGCTCGCGTCGCACCGAGCGCACCAGCCTGCTCGCCTATGGCAGCCTGCGCGTGTGGGAAACCAAAGTGCTCGGCGCGATCAAGAACCTGAAAAACGTCAACATCGCTGCCGTCCCGCAAGATGTGCTGGAAGTCATCGCCAAGGACATGCCGCGGGTGATCAAGTGGGATGTGATGATCAGCGAAGGCACGGTGTTCGTCACCGACGACCGCGGCCAGCACGAAGTGCAGCTGCAGTGGCTGCTCGGCGAGCGCGGCTGATTTCAACCTTTATAGACTGCTGAAGACCCCATGCGTATCGAACCCCGCCCGTTGCCGCCCACCCTGCCTTTTCTGGGAGCCTTGCCGCCGTTGCTGACCCGCCTGTACGCCGCTCGCGGCGTGCAATCGGAGGCTGAACTGGACAAGAGCCTGGCCCGTCTGCTGCCGTATCAGCAGCTCAAGGGCATCGATGCGGCGGTCGATCTGCTGGTCGAGGCGCTGGACCAGCGCCAGCGCATCCTCATCGTCGGCGACTTCGATGCCGATGGCGCCACCGCCAGCACCGTTGGCGTGCTGGGCCTGCGGCTGCTGGGCGCGGCGCATGTCGACTATCTGGTGCCAAACCGCTTCGAGTACGGCTATGGCCTGACCCCGGAAATCGTCGAAGTCGCGCTGCAGCGCCAGCCGCAGCTGCTGGTCACCGTCGACAACGGTATTTCCAGTGTCGAGGGCGTTGCCGCTGCCAAGGCGGCCGGGCTCAAGGTGCTGGTGACCGACCACCACTTGCCCGGCCAGCACTTGCCGGACGCCGACGCCATCGTCAACCCGAACCAGCCAGGCTGCGAGTTCCCCAGCAAGTCGCTGGCCGGGGTAGGGGTGATCTTCTACGTGCTGATGGCCTTGCGCGCGCGTTTGCGCAGCCTTGGCCGTTACCAGACCCAGGCGCAACCGAACATCGGCGAGCTGCTCGACCTGGTCGCGCTTGGCAGTGTCGCCGACGTGGTGCCGCTGGATGCCAATAACCGCATCCTGGTCCATCAGGGCCTCGAGAGAATTCGCGCTGGTCGCGCCCGCGCTGGCTTGAAGGCGATCCTGGAAGTCGCTCGCCGTGACTACCAGCGCATCACCTCGACCGATCTGGGCTTTATCCTCGGCCCGCGCCTGAACGCCGCAGGCCGGCTGGACGACATGAGCCTGGGCATCGAATGCCTGCTCTGTGACGACCCGGCGCTGGCCCGTGACATGGCCGAGCAGTTGGACGGCCTCAACCAGGATCGCAAGTCGATCGAGCAGGGCATGCAGCGCGAGGCGCTGGCCCAGCTCAAGGACCTGCCGCTGGAGTCGATGCCGTATGGCCTGTGCCTGTTCGATGCCCAGTGGCATCAGGGCGTGATCGGCATCCTCGCCTCGCGCCTGAAAGAACGTTACCACCGCCCGACCATCGCCTTTGCCGATGCCGGTGAGGGTTTGCTCAAGGGCTCGGCGCGTTCGGTGCCAGGCTTTCATATCCGCGATGCGCTGGATGCCGTGGCTGCGCGTCACCCGCAACTGATCAGCAAGTTTGGTGGTCACGCCATGGCCGCCGGTTTGTCGCTGCCGGCAGAGAACTTCCCGGCGTTTGCCGCCGCGTTCGACGAAGAAACCCGGCGTCAGCTCAATGAAGACGACCTGACCGGGCGGTTGCTGACCGACGGCAGCCTGGCGGTTGAAGAATTCCACTTGGACCTGGCCCGCGCCCTGCGCAACGCCGGCCCGTGGGGCCAGCATTTTCCCGAGCCGCTGTTCCATGGTGTGTTCCAGCTGGTTGAGCAGCGTGTGGTCGGCGAGCGGCATTTGAAGGTGGTGCTCAAGAGCGAGTGCGGTGCGGTCAAGCTCGACGGTATTGCCTTCGGTATCGACCGCGAAGTCTGGCCCAACCCCACCGTGCGTTGGGTCGAGCTGGCCTACAAGCTGGACGTCAACGAGTTTCGCGGCAACGAAAGCGTGCAACTGATGATCGCGCACATCGAACCACGCTGATCGGCTGCTGCGCGGATCCCTCTGCGACCGGGCTGAACCCTGGTCGCAGCAAACTGGTCTAGGCTCAAGAGAACCGGTACCAGGCCACGGCTGCACATCAGTGCCCGGGCCGGTCACCCATTTGGAGTCCCAGGGAGATCCCCCATGAGCCTGCTGTTAGAGCCCTACACCCTCCGCCAGTTGACCCTGCCCAACCGCATCGCCGTGTCGCCGATGTGCCAGTATTCGGCCGCCGATGGCTTGGCCAATGACTGGCATCTCGTGCACTTGGGCAGCCGTGCCGTAGGCGGGGCCGGGCTGGTCTTCACCGAAGCCGTGGCGGTCACCGCCGATGGTCGGATTACCGCTGAAGACCTCGGTCTGTGGGATGACCAGCAGATCGCGCCGCTGCAGCGCATCACCCGCTTTATCACTGCCCAGGGTTCGGTACCCGCCATTCAGCTGGCCCATGCCGGGCGCAAGGCCAGCACTCATCGGCCCTGGCTGGGCAAGCACGGCAGCGTCAAACCGGAGGACGGCGGCTGGCAGCCTGTCGGCCCGTCGAAAATAGCCTTCGACCCGGAGCACACTGCACCGCGTGAGCTGAGTACCGGCGAGATCCAGGAGATCATCGACGCCTTCGTCAAAGCCGCCGAGCGCGCGCTCACTGCGGGTTTCAAGGTGGTCGAACTGCACGCTGCCCATGGCTACCTGCTGCATCAGTTTCTCTCGCCGCTGAGCAACCAGCGCCGCGATGCATACGGCAGCAGCTTCGAAAACCGCATTCGCTTTACCCTTCAGATTACCGAGGCTGTGCGTGCGGTATGGCCCAAAGAGCTGCCGCTGTTCGTCCGGGTGTCGGCCACCGATTGGGTCGAAGACGGCTGGAACCCTGACGAAACCGTCGAGCTGGCGCGCCGCCTGCGTGCGCTAGGGGTGGACTTGATCGACGTGTCGTCGGGCGGCACTTCGGTCAACGCCGAGATTCCCACCGGCCCGGGCTATCAAACGCGCTTTGCCGAGCGCGTGCGCAAAGAGGCGGAGATTGCCACCGGCACCGTCGGCATGATCACCGAACCCGCCCAGGCCGAGCACATTCTGCGCACGGGGCAGGCTGACCTGATCTTCCTCGCCCGTGAACTGCTGCGTGATCCGTACTGGCCGCTGCATGCCGACGACGATCTGGGTGGCAACAAGGCCACGTGGCCAGCGCAATACCAACGGGCGACCCACCGCGCCAACCCGATTCACGAGTCCGACCTGCGCGACGCCTGACGTTGATGTGGCTGCCTTGTCGTCGACAGAAGACGGCGACAAGGCAGCCAACACGGCTAGTGCTTGAACATCACATGGCGGACACAGGTGTAGTCCTCCAGCCCATACATCGACATATCCTTGCCGTAGCCCGATTGCTTCTGCCCGCCGTGGGGCATCTCGCTGATCAGCATGAAGTGCGTGTTGACCCAGGTGCAGCCGTATTGCAGGCGTGCGGCAAGGCGGTGCGCGCGGCCCACGTCAGTGGTCCACACCGATGAGGCCAGGCCGTACTCGGAGTCGTTGGCCCACTCCAGCGCCTGGGCTTCGTCGGCAAAGCGAGTGACGGTGACCACCGGGCCGAACACCTCATGACGGGCGATCTCGTCGTCCTGCAGCACGTCGGCCAGCAGGGTCGGCGCGTAGAAGAAGCCTGCACCCTCCAACACCTTGCCGCCAGTGACCAGGCGGATATGCGGCTGGTCGAGGGCGCGTTGCACCATGCCTGCTACCTTGTCGCGGTGTTGCGCACTGATCAGTGGGCCGAGTTCGGTGTCGGCCGCATCCTGAGGTCCCGGCTTGATGCTGGCGACAGCCTGGCCCAGGCGCTCGACCAATTCATCGTAGATGGCGTCCTGCACATACAGCCGGCAGGCGGCGGTGCAGTCCTGGCCGGCATTGTAGAAACCAAAGCTGCGAATGCCATCGACGGCCGCATCGAGATCGGCGTCATCGAAGATCAGCACTGGCGCCTTGCCGCCCAACTCCATGTGCATGCGCTTCACGCTGGCGGCAGTGGCGCCGATGATGTTCGCCCCGGTCGGGATCGAGCCGGTCAGCGATACCATGCGTACGCGCGGATGAGTGACCAGCGGCGTGCCCACAGTCGCGCCACGGCCAAACAAAATGTTCAACACACCGGCCGGGAAGATCTCGCGGGCCAGCTCGGCCAGGCGCAGCGCTGTCAGCGGGGTCAGCTCGGAGGGCTTGAGCACCACGGTGTTGCCTGCGGCCAGTGCCGGCGCGATCTTCCACGCGAGCATCATCAGCGGGTAGTTCCACGGCGCAATCGAGGCGACCACGCCCAATGGGTCACGCCGCACCATCGAGGTGTGCCCCGGCAGATACTCACCTGCCGCCGAACCGCCCAGGCAGCGCGCCGCCCCGGCGAAATAGCGAAACACGTCGACGATTGCCGGGATCTCGTCATTGAGGGCGGCGGTGAGGGGCTTGCCGCAGTTCTGCGATTCGAGGCTGGCCAGTTCTTCGCCGTGTTGTTCAATGGCATCGGCCAGCGCCAGCAGGGCCAGCGAGCGGTCTTTCGGGCTGGTCTGCGACCAACTGGCAAAGGCGCTGTCGGCGGCGCGCACGGCGCTGTCGACCTGCGCCTCGCTGGCCTCGCTGATCTGCGCCAGGGCAGTGCCTGCGGCTGGGTCGAGTACGGTCCAGGCCGGGCCTTCACCGGCCACCAGTTGGCCGTTGATCAGCATCTGGGTGTGCATGGGGCAATCCTCCGAGGCATTTGCGATGGTCGATAGCGTAGACCACTCACTGCAGCTCATTGGCTACCCGGCTGGTGACCTCGACGACCTGGCGTGCGCCGCGGCTGATTTCGTCCATCGCGTTGCCAGCCTGGCTGGCCAGGTCCTGCACAGCGCAGGCATGCTCGCGGCTGTTCTGAATGCCATTGAAGGCGCCATTGGCCAGTTCTCGGTTCAGACGCACTACCTCGAAAATGTCCCGGGTGGCCTCGGTAGTGCGCGCGGCCAGGCGCCTGACTTCATCGGCAACCACAGCAAAGCCACGGCCCTGATCGCCGGCACGGGCGGCCTCGATGGCCGCATTGAGTGCCAGCAGGTTGGTCTGCGCCGCAATCCCGCCGATGGTCTCGACGATCGCACCAATGTTCAGCGACTGCGCCTGCAGCGCTTGCATGTCCTGGCCAACGCTGGCCATTTCCCCGGCGATGGATTGCATGGCCGACGCGGCCTGCATGACTACTGTCAGGCCTTGCTGTGCGCTGTGCTCGGTGGTCAGCGAAACATCATGGGCGAGTTCGGCAGCGCGGCGCACGAGGTCGGCCTTTTCCACCTGTTCGGTTACCACATTGGCGAACTTGGCCACCTTGTAGAGGCGACCGTGCTGGTCCTTGATCGGGTTGTAGGTCGCTTCAAGCCATACGGTATTGCCGCGGGCGTCGATACGACGAAAGCGCCCCGCCACGAACTGCCCGCGATTGAGCGCTTGCCAGAGCTGGGTGTAGTCGGCGCAGGCGGCGTCCTCGGCGGAGCAGAACATGCGGTGGTGCTTGCCGAGAATCTGCGTCAGGCCATAGCCCATGGCGGTGAGAAAGGCTTTGTTGGCGTCGAGCACCATGCCGTTGAGGTTGAACTGGATGATGGCAGTGGAGTGGTCAAGGGCGTTGTACAACTCCAGCCCGTCCCGGTCGCGGCGGCTGGTGCCGGGGCTGGCGCAGCCGTAGCCATGATGTTGGCCCAGCGCGTCGCGCAACCAGCATAGCTGAAGTAGCACCGGGCGGCCGTCGGCGCCCCGGCAACTGAGCGACGGCGAGCCTGTCAGTGGTGCCGGCAAACTGCAGCCTGGTTCAAGCAGGGCTTCGAGCTTGACCCCGAGCAGTTGCGCGGCGCAAAAGCCAAGCGCGTTGGCGAACGGCGCATTGACCTCGGTGAAGCAGCCGTTGGCATCGAGGCGAGCGCTGAGCAGTTGCTGTTCCAGTTGGGCGAGCACAGCTTGCAGGCTGTCCAGTTGTTGTTGGCAAGCGAGCAGTGCCTGCGTGCAGCGGCGGTTGAACACGGCGACCTCCGGTAATTGTCAGGATAAATGCTCGCCTGCACCGAAATGCACCCGGTCCTTGCCGGCGCGTTTGGCCTTGTACAGGCAGCGGTCGGCGTGGATAAGGATGTCGGCTAGGGCTTGATCGTGGCTGAAGGGCACCAGCCCAGCGCTGAAGGTGAAGCGGGCGGGAGCTTCGCGGCTGTTGCGTACCGCCTCCAGCAGGCGCTCGGCGATGGCCAGGGCGATGGCTGGGCTCTGGGCATCGATGATGACGCCGAATTCCTCACCGCCCAGCCGCCCGGCACAGTGGCTGCCGGCCATGTTGCGCAGACGTGCAGCGAGCACGCGCAGCACTTGATCGCCGGCAGCGTGGCCGAGTTGGTCGTTGATCCGCTTGAAGTCGTCGATATCGATCATCATGAAGAAACCGCCGCCGTGGCTTTCGATGACGCGCTCGAAGCGATCCATCAATGCTCGTCGGTTGTAAAGCGAAGTCAGGTAGTCGGTCTCCGACAGGGTGCGATAGTGCTGCTCGATCTGCAGTGTGATGCTCAGTGCGCGCAGGTAGGTGCGGCTGTTGATCCAGCCCAGGCTGATCGAGAAGGCAAAAAAAATAGCCAGATACCAGCGGTAGTCGCTCACCTCATCGTGACCGATGTGGGGCATCACCAGCACCCAGCTCAACACGGCGGCCAGCAGATAATCCATTGGCCCACGGATCAGCAGCGATGCGCCGACCACCGCCAGAACGGTCACGGCCAGAGAGAACTGACGATGCAATGGCGGGTAGTCGAGAAAGATCAGCTTGAAGCCGAGCACCACCGTCAACATGAACAGCAAGCCCGAATACCGCCATACATTGTCCGAGTTTGTCCGTGTCTGGATGATGAACAGAGCTACCATCATCAATAGCGGTCCCCAGGCGCCGAGCGTGACGATGCGTTCGTCAAGCACCAGGTGAACGGCAAGCCAGCTGGCGATAACCAACACTTGCACGGCGATGATGCCCTCGCGCAGCAGCAGCCTGATGCGCGGGCGATGATCAGCCGAGACATCCAGCTCCAGGCTGGGGTATTTCCGATTCAAGGGCATAACTACCAAGCTCCATGCTGACCCGCGTGACGGCGAAGTAGATCGCCATGGTGTGCCTGACCAGCTCGGCGAACGCCGGGCGCATCTCGACCAGTGATCCCTGGGTGCGGAAGTAGCCTTTGCTTTCGCCTTCCTTGACCAGCCGTGCCACGTGCATGGTGGATACCCCGAGCCGGGAGGACAGCTCGGCGTAGCTGGAGACCTTGTAGCCGCCGTCGTTTAAGCGAAAGCCCCGGGTATCAAGGTACAAGCTCAGCATCGGCAGATGACCACCGTCGCGGTTCATGATCCACTTGGCCCCCGGCAGCAGCCCGTCCAGCAGCACGTCGGCATCCAGCAGGTGAGCGAATCCGCTGAAGTATTGACGCAGGAACGCCGTTGGCTCGGTACGCTGCCAAGGCTGGGCATCGGGTATCAGCTTCTGGGCCGGTATGAGGTATGCGCTGATCAGTTGTGTGGCCAGATCGATAGCGGTTTTGCTGGGTCTGTAGATGCGTTGCCGAGCATCATCCGGGTGGGGCGATACGTGCATATAGCCCGATATCAGGAAGAACGAGAAGTACGACTCCAGGGTGTTGCGCGTCAGGTAGCCACGCCGCTCGCAAAATGCCTTGACCCGCGATAACGGTGTCATAGGGTCGTGGAAATAAAAGGCGAACAGCGACAGCACGACCATCAGGCGGTCGTATTTGAGCAAGCTCTTGAAGAAGAACGGTTTGCGCCGGTATTGCTCAAGCATCAACTGCAGGTGGTGGTCCAGCGCGGCATCGGAATCAAGCCGGTAGAAGTTGCTGATCGTCAAATGCAGGTAGTCCAGCAGTTCGGCTCGTTTCATGGCTAGCAACATCACCTAATATCAATGGCTGCACATGGCCATTATCGTTTCAGCGCCGATTATGCGGTCTCGCGGAGCAAATTCAGGATGGCCCCAAAAATGTTGCAAGGTTGACCGCTGGGCAAGGTTTGGCCATGCATGGTCGATGGAGCTGGACCCTTGGCGGCTATTCGATGATCAGGCCGAGCGTGCCGCCTTGCCAGCGCACTTGGTCGGCTTGTGCAACATCCCGAAGCAAATACTTCCATGGCGAACGACAAGCCAAGCCTTACTCTGGGTTTTCCTTTCTGTAGCGTGGAGACGTACGCATGAACACCCGAGGTTTGCTCGATCAACTGTTCAAGACCGGCCAGGAAATGCTCAGCAAACAAACCGGTAAAAGCGCTGGCGGCAAGCCGTCGCTCGGTGCAGGCGGTCTCGGTGGGCTGCTCTCCGGGATGGGCGGCGGCGCCTTGGCAAGTGGCGCCATGGGCTTGTTGCTCGGTAACAAGAGCGCGCGCAAGTTCGGCGGCAAGGCGCTGACCTACGGCGGCCTGGCAGCGCTGGGGGTGATCGCCTACAAGGCCTTCAATAACTGGCAGGCGCAGCAGGCCAATGGCCAGGTGCGCGAGCCGCAGACGCTCGACCGGCTGCCACCGGCTGAAGCCGAGCTGCACAGCCAGGCCGTGCTGCGTGCGCTGGTCGCGGCAGCCAAGTCCGATGGCCATATCGATGAGCGTGAGCGTGAACTGATCGAAGGTGAATTCACCCGTCTGGACAGCGACCGCGAGCTGCAGCAATGGCTGCACGCCGAGCTGAACAAACCGCTCGACCCGGCAGAAGTCGCCCGCGCCGCGCAAACCCCGGAAATGGCCGGCGAGATGTACCTGGCGAGCCTGATGATGGTCGATCAGGAAAACTTCATGGAGCGCGCCTACCTCGATGAGCTGTCGCGTCAGCTGCGCCTGGATCCGGCGCTGCGCCAGGAGCTTGAAGCCCAGGCCAGGCTTGCCGCCGGTCAGTAATCTGGCTATTTGCCACCTTTGCCGGCAGGGATGCCGCAAACGCCGCTCATTCAGCTGAGAAACCCGGCTCATGCCTGGGCTATACTCGAGCGATTTCCCCGCTCGTACTGAATTCTTGAGGGCTGATTTTGAAAAACTGGACCATGCGCCAACGGATCCTGGCAAGTTTTGCCGTGATCATCGCCATCATGTTGTTGATGATCGTTGCAGCCTACTCAAGGTTGGTCGCCATTTCCGCGAGCGAGGAAGCGGTCGGTTCCGATGCCATCCCCGGCGTCTACTACAGCTCGATGATCCGCAGCGCCTGGGTCGACAGCTACGTCACCAGCCAGCAGTTGGTCGGCCTGAGCAAGCATCGCGATATCGCCTCTGCGGATATCCAACTGTTCAAGAGCTTTGAAGAGCGCCTGCGCCAGCACATGGCCAGTTATCAGGGAACCATTCGTAATACCGAAGACCAGACCAGCTTCGACGCCTTCGTCGACATGGAAAAACGTTACATCGCCGACATCGAACTGGTACTCGAGGCCTACCGGCAGAAGAACTACGCCGAAGCCGAGCGCTTGATCACCGACGTGCTGACGCCCGCCTGGGTTGAAGGGCGCAAGCACCTCAACACCGTGATCGAACGCAATCGGGAAGCGGCCGATGTAGCCACCAAAGACATCGTCAGCGCCGTGGCCACCGCCAAGGGCAGCATGATCGTTTCGCTGATCCTGGCCATCATCGCTGCCGGCATTTGCGGGCTGCTGTTGATGCGTGCGATCACCACGCCCATGCAACGCATCGTACATGCCCTCGATAAGCTGCGCTCGGGTGACTTGAGCATGCGCCTGGACCTGGACCGTAAGGACGAGTTTGGCGCCATCGAAACCGGCTTCAACGAAATGGCCGAATCCCTCGCCAGCCTGGTCGCCCAGGCCCAGCGCTCGTCGGTGCAGGTGACCACCTCGGTTACCGAAATCGCCGCCACCTCCAAGCAGCAGCAAGCCACGGCCACCGAAACCGCAGCCACTACCACCGAAATCGGCGCCACCTCGCGTGAGATCGCCGCCACGTCGCGTGATCTGGTGCGGACCATGACCGAGGTCACCTCGGCTGCTGACCAGGCCTCGATCCTCGCCGGCTCCGGCCAGCAAGGCCTGGCACGCATGGAAGAAACCATGCACCAGGTGATGGGCGCGGCCGATCTGGTCAACGCCAAGCTGAGCATCCTCAACGAGAAGGCCAGCAACATCAATCAGGTGGTGGTGACCATCGTCAAGGTTGCCGACCAGACCAACCTGCTGTCGCTGAACGCTGCGATCGAGGCCGAGAAGGCCGGCGAATACGGCCGCGGCTTCGCCGTGGTGGCCACTGAAGTGCGCCGCCTGGCCGACCAGACCGCCGTGGCGACCTACGACATCGAGCAGATGGTGCGCGAGATCCAGTCGTCGGTTTCGGCCGGGGTAATGGGCATGGACAAGTTTTCCGAAGAAGTCCGCCGCGGCATGTTCGAAGTGCAGCAGGTTGGCGAGCAACTCAGCCAGATCATCCATCAGGTCCAGGCGCTGGCGCCGCGGGTATTGATGGTCAACGACGGCATGCAGGCCCAGGCCACCGGTGCCGAGCAGATCAACCAGGCGCTCTCTCAGCTCAGCGACGCCAGCACCCAGACCGTCGAATCGCTGCGCCAGGCCAGTTTCGCCATCGATGAGCTGAGCCAGGTCGCGGCTGGCCTGCGTGGCGGTGTCTCGCGTTTCAAAGTCTGATGACAATCAAGGATCTGCCTCAGCGCGAACCCACAGCCGGCTCCGGCAAAGGCGTGCTGTACCTGCAGTTTCGCCTCAACGACCAGCGCTTCGCCCTGGATGTGCGTGAGGTGGTGGAAGTGCTGGCGCTGCGTACGCTCAAGCCTATCGCTCAGGCCCCGGGGTGGGTGCGGGGGATTCTCAGCCATCGTGGTGCGCTGATCCCGGTGATCGACCTGGCCGCGCTGAGCTTTGCCAGGCCGGCCGCAGCACGCACCAGCACGCGGCTGGTGGTGGTGCGTTATCACCCGGCTGCCAGCGCTATCACGCTGCACCTGGGTTTGATCCTCGAGCAGGCCACCGAGACCCTGCGCTGCCAGCCTGACGAGTTCCAGCCGTATGGGCTGGACAACGGCGAGGCGCCCTATCTGGGCCCGGTGCGCCAGGATGCCCAGGGCATGTTGCAGCGCATCGAGATCGACCAGTTGCTCAGTGACGAGGTCCGTCGCTTGCTGTTCCCGGATGCGCCAGCGCAGGTGCCGGCATGATCGAACAGCAGTTTTTTCGATTCTTGCAAGAGCGCATCGGCCTGGATGTCGAGTCGGTCGGAGTGCCCATGGTCGAGCGTGCCCTGCGTCAGCGCAGTGCTGCGCTGGCAGCCCACGACTTGAACGATTACTGGCTGCTGCTGCAGCAATCGACGGCTGAACAGCAAGCGCTGATCGAGGCGGTGATCGTCCCGGAAACCTGGTTTTTCCGTTATCCCGAGTCGTTTGCCGCGTTGGCCGGCCTCGCGCACAAGCGCTTGGCCGAACTGGCCGGTGTGCGGCCGCTGCGCATCCTCAGCCTGCCGTGCTCGACCGGCGAAGAGCCGTATTCGATTGCCATGGCGCTGCTCGACAGCGGCATGAGCGCCGCCGCGTTCAGTGTCGATGGGCTGGACATCAGCCCCAACTCGGTCGCCCGTGGACGCCAGGCGCTGTACGGGCGCAATTCCTTTCGTGGCAGTGATGTGGCCTTTCGCGAGCGGCATTTCAGCGCTACCGGTGAGGGCCATCAGTTGCATGAGCGAGTCTGCCACCAGGTCGATCTGCAGGTCGGCAACGTGCTTGATCCAGCCCTGGCTAGTCGCAACGGGCATTATGACTTCGTGTTCTGTCGCAACCTGCTGATCTACTTCGACGTGCCCACCCAGCACCGGGTGTTTGCGGTGCTCAAGCAATTGCTGCATGCCCAGGGTGTGCTGTTCATTGGCCCCGCCGAAGGCAGCCTGTTGGCGCGCCTGGGCATGCGGCCATTGGGCATCCCGCAGTCGTTCGCCTATGTGCGCCAGCCGGAACAAGCCGTGCCCGTAGTTACCCCGACGCCTGCACGGCCGGCCCTGGCGTCTGCGCCATGGAGCCAGCCGCCTGTGCCGCGTAGCGTGCCGCCAGCGCCGCGTAGCGTGCCGCCAGCGCCGCGGCAAGTGCGCCCAGCGCCCGCCCCGTCGATAGTGGCCACTGCCGGGCAGGCCGGCGAGAGCGAGCTGCTGGCGCAAATCGCCCGCCAGGCCAACGCCGGCGACAGTCAGGCCGCGCTGGCCAGTTGCGAGCGCTACCTGCGCCAGTTCGAACCCAAGGCGCAGCTGTACTACTGGCTGGGCCTGCTCAGCGACACCGCAGGCGACAGCCACAACGCCATTATCCATTACCGCAAGGCCGTGTACCTTGAGCCGCAACACCCCGAGGCGCTGCTGCAACTGGCCACGCTGCTCGCCGCACAAGGCGATGAGGCCGGTGCGCGGCGTCTGCAGGAACGCGCCGCGCGTGCCGGTCGGGAGCCGCAACGATGAGCGAGATTCATGAGCTGCTGCTGGTCAGCGAAGACCACGCGCCGATCGACGACTGCTGGAATCGCATCGGCGTGCATGGCAACAAACAATGCCCTTTGCTTGAACAGCATATTCACTGCCGCAACTGCGAAGTGCATGCCGCAGCCGCCACGCGCCTGCTCGATCGCTACGCCCTGCAGCAGGACCAAGAGCCTGTCGCCGCCGCGCCGCTGACCGAATGCACCGGGCGTTCGATGCTGGTGTTCCGCCTGGGTGAAGAATGGCTGGCGCTGGCGACTGCCAGCCTCGCCGAGATCGCTCCGGTGCAATCCGTGCATTCCCTGCCGCATCAGCGCTCGCGGGTACTGCAAGGTGTAGCCAATGTGCGCGGCGCCCTGGTGCCGTGCCTGTCACTGGCCGCGCTGCTGGGGGCCGACAGCCTGCCGGCCAGCCCCATCAATGGTCGGGTAATGCCACGCATGCTGATTCTGGCCGCCGAAGGCGGGCCGGTAGTTGCTCCAGTGGATGAAGTCGATGGCATTCATCGGCTTGATATCGATGCCTGTGAAGACGGCCAGGACACTGCGCGCTTCACTGCCGCCGTGCTGCAGTGGCGCGGGCGCAGCGTGCGCGTACTGGATTCGACCCACTTGCTATCGGCTGTCAAGCGGAGCCTGTCATGACCCCTGAGCAAATGCGTGATGCGTCTTTGCTGGAGCTGTTCAGCCTGGAGGCCGAAGCCCAGACCCAGGTGCTCAACACTGGCCTGATTGCGCTCGAGCGCAACCCGACCCAGGCCGATCAGCTCGAAGCCTGCATGCGTGCCGCGCACTCGCTCAAAGGCGCGGCGCGGATCGTCGGCGTCGACGCCGGGGTGAGCGTCGCCCACGTCATGGAAGACTGCCTGGTCGCGGCCCAGGAAGGTCGGCTACGTTTGCGTGGCGAACACATCGATGCCTTGCTGCAAGGCACCGACCTGCTGATGCGCATCGCTACGCCGGGCGATGCCGCCGGTGAGCTGGCAGTGCCGGGCTTTGTCGCGCAGATGACGGCGTTGCTCGACCCCGCTGCCGCTTTCAGTGCGGCGCCGCAGTTGGTTGCTGCAGCAGTGAGTGAGGCGTTGCTGGCCGCGCCGTCGGTGGCCAGCGCTGAAGTACCCGCGCTGGCCGCCCAGGCGCAAGCCGATGTCGAGCCTGCACCGCGGCCAGGCAAACGCAGCAGCCAGACCGGCGAGCGAGTATTGCGGGTGACGGCGGATCGCTTGAACAGCCTGCTCGACCTGTCCAGCAAGTCGCTGGTGGAAACCCAGCGGCTCAAGCCCTACCTGGCCAGCCTGCAGCGGCTCAAGCGCATGCACGGGCAGGGCATGCGTGCCCTCGACGGGCTGAAGAGCCAGCTTGAGAGCAGCGGCCAGAGCCCTGAAGTACTCGATGCGCTGGCCCAGACCCAACGCCTGCTCGGCGAAACCCAGGCCATCCTGCAACAGCAAGCAGCCGAGCTCGACGAGTTCGGCTGGCAAGCCAGCCAGCGCGCGCAAAACTTGTATGACACGGCGCTGGCCTGCCGCATGCGGCCATTCGCCGACGTGCTTACCGGGCAGAGCCGGATGGTCCGCGATCTGGGCCGCTCGTTGGGCAAACAGGTGCAGTTGCAGATCGAGGGCGAGAAAACCCAGGTCGATCGCGATGTCCTGGAAAAACTCGAAGCCCCGCTGATTCACCTGCTGCGCAACGCCGTCGACCATGGCATCGAACTGCCCGAACGACGCCTGTTGGCGGGCAAGCCCAGCGATGGCGTGATCCGCCTGCGTGCATCCCACCAGGCTGGGATGCTGATTGTCGAGCTGAGTGACGATGGCGCCGGCATCGACCTTGAACAGCTGCGCTGCAGCATTGCCGAACGGGCCTTGTCACCGGCCGAGACCGTGGCGCAGATGAGCGAAGCCGAGCTGCTGACGTTCCTGTTCCTGCCCGGTTTCAGCATGCGCGATCGGGTCACCGAGGTATCCGGTCGCGGGGTGGGGTTGGACGCAGTGCAGCATATGGTGCGCGAGCTGCGCGGCTCGATCGAGCTGACCCAGGTTGCTGGCCAAGGCTGTTGCTTCCATCTGCAGGTGCCGCTGACCTTGTCGGTGGTGCGCAGCCTGGTGGTTGAGGTCGGCGGCGAGGCGTATGCCTTTCCGCTGGCGCATATCGAGCGCACCCTTGACGTGCCCGCCGAGGCCATCGTCCAGATCGAAGGGCGTCAACACTTCTGGCACGAGCAGCGCCATATCGGTCTGGTCTCGGCCAATCAGTTGCTCAATCGCCCGCAAGGGCAGGGCGATGAGCGCAGCCTGCGGGTTGTGGTCATTCGCGAGCGCGAGCAGCTCTACGGGATTGCCGTCGAGCGCCTGATCGGCGAGCGCGTGCTGGTGGTCATGCCGCTCGATGCGCGCCTGGGCAAGGTTCAGGATATCTCTGCCGGAGCGTTGCTCGACGATGGCTCGGTGGTACTGATCGTCGACGTCGAAGACCTGCTGCGCTCGGTGGAAAAGCTGCTGACTACCGGCCGCCTGGAGCGCATCGAACGCAACGGCGCCAGTGCCAAGGGCGTCAGCCGCAAGCGCGTGCTGGTGGTGGACGACTCGCTGACGGTGCGTGAGCTGCAACGCAAGCTACTAAGCAATCGCGGCTACGACGTGGCCGTTGCGGTGGATGGTATGGACGGCTGGAACGCCCTGCGCGGCGATGACTTCGACCTGCTGATCACCGACATCGACATGCCGCGCATGGACGGCATCGAGCTGGTCACCCTGGTGCGCCGCGACCAGCGCCTGCAAGGCTTGCCGGTGATGGTGGTGTCGTACAAGGACCGTGAAGAAGACCGCCGGCGTGGCCTGGATGCCGGCGCCGACTACTATTTGGCAAAGGCCAGCTTCCACGATGACGCGTTGCTGGATGCAGTGGTCGAGTTGATCGGAGGTGCACAAGGATGAAAATTGCCATCGTCAACGACATGCCCCTGGCCGTCGAGGCGCTGCGCCGGGCGCTTGCGCTGGAGCCGGCGCATGAGCTGATCTGGGTCGCCGGCAATGGCCAGGAGGCGGTCGAGCGCTGCGCCGCACAGATCCCGGACCTGATCCTCATGGACCTGATCATGCCGGTGATGGACGGCGTCGAGGCAACCCGGCGAATCATGGCGGTAACGCCCTGCGCTATCGTCATCGTCACGGTCGACCGCAAGCAGAACGTGCACCGCGTGTTCGAGGCCATGGGCCACGGCGCGCTGGACGTGGTCGATACGCCGGCGCTGGGCGCGGGTGATCCGCGCGAAGCGGCCGCGCCATTGTTGCGCAAGATCCTCAATATCGGCTGGCTGATCGGTCAGCAGCGCACTTCGGCGCCAAGCAGCGTGCCCACCGCTGTGCGCGAAGTCTCGCAGCGTACCGGCCTGGTGGCGATTGGTTCGTCTGCTGGCGGCCCGGCCGCGCTTGAAGTTTTGCTCAAGGGCCTGCCGAAGCAGTTTCCGGCGGCCATCGTGCTGGTGCAGCATGTTGACCAAGTGTTTGCCGCAGGTATGGCCGACTGGCTCAGCAGTACCTGCGGCCAGGTCGTACGGCTTGCCCGCGAAGGCGAGCCGCCGCAGGCCGGGCAGGTATTGCTGGCAGGCACCAACCACCATATCCGCTTGCTGAAAAACGGCCAGCTCGCCTACACCGCCGAGCCGGTCAATGAAATCTACCGACCCTCGATCGATGTGTTTTTCGAGAGCGTGGCACGCCATTGGAATGCGCCCGGCGTGGGCGTTCTGCTCACCGGGATGGGCCGCGATGGCGCCCAGGGTTTGAAGATGATGCGCCAGCAGGGCTTTTTGACCCTTGCCCAGGACCAGCAGAGCAGTGCTGTATATGGCATGCCCAAGGCCGCTGCGGCGATTGATGCAGCGATGGAGATCCGCCCGCTCGAGCGCATTGCCGGGCGATTGACGGAGTTTTTTACCAAATGACATCAGCAATTGAGTCACACCGCCTGGACGGTCGTGATCAGGTGAACAGGCATGATTGATCTACCAAGCGCAGGTCTTGTGACCGCCAACGAAAACTCGGCGATGGTGCTGCTGGTGGACGATCAGGCAATGATCGGCGAAGCGGTGCGGCGTGGGCTGGCCCATGAAGAGAATATCGACTTCCACTTCTGTGCCGATCCGCATCAGGCCATCGCCCAGGCCATGCGCATCAAGCCGACGGTGATCCTCCAGGACCTGATCATGCCGGGCCTGGATGGCCTCACCCTGGTGCGCGAATACCGCAACCACCCGGCCACCCAGGACATCCCGATCATCGTCCTGTCTACCAAGGAAGACCCGTTGGTCAAGAGCGCCGCGTTTGCCGCCGGGGCCAATGATTACCTGGTCAAGCTGCCGGACACCATCGAACTGGTGGCGCGAATTCGTTACCACTCGCGCTCCTATATGACCCTGTTGCAGCGCGACGAGGCGTATCGCGCACTGCGCGTCAGCCAGCAGCAACTGCTCGACACCAATTTGATGCTGCAGAGCCTGATGAACTCCGATGGCTTGACCGGCTTGTCCAACCGCCGCCACTTCGACGAGTACCTGGAACTGGAGTGGCGCCGGGCCATGCGTGAGCAGCAGCAGCTGTCGCTGTTGATGATCGACGTCGACTACTTCAAGGCCTTCAACGACAGCTTCGGCCACCTGGCCGGTGACGAGGCGCTGCGCCAGGTGGCTGCAGCGATTCGCAATTCATGCTCACGGCCAAGCGACCTGCCGGCGCGCTACGGCGGCGAAGAGTTCGCCCTGGTGCTGCCTAACACCTCGCCGGGTGGCGCCCGTCTGATTGCCGAAAAACTGCGCCAGTCGGTCTACGGCCTGGGCATTGCCCACACCGCACCCGAGGCCGATGCGCGGCTGACCGTGAGCCTGGGCATCGCTACCTTGACCCCGGCCATCGGTAGCCATTGCCGGCAACTGATCTCGGCCGCCGACAAGGGCCTGTACCTGGCCAAGAATAATGGGCGCAATCAGGCCGGTATTGCCTGATAAGCGCTTTGCGCCTGCCCGGCGGGTCTGCCGCCGTGGCTCGGACTGGTTTATACTCACCGGCTTTTCACCGAATTCGCGCGAGTAGCCTGCCCAATGGAAATCCAACCGATCCTCAACACCATCAAAGACCTCACCGAACGTTCCGAATCGATTCGGGGGTATCTTTGACTACGATCTGAAAGCTGAGCGCCTGATCGAAGTCAACCGCGAGCTGGAAGACCCGGCCGTGTGGAACAAACCCGAGTACGCCCAGGAGCTGGGCCGCGAGCGCGCCATGCTGGCGCAGATCGTCGGCACCCTGGACGAGATGTCCAGTGGCCTGGCCGATTCGCGCGAGCTGCTCGACATGGCCGTCGAAGAAAACGACGAAGCGGCGGTCAACGACGTTGTCGAGGTGCTCGAAGGTCTCGAAGAGTCCCTGGCCAAGCTGGAATTCCGTCGCATGTTCAGCGGCGAGATGGACATGAACAACGCCTACCTGGATATCCAGGCCGGTTCCGGCGGTACCGAAGCACAGGACTGGGCCAACATCCTCCTGCGCATGTACCTGCGCTGGGCCTCCAAGCGTGGCTTCGACGCCACCATCATGGAGCTGTCCGAAGGTGAAGTCGCCGGCATCAAAGGCGCCACCGTGCACATCAAGGGCGAGTACGCGTTCGGCTGGTTGCGTACCGAGATTGGCGTTCATCGCCTGGTGCGCAAGAGCCCGTTCGACTCCGGCGCGCGTCGTCATACCTCGTTCTCGGCTGTGTTCGTCTCGCCCGAGATCGACGACAAGGTCGAGATCGACATCAACCCGTCCGACCTGCGTATCGACACCTACCGCTCCTCGGGTGCCGGTGGTCAGCACGTCAACACCACCGACTCGGCGGTCCGGATCACTCACGTGCCGACCAACACCGTGGTCAGCTGCCAGAACGAACGTTCTCAGCACGCCAACAAGGACACCGCCATGAAAATGCTGCGGGCCAAGTTGTACGAGCTGGAAATGCAAAAGCGCAGCGCAGCCTCGCAGGCTCTGGAAGACAGCAAGTCGGACATCGGCTGGGGTCACCAGATTCGCTCGTACGTGCTCGACGCGTCGCGAATCAAAGACCTGCGCACCAACATCGAACGCAGCGACTGTGACAAGGTGCTGGACGGCGATATCGACGAATACCTCGAAGCGAGCCTCAAGCAAGGCCTGTAACTTCTCGGCTGCTGAGCTGCAAGACCCTCGCCTGCGGGCGAGGGCAATGAATCCTTGATGGAAAATCTGACGACATGAGCGATCTCAAACTCGACCCGCAAGACCTGCAACAGGAAGAAAACACCCTGATCGCGCTGCGCAAGGAAAAGCTTGCCGCCGAGCGTGCCAAGGGCCAGGCCTTCCCCAACGACTTCCGTCGCGACAGCTACTGCAGCGATCTGCAGAAGCAGTATGTCGACAAGACCAAGGAAGAGCTGGAAGCTGCAGCGATCCCGGTCAAGGTTGCCGGTCGTATCATGCTCAACCGTGGCTCGTTCATGGTTATCCAGGACATGACCGGGCGCATCCAGGTCTACGTCAACCGCAAGACCCTGCCGGAAGAGACCCTGGCTGCGGTCAAGAGCTGGGACCTGGGCGACATCATTGCCGCCGAAGGCACCCTGGCGCGTTCCGGCAAGGGCGACCTGTACGTCGAGATGACCAGCGTGCGTCTGCTGACCAAATCGCTGCGTCCGTTGCCGGACAAGCACCACGGCCTGACCGACACCGAGCAGCGCTATCGCCAGCGCTACGTTGACCTGATGGTCAACGAAGAGACCCGCCACACCTTCCGTGTGCGTTCGCAGGTGATCTCGCACATCCGCAGCTTCCTTGCCAAGCGCGACTTCCTCGAAGTGGAAACGCCGATGCTGCAGACCATCCCAGGCGGCGCGGCGGCCAAGCCCTTCGAAACCCACCACAACGCGCTGGACATGCAGATGTTCCTGCGGATCGCGCCTGAGCTGTACCTCAAGCGTCTGGTCGTGGGTGGTTTCGAGAAGGTCTTCGAGATCAACCGCAACTTCCGTAACGAAGGTGTTTCGACCCGGCACAACCCCGAGTTCACCATGCTCGAGTTCTACCAGGCCTACGCCGACTACGAAGACAACATGGACCTCACCGAAGAGCTGTTCCGCGAGCTGGCGCAGCTGGTGCTGGGCAGCACCGACGTGCCTTACGGCGACAAGGTGTTCCACTTCGGCGAGCCGTTCGTGCGCCTGTCGGTGTTCGACTCGATCCTCAAGTACAACCCCGAGCTGACCGCCGCCGACCTGCAGGACGTCGACAAGGCCCGCGCGATTGCCAAGCAGGCAGGTGCCAAGGTGCTCGGCCACGAAGGCCTGGGCAAGCTGCAGGTGATGATTTTCGAAGAGCTGGTCGAGCACAAACTGGAGCAGCCGCACTTCATTACCGAGTACCCGTTCGAAGTGTCGCCGCTGGCCCGCCGCAACGACGCCAACCCGAACGTCACCGACCGCTTCGAGCTGTTCATTGGTGGCCGCGAAATCGCCAACGCCTACTCCGAGCTCAATGATGCCGAAGACCAGGCCGAGCGCTTCCTGGCCCAAGTGGCGGAGAAGGACGCCGGTGATGACGAAGCCATGCACTATGACGCCGACTTCGTCCGTGCGCTGGAATACGGCATGCCGCCGACTGCCGGTGAAGGCATCGGTATCGACCGCCTGGTGATGTTGCTGACCAACTCGCCGTCGATCCGTGATGTGATCCTGTTCCCGCATATGCGCCCACAGGCCTGAGTGCTGTGAACAAGCCGCCTTTCGAGGCGGCTTTTTCTTGGCTGTCATCCACGGCTCGGCCGCTGGGTGACAGCAGTGCTGTACGACGATCAATTCCACGAGGTATTCAGCGTGAACCCAGCAATCGCCGAACAAGGCGCAGCCGGCGTAGCCAGCGCCGTCGCTGAAAGCGTGCAGTACCAAGGGCGCAAGACCAGCCGCCAGGGCAGTGAACAACGCCGCCAGCTGATTCTCGATGCAGCGATGCGCATCGTCGTCCGCGATGGCGTGCGCGGCGTGCGCCACCGCGCCGTAGCCGCCGAGGCCGGTGTGCCGCTGTCGGCCACCACCTACTACTTCAAGGACATCGAAGACCTGCTCACCGATACCTTTGCCCAGTACGTCGAGCGCAGCGCCGACTACATGGCCAAGCTGTGGGCAACCAGTGAAGGGGTGTTGCGCCAGTTGCTCGCGCAGGACGATGGCAGCGCCGCATCACGGACGCGGCTGGTCGATGAAATCGCGCGGATGACCGCCGACTACGTCAGCCGGCAACTGAGCAATCGGCGTGACTTTCTCATGGCCGAGCAGGCCTTCCGCCAGGAGGCCTTGCTCTGCCCGCGGCTGGCCGAGCTTGTGCGCGCGCACGAACGGATCCTCGCGCAAGGCGCGCGGCAGATGCTCCAGGTAATCGGCTCGCATCATCCCGAGCAGGACGCACAGATGTTGACGGCGATTATCGAGCAGATGGAATATCAAGGCCTGCTTGAACAAACGAACGGGCAGGCCGATGGGCAGATGCTCGCTATTCTTACCCGCTACCTGCACCTGGTGCTGGCATCGGTCTGAGCTGCGAGCGGTTTGCGCTGTCACCGATCTATCTAGGAGAGCCTGATGAAAGCCTGGCGTATGGTGTTGTTGACGTTGTCATTCCTGATGCTGGGCGGTTGTCTGGTGACCTTTGGCGACCCGCTGCCGGCCAACCAGACCGCACCCAAGGCGTTGCTGGGCAAGTGGAGCAGCAAGGATGCCTGGGGCGAGCCGCTCAAGCTGAGCATCAGCCGCGCGGCTGGCAACAGCTACAAGGCGCTGGCCACAGCCAAAGGCAAGCCGGCTGAAGACTACGTGTTTACCGTGGCCCGTCATGGCAGCCGCTGGTACCTGTCGGCCGGGGTGCCCAAGCGCCTGGGCGGCAACTTCCTGATTGGCGGCTTCGAGGTCAGCGCCGACGGCAAGGAACTGGTGGTGTACAACCTGGACGTCGATCAGGTGCACGAGGCGCTCACGCGCAAGGAACTCAGCGGGCGCAGTATCGAGGTGCCGGAAGACAACGGTCCGGGCGTGTTGATCGACAGCCCGACCGAGCGAGTGCTGGCCTACCTGGATGACCCGGCCAACTCTGACCTGTTCGTCGAAGTGGCGCGCTTCCAGCGCGTCGGCAAGTAATAGCCGCTACAAGGAATTAGCCGTGGACGAGTATCAGCAGACCATTCGCGCGTTGTCCGACCGCATTGTCGTGGCGCAGACGCCGATCCGCGTGCTCGATGCGGTGAAGTGGGACGACAACATCCGCCAGGCCTTCATCAACGGCAAGGGCAAAGAGCCGCCTGCCGTGGACCGCGCCTATTACCAGTCGCGCCCCCTGGGCTTCGATTCGAGTGCATTGAAGGCCGAGTTTCAGAGCATCGAGCGCGACATCACTCGCCAGCTGGGCCAGTTCAACCCGGTCGGGCAGATCATGCGGCGCATGTGCCGCGAGTACCGCATGGTGGTGCGCATGCTGGAAGCGCGCGGCACCGAGGACTTCGGCCTGATTTCGCAGGAGCTGTATGGTGCAGCTTCCGATGCGTTTCATGCCGGCGACCCGACCCTGGCCGACCTTGGCCTGATGCTTTCTGATTACCTGAACAACATCGATGGCCGCGGCGATCTCAAGGACGAGCCGAAGAACCTCACGGCCAAGCAAGCGGTGGATATCCTCCAGCGCCGGCTGAATACGGTGTTCGGCGAGGCCGAAGGCACCATCCGCGTGTTCGAGTCCGACGGTATCGTCGCCGATGCAGCGGCGGGCGCCGACTACATCAAGGTGCGCGCCGATGCCATGTTCAACAGCCGTGATGTGCGTGCGCTGGAGGTTCATGAAGGGCTGGTGCATGTTGGTACCACGCTCAACGGGCTTAACCAGCCGATCTGCACCTTCCTCGCCAAGGGGCCGCCGTCGTCGACTGTGACTCAGGAAGGCCTGGCCATCCTTATGGAAGTGATCGCCTTTGCCTCGTACCCGAGTCGCCTGCGCAAGCTGACCAACCGCACTCGGGCCATTCACATGGTCGAGCAGGGCGCCGACTTCATGCAGGTGTATGAGTTCTTCCGTGGCCAGGGCTTCGAGATCGGCCAGAGCTACAGCAACGCCAGCCGAGTATTCCGCGGCTCGGTGCCGAACGGCCTGCCATTCACCAAGGACTTGTCCTACCTCAAGGGCTTCATCATGGTTTACAACTACATTCAGTTGGCGGTGAAGAAGGGCAAACTTGAGCAGATCCCGTTGTTGTTCTGCGGCAAGACCACTCTGGAGGACATGCGCACCCTGCGTCAGTTGGTCGAAGAAGGCCTTGTCGAACCTCCCAAGTACCTGCCCGAGCAGTTCCGCGACCTGAATGCGCTGTCTGCCTGGATGTGCTTCTCCAACTTCCTCAATCACCTGAGCCTTGATCGCATTGAAGCCGACTACGCGAACATTCTGTAAAGGCCTGGCGCTGACCCTGGCGCTGACTCTCGGCGGCTGCAGCAGCCTGCTGTTCTATCCCGAGCCGGGCCAGGCATTCACCCCCGAGCGGGCCAAGCTGGCCTATCGCGATGTGACCCTGACCACCAGTGATGGCGTGCACTTGCACGGCTGGTGGCTGCCGGCCAAGGATGGCGTCGAGGTCAAGGGTACGGTGCTGCACCTGCACGGCAACGGCGGCAACCTGCCTGGGCACCTCGGCGGCAGCTACTGGCTGCCGGAGCAGGGCTACCAGGTGTTGATGATCGACTATCGCGGTTATGGCCTGTCTGAAGGCAAGCCAAGCCTGCCTGAGGTGTACGAAGACATAGCTGCGGCCATGAGCTGGCTTGAACGGGCGCCTGAGGTGCAGGGCAAACCACTGGTGCTGCTGGGGCAGAGCCTGGGCGGAGCGATGGCGATTCATTACCTGGCGGGCCACCCTGAGCAGCGTCAGCGCTTCAGTGCGCTGGTGTTCGATGGCGTGCCGGCCAGTTATCGCTCGGTCGGGCGATACGCACTGGGTACCGGTTGGCTGACCTGGCCGCTGCAGGTGCCGTTGTCATGGCTGGTGCCCGACGGCGACAGCGCGATCCGCTCGATCGAGCGCCTGGACAGCCCGCCGAAGTTGTTTTTCCACAGCATCGACGATGCCCTGGTGCCGCTGGAAAACGGTCTGGACTTGTACCGTCATGCGCCACCACCACGGGTGTTGCAACTGACCCGCGGCGGCCACGTGCAGACCTTTGCCGACCCGACCTGGCGCCAGGTGATGATCCGCTTCCTGGATGATCCGACCCATTTCAACGGCCTGCGGCGCTTGGCCGAAGTGCCTAATTTCCCTGATGAGAAGAACAAGCAATGAGTGAAGAACGCAACGCCATCCCGCTGATTCTGACCGGCGTCGGTAGCATCATCGTGACGGTAGGGGCCCTCTGGTATTACGGCTACCTGCATTTTGCCAAGCCTGAGGATGCCCTGTTGCTGCAGGACTTCACCATGCTCAAGACGGTGCCGGGCGAGGATTACAAGGTCTCGCTGGAGCCTGCGGCGCAGGTGGCGCAGTGCATGGATGGGGTGTTGGTATTGATCGATATGCAGCAGAAGGGCCTGACCGGTGTGCTGGTCGACAACCGCAAGCGTGCGGTGCGCTGTGTTGGCGAGGAGACACCGCGGCAAGTGCAGTGAATCGCATTGGGGCCGCTGCTCGGCCCCAGCAATTCTGAATCCCCCGCCAAAGCAGAGCACAAAAAAACCGCGTGAGCCCAAAGGCTTCACGCGGTTTTTGTTTGTCGCCACGGGGCTGCCAGGCAGCCCCGCTGGCAACCCTTACTGGTTGGCAGCAGTACGCGGTGCAACCGGCTGGTTGTCGTTGGAAATGGTTACTTCCACACGACGGTTCTGGGCACGGCCGGAGTTGCTGGTGTTGTCAGCAACCGGGTATTCCTTGCCATAGCCCTGCGAGACGATACGCGCTGGATCTACACCGGCACGTACCAGGGCCATGCGCACAGCGCCAGCACGACGCTCGGACAGGCTCTGGTTGTAGCTGGCCGAACCGACGCTGTCGGTGTAGCCCTCGACAATCACTTTACGCTCTGGGTTTTCAGCCAAGAACTGCGCCAGCTTGGTCACGTTGGGCAGGGCGCTGCTCTTCAGTTCAGCCTTGTTGAAGTCAAACAGCACGTCGCCGAAGGTCACCAGGGTGCCACGGTCGGTCTGTTTGGCGTTGAGGCTGTCCTGCAGCTTCTTGATCTGGGCGTCACGGGCATCCAGGCGAGCCTGGGCACGTTGCGCAGAAGCGTTTTTCAGCTCGCCTTCAGCAGCGCGCAGGGCGATGGTCTGCTTGGCGACTTCAACGCGCTGGCTGGTCAGGTAGGCCAGCTGGTCGACTTTCTTGGTGTCTTCGCGATCCATGTAGGCCTTGTCGGCCTTGTTCAGCCAATCCTGCGCGTCCTTGGTCTCAAGGGCGGCCAGTTTGGTCGACTGTGGATCGCTCTGCAGCGCAGAGAAGCTGGTGCGAGCAGACTCGAGGTTGGCGTTTGGATCATGCGAGCAAGCAGCAAGGCCAACACTCAGGGCCAGCAGGGCGGGGATCATGACGTAGTTGCGCATAGTGTTCTTCCTTTAATCAGTAACGAAGGCTGGGGGAGGCGGGCAGGCTTATTCAGCGCTGCGCAGGCCTTCCTCACGCAGTTCCTGGACGCCTTGGCGGGAGTCCTGCACGGCTTTTTGCGCTTTGGCAGCCTGTGCCTTGCGCTCTGCTACGCGGGCGTCCCACTCAGCCTGCTCGGCGAGCACCTTGGCTTCTTCGTACTTTTTGTCGTGCATGGCAATTTCAGCTTTCTTGAACTTGTCCTGCGCCGCTTTCATTTCCACTGCAGCGAACTCGGTACCGCCGGAGCTCACCGCCGCGTTGACCGCAGATTGGGTCACGGCGTACTGCTCGGTTGGCGGCTTGCCGGCGCAACCAGCGAGGACAAACGTGCTGCCCAGGGCCAGCGCGGCCAGTTTCAGGCCATGCATGCGGGTGGATGATGTTGGCATAGTGCGGCTCTTCATGTTGGTCAGCTCCATTGGATCACTCCTGATGACAATGTCCGTGGCAGTCCATCGCTCGTTCCCTGACAGTGCGCGCTTCAGCTGAACTGTGCACTACCACTGTGTGCAGGGTTTTAGCGTGATGGCTATTGGCTCGGACTGGAGCGTTTTTCGAATAGTTCCGAAAAAAATAGCAAGCCGTTACAAGTATTTTCTGACTGAACGGTCAGCGAGAAACTGCGGAACTTTCAGCTCGCGCAGGGGTAGGGCAGGGTAACTGCGGCGGGGCGCACGGGCCCCCCCGCGGTCGTCAGCACGTTATTTGGCAGGGTCTTGATCGGTGCTTGCGAGCGTCTGCAGATGCTGCCGCGACAGAGCCAGAAAGCGCGGCGTAGAGCCTACGTCTTCATACATGGGGTCGCCTTGCTCATCGGTGGCAATCACCTGCCGGCCCTGCACATAGGGGAAGCTCGCTTCCAGCTCTTCGAGGGCCGAGGCGACCAGTTCGCCGAGCAGTTCTTCGGCGGTGCGTTTGGGGAACATATCGATCAGCGCGGCCAGGCGCGCCTCCGATTCCAGGTCCAGATGCAGGATGTGGCTGGTCGGGCTCAGGCTGCCTGCGGCGTTCTGTTCCCAGTGTTGGGCGAGTTCGCGGATTTTCATGATGACCTCTGTGCAGCTTGGATAGGGCGTAATGCCATGCACTGATTGGGAGTGGCACTGCTCAACTTTAGTTGCTTTGGCGGTGTCAGGCTTGCCTTGAGCGCGCTGCTGTGGGCACTCTTGGGGCTGCTGGTTCCTGAATGGATGCGCGGACGAGCCGCGCTGGAGAAAGGCCTGATGACCGATATCGATGTACGCTTGCGTGAGGATGTCCATCTGTTGGGGGAACTGCTGGGTGAAACCATTCGCCAGCAGCATGGCGATGCGTTTTTGCAGAAGATCGAAGCCATCCGCCACAGCGCCAAGGCCGACCGCCGCGGCGCGGCCGAGCAGCTCAGCTCGACCCTCGACGACCTCGCCGATGACGAGCTGTTGCCGGTGGCGCGGGCCTTCAACCAGTTTCTCAACCTGGCCAACATCGCCGAGCAGTATCAGCTCATCCACCGCCGCGCTGCCGACCAGCCCGAGCCGTTCGAGAGCCGGGTTTTGCCCGAGCTGCTGGCCCGCCTGAAGCAGGAAGGGCACAGCGACGATGCCCTCGCTCGGCAGTTGGCCAAGCTCGATATCCAACTGGTGCTGACCGCGCATCCAACCGAGGTCGCGCGGCGCACCCTGATCCAGAAATACGACGCCATCGCCGCGCAATTGGCCGTGCAGGATCACCGCGACCTGACCCCCGCCGAGCGCGAGCAGGTGCGCGACAAGCTGCGTCGGTTGATCGCCGAGGCCTGGCACACCGAGGAAATCCGCCGCACTCGGCCGACCCCGGTGGACGAAGCCAAATGGGGCTTCGCAGTCATCGAACATTCACTGTGGCAGGCCGTGCCCAGCCATCTGCGCAAAGTCGACAAGGCGCTGTTCGAGGCAACCGGCCTGCGCCTGCCGCTGGAGTCGGCGCCGGTCCGTTTCGCCTCGTGGATGGGCGGTGATCGTGATGGCAACCCCAACGTCACCGCCGCCGTGACCCGCGAGGTGCTGCTGCTGGCGCGCTGGATGGCCGCGGACCTGTTCCTGCGTGATATCGATAGCCTGGCCGCCGAACTGTCGATGCAGCAGGCCAGTGCTGAACTGCTCGAACAGGCAGGCGAGGGCGCTGAACCCTATCGCAGTGTGCTCAAGCAGCTGCGCGAGCGCCTGCGTGCGACTCGCAGCTGGGCCCAGGCCGCACTGACCAGCAACCAACCGCCTGGTGCCCAGGTACTCAGCGACAACCGTCAACTGCTCGACCCGCTGGAGCTGTGCTACCGCTCGCTGCACGAGTGCGGCATGGGGGTGATCGCCGATGGCCCGCTGCTCGACTGCCTGCGCCGCGCCGTCACCTTTGGCTTGTTCCTGGTGCGCCTGGACGTGCGCCAGGACGCCGCTCGCCATCGCGATGCGATGAGCGAGATCACCGACTACCTCGGCCTTGGCCGTTATGCCGACTGGGATGAAGAGCAGCGCATCGAATTCCTCCAGGCTGAACTGAAAAATCGCCGGCCGTTGCTCCCGGCCCATTTCAAACCGCAGGCCGAGACCGCCGAGGTCCTCGATACCTGCCGCGAGGTGGCCGCCGCGCCGGCGGCGTCACTTGGCTCATACGTCATCTCCATGGCCGGCGCGGCATCGGATGTGCTGGCCGTGCAACTGCTGCTCAAGGAAGCCGGCCTGACCCGGCCAATGCGCGTGGTGCCGTTGTTCGAGACCCTGGCCGACCTGGACAACGCCGGCCCGGTCATGCAACGGCTGCTCGGCCTGCCGGGTTACCGCAGCGGCCTGCGCGGCCCGCAGGAAGTGATGATCGGTTACTCCGACTCGGCCAAGGACGCCGGCACCACGGCGGCGGCCTGGGCGCAGTATCGCGCCCAGGAAACCCTGGTGCAGATCTGCCGCGAGCATCAGGTCGAACTGCTGCTGTTCCACGGCCGTGGCGGCACCGTCGGCCGCGGCGGTGGCCCGGCCCATGCGGCGATCCTGTCGCAGCCACCCGGCTCGGTCGCCGGGCGCTTCCGTACCACCGAGCAGGGCGAGATGATCCGCTTCAAGTTCGGCTTGCCGGGCATCGCCGAGCAGAACCTCAACCTGTACCTGGCCGCCGTGCTCGAAGCCACCCTGCTGCCGCCACCGCTGCCTGAGCCGGCCTGGCGCCAGGTGATGGACCAACTCGCCGCCGATGGCGTCAAGGCCTATCGCGGGGTGGTGCGCGAGAACCCTGACTTCGTCGAGTACTTCCGCCAGTCGACTCCCGAGCAGGAGCTGGGCCGCCTGCCGCTGGGCAGTCGCCCGGCCAAGCGCCGCGCGGGCGGTATCGAAAGTCTACGGGCAATTCCATGGATCTTCGGCTGGACGCAGACACGGCTGATGCTGCCGGCCTGGCTTGGTTGGGAAAGCGCCCTGAACAATGCCTTGGCGCGCGGCCAGGGTGAGCTGTTGGCGCAGATGCGCGAGCAGTGGCCGTTCTTCCGCACCCGCATCGACATGCTCGAGATGGTCCTGGCCAAGGCCGATGCGCAAATTGCCGAGGCCTACGACCAACGTCTAGTGCAACCCGAGCTGCTGCCATTGGGTGCGCACCTGCGCGACCTATTGTCGCAGTCATGCCAGGTGGTATTGGGCCTGACCGGGCAGCCGGTGCTACTCGCACACAGCCCTGAGACCCTCGAATTCATTAGCCTGCGCAACACCTATCTGGACCCGCTGCATCGCCTTCAGGCCGAGCTGCTGGCGCGCTCGCGCAGCCGTGAAGCCGCTCTGGACAGCCCGCTGGAGCAGGCGCTGCTGGTCACTGTGGCAGGGATTGCCGCCGGCCTGCGCAACACCGGCTAGGGTGCCTCCAAAGGAGGCTCAGGTGGGCGGGGGCGGGCTACGATAGTGCACGGCAGAACAGGGTTGCACCGAGGGCAACCCTTGCCACGGCAGGTCGCAAGTGGCGGTTTATCGCAACTTTGGGACGCTTGTCTGGTCGCCGGGCGCTGTGTATCTTGATCAGCCTTTTGACCGATTTTCTGGTCGACACCTGATTTTCCGGACTTGGCCCTGACGCCGACTCCGTTGATTTGCATAAAAAAATATGAGGAGCACAAGATGCGCGTAATTCTGCTGGGAGCTCCCGGGGCCGGTAAAGGTACTCAGGCAAAATTCATCACCGAAAAGTTCTCGATCCCACAGATCTCCACCGGCGACATGTTGCGTGCCGCAGTGAAGGCTGGCACCCCCCTGGGCATCCAAGCCAAGGCGATCATGGACGCTGGCAAGCTGGTCTCCGACGAGCTGATCATCAACCTGGTCAAGGACCGTATCGCCCAGCCAGACTGCGCCAACGGTTTCCTCTTCGACGGCTTCCCGCGCACCATTCCGCAGGCTGAAGCGCTGGTCACTGCCGGCGTAGAGCTGGACGCTGTGGTCGAGATCGCTGTGGAAGATGAAGAGATCGTTCAGCGCATTGCTGGCCGTCGCGTCCACGAAGGCTCGGGTCGCGTCTACCACGTGGTCTACAACCCGCCAAAGGTTGCCGGCAAAGACGACGTGACTGGCGAAGATCTGGTCCAGCGTAAAGACGACACCGAAGAAACCGTGCGTCATCGCCTGTCGGTCTATCACGACCAGACCAAGCCATTGGTCAACTTCTACCAGAAGCTTGGCGCTGCCAACGGCAAGCCGAAGTACAGCCACATCGAAGGTGTCGGCTCGGTTGAAGCAATCACTGCCAAGGTCCTCGCAGCCCTGAGCTGATCGTTACCTTGTATACGACAACGGCCCGCTTGCGGGCCGTTGTCGTTTATACTGGCGCTCTTTTTCTTGCGTCTGGAAACCCGTTCGATGACCACCTTGCTGGCCCTGGATACCGCCACCGAAGCCTGTTCCGTTGCATTGCTGCATGACGGCAAGGTCACCAGCCACTATGAGGTCATCCCGCGTCTGCACGCGCAAAAGCTGCTGCCGATGATCAAGCAGTTGCTGGCCGACGCGGGCGTGGCGCTGAGCGCTGTCGACGCCATCGCCTTCGGTCGCGGCCCTGGCGCCTTCACCGGCGTGCGCATTGCCATTGGCGTGGTCCAGGGCCTGGCCTTCGCCCTGGAGCGGCCGGTGCTGCCGGTTTCCAACCTCGCCGCGCTGGCCCAAGGCGTGTTGCGTGAGCGTGGCATCGCTCAGGTTGCCGCAGCCATCGATGCGCGCATGGATGAAGTCTACTGGGGCTGCTATCAGGCCACTGCTGGCGAGATGCGCCTGGTTGGCCGCGAAGCGGTGCTGCCGCCGGAGCGGGTAGCGCTGCCGGATGGCAGCAGCGGCGACTGGTTCGGCGCCGGCACTGGCTGGGCTTACCACGAGCGCCTGGCGGTACCGGTCAGCGCCATGGACACCAGCTTGCTACCCAGCGCGCTCGATGTGCTGAGCCTGGCCGGGTTTGCCTGGGCCCGCGGTGAAGCGGTCGCCGCCGACCAGGCACAACCGGTTTATCTGCGCGATAACGTGGCCACGCCCAAGGCGGTTTAAGCGGCTGTTCGTCGGCTGCTTACTTTTGCGCTAAACCTTTGGTGAGAACTGTGGTCCAGTTATCACAACGGCATTAGCGATGGATCTCTGATGCTGCTAAATTGCCATCATTGATCCTGAGTGTTCATTTCATGCGTATCGACGGCTTTTCACCGCAGTCCTATCCGATCAAGCGCGCACCGCGCAAGGCACCGGTGCGTGACGAAGCAGTCGAAGATGCCGAGCTGATCGAAGAGTCCGAGGTCGCGCAGGAAACCCGCACTCGCCGCAGCGCGGGCGGCTTGCCCGCCCGCCAGCAGGACATGGTTTTCCCCCGCGCCCGCGACCGGCGCACTGCAACCGCTCTGGCCAGCTACATGGCGACTGCCGGATTCACCGATTGGGATATGGAAGTGTTGGGGCTTGATCTGTACATTTGATGGATGAAGCCATCGCCCCTGCCATACTTTCTCGGTTGCCCGTCCTGGAGCGAAAGCGCCTGGCGCGACTATCTCTACCCCGCCGATGCCCGCGTCACTGACTACCTCGCGCTGTACAGCCGGGTCTTCAACGCCGTCGAAGGCAATACCACCTTTTATGCCAGCCCGGCACCGTCCACGGTAGAACGCTGGGCGCAGATCATGCCGCCCGGCTTTCGCTTCACCGCCAAATTCCCGCGTGAAGTCAGCCATGGCGGTGATCTACGTGAGCAACTTGAGGCAGGGTTGGCCTTTACCCGGCTGATGGCGCCGCTGGGTGGGCGGGTCGCGCCGTACTGGCTGCAGTTGCCGGCCACCTTTGGCCCTTCGCGGTTGCCCGAGCTTGCGTACTTTCTGCAAGAGATCGGCGTGCCGGTTGCAGTCGAGGTGCGTAACGACGCTTTTTTCGCTCGCGACGAAGAAGAGCGGTCGCTCAATCGTCTGCTGCATGGCATGGGTGTCGAGCGCATCTGCCTGGACTCGCGTGCGTTGTTCAGCTGCACCTCACGCGAGCCTGCCGTGTTGCATGCGCAGAGCAAGAAGCCTCGCGTACCGGCGCGTCCGGCTGCTTTCAGCCAGCACCCACAGGTGCGCTTCATCGGCCAGCCTGAAGTGATTGGCAACGAGCCGTTCCTGACGCCATGGGTGAGCAAGGTCGCCGAGTGGATCGAAGCCGGCCTGAGCCCTTATGTGTTTCTGCATACTTCCGATAACCAGCAAGCTGCGGCCCTGGCTCAGCACTTTCACCAGCGCTTGAGCGAGCGTCTGCCGGGGTTGCCAGCACTGGCGGAATTGCCACGAGCGCCTGAGGTCGAACAGCTGGGTCTACTCTGACCACTCGTCAATCTGCCGGAGCCAGTGATCATGGATGTACAAACCCTGCGAGCTGAGGCCTTCAAGGCGCTGCATGAGCGTGACGGTGCCTTTGTCATGGCCAATCCCTGGGACGCCGGCTCGGCCAAACTCCTGGCCAGCATGGGCTTCGAAGCGCTGGCGACCACCAGTGCCGGCCTTGCCTTCAGCCTCGGCCGCGCCGACGCCGAGGGTGCGCTGAGCCTGGACGATACTTTGGACAACGCCCGCGCCATCGTCGATGCGAGCGCCTTGCCAGTCGCCGCCGACCTGGAAAACGGCTTTGGTGACTTGCCTGAAGACTGCGCCCAGGCGATCCTGCGCGCGGCCGAGGCGGGCCTGGTGGGCGGCTCGATCGAGGACGCCACTACCCGCAGCGATGCCCCCATCTATGACATGGGCCTGGCCGTGGAGCGGATCCGTGCCGCCGCCCAGGCCGCGCGTAGCCTGCCGTTCACCTTCACCCTGTGCGCCCGCGCGGAAAACCTGCTGCATGAGCGGATGGACCTCGACGACACCATCCTGCGCTTGCAGGCCTACGCCGAAGCGGGGGCCGATGTGCTCTACGCACCAGGCCTGCGCAGCGCAGACGAAGTGCGCGCGGTGGTGCAGGCGCTGGCACCCAAGCCGGTCAACGTGCTGATGGGCCTGGCTGGCGTGCCATTGAACGTCAATCAGCTGCAGGACCTTGGCGTGCGCCGCATCAGCGTCGGCTCGTCATTGGCCCGCGCGGCCTTTGGCGCGCTGCAGCGGGCAGCGCTGGAAATCCGCGAGCAGGGCACCTTCAGTTACGCCGAGCAGAGCATGCCGTTTGCTCAGCTCAACGATCTGTTCCGTCGCTAAGCCCAGATGCGCTGGCTCGGTTGGCTGCTGTTCATCCTCGCTCTGGCGGCGGCGCAAGCCTGGTACCTGGGCTGGCGCCCGCCTGCCGCCTGGAACCCATGGGCAGCGCTCGACGTACGCCAGCCGCCTAACTGGTTGACCGCGTACAAGCTGTCGCGGCTGCGCCAGGATCCAGCCCTGTGCGAACAAGCCCTGCAAAGCTCCGGCCTGCGTTATCGCGCCCAGGCCGACAGCCCGGCCAGCGCGCGCTGTCCTTTGAGCAATGTGTGGCGGGTCGAGGCAGGCCAGGCCAGCCTGAGTAGCAGTTTCCTCGCCAGCTGCCCGCTGGCGGTGGCCTATGCCTTGTTCGAGACCCATGGCTTGCAGCCGGCCGCGCAGCGCGTGTTTGGCCAGCCGGTGACAAGGGTCGAGCACCTTGGCAGCTTTGCCTGTCGCAATGTGTACAACCGCAAGGAAGGGCGCCTGAGCCAGCATGCGACGGCCAACGCCCTCGATATCAGCGCTTTTCGGCTCAAGGATGGCCAGCGCATCGTGCTGGCGCAGGACTGGCAGGTTGGCGGGCAAAAGGCTGAGTTTCTGCGCGAGGTGCGCAAGGCTGCATGTGCCAGCTTCAGTACGGTGCTAGGCCCGGACTACAACGCTGCTCATCACAATCATTTTCACCTGGACATGGGCGTCTGGCAGGTCTGCCGTTAGGCATGTACGCGCACGTTGTTCAGCACCACCGGGCGTGCCCAGTGCATGTCGAACTCAAGGTCGTGCTGCTGCAGCGTCAGTGTCGGCTGATCGAACGGCTCCGGCGCCGGGTCGAGCAAGTCCATGTCGAATTCGGCAATCGGCAGGTACAGCGGGCGCGGCGCGGGGGCGGCGCCAGGCGTTGGCAGCGGCTGGCCCTGGTGCATGACGACCGGGCGTAACCAGCTGTTGTTGAGGTCCAGATCGCGCTGCTGCTCGATCATCTCGGCGGCGCTGAACGGCTCGGGCGCAGGTTCGAGCAGTGCGGCTTCAAGCTCCGCCTTGGGCAGAAACAGCGGCTCGGGTGGCTTGACCTCGGTGTCGCTGACCTGACAGCTACGCTGTAGGTCGATCAATGCCAGGGCGCGGGCGCCGCCGGTGGGCTCACCACTGACCTGGTCATGCTGCTGCAGCGCCTGGCTGACCGGGTCCACTTCGACAGCACTTTGGTCGGCCATCGCTCGGGCGAAGAAATCCTGCCACAGATGGCTGACGCCACCGAGTGCCTGGGTATTCTGCCGACCGTAGTTGCCGACAGGCGACAGGTAGGTCAAGCCGATGGGAAGAGTGTCTGTCATGGCAGTCGCGGCGGTTCAGCTCTGGCACAATAGCGGATACTGCGTGTATCGGCCGTGGCCGGGGTTTCATTAATTTTTTCGGGTGCAGGATCGGATGGTAGAGCAAGAGCAGGGCACGGGCATCACAGTCGAGGCGTTGGCGCCCGAGTACCAGGCCCAGGCGCAGCAGTGGGCTGTGCAACTGGGTTTGCCGCTGAACGACGACAGCGCCGCCGTGGCGCTGCAGATCGGCGCCGACGGCCTGCAACTGCAGCAGCTCGGAGCGCAGGCGCCAGGGCCGGTGCGGGTCGACTTCGTCGAAGGTCAAGCTGCGCACCGGCGCCTGTTTGGCGGCGGCAGCGGGCAGATGATCGCCAAGGCGGTCGGCGTGGCCCAGGGCGTGCGCCCGCAGGTACTGGATGCCACTGCCGGCCTGGGCAAGGACGCCTTCGTGCTGGCCAGCCTCGGTTGCCAGATGACCCTGATCGAGCGCCAGCCGCTGGTTGCCGCGTTGCTCGCCGACGGCCTGCAACGCGCCCGCGACGACCATGAGGTCGGGCCCATCGTCGAGCGCATGCGCTTGTTGGTCGGCAACGCCATCGACACCATGCACGCCTGGCAAGGGGAGCCACCCCAGGTGATCTACCTCGACCCGATGTTTCCCCATCGAGAGAAGACCGCGCTGGTGAAAAAAGAGATGCGTGTGTTCCGCCCGCTGGTGGGCGACGACCTCGATGCTCCGGCGTTATTGGCTGCCGCGCTGGCACTGGCCAGCCATCGCGTAGTGGTCAAGCGCCCGCGCAAGGCGCCGATCACTGACGGGCCCAAGCCCAGCCACAGCCTGGAAGGCAAATCGAGTCGCTACGACATCTACCCGAAAAAAGCCCTCAAGGCCTAAGGCGCGTACGCCCGCACAAACAGCTCGACTACCTCGCGCACATGCGCCTCGGCCTCTGCGCCTACCAACGGCGGCGCGCAGCCGAGCAGCAAGCGATAATCCGGCGCGCCCTTGATCAGGCAGAAGAAGTGTTCGGCCGCTCGCCACGGGCTGTCGACGCGCAACAAGCCACGGTCAGCGGCATTGCGTAGCAGTGCTTCCATTTCGGCAAGAATCCGTTTGGGCCCGGCCTCATAGAAATACCGGCCAAAACTTGGGTCATGGCTGCCTTGGGCCATGATCAGCCGGCTCAGCTTGACCGACTCGTCGCTGCTGATCAGCGCGTGGAAGTTTCGCGCGATGTTCAGCAGCACCTGGTCAATCGGCACACCGTCGGGCAGCTCGAATATCAGCTCCGGCAATTGGCTTTGGCAGGTCGCCATCACCGCCGAGCCGAACAGGGTCTGCTTGTCGGTGAAATGGCTGTAGACCGTCAGTTTTGAAACACCTGCCGCCGTGGCGACCGCATCCATGCTGGTGTTGGCGTAGCCAAGGCTCAGGAATAGCGCTTTGGCAGCTTCAAGGATGGCCTCGCGTTTGGCTAGGTCCTTCGGCCGGCCAGGGCCGATGGGTGCGTCGTTTGGCATCAGGGTCTGCATCTTGGTGAACAGGAAGCCATCTTACCGGTTCAAAGGCGCTACGGCTGTAGTGGTCGATCAATCGTCAAGCCGAGCCGTCAGGCTTGTAGCCCAGGCTGCGCATCAGATCAACCCAGGCAACGCCGTAAGGGATGGCGTTGACCAGGCCGAGCCGTTGGCGGCGTTGTGTAGTGTGGCTGGCATCGCGGTCCTGGTAATCGGCCGCAAACGTCAACTCGAGAAACAGGCGGGCAGTGCGGTCGTCGCCAAGTAACTTACCTCAGCTGTTCCCCGATGCCCGCGTTTCTCTCTGAGGAGCGTGGGCATCGTCGTTTCCCGGCATGCGTCATTGTGGCCGTAGCTGTAGCAGCGCCCGCGGACCAGCTGTAGATCCTGTTCTGCTAGTGAGACATAGTCATGCGCACGGGTGACAAGGAGAGCACGATGAACACAGGTTCGGCGATGACAGTTGTGGTGGTTGGGGCGGGTATTGTGGGGGCCTCCGTGGCTTATCATCTCTCACGGCTGGGTGTGCGGGTCACCATAGTGGAAGCAGGGCGGGTGGCGTCTGGTGTGACATCGACGTCCTTTGCATGGATCAATACCTGCTGCAGCGGCGCAGACCCGGTCGCACCGCTGCGTGCCGCTGCCATCGCTGACTACCGCCGCCTCGAGGCGGAGTTGCCGGGGGTGAATGTGCAGTGGACAGGGGCGCTGACCTATGGCATTTCGCCGATGCCGCCTGCTTGTGCCAAGTCTGCTGGGGTCGCAACAGTCTCTTGTGCCGAGATTCTGGCTCTGGAGCCGAATCTCAAGCATCCACCTGTTCAGGCTATTTATGCAGCAGAGGAGGGGGCACTGAACGCGGTCGATGTTACCTGGGCGCTGATTGAGGGTGCTCGGGGTCATGGTGCCAGGCTTATGGAAGGGACCCAGGTACTGGGGTTCACCGAAAGCGCTGATCGCGTCTCGGGTGTGCGAACCAGCAGCGGGGTAATCGATGCTGATCTAGTGGTGCTTGCAGCTGGTATGGGTATTACGGCGCTGTTGGGCTCTTTGGGTTACTCGCTTGCGCTGGAGGCCTCACCTGCCATCTATATCCGTTACAGGTCGCCCAGTCGGCTTGTCAGGGGGATTGTGTCCAATGCGGCGATGGAGGTGCGGCAGGGCAAGGATGGAAGCCTGCTGGCGGCGGAGGATTATCTGGATGATGCGGTCGATAACCGGCCGGGGGCGATTGCGCTCAGAGCCGCTGGGGCGATCAAGAGTGAGTTGCATGGCGTTGCTTCGCTCGACGTTGTGGAGGCTTGTGTTGGTTTGCGGCCTGTGCCGAGTGATGGTGCGCCGCTTGTTGGATATGTGCCGGGCATCGGTGGTGTGTACGTTTGTGTGATGCACCCTGGGGTTACTTTGGCTGCTACCGTGGGGCGTTTGGTGGGGGCGGAGATTGTGAGTGGCGTGGAGGCTACTGATTTGGCGGCTTGTAGGCTTGAGCGCTTTGGTTAGCTTCGGGATTTATGGTGGTTGCCTTTGGTCTGCTCTGCGGGGTTCCCTCGCTCCGGTCTTGCTCCCGGGAGGACCGCGCTGTACTGGGCCTCTTGGGCCGCTGCTTTTGACTTTCGCTCTTGATCTTGATCTACCTGCGTCTTCAGGAGCAAGACCGGAGCGAGGGAATCCCGTAGCGCAGCGAAGGGGCCGGAACCATCACTAATGAATCGGATAAGTCCACCCTCTCATAGGCGCAATCCGGCCCCGCGCAGCCAGATGCCCAGCATCCACATACACTAACCACCACCCAATAATTTCTACCTTTCACCGACTTCCCGCCACCGCACAGCTGATTTAATATACTCGCCAGTATAAATATTAGAAGCGCCTTACACGGACGGTCCCCCATCATGTTGCGTCATGCCTGGTCAATTGCTTTGCCCGCCGCTGCAGCCTTGCTGCTGGCCGCCTGTGGTCAGGAGACCGCGCCGCCCACCGCGCCGCGTCCGGCCCTGGTCGTGCAGCCGCAGCCGGCCAGCGCTGCCGCCGACAGCTACCCCGGCGAAGTACGCGCCCGCTACGAGCCTGAGCTGGCCTTCCGCATTGGCGGCAAAGTCAGCAAGCGCCTGGTGGAAGAGGGCCAGCGGGTCAAGGCCGATCAGCCACTGGCCGAGCTCGACCCACAGGATGTACGCCTGCAATTGCAAGCCAACCGTGCCCAGCTTGCCGCCGCGCAGGCCAACCTGGCGCTGGTGCAGACCGAACGTGAGCGTTATCAGAAATTGCTCGACCGGCAGATGGTCAGCCGCTCGCAGTTCGACAACGCCGAAAACCTCTACCGCGCAGGCCTCGCCCGCCTCAAGCAAGCTCAGGCCGAAGCTGATGTGGCCGGCAACCAGGCCGACTATGCAGTGCTGCGTGCGCCGCAGGCGGGGGTGATTTCCAAGCGTCAGGTCGAGGTCGGCCAGGTCGTCGCAGCAGGGCAGACGGTGTTTACCCTGGCAGCAGATGGCGAACGTGAAGTGGTCATCGGCCTGCCTGAGCAGCAGTTCGCGCGCTTTGCCGTCGGCCAGCCCGTCAGTGTCGAACTGTGGTCGCAGCCCAATCAGCGTTACCCCGCGCGCATCCGCGAACTGTCCCCGGCAGCCGACCCGCGCTCGCGGACCTTTGCCGCACGCATCGCTTTTGACTCGAGCAAGGCCCCGGCTGAGCTGGGCCAAAGCGCCCGAGTGTTCGTCGCCCATGAAGGCCAGCCGGCATTGGCGCTGCCGTTGTCGGCGGTGACCGCCGAGCAGGGCCAGGCCTACGTGTGGCGAGTTGACAAGGACAAACGCCTGCAGCGCGTTGCGGTGCGCCTGGGTGCCTATGGCGCCGACAGCGTGCCGGTGCTTGACGGGCTGGCGCCGGGCGACTGGATCGTCGCTGCCGGTGGTCATGTATTGCGCGAGGGCCAGCAGGTGCGGCCGGTCGACCGCAGTAATCGTGATGTGGATCTGGCGGCCAAGGAGTAAGTCCCGATGGGTTTCAACCTTTCCGCCTGGGCGCTGCGCAATCGCCAGATCGTACTGTTCCTGATGATTCTGCTGGCCGCGATTGGTGCGATGTCCTACACCAAGCTGGGGCAGAGCGAGGATCCGCCGTTTACCTTCAAGGCCATGGTCATCCGTACCATCTGGCCAGGTGCGAGCGCCGAAGAGGTGTCGCGCCAGGTTACCGAGCGCATCGAAAAGAAGCTGATGGAAACCGGCGAGTACGAAAAGATCGTTTCGTTCTCGCGCCCAGGCGAGTCGCAGGTCACTTTCATGGCGCGCGACTCGTTGCACTCCAAGGACATCCCCGAGCTGTGGTACCAGATCCGCAAGAAGGTCGCGGATATCCGCCATACCTTGCCGCCGGAGATCCAGGGGCCGTTCTTCGATGACGAGTTCGGCACCACCTTCGGCAATATCTATGCGTTGTCTGGCGAAGGCTTTGACTACGCCGTGCTCAAGGATTACGCCGACCGCATCCAGATCCAGCTGCAACGGGTCAAGGATGTGGGCAAGGTCGAGCTGATCGGCCTACAGGATGAAAAGATCTGGATCGAGCTGTCCAATCTCAAGCTGGCTACCCTTGGCGTGCCGCTGGCCGCCGTGCAGCAGGCGCTGCAAGAGCAGAATGCGGTGAGCAGCGCGGGCTTCTTCGAGACCCCGAGCGAGCGCCTGCAACTGCGCGTCAGTGGCCGCTTCGACAGTGTCGAGCAGATCCGCCAATTCCCGATCCGGGTCGGCGAGCGCACCTTCCGTATCGGCGATGTCGCCGAGGTGCACCGTGGCTTCAATGACCCACCGGCGCCGCGCATGCGCTTCATGGGTGAAGACGCCATCGGCCTGGCCGTGGCGATGAAGGACGGCGGCGATATCCTGGTGCTGGGCAAGGCGCTGGAGGTCGAGTTCGCTCGGCTGGCGCACAACCTGCCAGTTGGTATGGAGCTGCGCAAGGTGTCCGACCAGCCGGCGGCGGTCAAGGCCGGGGTCGGCGAGTTCGTGCAAGTGCTGGTCGAAGCGTTGGTGATCGTGCTGCTGGTGAGCTTCTTCTCGCTCGGGCTGCGTACCGGGCTGGTGGTGGCGCTGGCGATTCCGCTGGTGCTGGCGATGACCTTTGCCGCCATGCACTACTTCGGCATCGGCTTGCACAAGATTTCCCTCGGTGCGCTGGTATTGGCCCTGGGTCTGTTGGTCGACGACGCGATCATTGCTGTGGAGATGATGGCGATCAAGATGGAGCAGGGCTACGACCGGCTCAAGGCGGCCAGTTACGCCTGGACCAGCACGGCGTTCCCGATGCTCACCGGCACCCTGATTACCGCGGCGGGCTTTTTGCCAATCGCCACCGCGGCCTCCAGTACCGGCGAATACACTCGCTCGATTTTCCAGGTGGTGACCATCGCCCTGCTGACCTCCTGGGTAGCGGCGGTGCTGTTCGTGCCGTACCTGGGCGAGCGTTTGCTGCCGGATCTGGCCAAGCTGCATGCCGCTCGCGGCCACACTGACCCCTATGCGACGCCGTTTTACCAACGTGTGCGGCGAGTGGTGGAATGGTGCGTGCGCCGGCGCAAGACGGTGATCCTGCTGACCATCGCCGCGTTCGTCGGCAGCATCCTGCTGTTCCGTTTCGTGCCGCAGCAGTTCTTCCCAGCCTCGGGTCGGCCGGAGCTGATGATTGACCTCAAGCTGGCCGAAGGCGCCTCGCTGAGTAATTCCGCCGAACAGGTCAAGCGCCTCGAAGGCCTGCTCAAGAACCACGACGGCATCGACAACTATGTGGCCTACATCGGCACCGGCTCGCCGCGCTTCTACCTGCCGCTGGACCAGCAGTTGCCGGCGGCCAGTTTTGCCCAGTTCGTGGTGCTGGCCAAATCCCTGGAAGATCGCGAGGCCCTGCGTAGCTGGTTGATCGCGACCCTGAATGAGCAGTTCCCGCAATTGCGCTCCCGCGTCACGCGCCTGGAAAACGGCCCGCCGGTAGGTTACCCGGTGCAGTTCCGGGTCACCGGCGAGCACATCGAGAAGGTCCGCGCGCTGGCCCGGGAAGTGGCGAGCAAAGTGCTGGAGAACCCGCACGTAGTCAACGTGCACCTGGACTGGGAAGAGCCGAGCAAGGCGGTGTTCCTGCAAATCGATCAGGAGCGTGCGCGGGCGCTGGGGGTGAGTACTGCCCAGCTGGCGAGCTTCCTGCGCAGCTCGTTGACCGGCAGCTCGGTCAGCCAGTTCCGCGAAGACAACGAGCTGATCGAGATCCTGGTGCGGGGCACGGCCGAGGCGCGTGGCGACCTGGGTAACCTGGCAAGCCTCGCAGTGCCGACCGATAACGGCCAGAGCGTGGCGCTGTCGCAGGTGGCGACTCTTGAGTACGGCTTCGAGGAAGGCATTATCTGGCATCGCAATCGCTTGCCAACGGTGACCGTGCGCGCCGATATCTATGACAAGCAGCAGCCGGCGACGCTGGTCAAGCAGATCGAGCCATCGTTGCAGCAGGTGCGTGCCAGCTTGCCGGACGGCTATCTGCTTGAGGTCGGCGGCACTGTCGAGGACTCCGAGCGCGGGCAGAAGTCGGTCAATGCCGGCATGCCGCTGTTCATCGTGGTGGTGTTGAGCCTGTTGATGATCCAGCTGCGCAGCTTCTCGCGCACGGTGATGGTGTTCCTCACCGCACCGCTGGGGTTGATCGGGGTGACCCTGTTCCTGCTGATCTTCCGCCAGCCGTTCGGCTTCGTCGCCATGCTCGGCACCATTGCCCTGGCCGGGATGATCATGCGCAATTCGGTGATCCTGATCGATCAGATCGAGCAGGACATCGCCGCGGGCATGCAGCGCTGGCAAGCCATCATCGAAGCCACGGTGCGGCGCTTCCGGCCAATCGTGCTGACTGCACTGGCCGCCGTGCTGGCGATGATTCCGCTGTCACGCAGCGTGTTCTACGGGCCGATGGCGGTGGCGATCATGGGCGGCCTGATCGTCGCCACGGTGCTGACGCTGCTGTTCCTGCCGGCGCTGTATGCGGCATGGTTCAAGGTCAGGAAGGAAGCGTAAGAGGCGCTGGGCGCACCTGCTGCCAATCTGCAGCAGGCGCGCCAGCGAAGGGCCTCAGAGGGCGCCGAAGACTTTCTTGGCCAGGCTGGTAGCGGCCTGCGCCGGGTTCTGGCGAATGCTCTGCTCTTGCTTGGCAATCATTTCGAACAGGCCATCGAGGGCCTTCTCGGTGACGTAGCTTTCGACGTTGGCGCTCTTGCTGCTGCCAAGGCCCAGGGCCGAGGCTTGACCGGCGAAGCTGTTGTACTGCTGGACGACGCCGACCTTGTCGGTGGCGGCCTTGACGATCGGTAGGAACTTGGCGCGGATCTGCTCGCGGCTGCTCTTGTTCAGGTACTGCGTGGCGGAGTCTTCACCGCCGCTGAGGATGCCCTTGGCATCGGTCACGGTCATCTTCTTCACCGCATCGACGAGGATCGCCTGAGCCTGCGGTACGGCGGCTTCGGCGGCCTTGTTCATGCTGTCTTCCAGCGCTTGCACCTGGTCGCCCTTGCCAAACATCTTCATCGCCTTGGCGGCTTTGCCGAGGTTGCCTGGCAGCTCGATGCGCACGTCGGGATTGTTGCTGAAGCCACCGGGGGTGCCGAGTTGCTTGATCGCCACTTGGGCGCCTTGGGTGAGGGCGTCTTTCAGGCCGCCGGTAGCGTCCTGCTGGCTGAGGTCGCCGAGCGACAGGGCCAGCGCACTGGCGGACAACAGCAGGCCAGCGCAGAGGCCGCCGAAGCGCAGGGAGGAGCGAATCATGGATTATTCCTTATGACAGTGAATAGGTGCAGGGCTCAGCGAGCCGGGTCGACTTTGATCCGCAGCGGCTGCTGGTCGCTGCCGTCGAGCGCGACGCTGTGCTGTTCGGTGCTGATGAACAATAGTTGGCCTTGATACTCGATGCGGGCACTGACCGCGTAGCGGTGTCCCGGTTTGACCTGAGCAGGGTCATAGCTCAGGTGGAACGGCAGCGGCACGTTGCCTTGGATCGGGCCGGCCTGGCTGGCCAGGGTCACGGCTGGGGCATCCATCAGCGATACATCCTGCAAGCTGACGCTGAGGGTAGCGGCTGGCGGCAGGGCAATGCGCTGCAGGTAGAACACTTCGCCATCAAGGCTGGCCTGTGGTGCCGGGCTGTTGCTGGAGCAGGCTGCAAGCAGAGAGGCGCAGCACAGCATAAAGAGCTTTTTCATGGATTCTCCGTAGTCCTGGGGTCGGCTTGTGACCAACCCCGGGGACTGTAGCGGATTTTCCTGCCAAGGTCGCGGCAGTCGCGGCCAAGGGTTTGCACTCAGGTGGGGATTTGCTCCACACCTTCTATTTCGCGGTGCAGCGCCACCTGGCGAATCGACAGGCGCAGCTCGGCCGACAGCACGCGCTTGGCCACACCCTCGGCCAGCTCGCCGAGCTTGTCGTGATGGCTGAGCTTGCCGTTGCCGGCGGGCCGCAGCACGCCTTGCTGGAGCAAGGTCTGGATGAAGTGGCGGAACAGGCTCTTGTCGAAGAACTCCGGTGCATTCAGGCCATGCAGGATCGACAGCCGCTGGGCCATCATCACGCAGAGGTCTTCCAGTTCTTCGGCGGTCAGGGTCTGCTGGCCGTTGTTGACCAACAGTGAGGTCGCCATGTAATAGCGCTGCAGGGCCTGGGTGATGGTCCGCGAGAGCAGCGTCAGCAATACGAACGCACGCGAACTCGGTGCCGGGCGCAGGTAGACGCCGTTTTCCACCCGCAGCAGGCCTTGGGCAACCAGCGCGTCGAGCCAGTGATCGATGGTTTCGTCGAGTTGCTCGGGCGTCCAGCGCAGGAACAGCTCGGCTTGCAGGTACGGATACAGCGCCTTGACGTACTGGCCGATCAGCTCGCGGCTGATCCGTGAGCTGCTCTGGAAGAAGCTCGCCAGCAGCGCCGGCAGGGCAAAGATGTGCAGTACGTTGTTGCGGTAATAGGTCATCAGCACCGCGTTGGCTTCATCCAGATAGAGGATGCGGCCCATGGCATCGTTCTGCTCGGACAGCAGGTTCATGCCTTTGACGTGGCTGATCAAGGCCATGCCATCGCCCTCAGGCAGGGTGGTATGCGCCGAATAGGGCACTTCACGCAGCAAGCTCAGGTATAGGTCGAGCACCCGCACAAGGGCGCTTTCGTCGAGCGCGTGACGGCTGGTCGAGAGCAATGCCAGCGCGACCAGGTTGACCGGATTGACCGCCGCGGCTTCGTTGAGGTGGCGGGCCACGGTTTCGCCCAGGCGGTGGGTGGTGTCGTTCAACCAGGCCGGACGAAACTGCTCGCCGTGATCCTCTTCGCGCCAGCCTGGGCGCTGCTCATCGAGGAAGCTGGCCAGGCGGATCGGCTCGCCGAAGTTGACCGACACCTGGCCGTAGCGCTGTTTGAGCGCGCCGATGACCTTGAAGATGTCGAAGATGGATTCTTTTTTCTTGCTCGCCCCACGCAGCTCGCCCAGGTAGGTGCGGCCTTCGAGCACCCGCTCATAGCCGATGTACACCGGCACGAACACGATCGGTGTGCGCGACGAGCGCAGGAAACTGCGCAGGGTAATCGCCAGCATGCCGGTGCGTGGCTGCAGCATGCGCCCGGTGCGCGAGCGGCCGCCTTCGACGAAGTATTCGACCGGGAAGCCCTTGGTGAACAGCGTGTGCAAGTATTCGTTGAACACCGCGGTGTACAGCGGGTTGCCCTTGAACGTACGGCGCATGAAGAACGCCCCGCCACGGCGCAGCAGGCTGCCGATGACCGGCATGTTGAGGTTGATGCCCGCGGCTACGTGCGGTGGCGTCAGGCCGTTGCGAAACAGCAGGTAGGACAGCAGCAGGTAGTCGATGTGGCTGCGGTGGCAGGGCACATAGATCACCTCGTGACCGGGAGCGATGCCTTGCACCTGCTCGATGTTGTTGACCTTGATGCCGTCGTAGATCTTGTTCCAGAACCAGCTCAGCACCACTTCAAGAAAGCGGATCGCGGTGTAGGTGTAGTCCGAGGCAATTTCGTTGCCGTAGCGCAGCGCTCGCGCCTCGGCTTTCGCCAGCGGAATCTGCTCGCGTTCTGCCTCCTCGGCGATGGCCTGACGCACCTGCTGGTCGTGGATCAGGCCTTTGACCAGGTTGCGCCGGTGCGAAATGTCCGGGCCGATGACCGCGCTCTTGAGGTTGCGAAAGTGCACGCGCATCAGGCGCTGGGCCATACGCACGGTACGCGCATGGCCCTTGTTGTGCTCGACCAGCTCGCGCAGGTGGATCGGCGCCGAGAACTGCACGCGGGTCTTGCGCCCGAGCATGATGATGGTGAGCAAGCGACGCAGGCGTCCGGTTACCGCCCAGCTGTCGGCAAACAGCAGCTTCCATGGGCTCGATTCACTGGCCGGGGTCTGCCCCCAGAACACGCTGACCGGGATGATCTGTGCGTCTTCTTCGGCATGCTGGCTGACTGCTTCGACCAGCCGCTCCAGGGTCGGCGGCGCGCCGCGTTTGTCGTGGCGGCCGAGCCAGTCCGGCTCCGGGGTCAGATAGAAAAACGCCGCAGGCTCGTGCAGCGGGCCAACCACAACGGGCAACACTGGCCGCGGCAGCCCCGCTTTGGTGCATTCGCGGTCGAGCACCGCCAGGTCGGTCAGCGACGGCGAGGGCAGGGCATAGAACACCGGGCGGCTGCGGTCGAGCTTTAGGGTCAGCGATGACTGATTGATGGTCTCGGAGCGTACCCACAGGTAAAGCACGCGGCGCAGGGCGCCGAAGATCAAGCGGCGCAGGGGGGAACGGGTCATGTGATGTGTGGGCCCTGGGAAGAATTTCGGATCGATTTGCAGTCAGTGAGTCTGCCGTATCTGCGCAAGTTCAGCAAAAAACTGCATTGAACAGGCCTGTCATGAATTTTCTTTGTTCTCTGTCATATACTCGGTCCGCCCCTTGCAGGATATTTCAGCAAGCGGCGTCGGCACGGGGAAACTCAGTGCCTGCAAGGCGATCTTCACAATAAAAAAACTGGAGTAGTTCAGATGTCGTCTCGTGAGACTGGGAATGTAAAGTGGTTCAACGATGCCAAGGGTTATGGCTTCATTCAGCGCGAAGATGGGGCCGATGTATTCGTCCACTATCGGGCGATTCGTGGTGAAGGGCATCGCTCGCTGGTTGAAGGGCAGCAGGTTGAATACAACCTCACCCAAGGCCAGAAAGGTCTCCAGGCCGAGGATGTAGTGGGCCTGTAAGCGCTGGTTGGCAAGCCTCAAGCTGCAAGTTGTCCGTGGAACTTGCAGCCTGATGCGATTGCTCGTGTTACATCCCTCTCGCAGTATTACTGCGTGCGCCAGGTGATTTCCTCTTCACCGTCGGCGCTGATACGGATCCAACGGTCGGCATCCTCCTCCCCGTGTTCTTCGCTCCAGCTGCCCGGTGCACAACGCACTTCGACGTTGAGTGCGGCAAAGGCTGCGCGTGCGCAGGCAATGTCGTCCTCCCACGGGGTCTGGTCGCTTTCCAGGTAGAGGCTGTTCCATTTCCCTACAGCCTTCGGTAACCAGGTCACCGGGATGTTACCGGCCTGGCATTTCCAGGTCAGGCCTTTCTGGGTCCATTCGGTGCACGGGCCCAAGGCCTCGACCAACCACTGGGCAATCTGCTTGTGGTCGACGTCGGTGTCCTTCAGGTAAATCTCGATATCAGGTTGACGCATAAAGGGCTCCGGTGTGCTCAGGATTGGCGCAGGAAATAGTCATAACGCATGGAAACGGTTACCTCGAACGGCGCGGCCTGGTCGATCACCAGCGCGCGCTTTTCAGCGCTTGCTCGCCAGCCGTGCGGGGTCATCGCCAGCAGGTCGGCGCGAGCCTTGGGTGCGGCCAGGCTGAGGCGAAACTCGAGGGTTTCACTGTGAGCATGGACCATTCCCGCTGGCACCAGTGCCAGGTGCTTGTCGTCAGCATACGGACGCACTTCATCGTAAAGCACCTCGCGCAGCTCCATCAGGTGACCGCTGGTCGGGCCGACCCGCATCAGGCCGCCGCCAGGGCTGAGCAGGCGCAAGGCCTCCTGCCAGTCGAGCGGGCTGAAAACGCTGGCGATGAACTGGCAGCTGGCATCGGCCAGGGGCACGCGGGCCATGCTGGCGACCATCCAGGTCACCTGCGGCGCGCGCTTGCAGGCGCGTTTAACCGCTTCACGGGAAATATCCAGGGCGTAACCCTGGGCCGCCGGCAGGGCATTGGCGAGTTGCGCGGTGTAATAGCCTTCGCCGCAGCCGATATCCAGCCAGGCGCCGGGCTGGCGCTCGGCAGCCAGCTGCGCCAGGCGCTCGGCGACCGGGGCATAGTGGCCACCGTCGAGAAAGTCACGGCGGGCCTCGACCATCGCCTGATTGTCACCTGGATCACGGCTGTTCTTGTGCTGCACCGGCAACAGGTTCAGATAACCCTGGCGAGCACGGTCGAAGCGATGGCCGGCGCTGCACGCGACACCGTTGTCCAGCGCTGCCAAGGCCGCCTGGCAAAGAGGGCAGATGAGCATCAGGCGAGCAACCGCACCAGGGTCTGGTAGTAGATCTCGGTCAGCAGGTCGAGATCGCTGGCCAGGATGCGCTCGTCGACCTGGTGGATAGTGGCGTTGACCGGGCCGAGCTCGACCACCTGAGTACCCATGGTGGCGATGAAGCGGCCGTCGGAGGTGCCGCCGCTGGTCGATGGCTGGGTATCGCGGTCGGTGACGGCCTTGATGCTGGCCGCTACCGCGTCGAGCAGTTCACCTGGCTCGGTGAGGAACGGCAGGCCCGACAGCGCCCAATCGATCGACCAGTCCAGCTGATGCTTGTCGAGAATCGCCGCCACCCGCGCCTGCAGGCCCTCGACGGTCGACTCGGTGGAGAAGCGGAAGTTGAACAGCGCAGTCAGGTCGCCAGGCACGACGTTGGTCGCGCCGGTACCGGAATTGAGGTTGGAGATCTGGAAGCTGGTCGGCGGGAAGAACGCATTGCCTTCGTCCCAATGCTCTGCTGCCAGTTCGGCCAGCGCTGGCGCGGCCAGGTGGATCGGGTTGCGCGCCAGGTGCGGATAGGCAACGTGGCCCTGCTTGCCGCGTACGGTCAGCTTGGCACCGAGCGAACCGCGGCGGCCGTTCTTGACCACGTCACCGAGCAAATTGGTGCTCGATGGCTCGCCGACGATGCACCAGTCTAGGCGCTCGTTGCGTGCGACCAGGCGCTCGACGACGGCCTTGGTGCCGTGATGGGCGGGGCCTTCTTCGTCGCTGGTGATGAGGAAGGCGACCTTGCCGCGGTGGTTGGGGTAGTCGTGCACAAAGCGCTCGCTGGCCACCACCATCGATGCCAGGCTGCCCTTCATGTCGGCAGCGCCGCGGCCGCAGAGCATGCCGTCGGCATCGATCAGTGCCTGGAACGGCTCATGTTGCCACTGCTGCACCGGGCCGGTCGGGACCACGTCGGTGTGGCCGGCAAAACACAACACCGGGCCGTCCTTACTGCCATGGGTGGCCCAGAAGTTGTCGACGTCTTCGATGCGCATCGGTTCAAGCTGGAAGCCGACAGCGCCCAGGCGGTTCATCATCTGGGTCTGGCAGTCGGCATCGACCGGGGTCACCGAGGGACGACGGATCAGGTCGCAGGCCAGTTGAAGGGTAGGCGAGAGCTCGGCGGGGGCCGTCATGGGGAACTCCGGGGGCAAGGCAAGGACGAAAAAACAGGCGCGTTATCTTATATCAAATGCGCCCGCCGGGCACCTTCAGGGTGCCAGCGGGTGGCCTTTGTGGTCAGGCAGTCGAGGCTTGTGCTGCATCGCTTGCCGGTTTGGGCAGCGACGACAGGAAGGCCATGATCAGCGCGGCCAGGTACGGCAGCGATTGCACCAGCAGCATGGCTACCCAGAAGCGCATGTCCGAACTGGGCAAGCCCTGCACCAGGTAGATGCCACCGGCAGCGCCCCACAGCAAGAGCATGATGAACAGCTCTTCGCGCGCCTCGGAAATCGCCACCAGCAAACCATGGCTGTCGGCGTTCTTCGGCGTGCGGAAGAACGGCATGCTGCTGGTGAAGAAACCGTACAGCACGGCCTTGGCAATCGTATGCGACAGCGCCAGCCCGGCCAGGGCGGCAGCGAAGGCGTCCTTGAGGTTGACGCCGACCGCACGACGGTAGAGGAACAGGATCTTGCCGACTTTGAAGAAGAACAGCGCCAACGGCGGGATGGCAAAGATCATCAGCGGTGGATCGACCCGGTGCGGGACGATGATCATCGCCGCCGACCACAGCAGCGCACCGACGGTGAAGAAGATGTTCATGCCATCGGCGACCCATGGCAACCAGCCGGCGAGGAAGTGATAGCGCTGGCCGCGGGTCAGTTCACTGCCCTTGCCCTGCAGCAGGGCGCGGGCGTGGTGCTTGATGATCTGGATCGCGCCGTAGGCCCAGCGGAAGCGCTGCTTCTTGAAGTCGATGAAGGTGTCGGGCATCAGGCCCTTGCCGTAGCTGTTGTGCGCGTAGGCGGCAGACAAGCCTTTTTCGAACACGCGCAGGCCCAGCTCGGCGTCTTCGCAGATGCACCAGTCGGCCCAGCCGAGTTCTTCCAGCACCGAGCGCCGGGTCATGGTCATGGTACCGTGCTGGATGATCGCGTCACGGTCGTTGCGGGTGACCATGCCGATGTGGAAGAAGCCTTTGTATTCGCTGTAGCAGAGCTTCTTGAAGGCGCTTTCGTGCTGGTCGCGGTAGTCCTGCGGCGACTGCACCACAGCGATCTTCGGGTCGGCGAAGTGCGGCACCATGTGCTTGAGCCAGTTGCGGTCGACGCAGTAGTCCGAGTCGATCACGGCGATCACTTCGGCGTCCTTGGCCGTGTGCGGCAACAGGTAGTTGAGTGCGCCACCCTTGAAGCCGGCCAGCGGCGCAACGTGGAAGAACTTGAAGCGCTCACCGAGCAGCTCGCAGTGGGCCTTGAGCGGCTCCCACACGGCCGGGTCCTTGGTGTTGTTGTCGATCACCAGCACTTCATAGTCGGGGTAGTCGAGCGCTGCGAGGGCGTCGAGGGTCTGTTTGACCATCTCCGGTGGCTCGTTGTAGCAGGGCACGTGCACCGACACTTTCGGACGGTAGGCGCTGTCGCCCTGCACCGGCAGGAATTCGCGACGGCGCTTGGCCGTCCACACCGTTTCGGCCAGTTCATGGGCTTCGGTCATCAACACGATGAACACACCAATCGCCCCCAGCGCCAGCAGGAAACCGACGATCAGGCTGAACCAGGTGCTGTATTGCTGGCTGTAGTCGTAGGCGATCCACACCAGCACCGAGCCACAGAGGAAGGTAATGAAGGTGAGGAAGGTGCGCCCGCGTTGGCGTAGCGCCGAGCCATCGATCAGCAGGATGGTCAGGGCAAGCATCGCCAGCACCACCGAAGCGACCGCAAGGGCGCGCCACTGCGGAATCGCCACCACCGGCCCTTCGAAGTTGAATTTCTGTTGGCGCTCGGCGTTGAACACGCCCCAGTAGGCGCCCACTGAACCTTCGTCGCTGGCCTTCCACGGTTGGTCGTAGGCCTCGATGACGAAGTAGTTGTAGCCGCGTCGGTTGAGGGTGTTGACCAGCGTGCGCAGGTAGATGGCCTGGTCGGCCTGGGTGGCATCGGCGCCGCCGCGCATGCGGCCGTTGCTCGGCCAGCCAACCTCCGACAGCAGCAGCGGTTTGCGCGGGAACTGCTGCTTGAGCTCACGGGCGCGATCAAGCACGAACTCGACCGAATCCTGCATCGGCACAAACTCCCAGTACGGCAAGATGTGCGCGGCGATCAGGTCGACGTGGGGGGCAAGCTCCGGGTTTTCTTTCCAGATATGCCACTGTTCACTGGTGGTCACCGGCACCTTGACCGCCGCGCGGACCCGATCCAGGTACTGGATCAGCGCCTCGGGGGTGACCTCTTTGCGGAACAACGCCTCGTTGCCAACCACCACCCGCACCACGCTGCGCGAGCTGTTGGCCAGCTCGATGGCCTTGCTGATCTCGCGCTCGTTGCGCTCAAGGTCCGGGCTGATCCAGATACCCAGGGTGACGCGCAGGCCGAATTCCTCAGCCAGCCGCGGGACTTCGGCCTGGGTGCCTTCGACGGTATAGATACGGATACTGTCGGTCAGTTTGCTCAACTGCTCGAGGTCCTGGCGCATCTCCTCCTCGCTCGGGTACTGGCCCTTTTGCGGGCTTTCACCCAGGCGAAACGGCGAGTAGGAGAAGCCGGAAATCTGCTCCGGCCAGGCCGGCGCGGACACCGGGCGGTTGATCAGCGCCCAGAACCCGGTGAACAGCGCGGCGATGACCAGCACCACTACCAGGTTGAGGCCGAATTTGCGTGATGACATAAGCGATTGTAGGTTCCGAAGAGGGGAGTGGGCGGGTGCCAGCTGGGGCTGCGTTCTACGCTTGGACAAGAAAGCAGCAGTGCCATTCGGCGCAGAGGGTGACGCTCTGGTCCCACTCGGTTGTCGTCCAAGTCTGACTCTCTGATCGGATATTAAAGCAGGATTGGTAGGTTTTTTACCAACTAACAGCGCCGTGCGGCCCGGCAACCCGCCAGCTGGCATATAATGCGCGCCGGTTTTTTGCGGATAGCGAGCATGAGTACAGAAGATCCACGCTTCGCCGGCGTTGCCCGTTTGTACGGCGACCAAGGCCTGCAACGCCTGCGCGACGCCCATGTGGCGGTGGTCGGCATCGGCGGGGTCGGCTCATGGGTGGCCGAGGCGCTGGCGCGCAGCGGTGTTGGCGAAATCAGCCTGTTTGACCTTGATGATGTCTGCGTGAGCAACACCAACCGCCAGGCGCATGCGCTGGAAGGCCAGGTGGGGCGGGCTAAAGTCGAGGTCATGGCCGAGCGTCTGCTGGCAATCAACCCGGCCTGCACAGTCCATGCAGTGGCAGACTTCGTCACCCGTGACAGCATGGCCGAGCACATCACCGAGCAGATGGACTGCGTCATCGATTGCATCGACAGCGTGATGGCCAAGGCGGCGTTGATTGCCTGGTGCCGGCGGCGCAAGATCGCCGTGGTCACCACCGGTGGCGCCGGCGGCCAGATCGACCCCACGCAGATCCAGATCGGCGACCTGAACAAGACCTTCAACGACCCGTTGGCCTCACGCGTGCGCTCGACCCTGCGCCGCGACTACAACTTCTCGCGCAACACCTCGCGCAATTACGGCGTGCCGTGCGTGTTCTCCAGCGAGCAGCTGCGTTATCCCAAGGGTGACGGCAGCGTTTGCCTGCAAAAGAGCTTTGTCGGTGAGGGCGTGCGCCTGGATTGCTCCGGCGGCTTTGGCGCGGTGATGATGGTCACCGCCACGTTCGGCATGGTGGCGGCGAGCAAAGCCATCGAAAAACTGGTGGCCGGTGCGCGCCGGCCGTCGGAACGGGTGGTCGCGCCGGCGGCTGATCTGTAAGCAGCGGTCAGCGCTTCACGCTTCGCTGGCGAGCTGCGCCATACGCTGCAGTACCGCATGCAGGCCGTTGCTGCGCGACGGCGACAATTGGCGTTCAAGCCCCAGCTCGCTGAACCAGCCGCGCAGGTCGAGCTGGGCCAGCTCGGCGCTGGCCAGCCCTTGTACCCGCGCCAGCAACAGCGCCAGCAAACCGCGTAACAGACGCGCATCGCTGGTGGCCTTGAAACGCCATTGGCCATCATCGACTACGGCCACCAACCAGACCAGGCTTTCACAGCCGTGGACACGGTTGCTTTCGGTTTTCTCGGTGTCATCCATCGGCGCCAGGCGCTCGCCCCACTGCATCAGCAAGCGTGCGCGCTGTTCCCAGCCACGGGCTTCGGTGAAGCACGCCAATGCCTCGCGAGCTTGTTCGGGCAGGCTCATCGCAGCAGCTCCAGGCCTTGATCCAGCGCTTCCAAAAGGCGCGCCAGATCGTCACTGTCGTTATACAGCCCCAGCGACACGCGGATCGCGCCCTCAAGGCCGAGGCCTTTGAGCAGGGGCATCGCACAGTGATGACCGGCGCGCACGGCGATGCCTTGCTCGGTCAGTACATGGGCGATGTCGGCGTTGTGCACGCCGTCGACGACAAAGCTGACCAGCGCGGTCTGTGGTGCGCCCAGTACGCGAACGCCCTCGCGATCGGCCAGACCGCGCAGCAGGTGCTGGTGCAGGCTTGCTTCGTGGCGCTCGACCGCGTTGGCATCAAGGCTGGCCAGATAGTCCAGCGTGGCGCCCAGGCCAATCACGCCGGCAATCGGTGGCGTGCCGGCTTCGAAGCCGAGCGGCGCAGGACGAAAACTGGCGCTGTGGTAATCCGCCAGTTGGACCATCTCGCCGCCAAACTGCCAATGGCGCAACTGCTGCAGCGCGCGGTGGCGGCCGTAGAGCACGCCGACGCCTTCCGGGCCGTACAGCTTGTGGCTGGAGAACACGTAGAAGTCGCAGCCCAGTTGTTGCACGTCGTGGCGTCCATGCACCACGCCCTGAGCGCCATCGACAACGGTCAACGCGCCTTGGGCGCGGGCATGGGCGAGCAGGGCTGGCAGCGGTTGCCAGGTGCCGAGCACATTCGACAGCTGGCTGACCGCCAGCAAGCGTGTACGTGGGCCGATCAGCTGCAGTGCCTGGTCAAGGTCAATCTGGCCTTGCGAGTTCACCGGCAATATCACCAGGCGCAGATTGCGCCGCTGCGCCAGTTGCTGCCAGGGCAACAGGTTGGCGTGGTGCTCCAGCGCACTGATGGCGATCTCGTCGCCGGCATTGAAGCCGTGCTCAAGGCCATAGGCGAGCAGGTTCAGCGCTGAGGTCGCGCCGTGGGTGAAGATGATCTGTTGCGCATCAGCGGCATTCAGCCAGGCAGCCACTTTGTCGCGGCTGGCCTCGAACGCTTGAGTGGCCAGTGCTCCCGGCAGGTGTTGCGCGCGGTGCACATTGGCGGCGCCATGGCTGTAGTAATGGCTCAGTGCATCAAGCAGGGCCTGTGGCTTCTGGGTAGTGGCGGCGCTGTCCAGGTAAGTCTGGTGCTGGCGTTGCAACGCGGCGATCGCGGGGAAGTCGGCGCGCCAGGGGGAGGGCTGAAACATGTTTGCGGGACCTGCAATGAAAATCGGGCCTGGCTTTACGCCAGACCCGATCTTATCACTTCGAACCTGATGGTTCTCAGTTGTGCGCGTGCAGCGCCTCGTTCAGCTCGATTGCCGACTTGTGCGTCTTGCACTCGACTGCGCCGTTGAGCGAGTTGCGACGGAACAGCAGGTCGGTCTGGCCGGCCAGATCACGGGCCTTGACCACCTTGACCAGTTCGTTGTTCTCGTCGAGCAGGTTCACCTTGGTGCCGGCCGTGATGTACAGGCCAGCTTCAACGGTGTTGCGGTCGCCCAGCGGGATACCGATACCGGCGTTGGCGCCGATCAGGCAGCCTTCGCCGACCTTGATGACGATGTTGCCGCCACCGGACAAGGTGCCCATGGTCGAACAACCGCCGCCCAGGTCCGAACCCTTGCCGACGAAGACGCCCGCCGAGACGCGGCCTTCGATCATGCCTGGGCCTTCGGTGCCGGCGTTAAAGTTGACGAAGCCTTCGTGCATGATGGTGGTGCTTTCGCCAACATAGGCGCCCAGACGCACGCGCGCCGCATCGGCGATACGCACGCCGGCCGGGACCACGTAGTCGGTCATTTTCGGGAACTTGTCGACCGAGAACACTTCCAGCAGTTCGCCCTTCAGACGTGCTTCCAGTTGCAGTTCGGCGAGCTCAGCCAGGTCGACCGCGCCACGATTGGTCCAGGCTACGTTCGGCAGCAGCGGGAAAATGCCGGCCAGGCTCAGGCCGTGCGGCTTGACCAGGCGGTGCGAGAGCAGGTGCAGTTTGAGGTAGGCCTCAGGCGTCGAGGTCAGTGCGCTGTCTTCGGCCAGCAGGGTGGCGACCAGCGGCTTGTGGCTTTCTGCCAGGCGGGTCAGCAGCGCGTACTGGGTAGCGTCGACCGACTTGACCGCATCGGCCAGCTGGCCGGCCTGGGCATTGCTGAACGCGATGGCCTGGTTGCCGCCTTCATAGCCCAGCACCGGGGCGATGGCAGCGATCAGTTCGGCGCTGGGGTTGAGCAGTGGTTGTGCGTAGAACACTTCCAGCCAAGTGCCCTGACGGTTTTGGGTGCCGACACCGAAGGCCAGGCTGAACAGAGTAGTGGACATGCGATTACCTCTTGCGAATAGGGGGGTGGCAGCGCTGTTGGGCTCAGCCCAGCGCAGCGGCGTACAGATCCGGCTTGAAGCCGACCAGGGTGCGTTCGCCAAGGTCGAGCACCGGGCGCTTGATCATCGACGGCTGGGCCAGCATCAATTCGACGGCCTTGGCCTGGTCAATGTCGGCTTTGCTGGCATCGTCGAGTTTGCGGAACGTGGTGCCGGCGCGGTTGAGCACAACCTGCCAGCCGTGCTCGTTGCACCAGCGGATCAGGCTGTCACGGTCGATGCCTTGGCTTTTATAGTCGTGAAAGGCGTAGTCGATGGCGTGTTCTTCAAGCCAGCTACGGGCCTTTTTCATGGTGTCGCAGGCCTTGATGCCGTAGAGAGTGTAAGCCATTGAATTCAAAGGGTCCGGCGGGTTCACCCAAAACCTCCCCAATATCTCCCGTTGTTTAGTCGGCGGATTATGCGACATCGCTGGGGCTGGCGCCACGGCTGGCTGCCGAATGCCCGCGGTTAAGCGCGTTGAGTAGCACGCTGTTACACATTCTGCGGCAGCCTGCGACTATCGTGCAGCGGCAGATGCCCTTAACTCCCCGCTAACATATTGTTTCAATTGCGGTCCTAGCGCTGTAAGCGTTTCTCCAATTTGACAGGATTTTTACCGATGCAGTCAGCCTATACCGTCCTCATCCTGCTGACGCTGGTAAGCGTATCCAAGCTGGTCGGGCGCTTGATCCCGCTGCCGTTGCCGTTGGTACAGATCGCGGCAGGCGCACTATTGGCGTGGCCCAGCCTTGGCTTGCATGTGGCATTGGAGCCGGAGCTGTTCCTGTTTCTGTTCCTGCCGCCGCTGCTGTTCGCCGATGGCTGGCGTATCCCCAAGCGGGAGCTGTGGCGCATGCGCGGCCCGGTCATCGCCCTGGCCGTTGGGCTGGTGCTGTTTACCGTGGTCGGCGCGGGTTACTTCATTCATTGGCTGCTGCCGAGCATTCCGCTGCCGGTGGCGTTTGCCCTCGCCGCCGTGCTGTCGCCGACCGATGCAGTGGCCGTCTCGGCCATTGCCCAGGACCGACTGCCGACGCCGTTGATGCACATGCTTCAGGGCGAAGCCTTGCTCAATGATGCCTCGGGCCTGGTGACCTTCAAGTTCGCCTTGGCTGCGGCGATTACCGGGGTGTTTTCGCTCACCGACGCGAGCTTGTCGTTCGTACTGGTGGCCTTGGGAGGGCTGGCCGTCGGCGTGGCGTTGAGCTGGCTGGTCGGGCGGCTACGCGCGTGGATGATCACCCGCGGCTGGGATGATCCGGCCACCCATGTGGTGTTCATGCTGTTGCTGCCGTTCGCGGCCTATGTGCTGGCCGAGCGTCTTGGTGTGTCGGGCATCCTTTCGGCGGTAGCCGCAGGCATGATGCAGAGCTGGCTGGATCTGCTGCCGCGCCAGACCAGCACCCGGCTACTCAATCGCAGCGTCTGGTCGTTGCTTGAGTTCGCCTTCAACGGTTTGATCTTCTTGCTGCTGGGCCTGCAGTTGCCGGACATCATCAAGGCAGTGGTCAGCCACGAAACCTCGCTGTGGCCGGCGCTCGCCTACCGCTGCCTGGAAGTGCTGGCGATCTTTGCGGCGCTGATCGTGCTCCGTTTCATCTGGGTGCAGAGCATCTGGCGGGCGATTGGCGTGGTACGCCGCTGGCGCGGCAAGCCTGAACTGGTATTGGTGCCGACTGCACGTTCCTGCTGGCTGTTGACCCTGGGCGGCGTGCGCGGGGCGGTGACCTTGGCAGGCGTGATGTCGGTGCCGTTGTTGATCAGTGCCGGGGAGGCGTTCCCGCAACGCGACTTGCTGATCTTTATTGCCGCCGGGGTGATTCTGTTGTCGTTGATCAGTGCATGCATTGCCTTGCCGCTGCTCTTGCGCGGCATTACCCAGAGCCCGGACGAGCGCTTGCAGCAGGAAGTGCGGGAGGCGTGGCGGCTGACCGCAGAGGCGGCGATCCATGCGCTCGAAGCCGAGGAAGTGGTCGATGCCAACGCTGCTCAGGATGCTACTCAGGCAACCTTGGCGGTCGAGCTCAAGGCGCGGCTGATGGCCGAGTATCGCGATGAACTGGCCAGCTACAACGACAGCGCCGAAGCCCGTGAGCTGGCGCACCAGATGGACTTGCTCGAGCGTCGCCTGCGTTTGCGTGCGCTGCGTGCCCAGCGCCTGGAGCTGTATAGCCTGCATCGCCAGCACCTGGTAGGTGATGAGGTCGTGCGCCAGGTGTTGGGCGATCTGGACATGAGCGAGGCCAACCTTGGACAGGTTCGCTAGGTTCAGTCGTGCGGGTAGGCCAGGCGCATCAGCTCAAGGTCCTTTTCGCTGAGCTGGTGGTTGCGTGCGATTTCAAAATCGCCGATGGTCTGCCATTGCGCGACGGCATAATGCATGATCGACAACGGGTCGTAAGCGGTTTTTATCATGGCTGTATCAGCCTGCACGTCCAGATACTGCTGGTGCACATCCTGTGCAGTCCAGCCAGCGGCTTGGAGCGTGGCGATAAGCGCCTGTTCGTTCCACGGGATATTGGCATCAGGGTGGGTGTGTTCGTGCTGTAGTCCGAGGGCGTGGCCGAACTCATGCAGCACTGTACATTCAAACCACTCTTCGCCGGGAGCGACGTTCAGGCACATGGTCTCATCGGTATAGGCCAGCGCATCGGTGCCGAGGTCTGATTGATTGTGCAGGACATCCTTGCCGGTCAGAACCCTGATCTGGGCCTTGGCATCGTTGTCTTCGGCCAGATCCAATTCCAGATTCGCCTCGGACAAGTCAGTCCACTGGCTCGCCAGTTCGAAAATTGCCATTTTCAGGCTTCGATCAGGTGAGCCCATGAACGAGATCCACAGCGTGCGGCCCGGCTCCCACAAGTGCGTGTGTTTGACGAGGCCGCGTTTGTGTCGCCCGCCACTACTTACGCCTCTGTTGCGTGGGTTTTCGGCGATCGCCAGGTCGTAGGAGAGCTGCTCTGGGATGCGGTTGCGGCAACAAGGCCGGGAATCGATGATCATCGGGAAAGCTCCTGGTCAATTGATGGACCACGAGCTTCGCCGATCGGCTATGCAGCTGTGCCTTACATATATCAGCTTGTAACTGGCTCAGCGGCGTTCAAGGAAGCGCTGGATACGCGACGCCGCCTCGATGCACTCCTCCAATGGTGCGACCAGGGCCATGCGCACACGGCCTGCGCCTGGGTTGACGCCGTCGACTTCGCGGGACAGGTATGAACCCGGCACGACGGTGACATGCTCAGCTTCGAACAGATCGCGGGTGAAGTCAGCATCGCAACCCGGCACCTTGGCCCACAGGTAGAAGCTGCCATCGGGCCGCTGCACGTCCATAACCGGCTGGAGAATCTCCAGCACGGCGTCGTACTTGGCCCGGTACTGGTCGCGGTTGGCCCGTACGTGGGTTTCGTCCTGCCAGGCGGCCACGCTGGCCAGCTGGGTTTGCACGGGCATGGCGCAGCCGTGATAGGTGCGGTACAGCAAAAACGGCTTGATGATCTGCGCATCGCCCGCGACAAAGCCTGAGCGCAGGCCGGGCAGGTTGGAGCGCTTGGACAGGCTGTGGAACACCACGCAGCGCTTGAAGTCGCTGCGACCCAGCTCGGCGCACGCGGTGAGCAGGCCCGGCGGCGGGTTTTCTTCGTCGAAGTACAGCTCGCTGTAGCATTCGTCGGAGGCAATCACGAAGTCATGCTCGTCGGCCAGGGCGATCAGCTTTTTCAGCGTGTCCAGCGGCACCAGCGCGCCGGTCGGGTTGCCTGGCGAGCACAGGAACAGGATCTGGCAGCGTTGCCAGGTGTCGGCCGACACTGCGTCGAAGTCAGGGTTGAAACCGTTGTCTTCCAGGCACGGCAGGTAGTGCGGGGTGGCACCGGCCAGCAGCGCTGCACCTTCGTAGATCTGGTAGAACGGGTTGGGGCTGATCACCAGGCCATCGTCGGCGCGGTTGACCACCGCCTGGGTGAACGCAAACAGGGCCTCGCGGGTACCGTTGACCGGCAGGATGTGACGGTCAGCGTCAAGCCAGCCGCCGGGCACATTGAAGCGGCGTTCGCACCACTGGCCAATCGCCTGACGCAGGGCCGGCAAACCCAGCGTGCTGGGATACACCGCCAGCTTGTCGAGGTTGTCTGCCAGGGCCTTGGCTACAAAGGCCGGCGACTCGTGCTTGGGTTCGCCGATCGACAGGGCAATCGCACGTTTGTCAGCGGCGGGCTGCACGCTGCCGAGCAGGGCGCGCAGCTTCTCGAACGGGTAGGGCTGCAGCTGGGTCATGGCTTGGTTCATCGGCACGAGGTCTCGTCAATCATCTAGATAGTCAGGCGGGCAGGGCTGTTGTCGCTGCCTTGGCTGGGCTGCAACTGCTGGACCAGCGCTTCTTGCAGGCGGCTGCACAGTTGCGGGTCGGACAGCGGCTGGTTGTTGGCGTCGGTAATGAAGAACACGTCTTCGACCCGCTCGCCGAGAGTGGCGATCTTGGCGTTTTGCAGCGACAGGTCGAACTCGAGGAAGATCCGCCCGATCCGTGCCAGCAGGCCAGGCCGGTCGGGAGCCGTGATCTCGAGAATGGTCACCGCGCGCTGGGCATCATTGAGGATGGTCACCTGCGGCGCAAAGGTGAAGTGCTTGAGCTGACGCGGGACTCGCCGCTGGATGATGGTCGGGTAGTCTTCCGGGTTGCGCAAGGCTTCGGTCAAACCGTCGCGAATCTGCTTGACCCGCTGCGGATTGTCGCCGATCGAGCCGCCGTCGTTGTCCAGCACGATGTAGGTGTCGAGGGTGAACTGGCTGCTCGAAGTGATGATGCGCGCGTCGTGGATGTTCAGGTTCAGCTGCGACATCGCCGCCACCGTCACCGCAAAGAAGTCGTGCTGGTCGGGCGCATAGATGAAGATCTGCGTGCCACCTTCGAACTCGCGCTGGGTGGTTTCCTTGATCAGCACCAGCGGGCCGCCGTCAGCCGGCTGCTGCAGGATTGCATCGCTGTGCCAGGCGACGTCGGCGGCGGTGTGCTTGAGGAAGTAGTCGTCACCCAGTTGCGACCAGAGCTGCTCGACGTCGTCCGGGTCGGTGCCTTCGCGGATCAGGATGTCCAGCGCAGCGCTTTGTGTCTGGCGGATCTGCTCTTCGCGGTCGAGCGGGTTTTCCAGGCCGCGGCGCAGGGCACGCTTGGTCTCGCTGTAAAGCTGGCGCAGCAGGCTGGCGCGCCAGGAGTTCCACAGCGTCGGGTTGGTCGCGTTGATGTCGGCAACGGTCAGTACGTAGAGATAGTCGAGGCGCGTTTCATCGCCGACGTGCAGGGCAAAATCATTGATCACCTGCGGGTCGGAGAGGTCCTTGCGCTGGGCCGTGGTCGACATCATCAGATGGTTGCGCACCAGCCAGACGATCAGCCGAGTGTCCCAGGTCGGCAGCTGGTGGCGTTCGCCGAACGCCTGCGCATCGACTGCACCGAGCTCGGAGTGGTCGCCCTGACGGCCCTTGCCGATGTCGTGATAGAGCCCGGCCAGGTAGATCAGCTCGGGTTTGGGCAGACGGCCCATGAGCTTGCTGGCCAGCGGGAATTTCTCTGATACCGGGGTGTACTGCAATTTGCGCAGGTGCTTGATCAGGTTGAGCGTATGCGCATCGACCGTATAGATGTGGAACAGGTCATGCTGCATCTGCCCGACGATCAGGCCGAACTCGGGCAGGTAACGGCCAAGAATGCCATAGCGGTTCATCCGGCGCAGGTTGCGGTGGATGCCGATCTCGCACTTGAACAGCTCGATGAACAGGCTGGTGTTGCGGATATCGTTGCGAAAGTCATCGTCGATCAAGTGTCGATGGGCGCGCAGCAGGCGCACGGTATCGGCGCGCACGCCCTTGATTTCGGGGTGCTGGGCCATCAGCACGAACATCTCGAGCATGGCAAACGGGGTGCGCTTGAACACGTTCTGATGGGCGGCCTCGATGTAGCCATCATGCAGCCGGAAGCGGGCGTTGAGCGGCTGGGTGGTGCCGCTGTCTTCGTCCGCCAGAATCACTTCTTCGAAATGCTGGATGATCAGGTCGCAGAGCTGGCTGATGCTCATCACCACCCGATAGTACTGCTGCATGAACTGCTCGATGGCACGCTTGGGGTTTTCGTCGCTGAAGCCGAGCAAGGCGGCGATGCTGCGCTGGTGGTCAAACAGCAGGCGGTCTTCGGCGCGGCCGGCGAGCATGTGCAGGGCATAGCGCACCCGCCAGACAAACGCCTGGGACGATGCCAGCAGTTCGTTTTCGCTTTCCAACAGGAAGCCTTCGCCGGCCAGGGCGTGCAGGTTCAAGGTGCCGTACTGGCGGCGCGCGACCCAAAGCACGGTCTGGATATCACGCAGGCCGCCGGGCGAGCCCTTGACGTTGGGTTCGAGGTTGTATTCGGTGTCGTTGTACTTGTGGTGGCGGGCCTTGAGTTCGGCGCGCTTGGCCAGGAAGAACTCCTTGCTCGGCCACAGGTGCGAGGTACTGGTGGCCTCGAGCATGCGCTGACGCAGGGCTTCGGGGCCGCAAATGGTGCGGCTTTCCATCAGGTTGGTGATCACCGTCAGGTCGGCGCGGGCCTGCTCGACGCACTCGTCGACACTGCGCACGCTCTGGCCGACTTCAAGGCCGATGTCCCAGAGCAGGGTCAGTAGCTGTTCGATGGCGTCGCGATACTGCTCGTGCTGGGCGCCGTCGAGCAGAATCAGCAGGTCGATGTCCGAGTACGGGTGCAGTTCGCCGCGGCCATAGCCGCCCACGGCGATCAGGGCGATCGCTTCGGGTGGTTGCCAGTCGAACTGGCTCCAGGCCTGTTGCAGGATGTTGTCGACGAACCAGGCGCGATCTTCGATCAGCCGGCGGATGTCACGGCCTTCGCGAAAGCGCCGATCGAGCACCTCGCGGGCCAGGCGGATAGCCTTCTTGAAGGCAGCGATGGGGCTTGCCTTGAGCGCCAGTTCCGCCTGGAACTGGCCGCGGTCGAACAGCTCGGGATCCACCTGGGGCATCGAGTCGCTTTCCTGAAAGTGTTAGGCCGACGTGCGGGGGATGGTGTCGTCTTTGCGCAGGGTGAAGATCTCGTAACCGGTCGCGGTAACCACCAGGGTGTGCTCCCACTGCGCCGACAGCTTGCGGTCCTTGGTGATGGCCGTCCAGCCGTCGCCCAGTACTTTGGTGTCGGCCTTGCCCTGATTGATCATCGGCTCGATGGTGAAGGTCATGCCTTCCTTGAGTTCCATGCCAGTGCCGGCACGGCCGTAGTGCAGGATCTGCGGTTCTTCATGGAAAACCTTGCCAATGCCGTGACCGCAGAACTCGCGCACCACCGAAAAACCGTTCTTCTCGGCGTGCTTCTGGATCACTTCGCCGATGTCGCCCAGACGGCAGCCCGGCTTGACCAGCTCGATCGCCTTGTACATGCATTCCTGGGTGACCTGGGACAGGCGCTCGGCCCACACCGGCACGGTGCCGACATGGAACATGCGGCTGGTATCGCCGTGGTAGCCGTCCTTGATCACGGTCACGTCGATGTTCAGCGTGTCGCCATCCTTCAACGGCTTGTCGTTGGGGATGCCATGGCAGACCACGTGATTGATCGAGGTGCAGATCGACTTCGGGTAGCCTTTGTAGTTGAGCGGGGCCGGGATGGCCTGCTGAATGTTGACGATGTAGTCGTGGCACAGGCGGTCGAGCGCTTCGGTGGTAACGCCGGGCTTGACGTGTGGCTCGATCATCTCCAGCACTTCAGCGGCCAGGCGGCCGGCGATGCGCATCTTTTCGATGTCTTCTGCAGTCTTGATGGTAACGGTCATTGACAGGCTCTCTACGGCGCCGTGCAGGGCGCGAACAAACGGGAAAGGCCAGATTCTACCAGAGCGAGGCGCCCATCTGTCGGCAGAAAGGCCCGCTGGCGGCTCTCTATATGAGGCATTTTGGCGCGATTGCGGGCCCGCTGCAAAAAGCACTGACGGACGCGACAGGATTGCAGTTCCGTCAGCGCCGAGTCTGTGGTATAAAGTGCGCCGCTTTCGGGGACGACCTCGACTGCCTTAACCCACACACGTGTCGACACGATGACCTGGGTGCCCCGACCGCTTCGGCGACGTGGGTTGGTCATTGGGATACGTGGAGGCCCAACCCGACTTATCAAGGAACAATCATGTCCCAAGTCAATATGCGCGATATGCTGAAGGCCGGTGTGCACTTCGGTCACCAGACCCGTTACTGGAACCCGAAAATGGGTAAATACATTTTCGGCGCGCGTAACAAGATTCACATCATCAACCTGGAAAAAACCCTGCCGATGTTCAACGACGCTCTGTCGTTCGTCGAGCGCCTGGCCCAGGGTAAAAACAAGATCCTGTTCGTCGGCACTAAGCGTTCCGCCGGCAAACTGGTCGCCGAGCACGCTGCTCGCAGTGGTTCGCCATACGTCGACCACCGCTGGTTGGGCGGCATGCTGACCAACTACAAGACCATCCGCGCTTCGATCAAGCGTCTGCGTGATCTTGAAGTCCAGGCTGAAGACGGTACCTTCGCCAAGCTGACCAAGAAAGAAGCTCTGATGCGTTCGCGCGATCTGGAGAAACTGGACCGCAGCCTGGGTGGTATCAAGGACATGGGCGGTCTGCCTGACGCACTGTTCGTCATCGACGTTGATCACGAGCGCATCGCGATCACCGAAGCCAACAAGCTGGGCATCCCGGTTATCGGCGTTGTCGATACCAACAGCAGCCCGGAAGGTGTTGATTACATCATCCCAGGCAACGATGACGCCATCCGCGCAATCGAGCTGTACATGGCTTCGATGGCTGACGCCATCATCCGCGGCCGCAACCATGTTGCTGGCGGCACCGAAGTCTATGTTGAAGAAGCAGCGGCACCAGCTGCTGAGTAATTGACGCCTGGCGTCTACTTGGCACGCAAAAAGGGGGCTTGGCCCCCTTTTTGCCACCTGAAATCCTCCTGTCAGCAATAACGCCGCATGATGACCTCCTGCTGGCAACAAGACAGTGGATTAGCAGAATTGAACGCCCGTGACGAGCGGGTGGAATGGTTGAAAAACTTTCCAAGAGGATTTTGAAATGGCAGCAATTACTGCAGCGCTGGTCAAAGAACTGCGCGAGCGTACCGGCGAAGGCATGATGGATTGCAAGAAAGCCTTGGAAAAGGCTGACGGCGATATCGAAAAAGCCATTGACGACATGCGTGCCTCCGGCGCCATCAAGGCCGCCAAAAAGGCTGGCAACGTTGCCGCTGAAGGCGCTATCGCCATCAAGGCCGACGACAAGTCCGCCGTCCTGCTGGAAGTGAACTCGCAGACCGACTTCCTGGCTCTGCAAGACGACTTCAAAAACTTCGTTGCTGAAAGCGTGGAACAGGCTTTCAACGACAAGCTGACCGACGCTGCCCCGCTGATCGCTGCGCGCGAATCGGCGCGTGAAGCACTGGTCGCCAAGGTTGGTGAGAACGTCAACATCCGTCGCCTGGTGCGCGTTGAGGGTGACGTTGTTGGTGCCTACCTGCACGGCAACAAGATCGGTGTTGCGGTTGTTCTGAAGGGCGGCGATGTTCAGCTGGCCAAAGAAATCGCCATGCACGTTGCTGCGTCGAACCCTGAGTTCCTCGATTCGTCGGAAATCTCCGCCGAGGCCATCGAGCGCGAGAAGGCTGTGTTCCTGCAGCTGAACGCTGACAAGATCGCCGGCAAGCCGGAAAACATCGTTGAGAACATGATCAACGGTCGTATCACCAAGTTCAAAGCCGAAGCCTCGCTGAAAGAGCAAGCTTTCGTCATGAACCCGGAGATCAAAGTCGGCGAACTGGCCAAGAAAGCCGGTGCTGAAATCGTTTCCTTCACCTACTTCAAAGTAGGCGAAGGCATCGAGAAGCCGGTCGACAACTTCGCTGAAGAAGTTGCCGCCCAGCTGGCTGCTGCCAAGCAGTAAGACAGCCTCGTCTGTCGCCCTAAAGAGGCTGCCCGCTCACGCGCGCAGCCTCTTTGTCAAACCGGCACCAGGTTTATCCGGCCTGGTACCGCTGGCGCTGAAGCAGCGCCACGCTACAGTTAGCTGGCTGTAACCCAGCCCGCGCAGAATTTTCTTAAAAACGCCGCAGGAGAGACTCGCAATGGCTCAGCAGGTGAGTGGTCGCCAACCTCGCTATAAACGCATTTTGCTCAAACTTAGCGGCGAGGCCCTGATGGGCTCGGAAGAGTTCGGGATCGACCCGAAAGTGTTGGACCGCATGGCCCTCGAAGTGGGTCAGCTGGTCGGCATCGGTGTCCAGGTGGGCCTGGTCATCGGCGGCGGCAACCTGTTCCGCGGTGCAGCGCTCAGCGCCGCCGGCATGGATCGGGTTACCGGCGACCACATGGGCATGCTCGCCACGGTGATGAATGGCCTGGCCATGCGCGACGCCCTCGAGCGTTCGAACATCCCGGCACTGGTCATGTCGGCCATCTCCATGGTCGGCGTCACCGACCATTACGATCGTCGCAAAGCTATTCGCCACCTCAACTCCGGGGATGTGGTAATTTTCTCCGCCGGTACCGGCAACCCGTTCTTCACCACCGACTCCGCAGCCTGCCTGCGCGGCATCGAAATCGATGCAGATGTGGTGCTGAAGGCGACCAAGGTCGACGGTGTGTACACTGCCGATCCATTCAAGGACCCGCACGCCGAGAAGTTCGATCGCCTCACCTATGATGAGGTTCTGGATCGCAAGCTGGGTGTGATGGACCTGACCGCAATCTGTCTGTGCCGCGACCACAAGATGCCATTGCGTGTATTCAACATGAACAAGCCTGGCGCCCTGCTGAATATCGTGGTGGGTGGCGCTGAAGGTACTTTGATCGAGGAAGGCCAAGCATGATCAACGAAATCAAGAAAGATGCTCAGGAACGTATGACCAAGTCGCTGGAATCGCTCCAGCATGCGTTCAGCCGCATCCGCACCGGTGTTGCTCACCCAAGCATTCTCGAAGGCGTGATGGTGCCGTACTACGGTGCGGATACGCCGATCAAGCAAGTGGCCAGCATCACCGTCAAGGATTCGCGCACCCTGCAGGTCGTTGCTTTCGAGCGCAACATGCTCAGCGCGGTCGACAAGGCTATCGGTAGCGCAGGCCTCAACCTGAACCCGACCAACCTGGGCGAGCTGCTGCTGATCACCATGCCAGCCCTTACCGAAGAAACCCGCAGGGGCTTCACCAAGCAGGCTCGTGAAGCTGCCGAAGATGGCCGTGTCGCCGTGCGCAACATCCGTCGTGATGCGCTCAGCCAGCTCAAGGACCTGGTCAAGGAAAAGGAAATCAGCGAAGACGAAGAGCGTCGTGCGGCTGATGACATCCAGAAACTGACCGACAAGTTCGTCGCGGATATCGAGACTGCCGTGAAGGCGAAGGAAAAGGACCTGATGGCCGTCTGAGGCCAGGGTTCTCTTCATGGAAAAGACCAAGCAAGCGGCGCCGTCAGGGGTGCCGCGTCACGTCGCGATCATCATGGACGGCAACAATCGCTGGGCGAAGAAGCGTCTGCTGCCCGGTGTTGCCGGGCATAAAGCTGGCGTGGATGCTGTGCGCGCGGTGATTGAGGTATGTGCCGAGGCGGGTGTCGAAGTCCTGACCCTGTTCGCCTTCTCCAGTGAAAACTGGCAACGCCCGGCCGATGAAGTCGGCGCATTGATGGAGTTGTTTTTCACGGCCTTGCGCCGCGAAGCCCGGCGCCTCAATGACAACAACATCAGCCTGCGCATCATCGGTGATCGCAGCCGCTTTCATCCGGAGCTGCAGGCCGCCATGCGCGAGGCCGAAGCGGCAACCGCCGGCAGCAATCGCTTCATCCTGCAGGTCGCTGCCAATTATGGTGGTCAGTGGGATATCGCCCAGGCAGCGCAACGGCTGGCCCGTGAGGTGCAGGCTGGGCATCTGCGCCCGGATGACATCACTCCGGGGTTGTTGCAGGCCTGTCTGTCGACCGGCGACCTGCCGCTGCCTGACTTGTGTATTCGTACCGGCGGCGAGCATCGCATCAGTAACTTCCTGTTGTGGCAGCTGGCCTACGCCGAGCTGTATTTCTCCGACCTGTTCTGGCCGGACTTCAAACACGAGGCCATGCGTATCGCGCTGGCCGATTTCGCTTCGCGCCAACGCCGCTTCGGGAAAACCAGCGAGCAGGTCGAGGCTGGAGCTCGTGCTTAATGCTTAAACAACGCATCATTACTGCGCTGATCCTGCTGCCGATTGCACTGGCTGGATTCTTTCTTCTGCAGGGCGGCGACTTCGCCCTGTTCATCGGCTGTGTGGTCACCTTGGGCGCCTGGGAATGGGCGCGTCTGGCCGGCTTGATGGCTCAACCAATGCGCATCGCTTATGCCGCTGTGGTGGCTGCGGCGTTGATGCTGCTGTACCTGTTGCCCGAACTGGCGCCTTGGGTGCTCGGCGCAGCGGTGATCTGGTGGGGGTTGGCGACCTGGCTGGTGCTGACCTACCCGCGCAGCAGCGAACTGTGGTCGAGTGCCGCCTGCCGCCTGCTGATCGGCTTGCTGGTGCTGCTGCCGGCCTGGCAAGGCCTGGTGTTGCTCAAGCACTGGCCGCTGGGCAACTTCCTGATTCTCTCGGTGATGGTGCTGGTGTGGTCTGCCGACATCGGTGCGTACTTTTCCGGTCGCGCGTTCGGCAAGCGCAAGCTGGCCCCTCACGTCAGCCCCGGCAAGAGCTGGGAAGGCGTGTATGGCGGCCTTGCCGTCAGCCTGCTGATCGCGTTGGGCGTAGGCCTGGTGCGTGACTGGAGCATCGGCCAGCTGCTGTTGGGGCTGCTGGGTGCGGTAGTGGTGGTGATGGCTTCGGTGGTGGGTGATCTCACTGAAAGCATGTTCAAACGCCGCGAAGGCATCAAGGACAGCAGCAACCTGCTGCCTGGCCATGGTGGTGTGCTTGATCGCATTGACAGCCTGACCGCTGCCATCCCGATGTTCGCCGTGCTGCTGTGGGCCGCTGAATGGGGTGTCATGTGAGCCGTAGGCAACGGATCACGGTGCTTGGCGCTACCGGTTCGATTGGTCTGAGCACGCTTGACGTGATTGGCCGTCACCCAGAGCGCTACCAGGTATTTGCGCTCAGCGGCTATTCCCAGGTCGAGCAGCTGCTGGCGCTGTGTTTGCGCCATAGCCCAGCGTTTGCTGTGGTACCAAGCGCTGACGCTGCGCTGCGCCTGCGTGCGGATCTGGCGGCGGCGGGCAGTGCTACCGAGGTGCTCGAAGGCGAGGCCGGCCTGTGTCAGGTGGCTGCAGCCAGCGAAGTCGACGCGGTAATGGCTGCGATCGTCGGTGCTGCTGGCTTGCGTCCAACCCTGGCGGCGGTTGAGGCCGGCAAGAAGGTTCTGCTCGCCAACAAGGAAGCGCTGGTTATGTCCGGCGCATTGTTCATGGACGCAGTGCGGCGCAGTGGCGCGGTGTTGCTGCCGATCGACAGCGAGCACAATGCTATTTTCCAATGCTTGCCCGGCGATTATGCGCGTGGTCTGGGTGCAGTTGGCGTGCGCCGCATCTTGCTGACGGCCTCCGGCGGGCCGTTCCGCGAAACGCCATCGGCGCAGCTCGAAGCAGTCACGCCCGAGCAGGCCTGTGCCCATCCCAACTGGTCGATGGGGCGCAAGATTTCGGTCGACTCGGCGAGCATGATGAACAAGGGCCTCGAGTTGATCGAGGCGTGCTGGTTGTTCGATGCTGCGCCAGCTCAGGTCGAAGTTGTGGTGCATCCGCAAAGCGTGATCCACTCATTGGTGGATTACGTCGATGGTTCGGTGCTCGCCCAATTGGGTAATCCCGACATGCGCACGCCGATTGCCAATGCGCTGGCCTGGCCAGAGCGGATCGACTCCGGCGTTGCCCCGCTTGACCTGTTTGCCATCGCCCGGCTGGATTTCCAGGCGCCCGATCCGCATCGCTTCCCCTGCCTGCGCCTGGCGCGTCAGGCGGCAGAAGCCGGCGACAGTGCACCTGCGGTACTCAATGCGGCCAATGAAGTGGCAGTTGAGGCATTTTTGCAGCGGCGTATCCGCTTCCCGGAGATCGCGGGTATGATCGAGCAGGTGCTCGAACAGGAGCCAGTTGTGCCACTGACGTCGCTGGATGCGGTGTTTGCTGCCGACCAGCGCGCGCGGGAGCTGTCCCGGGAATGGCTGCGGCGGAACGGCCGCTGATGCGTGCTCGCTCCAGGGTTGTCCTGAACGTCTTTCGGAGATGGATATGACTGCGCTCTACATGATCATCGGTACCCTGGTTGCGTTGGGCGTGCTGGTCACCTTCCATGAATTTGGTCATTTCTGGGTTGCGCGCCGTTGCGGGGTCAAGGTGCTGCGTTTCTCGGTAGGCTTCGGCACCCCGCTGTTGCGCTGGCACGACCGGCATGGCACGGAATTCGTGGTTGCGGCCATTCCGCTGGGCGGTTACGTGAAGATGCTCGACGAGCGCGAGGGCGAAGTGCCGCCGGCGCTGATCGAGCAGTCGTTCAATCGCAAGCCGGTCGGCCAGCGCATCGCCATTGTCGCCGCTGGGCCGATCGCCAACTTCCTCCTGGCAATCGTGTTCTTCTGGCTGCTGGCCATGCTTGGCACCCAGCAGGTTCGGCCGGTCATCGGTGCGGTCGAGGCGGGTAGCCTGGCCGCCAGTGCCGGCCTCGCTGCTGGCCAGGAAATCGTCTCGGTGGACGGCAAGGCGACCAATGGCTGGTCTGCGGTCAACCTGCAACTGGTGCGCCGCCTTGGCGAGAGCGGCACCCTGCGCGTGGGTGTGCTGGACGAGGGCAGCACTGCCGAGAAGCAACACGAGATCAACTTGAACCAGTGGCTGCGCGGGGCGGATGAACCCGATCCGATCCAGTCGCTGGGTCTGCGCCCGTGGCGCCCGGTGATTGCCCCGGTACTGGCCGAAATCGACCCGAACGGGCCGGCGGCGGCAGCGGGGCTGAAAACCGGTGACAAGCTGCTGAGCCTGGATGACATTGCCCTTAACGACTGGCAACAAGTGGTCGACAGCGTGCGTGCCCGCCCAGAGGCCAAGGTGCAGCTGCGGATCGAGCGCGATGCTGCGGTGCTGGATGTCGCGGTAACCCTGGCGCGCAAAGGCGAAGGCCAGGCCTCCGGTGGTTACCTCGGGGCAGGGGTCAAAGGTGGCGAATGGCCGGCGACTATGCTGCGCGAAGTCAGCTATGGGCCGCTGGCCGCGATGGGCGAAGGCCTGACGCGGACCTGGAACATGAGCATTCTGACCCTTGAGTCGTTGAAGAAAATGCTGTTCGGCGAGCTCTCGGTAAAAAACTTGAGCGGACCGATAACCATTGCTAAAGTGGCGGGCGCTTCAGCCCAGTCGGGCGTTGGGGATTTCCTGAATTTCCTGGCCTACCTGAGCATAAGCCTGGGGGTTCTGAACCTGCTGCCCATTCCAGTACTGGATGGGGGGCATCTGTTGTTCTACCTGATCGAGTTGGCACGCGGCCGTCCGCTGTCGGATCGGGTGCAAGGTTGGGGGGTCCAGATCGGTATAAGTTTGGTCATAGGGGTGATGTTGCTCGCCCTGATCAACGATCTGGGTCGACTATAAAGCTTCGCTCAATTGCAAACCTGCCGCCTTTTTGCGGCGGGTTGTTTATTGCCAGTTGGAATAAAAGGACTTCATGAAACGTCTGCTGCTAACTGCGGTCCTCTCCGCACTGATGATCGCTGAAGTTCACGCTGAGTCCTTCACCATCTCCGATATCCGCGTCAACGGCCTGCAGCGGGTTTCCGCCGGCAGCGTGTTCGGCGCACTGCCTCTGAACGTGGGCGATCAGGCTGACGACCGTCGCCTGGTGGATTCCACCCGCTCGCTGTTCAAGACTGGCTTCTTCCAGGATATCCAGCTGAGCCGCGACGGCAACGTCTTGATCATCAATGTGGTCGAACGTCCGTCGGTAGCCAGCATCGAGATCGAAGGCAACAAGGCGATCAGCACTGAAGACCTGATGAAAGGTCTGAAGCAGTCTGGTCTGGCCGAAGGCGAGATCTTCCAGCGCGCCACCCTCGAGGGTGTGCGTAACGAACTGCAACGTCAGTACGTGGCCCAGGGCCGCTACTCGGCCGAGGTCGAAGCTGAAGTCGTGCCACAGCCGCGTAACCGGGTTGGCCTGAAGATCAACATCAACGAAGGCACGGTTGCCGCGATCCAGCACATCAACGTGGTGGGCAACACCGTGTTCGATGATGACGAACTCGGCCAGCTGTTCGAGCTGAAAACCACCAACTGGTTGTCGTTCTTCAAGAACGACGACAAGTATGCCCGCGAAAAACTCTCCGGTGACCTCGAGCGTCTGCGCTCCTACTACCTGGACCGCGGCTACATCAACATGGACATCGCTTCTACCCAGGTGTCGATCACCCCGGACAAGAAGCACGTCTACATCACCGTCAACATCAACGAAGGTGAGAAGTACACCGTTCGTGACGTGAAGCTGTCCGGTGACCTCAAGGTTCCGGAAGACCAGGTCCAGTCGCTGCTGCTGGTGCAGCCAGGCCAGGTCTTCTCGCGCAAGGTGATGACCACCACGTCTGACCTGATCACCCGCCGTCTGGGTAACGAAGGCTATACCTTCGCCAACGTCAACGGCGTGCCGCAGGCGCACGATGAAGACCACACCGTCGACATCATGTTCGTGGTCGACCCGGGCAAGCGTGCCTACGTCAACCGCATCAACTACCGCGGCAACACCAAGACCGAAGATGAAGTGCTGCGTCGCGAAATGCGCCAGATGGAAGGCGGCTGGGCTTCGACCTACCTGATCGACCAGTCCAAGACTCGCCTTGAACGTCTCGGCTTCTTCAAGGAAGTCAACGTCGAGACCCCGCCTGTGCCGGGTACCGATGACCAGGTCGACGTCAACTACAGCGTTGAAGAGCAGGCCTCCGGTTCGATCACCGCCAGCGTCGGTTTCGCCCAGAGCGCCGGCCTGATCCTCGGTGGTTCGATCAGCCAGACCAACTTCCTCGGAACCGGTAACAAGGTTTCGATCGGCCTGACCCGCAGCGAATACCAGACCCGCTACAACTTTGGCTTCGTTGACCCCTACTGGACTGCCGATGGCGTCAGCCTGGGCTACAACGCCTTCTACCGCAGCACCGACTACGACGACCTCGACGTCGACGTGGCCAGCTATGCAGTAGACAGCCTGGGTGCCGGTGTCAGCGTCGGTTACCCGATCAGCGAGACATCGCGTCTGACCTACGGCCTGAGCGTGCAGCAGGACAAGCTGAAGACCGGTCGCTACACCGTTGACGAGATCTTCGACTTCGTCGACAAAGAGGGCGACAACTTCCTCAACTTCAAGGCGTCTGTCGGCTGGTCCGAATCGACCCTGAACAAAGGTGTACTGGCTACCCGTGGTCACTCCCAGAGCCTGACCCTGGAAAGCACCGTGCCGGGCAGCGACCTGTCGTTCTACAAACTGGACTACCGTGGCCAGCTGTTCAAGCCGCTGTCCAACGATTACACCCTGCGTCTGCACACTGAGCTGGGTTACGGTGACGGTTATGGCAGTACCTCTGGTCTGCCGTTCTACGAGAACTACTACGCCGGTGGTTTCAACTCGGTACGTGGCTTCAAGGACAACACCCTCGGCCCGCGCAGTACGCCGAGCAAGGGTAACCGTCCGGGTACCGCGGCTGACCCCGATCAGGATCCGTTGGCCTTCGGTGGCAACGTGCTGGTCCAGGGTGGTGTCGAGTTGCTGTTCCCGCTGCCGTTCGTCAAGGACCAGCGCTCGCTGCGCACCTCCGTGTTCTGGGACGTGGGTAACGTGTTCGACACCAACTGCGGTTCCAAGCCTGATTGCACCAAGGTCGGCTTCTCGGACATGGCCAGTTCGGTTGGCCTGGGCGTAACCTGGATCACTGCGCTGGGCCCGTTGAGCTTCAGTTTGGCAATGCCGATCAAGAAGCCGGCAGAAGCCGAAACCCAGGTGTTCCAATTCTCTCTGGGGCAGACCTTCTAAGGTCGGCCCCGTGCTTAACGACAACGGATTCTCCAGGAGTGCATCGTGCGTAAGTTGACCCAACTGGCCTTCGTGGCTGCGGCGCTGGTCGCCACCCCCGCTTTCGCCGAAATGAAAGTGGCTGTGCTGAACTATCAGATGGCACTGCTCGAGTCGGACGCCGCCAAGCGTTACGCCGTCGATGCCGAGAAGAAGTTCGGCCCGCAACTGACCAAGCTCAAGGGCCTGGAAAGCAGCGCCAAAGGCATCCAGGACCGTCTGCTCAAAGGCGGCGACAAGATGCAGCAGCAAGAGCGTGAGCGTCTTGAGCTCGAGTTCAAGCAAAAAGCCCGTGACTTCCAGTTCCAGTCCAAGGAACTCAACGAAGCCAAGGCCGTTGCCGACCGTGACATGCTCAAGCAGCTCAAGCCGAAGCTGGACGGTGCTGTTGAAGAAGTGATCAAGAAAGGCGGCTTTGACCTGGTACTCGAGCGCGGCGCAGTGATCGATGTCAAACCGCAGTACGACATCACTCGCCAAGTCATCGAGCGCATGAACCAAGCCCGTTGATATGACCGTGACCATGACGCTCGGCCAATTGGCCGAGGCGCTCGGCGCTACCCTCAAGGGGCCCGAGGCGCTGCAGATTACCGGGCTGGCCACCTTGCAGGAGGCCGGTCCCGGGCAATTGAGCTTTCTCGCCAACCCGCAGTACCGCAAGTACCTGGACAATTCCCAGGCTTCTGCGGTTCTGCTCAAGGCAGCAGACGCCGAAGGCTTCGCCGGTAACACCCTGATCGTCGCCGACCCGTATCTGGCTTACGCGCGCATCTCTCACCTGTTTGATCCAAAGCCCAAGGCTGTAGCGGGGATTCACCCCAGCGCCGTGGTTGCTGATGACGCTCAGGTCGATGCCAGTGCCAGCATTGGGCCGTTTGCGGTGATCGAGAGCGGTGCGCGCATCGCTGCCAATGTCACCGTGGGTGCGCACTGCTTCATTGGTGCGCGCTGTGTGATTGGCGAAGGCGGCTGGCTGGCCCCGCGGGTCACGCTGTATCACGACGTGACCATTGGTGCGCGGGTGACGATTCAGTCCGGTGCGGTGATCGGCGGCGAGGGCTTCGGCTTTGCCAATGAGAAGGGCGTCTGGCGCAAGATTGCCCAGATCGGCGGTGTGAGCATCGGTGATGATGTCGAGATCGGCGTCAATACTGCGGTAGACCGCGGTGCATTGGCGGATACCCAGATCGGCAACGGGGTCAAGCTCGACAACCAGATCCAGATCGCGCACAACGTGCAGATTGGCGATCACACGGCTATGGCCGCGTGTGTCGGCATCTCTGGCAGTACCCGCATTGGCAAGCATTGCACCATTGCTGGCGGTGTTGGCATGGTTGGCCATATCGATGTCTGCGACAACGTGTTCGTCTCCGGCATGACCATGGTTACCCGTTCGATCACCGAGCCGGGTGCCTATTCTTCCGGCACGGCCATGCAGCCGCTGGGTGATTGGCGCAAGAGTGCGGCGCGGATTCGCCAGCTCGACGATATGGCCAAACGCCTGCAGCAGATGGAAAAACGCTTCGAGACCGTGACCTCAGGTGGCCAGCCGACATCAGAAGGCTGATACCATTTCCTGAGCCAAGAGTGATCCGTTGCTAGCTGGCTCCTCTATTGGATTGCTAAAGGAGCGTGTGGTCAGCACCTGCGCTCCCTATTCTTACTACAGGCTTCCCCCCGAAATGATGGACATCAACGAGATTCGCGAATACCTGCCTCACCGTTACCCGTTCCTGCTGGTGGACCGGGTCACGGAGCTGGACTTCGAGGCCCAGAGCATTCGTGCCTACAAGAATGTCAGCATCAACGAGCCGTTCTTCAATGGCCACTTCCCGGCCCACCCGATCATGCCAGGCGTGCTGATCATCGAAGCCATGGCCCAGGCAGCCGGGATTCTCGGGTTCAAGATGCTCGATGCCAAGCCGGCAGACGGCACGCTGTACTACTTCGTTGGCTCCGACAAGCTACGCTTCCGTCAGCCAGTGTTGCCAGGCGACCAGTTGGTCCTGGAAGCCAAGTTCCTCAGCCGCAAGAGCATGATCTGGAAGTTTGAGTGCCGTGCCCTGGTTGACGGCAAGCCGGTATGCTCGGCGCAGATTACCTGTGCGGAACGCTCCCTATGAATTCAATTGATCCGCGGGCTATCGTCGATCCTTCTGCCAGGCTGGCGGACGGTGTCGAGGTGGGCCCCTGGTCGATCATTGGTCCCGATGTCGAAATCGGGGAGGGCACAGTAATCGGCCCACATGTGGTACTCAAAGGGCCGACCCGGATCGGCAAGAACAACCGTATCTACCAGTTTTCCTCGATTGGCGAAGACACCCCTGACCTCAAGTACAAGGGTGAAGCCACGCGTCTGGTGATCGGCGACCACAACGTGATCCGCGAAGGCGTGACCATTCACCGCGGAACCGTTCAGGACCGTGCTGAAACCACCCTCGGCGATCACAATTTGATCATGGCCTATGCCCACATCGGCCATGACAGTGTGATCGGCAACAATTGCATTCTGGTCAACAACACTGCGCTGGCTGGCCATGTGCATGTGGGCGACTGGGCAATTCTGTCTGGTTACACCCTGGTTCATCAGTACTGCCATATCGGCGCTCACGCGTTTTCCGGCATGGGCACCGCGATCGGCAAGGACGTACCCGCGTTCGTCACTGTATTTGGCAGCCCGGCCGAAGCCCGCAGCATGAACTTCGAAGGCATGCGTCGGCGTGGATTCAGCGATGAAGTCATCCTCGCGCTGCGCAAGGCCTACAAAATGGTCTATCGCCAGGGCTTGACGGCTGACGAGGCTATCAACGAGTTGCAGGAGTTGGCTGCATTGCACCCTGAGGTCGAGCTGTTCCGTGCCTCCATCCAGAGCTCCGCTCGCGGCATCACCCGCTGATATGAGTGAGCTTTGTGTAGCGTTGGTCGCAGGTGAGGCCAGCGGCGATATCCTTGGCTCCGGTTTGATGCGCGCACTCAAGGCGCGCCATCCTGGTGTGCGCTTTATCGGTGTCGGCGGCCCGTTGATGGAGGCCGAGGGCATGCAGTCCTACTTCCCCATGGAGCGCCTGGCAGTGATGGGGCTGGTTGAGGTGCTCGGGCGTCTGCGTGAGCTGCTCAAGCGACGCAAACTGCTGATCGAGACCCTGCTTGACGCGAAGCCCGATGTGTTCATCGGCATCGATGCACCCGACTTCACCCTCAATATTGAACTGAAACTGCGCCAGCACGGCATCAAGACCGTGCACTACGTCAGCCCGTCGGTCTGGGCCTGGCGGCAGAAGCGGGTGCTGAAGATCCGCGAAGGCTGCGACCTGATGCTGACCCTGCTGCCATTCGAGGCGCGCTTCTATGAAGAGCAGGGTGTACCGGTGCGCTTTGTCGGCCATCCGCTGGCCGATACGATTCCGCTGGAGGCTGACCGTCAAGCCGCTCGTGCCGAGCTGGGCCTGCCCGCCGGGCCGCTGGTGGCATTGATGCCCGGCAGCCGCGGCGGCGAAGTCGGCCGGCTGGGTGCGCTGTTCCTGGAGGCCGCCGAGCGTTTGCAGCAGTTGATCCCGGGTGTGCGGTTTGTCTTGCCCTGCGCCAACCAGACCCGCCGTGAGCAGATCGAGCAGATGCTGGCAGGTCGCGACCTGCCGTTGACTCTGCTCGATGGTCAGTCGCATGAGGCACTGGCCGCCTGCGATGCAGTGCTGATTGCGTCGGGTACCGCTACGCTGGAAGCGATGCTGTACAAGCGGCCAATGGTTGTCGCCTATCGCCTGGCGCCGCTGACCTACTGGATTCTCAAACGCATGGTCAAAAGCCCCTACGTGTCGCTGCCTAATCTGTTGGCGCAGCGCATGTTGGTGCCGGAACTGCTGCAGGACGCCGCCACCAGCGAGGCCCTGGCGCAGACCCTGGCACCGTTACTTGCCGATGGTCAGCATCAGACTGACAGCTTTGATCAGATTCACCGCACCCTCCGCCGTGACGCCTCGAACCAGGCGGCGGACGCAGTGCTGGCCTTGTTGGAGCGACGCTAGATGCAGCTGGGACTGGATTTCAACCTGGTCGAAGAACTCGTTGCAGGCGTCGACGAAGTTGGCCGCGGGCCACTCTGCGGTGCGGTGGTTACGGCAGCGGTGATCCTCGATCCACGGCGGCCGATCCTCGGCTTGAACGACTCCAAGAAGCTCACCGAAGCCAGGCGCGAAGCGTTGTTCGACGAAATCTGCGAAAAAGCCCTGAGCTTTTGCATTGCGCGGGCTGAGGTTGATGAAATCGACCGGCTGAACATTCTCCATGCCACCATGCTGGCCATGCAGCGCGCGGTCGAGGGCTTGAGCATCACGCCCAAGCTTGCCTTGATCGATGGCAATCGCTGCCCGGTGCTGGCTGTGCCATCCGCCCCAGTGGTGCAGGGCGACGCCAAGGTGCCTGCGATCGCTGCCGCGTCGGTCCTGGCCAAGGTCACCCGCGACCGCGAGATGAGCGCCTTCGAGTTGATCTACCCCGGCTACGGCATGGGTGGTCACAAAGGCTATCCGACCCCCGTGCACCTTGAGGCACTTGCCCGGCTTGGGCCTACGCCGATCCACCGGCGCTCCTTCGCGCCGGTGCGGGTGGCCTGGGAAGCGCGCGCGGGCGTGCCTACCTCACTGATCTGATCGCCTGCGCGGGTCGCGCTGCGACCCTGCAGGCCGTCACGTGGCAGCGCAGCCGTTCACATTTGCGGTACAATCCCGCGCTTGTCCGCTGCTCTGCTATAGGCCCCCTTACATGTCGGTTTCTTTCGTTCACCTTCGTGTGCACTCCGAATTCTCCCTGGTCGATGGCCTGGTGCGGATCAAGCCGCTGGCCAAGGCCTTGGCCGGACTGAACATGCCGGCAGTGGCGATTACCGACCAGAGCAACATGTGCTCGTTGGTGAAGTTCTACAAGAGCGCGATGGGCAACGGCATCAAGCCGATTTGCGGCGCCGATTTGTGGCTGGCCGGGGCTGATCCGGAAGCGCCATTGTCGCGTATCTGCTTCCTGGCGATGAACCCCAAGGGTTATCGCAACCTCACCGAATTGATTTCGCGCGGCTGGGTCGACGGCCAGCGCAATGGCTTGGTGGTCATCCAGCGCGACTGGATAGCCCAGGCCAGCGAAGGCTTGATCGCGCTGTCTGCCGCCCGCGAGGGGGATATCGGCATGGCCCTGCTCAGCGGCCGCAGCGCAGAGGCAGAAGCGTTGCTGCGCGACTGGCTGGGCATGTTCCCCGGGCGCTTCTACGTCGAGCTGCAGCGCACCAATCGCCCTGGCGATGAAGACTACCTGCACGCCGCTGTAGCCCTGGCTGACCGGGTGGGCGCGCCGCTGGTCGCGACCAACGATGTGCGCTTCATCAAGCAGACCGATTTTGACGCCCACGAAACCCGCGTCTGCATCGGTGAGGGCTGGACCCTCGACGACCCGCGCCGACCGCGCCTGTACAGCGATCAGCAATACCTGAAAAGCCAGGAAGAGATGGTCGAGCTGTTCAGCGACCTGCCCGACGCCGTGGCCAACACGGTGGAAATCGCCAAGCGCTGCAACATCGAGGTGCAACTGGGCAAGCACTTCCTGCCCGACTTCCCGACGCCCAATGGCATGGGCATCGATGACTATCTGCGCCACGTTTCTCACGAGGGCCTGGAAGAACGCCTGACGGTGATCCTGCCCAAGGGCACTACCGAGGGCTACGAGGCCAAGCGTCAGGTCTATCTGGACCGGCTCAAGTTCGAGCTGGATATCATCATCCAAATGGGCTTCCCCGGTTACTTCCTGATCGTTATGGACTTCATCAAGTGGGCCAAGAACAACGGCGTACCGGTCGGCCCTGGCCGGGGTTCGGGTGCCGGTTCGCTGGTCGCCTACGTGTTGAAGATCACCGACCTGGACCCGCTGGCCTACGACCTGCTGTTCGAGCGCTTCCTCAACCCTGAGCGGGTATCGATGCCCGACTTCGACGTCGACTTCTGCATGGATGGCCGCGACCGAGTCATCGAGTACGTCGCCGACGCCTATGGGCGTAACGCGGTAAGCCAGATCATCACCTTTGGCACCATGGCTGCGAAAGCGGTGGTGCGCGATGTGGCGCGGGTGCAGGGCAAGTCCTACGGGCTGGCTGATCGTCTGTCGAAGATGATCCCGTTCGAAGTCGGCATGACCCTGGAAAAGGCCTACGAGCAGGAGGAGGTGCTGCGCGACTTCCTCAAGAGCGACGAGGATGGCCGCGAGATCTGGGACATGGCCCTCAAGCTCGAGGGCGTCTGCCGCGGTACCGGCAAGCACGCGGGTGGTGTGGTTATCGCACCGACCAAGCTCACCGACTTTTCTCCGATCGCCTGTGACGAAGAGGGCGGCGGCCTGGTAACCCAGTTCGACAAGGACGACGTCGAGGCGGCGGGGCTGGTCAAGTTCGACTTCCTCGGCCTGCGCACCCTGACCATCATCAAGTGGGCGATGGAGACGATCAACCGCGAGCAGGCCAAGGAAGGCTTGCCCGATCTGAACATCGACTTCATCCCGCTGGACGACAAGAAAACCTACGAGCTGCTGCAAAAGGCCGAGACCACTGCGGTATTCCAGCTCGAGTCGCGCGGCATGAAAGAGCTGATCAAGAAGCTCAAGCCCGACTGCCTGGAAGACCTTATCGCATTGGTGGCGTTGTTCCGCCCAGGCCCACTGCAGTCGGGCATGGTTGATGACTTCATCAACCGTAAACACGGTCGCGCCGAGCTGGCCTACCCACACCCGGACTACCAGTACGAAGGCCTGCAGCCTGTATTGGCACCGACCTACGGCATCATCCTGTATCAGGAACAGGTGATGCAGATCGCCCAGGTCATGGCCGGCTACACCCTCGGCGGCGCTGACATGCTGCGTCGGGCGATGGGTAAGAAAAAGCCCGAAGAGATGGCCAAGCAGCGCGGCGGCTTCATCGAGGGTTGTGCCAACAACGGCATCAGTGCGGATCTGGCCGGTAACATCTTCGACCTGGTAGAAAAATTCGCCGGCTACGGCTTCAACAAGTCGCACTCGGCCGCCTACGGCCTGGTTTCTTATCAGACCGCTTGGCTCAAGACGCACTACCCGGCGCCGTTCATGGCGGCCGTACTTTCTGCGGATATGCACAACACCGACAAGGTGGTGGTGCTGATCGAAGAAGTGCGCACCATGAAACTGCGCCTTGACGCCCCGGATGTGAACGCCTCCGAGTTCAAGTTCACAGTCGACGACGATGGCCGCATCATTTATGGCCTGGGCGCGATCAAGGGTGTAGGTGAAGGGCCGGTGGAGGCCATTGTCGAGGCGCGCAGTGCCGGCGGGCCGTTCAAGGATCTGTTCGACTTCTGTGAGCGCATCGACCTCAAGCGGGTCAACAAGCGTACTCTCGACGCACTGATCCGCAGCGGTGCGCTGGATCGCCTCGGGCCGCACTTCCACGACGAGATCAAGGCCTACCAGGCCAACATCGACCGCAACCGGGCAGCGCTGATGTCGGCGCTCGAAGAGGCGGTGAAGTCGGCCGAGCAGACTGCGCGGACCGCCGATAGCGGCCACATCGACCTGTTTGGCGGGCTGTTCGTCGAAGCCGATGTCGACGTTTATGCCAACCACCGCAAGGCGCGCGAGCTGACCCTCAAAGAGCGCTTGAAAGGTGAAAAGGACACGCTGGGGCTGTACCTGACCGGCCACCCGATCGACGAGTACGAAGGCGAAATCCGCCGCTTCGCCCGCCAGCGGATCATCGACCTGAAACCGTCGCGCGAAGTGCAGACGGTGGCCGGGATGATTATTGCCTTGCGCGTGATGAAGAACAAGAAGGGTGACAAGATGGGCTTCGTCACCCTCGATGACCGCTCCGGACGCATCGAAGCCTCGCTGTTCGCAGACTCGTTCATGGCCGCCCAGGCACTGTTGCAGAACGATGCCATGGTCGTGGTCGAGGGCGAGGTCAGTAACGATGATTTCTCTGGCGGTCTGCGCCTGCGCGTCAAGCAGGTGATGACCATGGAAGACGCGCGCACGCGGCTGGCCGAGAGCCTGCGCCTGAAGGTCGCCCATGATGCACTCAAAGGTGACCGCCTGCGCTGGCTGGGTGAGCTGATCACCCGCCATCGTGGCGGTTGCCCGATCACCCTTGAATACACCGGTAGCGACGCCAAGGCCATGCTGCAGTTTGGTAATGACTGGGCGATCGACCCGGCGGACGGGCTGATTCAAGCCCTGCGTGACCAGTTCGGGCGTGAGAACGTCTTCCTGCAATACCGCTAATGCGATGAATTTTTAATCTCGACCTGAATGCGCCTGATCCTTTAAGGTAGGGCGCCAAACGGATCAACCGGCCGGCCGCCTGGCCGTAGACCCAAGACGGATGCCTATGAACCCGAATTTCCTCGATTTCGAACAGCCGATTGCCGACCTGCAAGCCAAGATTGAAGAGCTGCGTCTGGTTGGCAATGACAACTCGCTGAACATCAGCGATGAGATTGCCCGTCTGCAAGACAAGAGCAGCACCCTCACCGAAAGCATCTTCAGCAATCTGACCAGCTGGCAGATTGCGCGCCTGGCTCGTCACCCGCGCCGGCCGTACACACTGGACTACCTGCAGCACATCTTCACCGAGTTCGAAGAGCTGCACGGCGACCGCCACTTCTCCGACGACGCTGCCATTGTTGGTGGTACTGCGCGTCTGGACGGCAAGCCGGTGATGGTCATCGGTCACCAGAAAGGCCGCGAAGTGCGCGAGAAGGTGCGTCGCAACTTCGGTATGCCGCGTCCGGAAGGCTACCGCAAGGCCTGCCGCCTGATGGAAATGGCCGAGCGCTTCAAGATGCCGATTCTGACCTTCATCGATACTCCGGGTGCCTACCCAGGCATCGACGCCGAAGAGCGCAACCAGAGCGAGGCTATTGCCTGGAACCTGCGTGTCATGGCGCGGCTGAAAACTCCGATTATCGCCACCGTGATTGGCGAAGGTGGTTCGGGCGGTGCGCTGGCCATTGGTGTCTGTGACCAGTTGAACATGCTGCAGTACTCGACCTATGCGGTGATCTCGCCGGAAGGTTGCGCTTCGATCCTGTGGAAAACCGCCGACAAGGCTGCCGATGCAGCCGAAGCGATGGGCATCACTGCCGAGCGCCTGAAGAGCCTGAATATTGTCGACCAAGTGATCGAGGAGCCGCTGGGCGGCGCCCATCGTGATCCAGTCAAGGTTTCGCAAACCATTCGTGGCGAGCTGATTCAGCAGCTGGATATGCTCAGTGGACTGGACCATGACACGCTGCTCAAGCGTCGTTATGACCGCCTGATGAGCTACGGTCTCTGATCTGAGTTGATGCCGTCGGGGTCGCGCAGCGACCCCAGCTTCTCAGTGAGGCACACATGATCGACCTCACCCACAGCCTTTCCCCCTGGCAGCACGCTCCCGCCTGGTATGTCGCCCTCTCCGGCGGCCTCGACTCCAGCGTCCTTCTGCACCTTCTCGCTGACTATACCCGCCGCCACCGCGCGCCCCCCCTGCGTGCCATCCACATCCACCACGGCCTGCAAGCCGCCGCCGACAGCTGGCCAGCCCATTGCCAATCCCTGTGCGACAAGCTCGCCATCGAACTGCAGGTCATCCACGTCACGGTCGCGCCCGGCGCCAGCCTCGAGCAAGCCGCGCGCAATGCTCGCTATCACGCCTTTGCCGACATTCTGCGCCCCGGTGAAGTCCTGTTCACCGGCCAGCACCGCGACGATCAGGCTGAAACCCTGCTGTTCAGGCTATTGCGCGGCGCCGGCTTGCGTGGCCTGGCGGCAATGCCAGCAGCCAGGCCGCTTGGCCAGGGGCAACTGGTCAGGCCATTGCTGGCCCTGTCGCGGCAACAATTGCACAGCTATGCCGAGCAGTCCCAACTGCGCTGGATAGAAGACCCGAGCAATGCCGACACCCACTACGCCCGTAATTTTCTGCGCGGCGAGGCTTTACCGCTGCTGCACCAGCGCTGGCCGCAAGCCAGCCAGAGCCTGGCGCGCAGTGCCGATCATCTGGGCGAGGCGCTGAGCCTGCTCAACGAACTCGCCGCTGACGACCTGGCGCTGGCAGGGCAGGGCGCTCCGAGCGCATGGCCTGGGCTGGACTCACTCGCTCTGGAAGCGCTCAAGGCACTCTCGCCCGCCCGTCAGCGCAATGCTTTGCAGTACTGGTTAAGCACTCGCACGCGGTTGCCGGATAGCCGCCATTGGGTCGGTTGGGAAGCGTTGCGCGACGCCGCCGATGACGCGCAACCCATCTGGCGCCTGGCCGACGGTCAGTTGCAACGCAGCCACGGCCGCATCTGGTGGCTCAGCGGCGATTGGCTGGCCGCCCCTTCAGGCGAGCTTGCCTGGCCGGATCATGGTCGGCCGCTAGAGTTGCCGGGCAACGGCCGCGTACGCCTGTGCGGTACGTTGCCGCAGGCAGCGCTGCGGATTGCCTATCGTCAGGGCGGCGAACGGCTGGCGCTGCCCGGCCGCGGCCACCGCGACCTCAAGCGCTTGCTCAACGAGCATCAGGTGCCACACTTCATTCGGCCAAGGCTGCCGCTGCTGTGGCAGGGCGAGCGCCTGCTGGCAGTGGCCAACCTGCCGCAACTGGCCCAGGGCGACTGTACCTTGGAGTGGCGGATGCCGAGCAACGCGCAAGGTTTGAGCTGAGGATTAGATTCCGGTAGACTACCCTCCCTTCTTGATACAACTTCTGTGGCTTCATCGAAAACACAGCAGTTGCCGATTACCAAGCAGTTTTTTGCTGGGCTGATTTCCTAAAATGACGAGCGAGCTCCATGCCGGGTATGCACCTGGTCTGTACAGACGCGGCAGTTTTTCGAGATGCACTGTGATTGACGCAGGTGATCGGGGGCTTCGGCCTTCCTTCGCTTTCTCCGGCGGCGCTAGCCGCTTTAACGCAGACTTCTAGGGTTTTTCATGACGCGCTACATATTCGTCACGGGCGGTGTTGTTTCTTCATTGGGGAAAGGCATTGCCTCGGCTTCCCTGGCGGCCATCCTGGAAGCGCGGGGGCTTAAGGTCACCATGCTCAAACTGGATCCGTACATCAACGTCGATCCAGGCACCATGAGCCCGTTCCAGCATGGTGAGGTGTTCGTCACCCATGACGGCGCCGAGACCGACCTTGACCTGGGCCACTATGAGCGGTTCATCCGCACCACGATGACCCAGAACAACAACTTCACCACTGGCCGTGTCTACGAGCACGTGCTGCGCAAAGAGCGCCGTGGTGATTACCTGGGCGCGACCATTCAGGTCATCCCGCACATCACCGACGAAATCAAGCGCCGCATCATCAAGGGTGCTGGCGACGCTGACGTTGCCCTGGTCGAAATCGGCGGCACGGTCGGCGACATCGAGTCGCAACCGTTCCTCGAGGCGATCCGCCAGTTGCGCTTCGAAGTCGGCGCCAAGCGCGCGATGCTGATGCACCTGACGCTGGTGCCGTACATCGCCACTGCTGGCGAGACCAAGACCAAGCCGACTCAGCACTCGGTCAAGGAACTGCGCTCGATCGGCCTGCAGCCTGACGTGCTGGTGTGCCGCTCCGATCACCCGATCGACAACTCATCGCGCCGCAAGATCGCCCAGTTCACCAACGTTGAAGAACGTGCGGTGATCGCGCTGGAAGACGCCGACACCATCTACAAGATCCCGGGCATCCTGCATGCACAGGGTCTGGACGACTTCGTCACCGAGCGCTTTGGCCTGCAGTGCGACAGCGCTGACCTGTCCGAGTGGGACAAGGTGGTAGACGCCAAGCTCAACCCTGAGCATGAAGTCACCATCGCCATGGTCGGCAAGTACATGGAGCTGCTGGATGCGTACAAGTCGCTGATCGAAGCGATGAGCCACGCCGGTATCCAGAATCGCACCAAGGTCAACCTGCGTTACATCGACTCCGAAGACATCGAGAACCAGGGCACCAGCCTGCTCGAAGGTGCTGATGCCATTCTGGTCCCGGGCGGCTTCGGTCTGCGCGGTGTCGAAGGCAAGATCAAGGCGGTCCAGTTCGCTCGCGAGAACAAGGTGCCGTACCTGGGTATCTGCCTGGGCATGCAGGTTGCCGTGATCGAGTTCGCCCGTAACGTAATGGGCTGGGCCGACGCCAACTCCACCGAGTTCGACCGCAACAGCGAGCACCCGGTGGTGGGTCTGATCACAGAGTGGGCCGACAACACCGGTTCCGTCGAAACCCGTACCGAAGCCTCCGATCTGGGCGGCACCATGCGTCTGGGCGCTCAGGAATGCCAGCTGATCGGCAACTCCAAGGTCCACGATTGCTATGGCAAGGACGTGATCGTCGAGCGTCACCGCCACCGCTACGAGGTCAACAACAACCTGCTGCCGCAGATGATTGAAGCTGGCCTGCAGATTTCCGGGCGTTCCGGTGACGGCGCGTTGGTCGAAGTGGTCGAGTCGAAGGACCATCCGTGGTTCGTTGCTTGCCAGTTCCACCCCGAGTTCACATCCACCCCGCGTGACGGTCATCCGCTGTTCAGCGGCTTCGTCAAGGCGGCACTGGTCCAGAAGAACAAGGCCTGATCCATGACCCAGAAGATCATTCGCGTCGGTAACATCGAGATCGCCAACGACAAGCCGTTCGTTCTGTTCGGTGGCATGAACGTGCTGGAGTCGCGTGATCTGGCCATGAAGGTTTGCGAAGAGTACGTGCGGGTTACCGAAAAGCTCGGTATCCCTTACGTGTTCAAGGCCAGTTTCGACAAGGCCAACCGCTCTTCGGTCAGCTCCTACCGCGGCCCGGGCATGGAAGCAGGGCTGAAGATCTTCGAAGAGATCAAACAGACCTTCAACGTGCCGGTCATCACCGACGTGCACGAGCCGTATCAGGCAGCACCGGTTGCCGAAGTCTGCGACATCATCCAGTTGCCGGCCTTCCTCTCGCGTCAGACCGATCTGGTCGTGGCGATGGCCAAGACCGGCGCAGTGATCAACATCAAGAAAGCCCAGTTCCTTGCACCTCAGGAGATGAAACACATCCTGGCCAAGTGCGTCGAGGCGGGTAACGATCAGTTGATCCTGTGCGAGCGTGGCTCGAGCTTCGGCTACAACAACCTGGTTGTGGACATGCTCGGCTTTGGCCTGATGAAGCAGTTCGAGTACCCGGTGTTCTTCGACGTGACCCATGCCCTGCAGATGCCGGGTGGTCGCTCGGACTCTGCAGGCGGTCGCCGCGGCCAGGTCACCGACCTGGCCAAGGCTGGCATGAGCCAGGGTCTGGCCGGGTTGTTCCTGGAAGCACACCCGGACCCGGACAACGCCAAGTGCGATGGTCCATGCGCGCTGCGCCTGGACAAACTGGAGCCATTCCTGGCCCAGCTCAAGCAATTGGACGACCTGGTGAAAAGTTTTCCGACGGTAGAAACCGCGTAACACTCATTTCTCGGGTAAAGTACCGCCCGTTCTACCCCTGACCCTCGGGTCAGGGGCTCCCCTTCGCCAGGCCTGCCCTCTGCATATTCGCCTGGTGAAAGGCTCGAATTCCCTAAGCTGCGTTGTTTTCGTCAATTCTGGAGTGCTTACAACAATGGCAAAGATCGTCGACATCAAAGGTCGTGAAGTTCTCGATTCGCGTGGCAACCCCACCGTGGAAGCCGATGTACTGCTCGACAACGGCATCATCGGCAGCGCGTGCGCGCCGTCCGGTGCTTCCACCGGCTCGCGCGAAGCGCTGGAGCTGCGTGATGGCGACAAGAGCCGTTACATGGGCAAGGGCGTACTCAAAGCCGTTGCCAACATCAACGGCCCGATCCGCGACCTGCTGCTGGGCAAGGACCCGGTTGACCAGAAAGCCCTCGACCGCGCCATGATCGAACTGGACGGTACCGAGAACAAGGCCAAGCTCGGCGCCAACGCTATCCTCGCCGTGTCGCTGGCAGCTGCCAAAGCCGCCGCACAGGACCAGGACCTGCCGCTGTACGCGCACATTGCCAACCTCAACGGCACTCCAGGCCAGTACTCGATGCCAGTACCGATGATGAACATCATCAACGGCGGCGAGCACGCCGACAACAACGTCGACATTCAAGAGTTCATGGTTCAGCCGGTTGGCGCCAAGACCTTCTCCGACGGCCTGCGTATGGGCACCGAAATCTTCCATCACCTCAAAGCAGTGCTCAAGGCCCGTGGCCTGAACACCGCAGTCGGTGACGAAGGTGGTTTCGCACCAAACCTGGCCTCCAACGAAGACGCTCTGGCAGCCATCGCCGAAGCCGTTGCCAACGCTGGCTACAAGCTGGGCACCGATGTCACCCTGGCCCTGGACTGCGCTGCCAGCGAATTCTACGAAGACGGCAAGTACAACTTGTCCGGTGAAGGCAAGTCGTTCGACTCCGAAGGCTTTGCCGAGTACCTCAAAGGCCTGACCGAGCGCTTCCCGATCATCTCCATCGAAGACGGTCTGGACGAGTCCGACTGGGCTGGCTGGAAGATCCTCACCGACAAGATCGGCGAGAAGATCCAGCTGGTTGGCGATGACCTGTTCGTCACCAACACCAAGATCCTCAAGGAAGGCATCGACAAGAGCATCGGTAACTCGATCCTGATCAAGTTCAACCAGATCGGCTCGCTGACCGAAACCCTCGAAGCCATCCAGATGGCCAAGGCTGCCGGCTACACCGCAGTGATTTCGCATCGCTCCGGCGAAACTGAAGACTCGACCATCGCTGACCTGGCTGTCGGCACTGCCGCTGGCCAGATCAAGACCGGCTCGCTGTGCCGTTCCGACCGCGTCTCCAAGTACAACCAGCTGCTGCGCATCGAAGAGCAACTGGGCGCCAAGGCGGTGTACCGTGGTCGCGACGAGTTTCGCGGCTAAGCAAGAGATGGTAAAAAGGCAGCTGCCGAGGCTGTCTGAGCGTTCTTACTGAGCTTTCAGACACCTCCTACGGGTTTCTGTCAACGAAGCCTGGCCTCGGCCAGGCTTCGTGCTATCGGAAGCCCCGCAGCGGCGGCCTTTTAATCCTGGATACTTTGATGCGCAGTCCTTATTGGTTGTTTCTCATCTTGCTCCTGTTGCTGGGTGGCCTGCAGTACCGCCTTTGGGTGGGCAGTGGCAGCCTCGCGCAAGTGACCGAGCTCAAGCAGCAGATCGACGAACAGCACGCCGAAAACGAACGGCTGCTGGAGCGTAATCGCGTGCTCGACGCAGAAGTCATGGAGTTGAAGAAAGGTATGGAGACCGTCGAGGAACGGGCCCGTCACGAATTGGGCATGGTCAAAGAGGGCGAAACCCTCTTCCAGTTGCCACAGAAATGACCTCGCCACTGCCGGCCTTCTGGGCCGTGATCCCCGCTGCCGGGGTCGGTGCGCGAATGGCTGCCGACCGTCCCAAGCAGTACCTGCAGTTGGGCGGGCGGACGATTATCGAGCACAGCCTCGACTGTTTTCTAGGCCATCCCTCGCTCAAAGGGGTGGTGGTCAGTATTGCTGGCGACGATCCGTACTGGCCAGGCCTGGCCTGCGCCAACGATGCGCGTATCCAGCGTGCTGCCGGCGGGCGCGAGCGGGCCGACTCCGTGCTCAATGCCTTGTTGTTGCTGCACGCTCAAGGCGCGGCAGATGGCGACTGGGTGCTGGTACACGACGCCGCACGGCCGAACCTGGCTCGCAGTGACCTCGACCGGTTGCTGGCGGAACTGGCTGACGATGCGGTGGGCGGCTTGCTTGCAGTGCCGGCCCGCGACACCCTCAAGCGCGCCGACAGCAATGGCCGGGTCAGCGCTACGGTTGACCGCAGCACCATCTGGCAAGCCTTCACGCCGCAGATGTTCCGCCTCGGTGCCCTGCACCGGGCACTGGCCGAATGCCTGGTGTCCGATGTGACGGTGACCGACGAGGCGTCGGCGATGGAGTGGTCGGGATTGGCCCCGCGCCTGGTGGAAGGGCGCAGCGACAACATCAAGGTTACCCGCCCCGAAGATCTGGAGTGGTTACGCCAGCGTTGGTCGGCACGCGCCTGACACCTCAGGCAATGCCTGCGTATTCTGGCAACTGTCCAAGCTCCGCCTTCAAGTAATCCACCAGCCTTCTGACCTTGGGCGAGAGATGCCGTTGCTGCGGATACAGCGCCCACACTGCGGTATTGGGCGGCTGATGCGCTTCGAGCAGCGATACCAGTGCGCCGCTACGCAAATGCTCCTGCACGTAATAGTCCGGCAACTGACACAATCCAATCCCCTGCAGTGCGGCATCCAGCACTGCCTGACCACTGTTGCAGCGCCAGTTGCCCTGCACCCGCTGGCTCAGTTCACGACCTTCCTGTTTCAGCGCCCAGACATCACTGCTGCCAATCAGGCAGTTGTGCCGAGCCAGTTCCGATAGGCTGTGCGGCCGGCCGTAGCGCTCCAGATAAGCCGGCGAGGCGCACAGGTACATCTGTCGCGGTGCCAGGCGGGTGGCGACCAGACGTGAGTCCTGCAGGCGGCCCAGGCGGATCGCCAGGTCCATGCCCTCGTGGAGCAGGTCCAGGGTGCGATTGCTCAACTCGACCTCGACCCGCAGCTGCGGGTACTGGGTCATGAAGCGCGTCACCAGTGGCACGATGAAACGCTCGCCATAGGCCACGGCGCAGGTCATGCGCAACAGCCCCTTGGGCTCGCTGGCAAGATCGCCCATCGCCCGCAGAGCCTCCTCGTGGCCATCCTGCAAGCGCTGGCAGTGCTGCAGGAAAGTCTGCCCGGCCTCGCTCAAGGTTACCCGGCGGGTGCTGCGGTAGAGCAAGCGGGTCTGCAAGCGTTCTTCGAGGCGAGCGATTTGGCGGCTGACATGCGAGGACGATACGCCCAGGCGCTCCGCCGCGGCGGTGAACTGGCCAAGCTCGGCCACGGCCACGAATTCATCGATGCCTTCCCAGCGATTGATCATTGATTATCCCTGTATGGCAATAATGTTTTGTCTTGGTCAGGATTATTAATCAAAGTGCGCTGAATTACACTGGATGGATTGCCCACCACTCGCTGGAGATCCTGATGATCAAGTCCCGTGCTGCCGTAGCCTTCGAAGCCAACAAACCGCTGGAAATCGTTGAAGTCGATGTCGCCATGCCCAAGGCCGGTGAAGTGCTGGTGCGCATCGTTGCCAGCGGTGTCTGCCATACCGACGCCTACACCCTGTCGGGCGCTGACCCGGAAGGCATATTTCCGTCGATTCTCGGCCATGAAGGTGGCGGTATTGTCGAGGCAGTAGGCGAGGGCGTGACCTCGGTTGCCGTAGGCGATCATGTGATCCCGCTGTACACCCCCGAGTGTGGCCAGTGCAAGTTCTGCCGTTCTGGCAAGACCAACCTGTGCCAGGCAATTCGTGCGACCCAGGGTAAAGGCCTGATGCCTGATGGCACTACGCGCTTCTCCTACAAGGGCCAGCAACTGTTCCACTACATGGGCACCTCGACGTTCTCCGAGTACACCGTGTTGCCGGAAATATCCGTGGCCAAGATCCAGAAAGAAGCGCCATTGGAAAAAGTCTGCCTGCTCGGCTGTGGCGTGACCACCGGCATCGGCGCCGTGCTCAATACCGCCAAGGTCAAAGAAGGCGACACCGTGGCCATCTTCGGCCTGGGCGGTATCGGCCTGTCGGCGATCATCGGTGCGGCCAAGGCCAAGGCCGGGCGCATCATCGCCGTCGATATCAATCCGAGCAAATTCGAGATCGCCCGCCAGTTGGGTGCCACCGATTGCATCAATCCGAAGGACTATGACCGGCCTATCCAGGAAGTCATCGTCGACCTCACCGATGGCGGTGTGGATTACTCGTTCGAGTGCGTCGGCAACGTGCAACTGATGCGAGCGGCGCTGGAATGCTGCCACAAGGGCTGGGGCGAGTCGGTGATCATCGGCGTGGCCGGTGCCGGCCAGGAAATCGCCACCCGTCCGTTCCAACTGGTGACCGGGCGCGTCTGGCGCGGTTCGGCGTTCGGTGGCGTGCGTGGTCGCAGCGAACTGCCAAGCTACGTCGAGATGTCGCAGCAGGGCGAGATCCCGCTGGATACCTTCATCACCCACACAATGGGCCTGGAAGACATCAACAAAGCCTTCGACCTGATGCACGAAGGTAAAAGCATCCGCAGCGTGATCCACTTCTGAGGTCAGCCATGAGCCTGGAAAACATCTCCTGCCAGAAAAGCTTCGGCGGCTGGCACAAGCGTTACCGGCATCAGTCCAAGGTGCTCGGCTGCGACATGGTGTTTGCCGTGTACCTGCCGCCGCAGGCCGAACAAGGTGCCAAGCTGCCGGTGCTGTACTGGCTGAGCGGCCTGACGTGCAACGACGAGAACTTCATGCAGAAGGCTGGCGCCCAGCGCCTGGCTGCCGAGCTGGGGCTGATCATCGTTGCACCCGACACCAGCCCGCGGGGCGAGCAGGTGCCGGCTGATCCCGATGGCGCCTGGGATTTCGGCCTCGGCGCAGGTTTCTACCTGAATGCCACTCAGCAGCCCTGGGCGCAGCACTACCGCATGCATGACTACGTGGTCGAGGAACTGCCCGCGCTGGTCGAGGCGCACTTCCCGGCGTCGGATCAACGCAGTATCAGCGGCCACTCCATGGGCGGCCACGGCGCGCTGGTGTGCGCCCTGCGCAACCCTGGCCGCTATCAGTCGGTGTCGGCGTTTTCGCCGATCTGCAACCCGATGGACTGCCCGTGGGGCGAGAAGGCGTTCTCCCGTTATCTGGGCGAAGACCGCGCCCGCTGGCGCGAGTGGGATGCCAGCGTGCTGGTGGCCGAAGCCCCGGCCGGGCAATGCCCGCCGTTGCTGATCGAGCAGGGGGATCGGGATGATTTTCTCGCCACCCAGCTCAAACCCGAGGTGCTCGAGCAGGCCGCCCGCAAGGCTGGTCATACGCTGACCTTGCGCCTGCAGCCTGGCTACGATCACAGCTACTACTTCATCGCCAGCTTCATCGATGACCACCTGCGCCACCATGCCGCTGCGCTGGGTCGCCTGTAACTGCTACGTGGGCCGCACTGCGGCCCAACAACTGCGCCCAAGCCTGTGCAAAGCAGGTAGAATCCCGCCCTGACTTTATCAGGGCGTTTTTCTATGCGTATTGGCCATGGCTACGATGTGCACCGGTTTACCGACGGTGATTTCATTACCTTGGGTGGGGTGCAGATTCCTCACAAATACGGCCTGCTGGCCCATTCCGATGGCGACGTAGTGCTGCATGCACTGAGCGACGCCTTGCTCGGCGCCGCTGCGCTGGGTGACATCGGCAAGCACTTTCCGGATACCGACCCGCAGTTCAAGGGCGCCGACAGCCGCGTGCTGTTGCGCCACGTGCTGGCTGTGGTCCAGGCCAAAGGCTGGAAGGTCGGCAACGTCGACGCCACCATTGTTGCCCAGGCGCCGAAAATGGCCCCGCATATCGAAACCATGCGCCAGTTGATCGCCGCCGACCTGCAGGTCGAGCTCGACCAGGTCAACGTCAAGGCCACCACCACCGAGAAGCTCGGTTTCACTGGCCGTGAGGAAGGGATCGCCGTGCATGCGGTAGCCCTGCTGCTGGCGCTATGACCGAATTGGAACTGCTCGGGCCACGCGCTTCGGGTGAAGCGCTGGGCAGCGCTGTGCTCAAGGCAGTCGCGGAAGACTTCCAGGTCGATGAAGTGCTCGACATTCCGCTGACCGGGCAGGGTGAACACCTCTGGCTGTGGGTCGAGAAACGCGACCTCAACACCGAAGAAGCCGCCCGCCGCTTGGCCCGCGCCGCCGGTGTGCCGCTGCGCGCGATCAGCTATGCCGGCCTCAAGGACCGTCAGGCGTTGACCCGCCAGTGGTTCAGCCTGCACCTGCCGGGGAAGGCCGACCCTGACCTGAGCCGCGCCGAAGACGACACCCTGCGCATCCTCAAGCGCGACCGGCACCTGCGCAAGCTGCAGCGCGGCGCGCATTCGGCCAACGGTTTCACTCTGCGCCTGACAGCGTTGACGGCTGACCATGCCGCGCTGGATGCGCGCTTGCACCAGCTCAAGGCCCAAGGCGTGCCCAACTACTTCGGTAGCCAGCGCTTTGGTCATGGCGGCGGCAATGTCCAGGATGCGCAGAGTTGGGCCGAGCGTGCCGCCCTGCCCGAGCAGCGCAATGTGCGTTCGCGGCTGCTCTCGGCCGGACGCAGCTACCTGTTCAACCAGGTGCTGGCAGCGCGGGTCGCCGACGGCAGCTGGCAGCGGGCACAGGTGGGCGACTTGCTGGCGTTCACCGATAGCCGCAGCTTCTTCCCGGCGGGCGAGGCCGAGTGCGCCGATCCGCGTCTGGCCATTCTCGACCTGCACCCGACCGGTCCGCTGTGGGGGGAGGGGCCTACGCCAACCACCGGCGCCACCGCCGAACTGGAGTCCGCTGTCGGTGCACAACATGCTGCATTGGGCCATTGGCTGGCGCGGGCGGGCATGAGTCACGAACGGCGCATCCTGCGGCTCCCTATTGGCGGCCTGACGTGGCATTATCCCGAGCTTGATATCCTGCAACTGGAATTCGTCCTGCCGGCCGGATGCTTCGCCACCGTCGTGGTGCGCGAGCTAGTCGATCTGGTGCCGGTAGGGCAGACGGACAGCCCATGCGTATTCTGATTTCCAACGACGACGGTGTTACCGCCCCGGGCCTCGCCGCGCTGCATGCAGCGCTGGCGGACTATGCCGAGTGCGCGGTGATCGCCCCGGACCAAGACAAGAGCGGCGCCGGCAGTTCGCTGACGCTGGACCGGCCACTGCATCCGCAGGTTCTGGCCAATGGCTTCATCAGCCTCAATGGCACGCCCACCGATTGTGTCCACCTGGGGCTCAACGGGCTGTTGCCGCAAACGCCGGAGATGGTCGTCTCGGGGATCAACCTGGGCGCCAATCTGGGCGATGACGTGCTGTATTCCGGCACCGTCGCCGCTGCGCTGGAAGGGCGTTTTCTCGGTGGCACCTCGCTGGCGTTCTCGCTGGTGTCGCGCCAGCCCGACAACCTGCCCGCTGCCGCCCATATTGCCCGGCGCCTGGTCGAGGCGCAGTCGCGCCTGCAGTTGCCGCCGCGCACCGTGCTCAACATCAATATCCCCAACCTGCCGCTGGAGCATATCCGCGGTATTCAGGTCACCCGGCTGGGCCATCGTGCACGTGCGGCGGCGCCCACCAAGGTGGTCAACCCGCGCGGCAAGGAAGGCTACTGGATCGCCGTGGCCGGGGACGCCGAGGATGGCGGCCCGGGTACCGACTTCCATGCCGTTATGCAGGGCTATGTGTCGATCACCCCGCTGCAGCTCGACCGCACCTTCAACGATGCCTTCGACCAGCTCAGCGGCTGGCTGGAGGGCGTGCTCTGATGCGCGAACAGGACGATCTGCAACGCCGCGGAATTGGCATGACCTCGCAACGTACCCGCGAACGGCTGATCCAGCGTCTGACCGAAGAGGGCGTATCCAACCCCAAGGTGCTTGACGTGATCCGCCGTACGCCGCGTCATCTGTTCGTCGATGAAGCACTGGCGCACCGCGCCTACGAAGACACCGCGCTGCCGATCGGGCACAACCAGACCATCTCCCAGCCGTTCATGGTTGCGCACATGAGCGAGCTGCTGCTCGAGGCCGGCCCCTTGGACAAGGTGCTGGAAATCGGCACAGGCTCGGGATACCAGACGGCGGTGCTGGCGCAGTTGGTCGAGCGAGTGTTCTCGGTAGAGCGGATCAAGGTCCTGCAGGACCGGGCCAAGGAGCGGCTGCTCGAACTCAACCTGCGCAATGTCGTGTTCCGCTGGGGCGACGGCTGCGATGGCTGGCAGGCGCTGGCGCCTTACAACGGCATTATCGTGACGGCCGTGGCGCCTGAGGTGCCGCAAGCGCTGCTCGATCAACTGGCACCTGGCGGGCGCCTGGTGATCCCGGTTGGCCCCGCTGGCGAGCAACAGCAGCTGTTGATGATCGTCCGTGAAGAGCACGGCTTCTCTCGACGAGTCATGGGTACGGTGCGCTTTGTGCCGCTGCTCAATGGCCCGCTGGCCTGAGCCACAGGGAATATTTGCAGCTGCAACGAATTCCTGTGGCGTGTACCTGTCTATGTGGCGGGCGAGTGCTGAAAAACCAAGCACGTCCTGAAAGACTTTTGATGTTTTGCCTGCGCGCCCACACTTCAGTGGGCTCGGTTATAATTGCAACATTATTGCATTTTGTTTAGTCGGTTTTCGGCACCATGAGGGGAGCGCGGGTGGGTCACACAATCAGTCTGCAGCGCAAGGATCGGTCGTTTTTCAAGCTCCTGGTGGTGGCACTGGCCATGGGCACGCTGCTGACGGGCTGTTCCAGTACCGGCTCGAGCAGCGCCCGGGTGGTGGACCGCAACAACGCAGCGCCCAAGCGGCCGACAGTGACCACTGGTCAATACATCGTCAAACCGGGCGACACGATGTTCTCGATCGCCTTCCGTTACGGCTGGGACTACAAGGAGCTGGCAGCGCGCAACAACATTCCGGCGCCTTACACCATTCGCCCAGGTCAGCCGATCCGCTTCAACAGTGGTTCGACCGGTAGTACCACCGTGGTTTCCAGCCCTTCGTCCTCGAGCAAGACCACCGTTACCCGGCGCCCGGTGGGCACACCTGTACCGTCCGTCAGTGGTGGCAAGGTGATAACCAGCGCCCCATCGAGCACCACCACGACCGTTACCACAGTCCCCGCCGCAGAGCGTACGGCTGGCGGCTGGACATGGCCCGCCAACGGCGTATTAATTGGAAAATTTGCTTCAAACGGTAGTTTGAATAAAGGCATTGATATCGCCGGTGATTTGGGACAGCCTGTTTTTGCTGCGTCTGGTGGTGCAGTGGTATACGCCGGGAGTGGATTAAGGGGCTACGGCGAACTGATCATCATCAAACACAGCGATACCTACGTCAGTGCCTACGGTCACAACCGCAGGCTGTTGGTACGGGAAGGGCAGCAGGTCAAGGCAGGGCAGGCTATTGCTGAAATGGGGTCCACGGGCACTGACCGGGTGAAACTGCATTTTGAAATCCGCCGTCAGGGCAAACCCGTCGATCCGCTCCAGTTCTTGCCACGTCGTTGAATGTTGCACCCGGCCTGTTCCTTGGATGTAGAGGGGACAGGCTCCAGCGCTGCCACGGAATCAGGTGCCGCTAGAGTCTGAGTTCGAACTCAGCAAAGGACTATAACAATGGCTCTCAGCAAAGAAGTGCCGGAGTTTGACATCGACGATGACCTTCTCCTGATGGAGACCGGCATCGTTTTGGAAACGGATGTGGTGTCAGACGAACCTGCTGTATCTGCGGTTCGGACCAAGGCCAAATCGGCCTCATCGCTCAAACAGCACAAGTACATCGACTACACTCGGGCACTCGATGCGACTCAGCTGTACCTCAATGAGATCGGCTTCTCGCCGTTGCTCTCTCCCGAAGAGGAAGTGCATTTCGCACGGCTTTCTCAAAAAGGCGACCCTGCAGGTCGCAAGCGCATGATCGAAAGCAACCTGCGCCTGGTTGTGAAAATCGCCCGTCGTTACGTCAATCGCGGCTTGTCACTGCTCGATTTGATCGAAGAAGGCAACCTTGGCCTGATTCGCGCGGTAGAGAAATTCGACCCAGAGCGTGGCTTCCGTTTCTCCACCTACGCCACTTGGTGGATACGTCAGACCATCGAACGCGCCATCATGAACCAGACGCGCACCATTCGCCTGCCGATCCATGTGGTCAAGGAACTCAACGTCTACCTGCGCGCTGCGCGTGAGCTGACGCAAAAGCTCGATCACGAGCCGTCCCCCGAAGAAATCGCCAACCTGCTCGAGAAGCCGGTTGCAGAGGTCAAGCGCATGCTCGGGCTCAACGAGCGGGTGTCTTCGGTCGATGTTTCCCTGGGGCCTGACTCCGACAAGACCCTGCTCGATACCCTCACCGATGATCGCCCGACCGACCCTTGCGAACTGCTGCAGGACGATGATCTGTCGCAGAGCATCGATCAGTGGCTGGGTGAGCTGACCGACAAGCAGCGTGAAGTGGTGGTACGCCGCTTTGGTCTGCGCGGCCATGAAAGTAGCACCCTTGAAGATGTCGGCCTGGAGATTGGCCTGACCCGTGAGCGGGTTCGGCAGATTCAGGTCGAGGGGCTCAAGCGTCTGCGCGAGATTCTCGAGAAGAACGGTCTGTCCAGCGAGTCGCTGTTCCAGTAGCGCTGAGTGCGTCGAACAACGCCCCGATTTCTCGGGGCGTTTTTTTTAGCCTTGAGAATGTTGAAGTCGCCACCCTTGTTGCAGCTAGCGTACGAGATTGCTTACGGCCAGCGTAGGAGATTGGCCTATGGGTAAGTAAATCATTGTGGTTTTCAGTAGTTATGAATTCGTAAGTAGCTGATAAATAAAGAATTATTAGGAATGTGGAAATATGTCCGCTGTAACAATCAGAGAAATCTCCACGTTGTCTGTTCCGCTGAAATCGCTAGTATCTGAACTGTGCCAACGGACAGGCACAGGCTTTCAGGATGAAGGCCAAGGACATCGCAGGACGCGATTCATCAGGATGATGTACAGGGACAAGCAGGGACTACGGAAAAAAATGTGGGCGGTTCATACCGCCCCTTTTTTTGCCTGCGATTTGAGCTCGCGATTCTCGCCGGGCACAAAAAAAGCGACCCGAGGGCCGCTTTGTTCGAACCAGATGCGCCAAGCGTATCAGCGTTCCAGATCAGCAATCTTGCCAGGCTTGCCATCCCACTCTTCAGCGTCGGCCATGGCATCTTTGCGCTCGGTGATGTTCGGCCAGATCTCCGCCAGCTCGGCGTTCAACTCGATGAAGTTCTCCATGCCGGCAGGCACTTCGTCTTCCGAGAAAATCGCCTGTGCCGGGCACTCTGGCTCGCACAGCGCGCAGTCAATGCACTCGTCCGGATGAATGACCAGGAAGTTCGGGCCTTCATAGAAGCAGTCCACCGGACACACTTCCACACAGTCGGTGTATTTGCACTTGATGCAGTTGTCGGTGACGACGAAGGTCATTCTAATTTTCTCCTCAGGCAACGGCTGCATGCCCTTCCTTGCAGGGCAGCACGGTTCACAGGTGTGTGGCTGCAGGCCAGGCTAATAACCTGCAGCACCAGCAAACCGCGCGGGATTCTACCAGCTTGCGCAGGCAGCCGTTATAACAGGTTCTTCAGTTGATATAGCATTTCGATAGCTTGACGCGGGGTCATGTCATCCAGGTCGAGCTTGCCCAACTTTTCGATGGCAGGATGCGGCAGGCTGGCAAACAGGTCGCTCTGGTGCGGGACATGCGGGTCATGCACAGCTTTGCCTGGGCTGGTTACAGCCTCGCCAGGCAGGCTGGCAGTTTCCAGTCGGCTCAGGTGCTCGCGTGCACGTTGAATCACCGGGCCGGGTACGCCGGCCAGTTGCGCCACCGCCAGGCCGTAACTCTGGCTGGCAGGGCCTGGCAGGACGTGATGCAGGAAGACAATGCGTTCGTTGTGCTCGGTGGCGTTCAGATGCACGTTGGCCACCAGCGGCTGGCTCTCGGGCAGTACCGTCAATTCGAAGTAATGCGTGGCGAACAGGGTATAGGCGCGCAGTTGCGCCAGGCGCTCGGCGGCGGCCCAGGCCAGCGACAGGCCGTCGAAGGTGCTGGTGCCACGGCCGACTTCATCCATCAGCACCAGGCTGCGGTCGGTCGCGTTATGCAGGATGTTGGCAGTCTCGCTCATCTCGACCATGAAGGTCGAACGGCCGCCGGCCAGATCATCACTGGAGCCGATACGGGTGAAGATGCGGTCGACCAGCGACAGCTCGCAGCGCGCCGCCGGGACGAAGCTGCCAATGTGCGCCATCAGCACGATCAGTGCGGTCTGGCGCATGTAGGTCGATTTACCGCCCATGTTCGGGCCGGTGATGATCAGCATGCGCGTGCTGTCGTCCAGGCCCAGGTCGTTGGCCACGAACGGCGTGGTCAACACCTGCTCGACCACGGGGTGGCGGCCTTGCTCGATCCGCAGGCAGGGCTCGTCAACAAAGCTTGGGCAGTTCAGGTCGAGGGTCAGAGCGCGCTCGGCGAGGTTGCTCAGCACGTCCAGCTCGGCCAGTGCTGCGGCGCTGTCCTGCAGCGGCGCAAGGTGGCCGATCAAGTTTTCCAGCAGCGCATCGTAGAGCATCTTCTCGCGCGCCAGGGCCCGGCTCTTGGCCGACAGCGCCTTGTCTTCGAAGGCTTTCAATTCTGGCGTGATGAAGCGCTCGGCGCCCTTGAGGGTCTGCCGACGGATGTAGTCGGCAGGCGCTTGTTCGGCCTGCTTGCTGGGCAGCTCGATGAAGTAACCATGCACCCGGTTGTAGCCCACCTTGAGGTTGGGCAGGCCGGTGCGGGCTTTTTCCCGCACTTCCAGGTCGATCAGGAACTGGCCGGCGTTTTCGCTCATGGCCAGCAACTCGTCGAGCTCGCTGTCGTAGCCGGTCTTGAGCACACCACCGTCGCGGATAACTGCGGGCGGGTTGTCGATAATGGCTCGCTCGAGCAGGCTGGCCAGCTCCGGGTAAGTGCCGGTGATGGCCGCCAGGCGGGCCAGGTGCGGCGCCTCTAGGTCTGCCATGGCATTTTGCAGCTCAGGCAGGGCGGCGAGGGCGTCGCGCAGTCGCGCCAGGTCGCGCGGACGGGCGTTACGCAGGCCGATCCGGGCCAGGATCCGCTCCAGGTCGCCAATCTCTTTGAGTTGCGGCTGCAGCTTTTCATAGCGATAGCCGTCGAGCAGGCAGCGGATCGATTCCTGACGCGCTTGCAGCACCTTCTGGTCGCGCAGCGGGCGGTTCAGCCAACGGCTCAGCAGGCGGCTGGCCATGGCGGTCTGGCAACGGTCGATGACCGATTGCAGAGTGTTGTCGCGGCCACCGGCCAGGTTGATGTCCAGCTCCAGATTGCGCCGGCTGGCGCCATCGAGGATCACCGTGTCGTCCATGCGCTCGTGGCGCAGGCTGCGCAAGTGCGGCAGGGTGGTGCGCTGGGTTTCCTTGGCGTAGGTCAGCAGGCAGCCTGCGGCACCGATCGCCAGGGTCAGCTTGTCGCAACCAAAGCCCTTGAGGTCCTTGGTCGCGAACTGCTGGCACAGGCCCTTGCGCGCCGAATCGCGGTCGAAGTCCCACGGGGCGCGGCGCCGGCAACCGCGGCGCTTCTCGGCCGGCAGGTCGCGTGGCCAGTCATCCGGGATCAGCAGCTCGACCGGGTTGATCCGCTCAAGCTCGGCCAGCAGATTTTCCCAGCCTTTGATTTCCTGCACGCTGAAGTTGCCGCTGGTAATGTCCAGCACGGCCAGGCCGAACAGCCGCTCATCGCCGAGCACGGCGGCAATCAGGTTGTCGCGGCGCTCATCGAGCAGCGCCTCGTCGCTCACCGTGCCAGGAGTGATGATACGCACCACCTGACGCTCGACCGGGCCCTTGCTGGTCGCCGGATCACCGATCTGCTCGCAGATCACCACCGACTCGCCGAGCTTGACCAGCTTGGCCAGGTAGCCCTCGGCCGAATGGAACGGTATCCCGCACATCGGGATCGACTGGCCGGCCGACTGACCGCGCGCGGTCAAGGTGATGTCCAGCAGCTTGGCGGCTTTCTTCGCGTCTTCGTAGAAGATCTCGTAGAAATCGCCCATGCGGTAGAACATCAACTGGTCCGGGTGCTGATTTTTCAGCCGCCAGTACTGTTGCATCATTGGAGTGTGTGCGGAAAGGTTGGACATTCAAGGCCTTGGAACAGTGTGTCTATTAGACAATGGCAAAGTGTCTAATACTACAGGCTTTTTTTCGGCATTGCTGGCGGCTGTGCCACATCGATTTCACGCAACCGCAAGTACCGCTTCGTCATCCTGGCGTCGGCGTGGCCGCCAAGCTTCTGTGCATCGTTCCCCTGCTTGTCGGTATCTGTCAGCGACTTCGCCCTGAGGTCGTGAATTGTCGCGCCTGTGACTGCGACCTCCTCGCAAGCCTTCCTGAAAGCGTCCTTCACAGTCGAATAAGAAACCGGTCGACCGCCGCCCCGCGTGCAGAAGAGCGTGAGCCCGCGGACCTTCCTCGGCAGCGCTTTCGCCCTGGCGATCAGCTGCTCCAGATCCGGCGTCATCGCCACTACGAGCTTTGCGCCGGTCTTCTGTTGGTCGAAAGCAATGCCCTTGTCGCTGATGTCGGCCAGCTTGATTGATAGCACGTCACCGATGCGCTGGCCTGTGAGGTAGCACATCTCGAGAATCGAACGGATGTAGGGAGAGCATGCCCCGCAGATTGCGGCAAACTCTTCGTCCGTGATGTAGCGGTCACGCTTCTTCTCGGTGTGTCGCTTGATGCCAGTGCACGGATTTGAATCGACCAGCTGCTGTTCCAGTGCATAGGCAAAGACCATGCGGAGGAACGAGATCACCCTGTTGGCCATGTTCGGCGTGTCTGCCATGTGCATCTTTAACGCTGCTACGTGCCTCGGCAGCACCTGACGCGGTTCAAACTCGGCCAGGTGGTGTTTCAGCTTGGCGGACGCAGCCTCGTACTGCTTGATCGTGTTCTCCGCCAACCGCTTGCGCATCGAGTCGAGAGCGTCGTCGATCAGCTTGGGCATCGCGCCCTGGCCCTTGCCGCCCATGATCTTCGCGTAGGCGAGGAGGGCGCCCTGGTAGTCCTTGTCTAGGCGCTCCCACTTCCCCTTCCTTACCAGGTAGTAGGCGCCGTGCTTGATGTACATGCACGGCGGCAGATGCCTGTCCTTCTTTCGCGGCCTCATCGGTCGTCCCTTCTATCAAAACCGGAGTTCCGGTCCTTTCTTCTCGGCCTGCCCGCCCAAGCGGGCGAGCACTACCTGCCTGAGCACCTTCGGCTTGCCGTCGGCGCCTATCACATACCCGAAATTCCATTCCTTCAACCAGCGTACTTGGTCTCTGGGCCGGAGGTAGCCCGTCATGTCGGCTACCTCATCCGGTGTCATGAACATGGTTACTCTCCACGCCGCCGGTGGCGGCAGGTTGATGGTCAGGCGGGCGTCTTTGCGAGTACAGCGTCAGCGACCTTGAGCGCCGCCTGGGCATCACTGACATAGGCGGGATTGAAGCCGCCGGCGTAGTGAATTACGCGCTGGCAGGAGTCGAGCTCTTTGCGGACTAGGCGCAGCGCCTGCACCAGATCTTCCTGCAGTTCACCCTCGGCCCGGCCAATGTCCCAAAAGCGATGCCCCCAGTGACCTTCAGGCGGTGGATTGCTGTCCTGCTTGCCGCCGACCATCGCACCGACAATCACATCGCAGATGCCTTGTTTGTATGCGTTGTCGCCGTCCAAGCTCAAACCGCCGCGCCGCCGCAGGGTGTTCAAGACTTCATCGATATCTAGGCTGCTGTCCTTTAGAACGATGTCCAGCTCCGGATTGCCGGATGTGTAGATCACCAGTGCCAGCTTGGCGCCTGGGTTCAGGTTTTCGCTGATCATGACCAGTGCATCGTTGGCGACTTGGTGGAATCGGTTTGTTGCAGACATGGGGAATCCTCGCCCGCGCATGTCGGCGGGCTTGAGTAGTAGGGGGAGGGATTAGCGTTGGCGATCGAAGAAGTTGCCGGCCCGACGCTGGAATGTCAGGTGTGCCCACTGGCGAGCGGCGTTGCCGGCTTGTACGAGGGACGTTGCATCGGTCGAATAGCCGGCATGCAGTACCTCGTCGCCGGCTGAACTGCTGAGCACGATCATGGCTGCCAGCGGCTCGCGCTCTACCTCGTTGCCCTCAATGTGCCGGGCGACTTCGCGGAACCAGTCGGCCAGCTTCTTGCGCTCTGCTTGGTTGGCCGTCACCTGGTTGTTGTGCGCCCGGCGCATTGCCGGGAACTGGTAGATCTCGGCTGTCATCGCGACTCCTTGGCCAATACCTTATCCATCACCGCAATCGACTTGCGCCGGCGCTCTTGTACCGCAGGGCTGTCGGGGTTGTAGTTGGGTCCGAGGTAGGTCTTCGGTTCAGCGGCCATCGCCCGCTTGATCCGCTGGAACTGTTCATCTCGCTGGAACAGGCCGCTGTAGACCATGAATGGCTTCTTGCCTTCGCTTTCGGCCTCGGCCCACTTCCAAATGGCCTGGCGATCGAACGTCATCAGGATGTCCATGGCGCAGACCGCGAGCCGCAACTCGTCGTAGTCTGGACGCTCGCCTGACTTAGCAGCTTCAATGATTTCGCCGAGCGTCTTCATGGCTTCAGTTCCTCTGGTGGATGAACCGGGCACGGCCAGCGCAGTGAGCCGCCGCCGGATGGGCAGGTGCAGGGTTTCGCTTCGATCAAGTCGGCCATGCTCGCCTCCGCTCGGGGTTGCCGTAGATGTCATACTCAGGCCGCGCCGGCGGGTACGCCTCTGCCGTCAGCGCTTGGTCTATGGCCGCGCGCAAGTTCTCGTCGTAGTTCTCACCGAGCACGCGCCGGGTTGGCTTGCCCATGTAGTGGCCGATGATCTCGATACCGATGCTGTAATCGCCGTCCATGCCATTGGAATGGCTTTCGAAGCTGACATCCCAGCAGCACGACTCCAGTGCGCTGAGTCGGTCCCGGTCGCGCCGCAGCTCGGCCAGCTCGTCGCTGGAGACGATGGTGAAACTGGTCTTCTTCTTGCTCACAGCTCATACCTCTCATCAATCCAGCGCCCAGGCGCCACATGCCGAGGCAAGGCGAATGCCTCACCAAGCGATGCAACGACGATCGCGCGGCAGGCGGCTATGTCGATTGTTTCTCCTCCGCAGACCACGTCACCGACTCTTGCCGAGAACGCATATCCGGGAAGCAGCTCATCGAAGCGCACCCTATGGGTGAGTATTTGCTCGCTGGCCAATCGGCTGTCCGATGTAGGGCTGAAGCGCTTGAAAACGCTGCCGCCAATTGCCAGTCGAACACCGGATTCAGTCATCCGAGCCTGCTTACCGTTCGCCACTAGGGTGCAATAATCGAGCGCGTGCCCGGTCAATTCCCTGGCTCTAACTCCAATCATTTCATTCACATCGAATACCTCACGTGATTCCAGCGCCCAGGCGCCAGTGCGGGTGTAGGTCCTGAATCTTTTTCGTGCGGGGAGAGCTGGCGCTCGTTGCCGGCGTTCAGGTTGCAGACCTTGGTCTCGCGACCGACGAACATGCCGACGCAGAAGGCCTGCACCAAGGCGAAGATGCCGATCAGGACGCCCATGACGACCAGGTGGCGCTTCATGGCTTCACCTCGCGTCGCGCCCACCAGCACACTGGGCCGTCGTCGGTGTCGTGGATGGCTAGGCAGAACCAGTCGCCGCCGGTAGGCCGTTCTGGCTCCCAATAACTGCAATCTGGATCGTGGCTTTCGAAGTACCGGTTAGCGATCGCCTCGTCGGCGTATTCCAGGCTGACCATGCATACCGCCAGGCCCTGTTCGGCAATCCATGCCTTGCACTTGTCGCCATCACCCTCATCGAAGTCGGGGAGGTCCGGATGCTGGAACATGCCGTTTTCGTCGCGCAATACAGGCGCCGGCTGGATCAGCTTGATTTCTTCAGGCATGACGATTCCTTGGCCGCCATATCGCGGCAGAAAGTTGTACAAATTATTGATTCGGGTACAAGTTTTTAACCCGGTTGTCTGATTCAGATCAGACTTCGGCCATTACCAGTTGATAACGTCAGGGGTAGCGCTATGGTCGAGTAACACTCACAAGACCAAAGTCGTAGGAGAACGACATGAGAATTAGAGGCGACGTTTTCTGGGAGTGGGCGGACCCTACGCTTCATCATCGGACCCATGACGAGACCCTTGATGACGGCACATTCATAGACGTGCAGGTCAGGTTGTCGCGCACTGGCAGTACCCAGATGTTTATTGGCGTCTACTCCCCGGGCGGGCAGGCGCTGCATGAAGAGGCGTTCAATTCACGGCCGGGCGAGTCGATGACCAGAGCATTGGCCTGGGGCGTGGGGCTTGCTCGCCGTATAGCAACTGAAGGTGCTCCTGCAACTGACCGCCTCGCCGCTTCGAAATAGAGGGGAGAGGGGTTACGCCGGGGTGGAGTACAGATGTGCTCTTTGCGGCGCGTCGCTTATTCGCCCTCGTTGGCCAGGGCGTTCAGGCGCTGAAATGACGTGCCAGGAATGCCGTGGACACGCTCATCGGGCGGAACATCTTCGTTGCGAAGGTCGTAGCGCTTGAGCAGCTGGGTAAGCTGGCTCTGGTCATTGACGGCTTGGATGCAAGGGTGCCCCGGAAGGTCAGTAGGCTCCTCGAAGCAGATCCGGTCATAACCGTTGCCGCCTACATGCCAAGCGATCACGGGTCTCGGCTCTGCGCTGGCGGATAGTAGTTCGTCGATTTGCCAACACCCATAACCTGCGTTCTCCAAGCAGGGTTGGCATTCGCGCAGCAGCGCATGCGCCTCGGCCAGCTTGGTGCGCAGATCGTCGCGCTCTCGTTCAAGGCGCGCGACACTGGCGTAGGCCATACGCTCACGCTCGTTCAGTTTTCGGTGCAGGCTCATGCTCGATTCTCCGATTGATACCTTGCCTGTCGCTTCTTCGAGCAGGCCTTGTGGTTGCCGTGGGCGCGACTACCGCCGCACTCGTCGCATACATTGGATAGCGTGAACTGGGGCATGCCGACTTGGGGCCGGGAGTAGGAGCCGGGGGATGGGCTTCATGCGGCCTCCTATTCATGCAGCCAGGCGCTGGTAGAGCGCGATGAGGTCAGATGCATTGGCGGCGACGAGGGCTTCAGCTTCCTGAGGGCACACGCTGTTACCCAGCAGCTTCACCTGGTCGGCTCCGGAAATTGCCTTCCAGTACGGCTGGTCGGTCTCCTCGTCGATGAACAGGCCGCGGTCGATGATGTAGTCCGCCCGGAAGCCTTGGGCACGCTTCAGTTCGTGCGGCTTGAGCATTCGCAGCGTAATGTCGACCATCACGTAGTCGCCCACCATCACAATGTCGGCGTGCTCGGTGAAGTATTGGGGCAGGTACTTTCGCATGAAAGCGGCGCACTTACGGGCGCCGGCCAATTGCTCGTCAGTAAGGGTGTGAGCCAGCAGCTGCGCGACCTGCACGACGGCCATCCGATCCTTCGACGGGATGGTGTGCATCGGCTCTCGCATGGAGATGCCGTCTTTCTCGGCGCCGTAGTACTTGACCAGATAGGCCGTGACCAACCGCTGATTGGAGCCCTTGCCCAAGATCGTCGAGAATGGGTCGACTGCGCTTCGTCCATCACCCTTGTAGAACCCTCCGTTTGCCTGCTCGAGGTGGGCTGAAGCAATGGCGTGGTGCCCGCCGCTCTGGGTAATGCATCCGACCGGCCTTGCCATTGGAGCACCCACGCAACCACTGCGCAGCGTGACCAAGTTGGCGGTGATCAGCGCGAAGTGCCCGCCCTTGACCTGGGCGACTTGCGTCCGAAGCGGCTCCTCGGCGGCGAAGGTACGCTGTGTAGAGCCATTGGCGTGCTCTGTCAGGCAGCCAGCGACGGCCATTGTTGGCTGTACCAGCGCATGATGGGTGCCGCCACCACTGATCGTCGAAACCGGATCGCCAACGCCGTGGGTGCTGGTGTGCGACTTCGATGTGCCGCGCATTGGAACAATGAATGGATCGTTGCTGGCCAAAGTGTGACGCCACAGCCCTTTGGCGATCCGATTCATAGTGTTTTCCACCAGAGCATCATCGCGGAAGATCGTGCGCCCCTGCAGTTCCCAGTCGATGCACTCGGCGGCAGACCGCCAGGCTTTCTGGCCCTTGCCCGGGATCTTGTGATGCGTCGGCGCCGGCCAGACGATTGGTTTGCCGTCGCGCCGGGCTATGCCGTAAAGGCGCTTGCGGATGGTTGGCGCGCCCTGATCTGCAGCGACGCGCACCTGGTGATCGAAGTTGTAGCGCAGCCCACGGACCAGGGCTTCCTTCGGAACGTGCTCGCCGATCTCCGCAAGTATCTCTGGCAGGTCTGGGTGATCCTCCGGGATGCCGTTACCCAGAACATTGACGAAAGCCTTGAAGGTCCGGCCCTTTTCAGCTTTGACCGGCTTCCCCTCGTCGTCGAGCGGCCCCCAGTCTGCGAATTCCTCGACGTTCTCAAGGAATATCAGGCGCGGGCTGGTCTGATATGCCCAGCGGATGATCACCCAGGCCAAGCCGCGAATCTTGCGGTCGCGCGGCTTTCCGCCTTTTGCCTTGCTGTGGTGGCGGCAGTCGGGCGATGCCCACAGGATGCCGACGGGCTGGCCTTGGGTGGCGTGAATCGGATCAACCTCAAACACGTCCGCCACGTAGTGCTCAGTATTCGGGTGGTTCGCGCGGTGCACGGCTAGGGCGATGGGGTTGTGGTTCACAGCCACATCCGGCTCGCGGTAAGCCTCGGCAATACCACTGCTGGCGCCGCCGCCACCGGCGAAGAGATCGACGACCAGCTCCTTTTCGAAGGGCAGGGCGAGGGAGGTCATACAGGTCATGTCGTTGTCCTTGCGTGCAGGCGCCGCCCTCGCCGGGGTGGCGTGATTCATTGAAGTGGGGTATTGGTGAGTGGCTTGATATACAACCAGAGATGAAATCGAGTGACGATTGAAAATGTGATGCTGACCCTGAATAGGGTTCCTGAGATCGCCCTGAACACGGGAACTGATTACAAGGTGCTTGGAGGATTTTTCCTGACGGCGCTAGCTGTTGCCATCGGTTCGTGGGCAACGATTTACACGTTCAGGCGCACCGTCCGCAGCCAAGAAAAGATAGCCACTGCTGCATCCATTCGAGCTAGTAGGCAGGCTTGGATCAATGAACTTAGAGACTGCTGCGCCAATTACGTGGCAGCTGTCTTGAGAATTTCTGACTTGCGTGGAAAGAGGGCCAGGTGGTTGGGTGCAAAAAATATCCACATGGAAGAATGGCGTGCATACCAATATTTTGAAAATGAGAATCCGGCGTGGGTTGAACTTGCGCTAGCTGCCGTCAACGAAGCGAGAATGTACCGTGCAAAAGTTGAAATGCTGCTAAATCCAGAGGAGCCGCCAACGGTCGATCTTCTCAGCGCCATGGATGTCGCCTACGAGAATGAGGAAAAGAACGTTGACGATTTGCCCGGCCTTTGCGACACGATTGTTAGCCGGGCGCAAGTGATCATTAAGTCAGAATGGGTCAGGACGAAGCAGGGCAGATAGACTTCCAAATTGTGGCTGAATGACCCAGTTGCTTTCTTGGGCGCCGCCCTAGCCGGGGAGGCGTTATCGTTGAATAGGGGAAGGCGCTGGCGGGCAGCGCGGGTCAGGCTCGATTCAGGAATTCCTGGCACCTGCAGTTGAGGTCTTGGCAGTGGCTTTGGCCAACCCAGTCAGGCATCTGGTCGCCGTCATAGCGAACCTGCATGGAGTGGATGAATCCGCTTCGACGCACATCCCTGATGAATCTCTGGCGATCAGCCTCATTGTCCGAGCGCTCAGGCTGATCCCAGCGACTCATAACGATGCGTCCGCACGCTGTCTTTCCGTGGTCCATGCGGCCCATCGGCGTCTGGTTGTCGCTCATGGCTTTCTCCATGCATGCGCCGCCCTCCGCTGACGGATGCGGCATGGTGGCAATTTGGTTTGGGATGAGGTATTACGGGTGACCGGCATGGGGCCGGATCAAAGGAGCAAGGAATGAGTAATCAAGCGCAAGTCGAGGCTCTTGAGCACCTGCTGGTAGCTGTCCTGAATAGCTCGATTGCCACTGGCGTCCCAAAGGATTATTTGCTTGAGAAGGCCAAAGCGTCGCTGCTGGGTAGTGATGGCCCTGGAGGGCCACAGCAAAAAGGAGAGGCGGTGGATTATCTCCATCACATCGCATCTAAGCTTCGATAGCGTTAACCATACGGGATCCTGGAATCTATTCGTGCTCTAGAAACTTCAAGTTCCGCGCCACTAGCGAAGAAGCCATCATTTAGTGGCGCGGATACTTCGTTACTTAGCTTCGAAAGTTCCCAGCGACAACTTCGCAGCTTCCCCTACCTTGTCGTCGAGAACAGCTTTGAATTCCTGAGCGATCGCTTCGCGCTGCGCTTCCTCGCCAATCCAGCGCAGTTTCAGCACCGGTTGCGCGCCGCTGGTGATGACGGAAACGCGCAGTCGAATTGTCTGCTCGCCCAGGCCTTCGAAGGGAATGACTTTGAAGTCGAGCCAAGCCGGCAGGGTTTCCTTGCTGCTGGCCTCGATCGAGTCCATGGCGCTGCGGCTGGCGCGAGTTTCGCTGACGGCGTGATCGCTTTCGGACGAGGCCTTGACGGTGATGGTGCGCACCGCAGCGATGGCTTTGGCGATCGACATGGTGGCGCCGCTCTCATCTGTTGCAGCGAGATGCTGGTTCCAGTCTTCGATCCAGTCGCTCATAGCTTTCTGGGCCAGGCTCTGGCCGCACACGGCTTGGACAGCCGCGAAAGCTGCCGATGCTTTAAGTCGCAGTACGGCGCGGTCGTCGGCGTGACCAGGCTGGTCAGGAGTGCCGATGTTGAACAGGACGACGCAGCTCATGGCATCTTGATCAATGAAGCCGCGTGCGTCCGGAGCGGAGCGCTCAACCACATACGCCCCGAAGTCGGCCAAGGAATGGGTAGAGTAGGTGCCACGGAAGCGATTCCGGCCTTCCTGATAGCGCTCGAGGTCGACCACGTTGAAGTTCTGCGGGACCACTACGACTGGTCCAAGTGCAGGAAGGTCACGGCCGGCTGCGGCTAGGGTGGTTTCTTGAATCAGTTCGAGAGCTTCTTTGGTTAGGGACATGCGTAGGTTCCTTGCTGGGGTAGGGATCAGGTGCGCGGGTGGACCGGTGCTTCATCGCGGGTGAACAGCTGGTCGTGCTTTTCTGGGAACAGGGAGATGTTGCCGCCGGTGCCGACGTACATCGGCGTGTCCAGGCTTGTGTTCTCGCTTCGCGTGCCGCGCTTGGTCGGCACCTTGTAATCGAGCTTGTGCTTGATCTTCACCTGGTGGGAATCGCCGATCTGGCTGAAGTCCAAGGTGATGGTGATCTTCCCGGCCTTGCCATGGTCGACGACCCCGGCCGCTACTTCCGAAAGGGCGTGACCGATCTGGCTGGCGAATGCACCACCGTTGAGTTCCTGCAGGAACTCGGTGGTATCAGTTGGTTTGGACATTGAGGCGTCTCCTGATGGGCGATGCCGCTGGGCGGCAGATTGATGTGCTGCTGGCGCCGGCCGTGCCGAACGCGCGCGGTGATTCGTTTCATAGCTTTCGCTTCGCCTTCTTCTCGGCGGTCGTTGGGAAAGTGAGGTTGAATTCCCGCAGGATTCGGGACAGCTGCTTGTAGGAGATTCCCAGCAGCTCGACTGCGTCTTTCCTTTTCAGGCCCGCGTCGCGGTAGGCAACGAGCTTCTCGGCCTTTCTCCTGTCCTCAGCGGGGTCGCTGAGCTTTCTGCCGAGGTTGCCCTTTCCCCGCCGGGGGTCAGGCTGGAATTTGAAGCCTCCGTCAGCGGCGTAACGCACCAGAACGCCCTGGCAGATGCCGGTGTGAGCCATGGCCTGGGCATAGGTCATTGTCTTGGCCAGCTCGCGAATCTCGGCAATTCGTTTGAGGCGGGCTGCCGTCTTCTTGTTGACCGGCTTCCGGAAGGCCTCACGAAACTCATCTGGCTCACGGCGGGCGGGCATCGGGACATTCCCGGGCCCTGGCAGCACCTCCACAGTTCCGCCATGGACGATGAAGCTATCAACGCTCGAACTCAGCCAGTCGCGAGCGATCTGGCGCTGATCCGGAATGTTTTGGCCAATCACTGCAGGCCTCTCTTGCTGGCGGCGCCGGCCTCCATCGCTGAGGCGAAACGCAGAGCGGCCTGATAGCTGAATGCGAAGCCCAGCACCGAGTCGGTGGCCATGTCGACCACATCCCAAGCCGGTCCTTTGCTGACCACCTGGTAGCGCGGCGCGCCGATCTTCGCACGGGTCTCAGCCCGCAGCGTGCGGCTGTACTCGAGCAGAGCCGCGAGCACAGCCAGCTTTTCCTGAAACGCAGGATGCATGATGGTTTGCATGGGTGATCCTCGGTGGGTCAGGCGTGAAGTTCGAAGGCCTCAGCCCTGCGAACGATTCGAACTTGGGCGGTGCGCCGCTCGGGCGCTCGGCGATCGCGTCGGATGGGGTCGCCGTCGTTAACTGCTGAGTGCATGGCCATGATCCCGACCAGCAGGATGCAGAGCGGGCTGATGATCTGTTGGCGCATTGCCTTGGTGACGGCTTCGATGCGCCTGCCAGCTTCCAGCTTGAACAGCGCGGCCTCGATGCGGTTGGCCACAGTGCCCGGGCTGACCGCCATCTGGCGGGCGATCTCTTTGGTGGTGAGGCCTTGGGCCACCCACAGGATTGCTTCGAGCTCGCGGGGAGCCAGCGCCTTGCCGAGCTGGCCAATCCATGAGCCGCAGGTGATCGTTTCCATGAAGTGTCTCTCGGTGGGCTGCATTGGTCGTGACGCTCGCTGCCGTTACCTCCTGGGCCAAGGGGAGGGCGAACGCCACGACCGATGCAGCCTGGTGATGGGGAACCAGGTAGATCGGGCCGGTTACGTATCCGGCGTCGTTGCCATCGACCGACTCTGTCAGCACTTCCGTCTGGCTATCGGGGCTGGTGGCAACCAGCGCGCTCCGGGCAGGCTTTTCTCTCGGCCTGCCAGCGAACGGCTCTATAGCGTCCGTTGTGCTGCCAATCCCCATGGCAGGGTTAGGCGCTTCCGTCCTTACTTCATGATGGCGTTCCTCCGTAGGTTGTTTGTTCCGCACCATGCTCGATGCCGGGTTTCCCCACCTCTGCCTGCTGCAGCTACTGGCTACACATCAGGTGGCGCATGGTTTGGCGTACTCCCATGGGGAAGCACGGCAGCTATCCAGAGGCTGCATGGTCGACGACTTAGCTTGTCCCGACCCAGGTGATGGCCTGGGTGCGTCGAGGTGGTCACGTCTGTTTGTGTAAAGAGCGTCGGCTGCCGTAGCTGCCCGCCGGTATGAGCTGGCGATGATTTAATTTAAGCAATCTGAAATTAATGGTCAAGCATGCTGAATAATTATTTTCAGCTAGCTGAAATGTGCAGGCGTGAAAAAGCCCGCGCGAGCGGGCTTGATTGTTAGATTTCGGTGTACTCGTGCCAGTCGATCCGAATTGCTCCTGAGACCAACCGCTCCACCCGAATTCCCGTCGTCTCCTCCAGGTCACTCAAAATCTGGGACCAGTCCTTTGTTGACTCGTCGGGATTAGGGGCCAGCTCAACGAACTGCTTCTTTTGCACATGAGGTGAAGCGATAGCTTGTTGGATGCGGTGGCCGAGGCGCTCGTACGAACGAGAGGGTGAATGCGAAAACGCGAGACTAAGCATCGATGAACTCCTTCTGCTGTATGTATATACAGTTAACCTGAGTTGTACGATTTTTCAACCTATGAGGACGTGAAGCTGGATCTCACACCTAGATGGGCCTTTGCCCAGACACAAAAAAGCCCGGCATCGAGCCGGGCTTTTGGTAGGTGTGAAGGCTACAGTTTGATCATGGCGCGTACAACGACGCCAACTATGCGACAGCCCTCGGCGCACATTTCCACGGGGTAGGCCGGGTTCAACGGCTTCAGAAAGCGTCTTCCACCATCTTCGACAAGCTTTTTGAATGTTGCCTCATTGCTCTCTGCCAGCTTCGCAACCACAAGCTTGCCAGAAATAGCCTCCGCCTCGGTGTCGACCAAAATCATCATCCCTTCGGTGATGCTTGTGCCGACAGGTGAGGTCATAGAGTCCCCTTTCACCTCTAACCAAAAAGCTACCCCTTTAGAATCGTAGTCGGACACCTCGTACCGATCAGAAAATCCAGGTGGGAATGGCTCAACAGCCTCCGCCCAGGCGCCGGCAGCTACCCAGCTGATTACGGGATATCGATAAGACATCTTCGGCTGCGAGACTAGCGAAGTGTTGCTTTCTTCGACTTCAGGGCCTTCGCCGATCGCAAGCCACTCAGCTCGGTAGCCCGTCGCTTTCGCAAGAGCGTAAAGATTTTCAGGGCGGAGGCTTTTGCTTTCCCCAGAAATCCACTGAGTGACTGCAGAGTTTGCTACGCCGCACGCAGCAGCGATCTCGCCCTTTTTCATGCCGCTGGCCGCAATGGCTTTGGCTATTCGTTCGTGTCTTTCCATTAGTGGATTTTAAGTTAACTGAATTTAAGTATGCAGCTGCCTGAAAGGCGCCGTTGACTAGTAGGCTTCAGCATGCTGAAATCTACGGACGCACTATCGAGGAAGCGCAATGAAAACGCGTGAAGCCGCCGACCATTTCGGCAGCAAGAAAAAGCTCGCCGAGGCGCTTGGCATTCAGCCGAGCGCGGTGACCATGTGGGGGGAAACCGTTCCCATCTCCCGTCAGTACCAGCTGCAGATTCTTTCGAGTGGAAAGCTCATGGCTGAAGCTCAGCCAGTTGGCCTGGAGTGGGAGAAGTCTCCCAGTTTGAGCAAAGGCCCAGTAGATGTTCAAAACACCTGCGAATCCATCCAGTAACTAATTCGTAGGCGAAAAAAAACCGCCTGGCAGGGCGGCTTTCTCTACAACTTGACACGAGTTGAAGCATGACAAACATCGTCCCAATTGACAAGTCCAGGGGGTTCACCCGGATGGACAACCAGCTCATGGATGGCTTGCTTGCCATCGATCTCCCTGCTCGGGAGATGAAGATTGTGCTGTACGTGGCCAAGGCCACCATCAACTTCGGCGCGGGCGCCCAGCGCATCCCGGCCACCGACATCGCGAAAGCCATCCACGCCCATCCTGACACCGTCTCCAAAGCGGTCTCCAGCCTGCTGCGCCGCCGCGTGTTGTTCAGAGACGGCGGTGCTCGAGGTGACATCGGCGTGAATGACCCGAAAGACTGGGTGTACGTTGATCCGAAACAGACCAAAACAGCCGAGTCGGCTCAGGTGGTCCGAATCGGCGAAGAGTCGAAACAGACCAAAACCGCCGAGTCCCTTCTTTATTCTAAGAATCTAACCCCCTATGTAAATCTTCCTACGGAAGATATTACATGCCCCCCCAGCGATGAACCGCCGGCACCGGCTAAGGCTGACCGCAAGGCGCCTTTCGGGAAGGCCGCCATGCTGGCCGACAACCCGCATGGCCTGGACGAATCACTGATCGCTGATTACCTCGTAGTCCGCAAAGCCGCCAAGGCCCCGGTGACCGCCAGGATCTGGGCCACCCTGAACTCCAAGCTGGAGCAGTGCAAGGCGTTCGGCATCCAGCCAAGCCAGGCCATGGACATCGCCGTGGAGAACGGATGGCGGGGATTCGAGGTTGAGTGGATCACCAATCGAGTCGGCTCCCAGCTGCCAGCCAAGGCAAACCCGAACAGCCGCCACCACGGTTTCAGTGACCGCAATTACACCGACGGCCTGAACGAGCGCGAGGACGGTACCTATGCGATCTGAAACGGTGATCACCATGTCCGACGTGCGAAACGCCGCAGGCTTCCGCGTTCAGCCTGCGCAATGCGAGCATCACGGCGACTTCGAGCAGCGGGTGACCATGCTCATGGGTCGCGAGATTGTTGGTCGCTGCCCTGAGTGCGAGAAGGCCGCCATTGCAGAGCGAGAGGCGAAGCAGCAGGCCGAGGAAACCCGCCTGAAGCGCGAGGCCATGACCCGCAAGCTGGGTTCGGCGCTGATCCCGAAGCGCTTCGCCGACCGCACTCTGGCCAACTACCGCGTTGAGCACGAAGGGCAACGCAAAGCCCTGGCCTACTGCACGCGCTACGTGGCCGCTTTCGAGGAGATCGAGCGTACCGGGCGCTGCCTGATGCTGTTGGGCAAGGTCGGTACTGGCAAGACCCATTTGGGTGCTGGAATGGCCAACGACCTGATGCGCAACACGTCAGCGACAGCCGTCTACCGGACCGTGGGTGCAATCCTGCAAGCCATCCGCGCGACCTACGACCGCAACAGCGAGCAGTCCGAAGCCGACATTCTGGCGAGCCTGATCGAACCTTCGCTCCTGGTGCTGGATGAGGTCGGCGTGAGCAAGGAGCAGCCGAGCGAATTTGAGCTGACCACCCTGTTTTCAATCATCAACGGCCGTTACGAGCAGATGCGCCCCACTGTGGTGATCTCCAATTTGGAGCCCGGCCAGCTGCGGCACGCCATGGGCGAACGCTGCTACGACCGTCTCCGCGAGGGTGGCGGGGTGGTGGTGCCTTTCGAGTGGGAATCCCACCGCGGCAAGGAGTCGGTATGAGCATGCTCCTCGCTCCTGATCCGTCCACCTACCGCTACGCCCTCTACTGCCAGAGCCACCTGCTCGGGCTATCCGACGCTCCCGCGCCGCCCATTGCGCTTTATGGCAGCAGGGAGATTGCTGCTGCCCACGGCAAGCTGCTGTGGCCGAGCACTTACCTCGTCATTGATCTTCATGGAGAAGACAGCCCATGCGGCAATCGAAACTGACCAAGGCCGCGCGCGGCCGGGATTGCCAGGTGCGCATCCCGGGCGTTTGCAACGGCAACCCTGAAACGACAGTTCTGGCGCACTACCGCATGGCGGGCACCTGCGGCGTCGGTTCCAAGCCGCACGACTTGCAGGGTGCCTGGGCCTGCAGCGCCTGCCATGACGCATGCGATGGTCGCAGCAAGGCCGTCGACCGCGATACCGCCCGCCAGTACCACGCTGAGGGCGTAATGCGCACTCAGTCGCTGCTGATCAACGAGGGGGTTTTCGTCGCATGAAACCGCCCGCCATCCGCCCGTTCAAGTCCAAAACTCCCCGCGCCAAGCCAATCGACCGAGAGGGGCAGGAGCAGGCCGCCCTGATGCGGGAGATTGAGCTGCGCAACCCAGAGGTTTTCGAGCTGATCTACCACGTCCCGAACGGTGGACATCGGGTGAAGGCTGTTGCCGCCAAGCTCAAGGCTCAGGGCGTGAAGGCCGGTATTCCTGACTTGGTGCTGCCGATGGCACGCGGCGGCTACTTCGGCCTGTACATCGAATTCAAGGCGACCGTCGAGCCTGCGCCGGTCTCGACCAGCCAGAAGGACTGCCTTCGCCGGCTGAATGCCCAGGGCTACCTGGCTATCGTGTGTCGTGGGCACTTCGATGCCATGGAGCAACTGCGGGCGTATCTGATGTTGCCGGCCACGGTGGCCGCATGAGCGCGACCCGAGCAGTAAAACTCAGCGAGGCCGAGATCCGCCGGCAGGCTGCCGATGTGTCGGTGCGCGATCTGCGCGACCCGCGTCACCCCGGCCTGTATCTGCGCTTCTGGACTAACCGCGAGCGAGGGACGTGGCACCTGGTCACCGGTAAGCGCTGGGAGCCGATCGCCCATTGGCCGGAGTTGAGTGTTGCCGATGTGCTGGCCGAGCTGCCTTCGCTGCGGCGGCGGGTAATGCGCGACCGTGCGGCACCGGTAGCGGTTTCCGGCATGACGACCGTGGGTGAGCTGCTGGACTGGTATGTCGATCGGATGCTGGACGACCGCTCGCTGTCCACCAAGCGCAAGGCCGGCGCCCGCTCTGCCGTGGTCCAACACCTGCGTCCGCGACTGTCCGGCCTGGCTATCGCCGAGGTGAGCGCCGAATCGCTGGACAAGCGGCTGATGTGGCCGTGCCAAGCCGATGTGTCGCTGTCCTACCTGCAGCAGATCTTCGCGCTGCTGCTGATCGCTTTCCGCCAGGCGCACACGCTCGGCATGATCGAGCGCAACCCCATGGCCGGCATGCGCTTCAAGGATTTCACCAAGGCCCGGGTGCGTCCTAAGGCAGCACGGCTGCGCGATGTGCAGTTGCCCGAACTGATGCAGCAACTGGCCAAGGCCTTCGAAGACTTCCCCGGTGACGCCATGCTGGCCCTCATGATGCTGGCCCACGGCACACGGATCGGCGAGACCCGTATGGCGCGCTGGGCGGACATCTCGCTGGCTGCGTCCGAGTGGTTCATCCCAGCAGCCAACACCAAGACCCGCACCGAGCACCGCCTGCCACTGACCAGCCAGCTCAAGGCGCTGCTGACCCGCTACCGGGCCATGCAACAGAGCCAAGGCTACAGCGGCGCCTACCTGTTCCCGAATCGTCGAGGCTTGCCGCTGAGCGAGACTCAGGCCAGCAACGTATTCACCCGGCTGGGGCAGGGCGCGTGGACCAGTCACGACCTGCGCAAGGTCTCCCGCAGCACCTGGACCGACCTCGGCATCGACGGGCACATCGGCGAGATGCTGCTCAACCACTCGCTGGGCAAGATCGCGAGCACCTACATCCACACGCAAGCCATGCAGCAGCGCCGGGCAGCCTTGGAGAAGTGGCACGGCTGGTTAGACAGCATCGGCTTTTCCACCATTCACGGCCTTACAGAGGCCTTATTTGAATTTTCACAGAATCGCGTGCAGCCCACGGCTGGCAAGGCTCCAAGCGGTCTTACTGAATTTGTTACTAGCGAGGATTCGAAATGAAGAACAGCGACCAGATGCGCGCCCAGTTCGAGGCGGCATATGAGGCCAAAAGCTTTGAGCGGAACGGCCGTTTTGACAGGGCTGTGCTCACTCGAGGCGGTGACGACGAGTACGTCATCCCGCAGGTTCAATCGGCCTGGTGGGGCTGGCAGACCTCCCTCGAAGCTCTGCGCGTTACCAACCCATTCCCAGTCCAGATGGGTGACCCGGATGCCGATTGGGCCCGGGGTGTTGCCGAGCAGTCGCTGCGGGCCCAGGGATTGAAGGTGGTCGGCTGATGAAGAAGCACGGCCCAGCCTTCAAGAAGGCCGTGATCGAGCTGGACAAGTGCCCTTTGTGCCGTGGGAGAGCGGTCACTAAGGGTGTGTTTCACGAACTGCCATGCGACCACTGCAACGCCTCGGGCTGGGTAGCGGCTGCAACTGGTGAGGCCCTGGCCCTTGATGAACTGGTGACCCAGCTCAGCATGAGGCTTCGGGCAGCGCACCGGCAGATCGACGAATTCAAGAAACCTCGGGCCACTGGGCCAGAGGCGCACTATCAGGAAGGCAACCGGCTGGGCGCCGGCGGCATCAACTACACCGGGGATTGAGGGGAAGGACATGAGCCATTTGGAACGAACTGCTGAAGATCTGCTGGAGCACTGGGGCCGCTGGGTAGTGCTTGGGTCTGGGGTGTCTTGCTGTGCATCGCGTGAGAACACAATCCTTGATCCCATGATCACCGACGACGCCGCGCTGATGATTGATCGCCTGGTTGGCCGACTGCTGAAGCGTTATCCAGAGTGCGGTCAGGTGATCATGAAGTACTACACCTCCCGCGATGCCTCGCTGAAGGATGTGGGCAAGAAGCTGAAGTTCGGCGAAGAGAAGGCCCGCCAACTATGGAAGTCTGGTGTGGCCTGGGTGGATGGGGCACTTGATGTTCGTCGCGAGGCTGCTTGACAGCCCCGGTCCCGTTCCGTATCTTTCGTGTTACTTTGCGGTAGGTGCGCGAGAGCAAACTCGCCATCACCAGCAGCCACCTTAGAGCCTCGGCATTCGCCGGGGCTTTTTAGTTTTCTAATGTTGCATTGCCATCATTAGGTTGTTATAAATCGCTTGTCGGTTCGCCGACGAGATGGCCCCGTAGCTCAGTCGGATAGAGCAACTCCCTGCTAAGGAGTAGGTCGTGGGTTCAAGTCCCTCCGGGGAAAGTCGCTACTGACGTGGACACTTTCCCGGATGCATTTCCCCGCATCGAGAACCCAGCTTAGGCTGGGTTTTCCATTTTCAGAGCCCCGCGATTGCGGGGCTTTTTCATTTCTACTCCCCGCAATGGGAGGAACCGAGATGCCGAACATGCCTGAGAAGGATCCTGGCCTGTGGGCCGCCGTACTCGCCTGGGTGCTGGCTCACCAGCCTCAGCTGTATGCAGCTGGCCTGTCGGTCGCGATCGCTGCGCTGCGGGTTGTTTACGGTGGCGGCACTCGCCGTCAGATGATCTTGGAGGGCGCGCTCTGCGGCCTCATTACCTTGGCCCTGGTGCCGCTGCTCGAATGGATGGGCTTACCTCAGGGCATGGCCACCTTCGCCGGTGGCGCCGTCGGCTTCATGGGTGTTGAGAAGCTGCGCGGTTACTCCGACCTGTTCCTGTCCCGCAAGGCCCAAGGCTGATGCCCAGGCTCAAGACACTGGGGTCTCGAATCAAGGAGAGCGCCGGCTCGCGGGTCAAGGTAGTGACACCTGGCAGCTGGCGTAGTGGGCTGACCAGCAGCCAGCGTGGTTACGACTACAAGTGGCAGAAAGCTCGAGAGCAGTTCCTGCGCGATAACCCGCTCTGCGTGTACTGCGCCAAGGTGGGTCGCACCGCTGCCGCCAATATCGTCGACCACATCGTCGCGCATCGAGGCGACAAGGATCTCTTCTGGGATCAGGACAACTGGCAGTCCCTCTGCAAGTCCTGCCATGACTCGGTTAAACAGGCCGAAGAAGCCGCAGGCCTGGCTGGTTGAGGCCGCAGAACGGCGTCGGCAGGGCTAGCAACACGCCAGTGACGTGCTTCTAGGTGGGGGGAGGGTAAAATATAGCGATTCCCATCCAGCTAGACCGCCTCCGATCGCACGCACACATTTTTTCCCGTTTCAGGAAAAGTTAACCATGGCTTTAACCGACAAGAAGCGGCGGTTTGTTGACGCTTTGCTGTCGGGGGCCACAAATCGCGGGGCAGCGATCGCTGCCGGATATTCCGAGAAGACCGCATCGCAAGCGGGCTCCAAGCTGGCCAAGGATCCCGATGTCCTCGCGGAGGTGGGGCGCCGGCTTAAGCAAAAGCAGGAGTCCAGCGCTGAGGTTAAACCTGGCCGAAAAGTTAAAGCTGCAGACCCCGTTGAGGATGAGCACGGCGACGTTTCGCTCACTGTCACCGCCGACCCTCGCGTCTTCCTTACCGAGCTGATGAATGCCGATGGTGCTGATCTTCGCATGCGCCTGGAAGCAGCCAAGACGCTGATGCCTTATGTGCACGGCAAGGTTGCCGACCAAGGCAAGAAGGACCAGAAAGCCGAGGCCGCCAAGGAGGCGGGCAAGGGCAAGTACTCCCAAGGCAAACCGCCGCTCTCAGTCGTCAAGGGGTAACTCATGCAATGGACCACGGCCTGCCCAGACTGGTGGCGGCGACTGGCTGCGTGTGAGTCGATCATTCCAGAGCCGCTGTTTCCCGAAGAGGCAGAAGCGAGCCTTGAAGTATTCAGGGGCTTGAAGATCGTTGACGCCCCTGGCAGCCCGACAATCGAAGCGTCATGCGCCCCATGGGTGCTGGCCTTCGCCGGTGCAGTGTTCGGCAGCTATAACAGCGAGACCGGCGAGCGACTGATCCGCGAGGTGATGCTGTGCATCCCGAAGAAGAACAGTAAATCGACGATTGCCGCCGGCATCATGCTCACCGCATTGATCCGCAACTGGAGACTGTCGGCAGAGTTCATCATTCTGGCCCCGACCAAGGAGATCGCCGACAACTCGTTCATCCCGGCCAAGGACATGGTCAATAACGATGATGAGCTCAAGGCGCTGCTGCATGTTCAGCCCCACCTGAGGTTGATCACTCACCGCGAGACCGGCGCCACCTTGAAAGTGGTGGCGGCCGACAGTGACGTGGTTGGCGGTAAGAAAGCAGTAGGCGTGCTAATCGATGAGGCCTGGCTGTTCGGCAAGAACCCCAAAGCTGCGGATATGATCCGTGAAGCAACAGGTGGTCTGCTGTCCCGCCCTGAAGGCTTCATCATCTGGCTGACGACTCAGTCAAACGAACCACCTGCAGGTGTGTTCAAGTCCAAGCTGACTTATGCCCGGGGCGTGCGGGATGGTCGAATCGAAGACAACCGTTTCCTGCCGATCATCTACGAATTCCCGCAAGAGATGATCAAAAGCCACGAGGCCCGGAAGCCTGAAAACTTCCACCTGGTCAACCCGAACATCAATTATTCCGTCGATCGAGCCACGCTTGAGCGTCTGCACATGCAGGCCGAGATCGACGGTGAGGCGGAGATGCGCGGCTTCTTGGCCAAGCACCTCAACATCGAGATCGGCCTGGCGCTGATGTCCGACAGCTGGGTTGGCGCCGCTTTCTGGGAGCCCCAGGCGAAGGAAGGCATGAAGCTGGACCACCTGCTCGAGCAGTGCGAGGTGATCGTTGTCGGTGTCGATGGCGGTGGCCTTGATGACTTGCTCGGGCTCGCCGTGATTGGCAGGGTTCGTGAATCCCGCACCTGGTTGCATTGGGCACATGCCTGGGCTCACCCGTCAGTACTTGAACGCCGCAAGTCTGAAGCCCCGCGCTTGCAGGATCTGAAGGCAGTGGGCGATGTGACCATTGTCGACAAGATCGGCGACGACGTGGATCAACTGGCCGCCATCGTGGCCAGGATTAATCAGGCTGGCTTACTCGACAAGGTCGGGCTCGACCCGGCCGGCATCGGGGCCGTGCTGGATGCACTGGCTGATGTGGAAATTGATGAGGAGCAGGTCGTCGGCATCTCCCAGGGCTGGAAGCTCACCGGTGCGATCAAAACGACCGAGCGCCGCCTCGCTGAGGGAACGCTTATCCACTGCGGCCAGCCCCTTATGGCCTGGTCCTGCGGGAATGCCAAGGGCGTGCCCTCGGCAAACGCCTTCCTGATCACCAAGCAGGCTTCCGGTACCGCAAAAATTGACCCGCTCATGGCGACCTTCAACGCCGTGTCGCTGATGGCGCTCAACCCAGAGGCGCGTGGCGGCCTGGACGATTACCTCAACCACGGCTTCTTCGGATTAGTAGGCTGACCATGGCATTCAAATGGTACAACCCCTCGACGTGGGGATTTTTTGGCTACACCGACCCGGCAACGGGCGACTATGTCGAGGTAGACCTTGAGGTTGGTGGCAAGCGCACCAAGGCGGGTGTGCGTGTCACCGCCAAGACCGCACTGTCAGTCAGCATGATCTGGTCCTGCGTCAAGATCCTCTCCGAGTCGCTGAGTGGCCTACCGCTCAAGCTGTACGAGGACAAGGACGGCAAGAGGGCGCTGGTTCCAAGCAATGACCGCTATGCCAAGTTGCTTCGCAAGCCAAACCCCTACATGACCATGCTGAACTTTCTCAAGTTCGTGGTCGTGAACATGGCCCTGCGTGGCAACGCTTTCGCCCTGGTCGAGCGGAACGTGAACAACGACGTGATTGGCATCGTTCCCCTGGACGGCAAGACGGTCACCATCGATACCGACGAGGACCTGCTCTACTGGGTGACTCCCAGCAAGGGCGATCGCTTCCCGGTATCGCCGGAGAGCATGCTGCACTTCAAGCTGTTCAGTCTGGACGGCATCGTGGGGCTCTCGCCCATCGAGCACCAAGCGGAAACTATGGGGCTGGCCAAGGCCGGCCAGCAGTGGTCGGCTCGCTTCATGCGCAAGGGCGGCTTCACCGGCGGTTATGTCATCTACGAGCAATTCCTCACCAAGGCCCAGCAGGCCCAGGTGATGGAGAAATTCCCCGACGTTCGCAAGGCTGACACCGACGACATCGGCAAGATGGCGATCCTTCAAGGCAATCCGAAGATCGTCCCGGCTGGCATCAGCCAGAAAGATGCGCAGTTCATCGAGTCACAGCAGTTCCAAGAAGAAGCCCTGGCGGGCATCTATGGCGTACCGCTGTGGCTGGCGAACCGCGCCGGCAAGACCTCGATCATGGGTTCAAACCTCGAGCAGCAGCTCACCGGGTACATCACCTTCGGCCTCAAGCCCTTCATTGATGCGGTTGAGGACGAGTTCAACGACAAGATTTTCGCCGCCAAGTTGCGGTTTGCCGAGTTCGCGGTCGAGGGTCTGCTGCGCGCCGATAGCGCCGGGCGGGCCACGTACTACGGCAGCGCACTGGGCGGCTCGGGCGGCTCTGGCTGGATGACCATCAACGAAGTCCGCACCAAGGAAAACCTGCCTCCCCTGGAAGGCGAAGAATACAACCGGGTCACCCGGTGGGAGATGCAAACCAATGGCGAACCTTGAAGTCCCGTTCGAACTCAAGGCCGTAGACGAAGCTGGCAATTTCGAAGGCTACGCCGCGGTGTTCAACAATGTTGACCTGGGCGACGACGTAATCCTTCCCGGCGCCTTCACCCGGGTGAAGGCCACCCGCAACGGCAAGTTGAAGCTGGCCCTGTACCACGACCTGACCCGCTTGGTTGGCGCCGCAGACTACACCCAGGACGACCACGGCCTCCTGCTCAAGGGCCAGGTGAACCTCAACGTCAGCTACGCCCGTGACGCCTACGAGCTGATGAAGGCCGAAGTGCTCGACAGCATGTCGATCGGCTTCAACACCATCAAGGCAGATTTCGAGGACCGCGCCGGACGGCGCGTGCGCCTTATCAAGGAGGCCGAACTCTGGGAGGCGTCCTTCGTGCCGTTCGGCATGAACCCCGAGGCGCATGTCCTCAGCGTCAAGTCGGACATCAGGCTTTTCGAGAAGGCCCTGCGCGAGCGCATGGGTCTCTCTCAAAAGGAAGCGGCAGCAGTCGCTTCGCTCGGCTATACCGCGCTACGCCGTGATGGTGGAAGCGAGGCCACGGCGATCGTGGATGAGCTGAAAGGTATTTCCACGTTATTCACCAAACATTTTGGAGCATCGCAATGAGCGAAGTGAAAGAGCTGAAAGACACCCTCGAGCTGCAACTGAAGAGCGGCTTCGAGGGCCTGCAGAAGAAGTATGACGCAGCTATGGACGAGGTCGAGAAGGGCAACAAGGTTGCTGGCGACCTGAAGAAGCAAATCGAAGACCAGAAAGGCGAGCTGCAAAAGGTCATCGACCAAGTAGTGGATCTGGAGCAGAAGGGCGTCAAGCTGCGCGGCCTGCCGGGCGAAGGTAAAAGCTTCATCGACATGATCAAGGGCGATGACAGCTACAAGGCCCTGTCTTCGAATTCGGCTAACCGTGCCGAGATCGAGGTGACCAAGTCTGATCTGGCCGCCATGAAGGAAGTGAAGGTCACCAGCGCCGGCGTTGTCGCGCCGGTGTATGACACCACCATCCAGCCAGGCATTCGCCAAGAGCTGCGAATCCGCGACCTGCTCACCGCTATCCCGGTCACTGGCCAGAACTACACCTACTTCCGTGAGAAGCTGCATACTCGCGGCGCCGGTATGGTGGCAGAGGGTGGCACCAAGCCGACCAGCGACGTGACTTTCGAAGCGGCAACCGACCGCGTCAAAAAGATCGCGGTCTGGATGCCTGTCACCGAAGAAGCGTTGGCCGACGTTCCCCAAATGCAGGGGTACATCCAGGAACTGCTGCGCTACGACCTGAAGCTCGAAGAAGAAAACCAGATCCTCAAGGGCGATGGTACTGGCGAAAACCTGAACGGCCTTATGACCCAGGCCACCATCTACGACGCCAACTTGACCAAGGCAGGCGACACCTCGATCGACATCGTCCGCCGCGGCATCTATCAGGTTCGCAAGCAATCGAAGCTGTCCGCCGATGGCGTCGTGATGAGCGAGCTCGACTGGATGAACATCGAGCTGCAAAAGGATGGAGAGAACCGCTACCTGTTCGCCAACCTGCAGGGCCTGGTCACTCCGATCCTCTGGGGTCGTCCGGTCATTACCTCGGACAGCATGGACGAGGGTGATACAGACGCTGGCGGCGAGTTCCTGATCGCCAACTTCGCCCGCGCTGCAATTCTCTTCGACCGCATGAGCTATTTGTTCAAGATGGGCCTGATCAACGACATGTTCATCAAGAACATGATCGCGCTGCTGGCAGAAGAGCGTCTTGGCCTGGGCGTGCGCCGCAAGGAAGCCCTGGTCAAGGGCAACTTCCCTAAGTAAGCCTGAACCGCGCGTAACCATCGCTAAGCCGGCATAGCGTCGGCTTTTTTGTTTCTGGAGGCAGCATGAAAATCAAAATCCTGTGGGGTTTCGTCGGCAATGGGGCGCTGCTGGGCGCTACCTCGAACAAGGTCAAGGCCGGTGAAGCGTTTGACGATGCTGATGACGAATATGCCTACACCTTGATCGGTAAGGGCCTGGCCGTCGAGGTCGATACCAGCGGCAAGCCCCGGGTGGCTAAGCCGAGAGAGACCAAACCTGCGGCGCCCAAGGACGACAAAGCTGCTGCCGAGAAAGCGGCTGCTGAGAAAGCCGCAGCTGAAAAGGAAGCCTCCGAGAAGGAAGCGGCCGAGAAAGCGGCTGCTGAGAAGGCTGCCGCAGAAAAAGCTGCGGCCGAGGCCAAGTAAATGCTCGACCTGGCCACCGTGAAAATGCACCTGCGGGTCGACGGCGACGAGGAAGATGCCTTGATTGGCGGCTACGTCGCGGCGGCTAAGGCCCATGTCGAGCAGCACTGCGACCGTAAGCTGGTAGACGCCGACCCGGTTGAGCCCGCAGAGATGGGCTTGACCAGCGATGTCGAGCAGGCTGTCCTGCTGCTGGTCGGCCACTGGTACGCCAACCGCGAGGCCGTGGCTGTGGGCACAATCGCGACGGCCATGCCCCTCGCAGTCGAACGGCTGCTCTGGTACAGGAAGCGATTCTGATGAGAGCCGGCCCTTTGAAACACCGGTGCAATTTATCCAAGCCTCACCGCGAACCGAATGGCTCAGGAGGTGCGACCAAGACCTGGGTAGACGCCGGGAAGATTTGGGCGGAGATCACCATGCCGACTGGCCGCGTCGCTCCAGTGGCGGAGCAGCTCAGGGCAGTCATATCCGCTGAGATCCGCATTCGGCCACGATCCGATATCGCCGCCGAGTGGCGGATCACTGAGCATGGTGTCACTTATCAAGTGGAAGCCGTGCTGATCGACAACGACCGAACCATGATGAGGCTTCTGTGCTCATCCGTCCCAAATCCCTGAGGTGAACCATGAAAGTTCGTGCACTTGGCATCCTCTCCGGCGCATCTGGCGATCGCGAGAAGGGTGAAGAATTTGTCGTCGACAAAGCGTATGGCGCTGGTCTGATTGCCCGCGGCTATGCCGAAGAAGTCGTCGAGAGCCCCGCAGTCGGGGATAAGGCAGCCAAACCCGGCAAGGTCGATTCGGCCAAGGAGTAGGCCATGGCCCGTCGCTCTAGGTTGCGCGGCGACTTCAAGCTGCGCCGCACGCTCCGCAATATCCACACCACCATGGACAACGAGCTGCGACCGACCATGCAGAAGTGCGCCGACCGCATCCTCGGTACCATGCAGCAGTTGATTCCCAAGGACACTGGCGCGGCTGCAGGTGCATTGACCGCATTCGTTTCGAAAAGTGGCCTGGACGCCGAGATCGGGCTGCGCGGCAAAGGTGTCAACAAGCAGTTCTTCTACATGCGCTTCATCGAGTACGGCACGAAGGGATACTCCGGAACCGTGTATCGCCGCGCTGACATCAACGCCATAGGCGGTGAGCACACAAAGAGCCGTGACACCAGCCAGCTGAGTGGACGGCGCAATGGCATCCGGCAGCGCGGCGTCAAGAACAAGTCTGACGGCGCTCACTTCTTCGGCAAGTACCCAGACATTCCTGCGAGGCCAGCGCATCCATGGCTGCGCCCAGCCCTGCAGGTCAACCGCGAGTTCGTCATGGCAGAGATCGAGGCCGCAGTCAGCCGAACGCTGATCAAGGCCAGTAAAGGTGCAGGCAATGGCTGATCCGTCACTCGCGTTACAGGAGGCGATATTCGCCAGGCTACAGGCCGAGGTCAGCTGCCCGATCTACGACGGTGCGCCGCTCAATGCGACCATGCCCTATGTGTCGATTGACCGTGAGATATCGGTGAACAGCAGCCCCCTTTCAGGTCGCAGGCGCGAGATCAGGATGATTTACCTGTCGGTCTGGTCCGACGCAATCGGCCAGGCCGAGGTGAAGCGCATCAACGGCGAAGTCATTGCGGCGCTGGACGAGCGCCGTTTGCCGCTGGCTGTGGGTCGCGCCGTCTCTGTTCGAGTCGAGCAGTCCGACTCCCAGCGCGATGCAGATGGCGTCACCTATCAAGGATCGATCACGGTCAGCGTCATCACTACGCACTAAATCCAATTTCCGGCCGCTCTGCGGCTTTATCCAATGAGCCTTTGGAGGATCCCCCATGGCCGAAGACAACCTCAATACAGCCGCCGGCTGCCGGCTCGCTATCGGCAGCAAAGTTCCCGCCGCAACCGAAGCGGAATACAAGGCCGACACCTACGTCGATGTTGGCGAGATCGAAGACCTTGGCGAGTTCGGCGATACCTTCAGCGCGGTTAACTTCACTGCACTGAGCGACGGCCGGGTGCGCAAGTACAAGGGCACCGCCGATGCGGGCAACATGACCGTGACGGTCGGCCTCGACAACGGTGACGCCGGGCAGAAAGCGGTTGCAGTTGCGCACAAGGATCGCACCAAGGGCAACTACAACATCAAGGTCACCCTGAACGACGGCGATCCCGGCGCTACGCCTCCGATTTTGCCGACCACGTTCTACTACGGCGTGAAGGTGATGAACAACACTGTCGCACCAGGTGCAGCTGACAACGTGGTGCGACGCAACGTGACGCTCGCGATTAACACCGACATCCTCGAAATCGTCGCCGGCCCTGCCGTTCCTTGATCGATGGGGCTGCGGCCCCGTCTCCTGCTGAGACCCACACATGAGCGAAGCACTACACGGTACTGTGACCCTGGTTATCGGTGCGCGAACCTACATTCTGCGGCCGACCCTTGAGGCCGCCCTGCTGATCGAAACCCGCTTCGGTGGCCTGCGCGGGGCACTGGAAGCCATGCGCTTGATGAGCATCGGTGCCAGCGCCGACATCATCGTCGCCGGCGCCGGTCTGCAGCAGAGCCAGCACACCGAGGTGGCCACTGGCGTGTTCCAAACCGGTGTCGCAAAGGTGTCAGCCGAGCTGACCACGTTCATTTCCGTGCTGCTCAACCCGGTACCGCCGAGCGTCGCCGCGCGGGGAAAGGCCGAGGCGGGCAGCACAGCGCAGTGAAGAACGGCAGCTACGTCGACTATCTGTTTGGCGTGGCCACCGGCTGGCTTGGCTGGCCGCCAGACACTGCCTGGAGAACCCCGGTACCGCAGATCATGCTGGCGCTTGATGCACGCCTTGACTGGACGGGGCGCGGGCAGGGCCAGGCGCAGGGGCCAACCGCAGCACCCCGGAAGCAGGGAAGCGTTGCGGATAAATTGAAGTCCTTCTTCCGCGGTCGCCGGGAAGAGTAAGCAGCCGCCTTCGAGCGGTTTTTTTGTGCTTGGAGAAATGCATGGCCGACCAACAAGTCCAGGGGATGCTGGTTCAGATCGAGGCGACTACAGCCCAGCTGCGCCGGGAACTAGCGACCGCTGACCAGGTGGTGGCGCGCAGCACCCAGGCGATCGACCGCAACCTGGCGACAGTAGACACGGCATTCGACAGGGCTGGCGCTGCGGCCCAGGGCGCTGGCGTGCTCATGCGCGGCGCATTCGCTGCCGTGGCGGGGGCTGGCCTCATTGGCGGCATCATCAAGCAAGTCGACGCCTATGGGCAGATGTCCGACCGGATGAAGGCTGCTGCTGGCAGTGCCGCCGAGTATCAACTGGTGCAGGAGCACCTGCTGCAGACCGCGCAGGAGACGTACCGCCCCATGGCGGAGGCGCAAGAGCTCTACATCCGCACCGCCGATGTGATGCGCAGCCTGGGCTTCAATACGCAGCAGACGCTCGACATCACCGATAGCTTCAGCTTCCTGCTGGTCACCAACGCTGCGGCGGCTGACAAGGCAGGTTCTGCGCTCGATGCTTACTCGAAGGCGTTGCAAACCGGCAAGGTCGAGGCCGATGGCTGGGTGGCGATTCAGGGCGCCATGCCGACGATCGTCGATGCCATCGCCAATGCCACCGGCAAAAGCGCTGACGAAGTGCGCAAGCTGGGCGTTGAGGGCAAGCTGTCTCTGGAGGCGATCAACACCGGCCTTCTGCGCACGGTGGATGTAAACCGCAAGGCTGCGGCGGATATGTCCACCAGCGTGCAGGATGCACTGGTAAACATCAGCAACGCCATCCAGACGTTCTTGGGCGGGATGGAGGAGCAGACCGGCGCTGTTGCAGGTCTGTCGAGCATACTGATTGCGCTGGCTGATAACGTCGACCTGGTGGCCGTCGCTATGGGCGGTGCGGGCGCCGCCGCGCTGACGCTGTATGTGGCCAAGGCAGGCATGGCCATCAAAGCCGCGCTGGCCCAGCGCGCAGCCGAGATCCAGAACGCCCAGGCAGCACTACGTGCCGCCGACGCGCAGCGGATCTACGCACAAGCGCAGGTCCAGCAGGCCCAGGCATCCGTGGCAGCCGCGACCGGCCTGCAGCGGCTGTCACTGGTCCAGACACAACTGATTCCCCGGCAGGCTGCGCTCAAGGCGTCCACCGACGCACTGGCGATCGCCCAGACCAACCTGATGCGCGCATCAACCGGCGGGCTGCTCGCGGCGCTCGGCGGGCCAATGGGCCTGGCGCTGATGGCCGGCACCGCCGCGGCAAGCTTCCTGCTGCTGAGAGACAACGCAGACAAAGCCGGGGTCAGCCTCGATGAGCTGCATAAGCCAGTCGCCCAGCTGCGCGAGGAGTTCGCCAAGCTCAACAAGGACCAGCGCGAAGCCTCGCTGGTGAAGTGGCAGCAGGAACAGGTCAACGCTGCTGACAAGGTCAAGGATGCTTACGGCGACCTGGCCCACTCCATCCGCTCCGCCGTGGTGACCGCGCCTGTGCGCGACTCCGGCGGCCAGTACAATCGGCAGCTGGCTGAATACCAAGGCTTGATTGATCGCCTCAACGAAGCGCGTGCTTCTGGCCAAGGCCTGTCGCCAGTCCTTCAGGAAGTGGCAGCACGCTTACAGCTGCCGGCTTCCACGGTGCAGCAGTGGATCACCCAGGCGGGCGCCGTCAGTGACGCCGATCAGCGCACCAATCTGATCGCCGAGACGCTGCGGGTTCTGACTGGCGTCACCGAGCAAAACACCTCGGCTACCCAGGCGAACAACGCGGCCAAGGCCGGCATGAGCACCGCCGGGCAGACATACCTGGAGACGCTGCAGAAGCAGCTGGCCGGGCTGCAGGACAACGGCGACGCGATGAAGATCGCCAACCGCCATATTGCTGAAAACGCTGACCTCACCGAGACGGATCGGCAGGCGATCCTCTCGGCAGCCAGCGCGATCGAGTCGCAGAAGAAGGCCAACAAGGATGCCACCGAAGGCACGAAGGATCGCACCAAGGCGCTCAAGGACGAGATCAAAGCCCTCGATGCGATCATCGACCGCGCGCTGCCGGAGAAGAAGCGGCTGACCGATCTGTCGGAAGGCGTGCAGGGGCTGCGCAAGGCCCAGGCTGCCGGCAAGATCACGGCCGCCGAGATGGAGCTCGGCATCAAGAATCTCAACACGGCTTACGCCGACCCCATCATCCAGAAGCGCACCGAGGAAGAAAAGAAGCTCGCCGAGCTGCGCCGCAACAGCGCCGATGCATACCGCAAGGCCATGGAGGTCGTGCTGCAGACGCGGCAGGACGCGATCAATGCGGACGTCGCTGGCGTGGGAATGGGCGACGACGAGCGCGAGCAGGCCGACCGGCTGAACGCGGTTCGCCAGAAGTACGCCGAGTCTCGCCGGCAGTTGGAAGAGCAGCAGGAAGATGTGTCGCGCCGGTTGAGCCAGGAGGCCTACCAGCAGCGCCTGGCGGATCTGTCTGACTACCAGGCCCGCGAGCTGCAGATGGAGGTTGATGGCTTTGACGCCCGGCTTGAGGCGCAGCGCGACTATCGCAACGGCGCCAAGCGTGCCTGGGCGAACATCCAGGCTGATGCCGCCAACGTGGCCGGCGCAACCGATGACATGCTCACTGCCGGATTCAACTCGGCACGCGACGCTGTTGCTGAGTTCGCCATGACGGGCAAGGCCAACTTCAAGAGCTTTACCGTCAGTGTCATTTCGGACATGGCCAGGATCGCCAGTCAGCAGGCCGCGAGCTCGCTGCTCAGCGGGTTAGTGGGGCTGGGGGTCTCAGCGGTTGGCAGCTACTTCGGCAGCGGCGGCGGGAATGGCATGGCGGCTGGCTCAGCTGGGGCTACATCCTCCAATCTCGGCGCGTCGCAGGCCGGCTACGGCAGCGCTTATTTCCCGCAGGCGCTGGGCGGGGCCTGGAGCGGCGGCGTGCAGATGTTCGCCAAAGGGGCCGCGTTTCGCACCAACAACATCTTGAACACTCCCACGCCATTCAGCATGGCCGACGGCGGGCTGGGCATTGCGGGCGAGGCCGGGCCGGAGGCAATCATGCCACTCGCGCGCAGCGCGGATGGATCGCTCGGGGTTCAGATGGTGGGAGGAGCGGCCGGAGGCTCAACTGTTCTTCAACTCAACATGCCCGTGGCGGTGACGCTTGAGGATCGGAGCAAGGACGGTATGGAGCTGGACAGCTCCGCACTGCAGCAAAACCTCGAGCAGCAGATGCAGGGCGTTGCCGAGCGTGCCATCGCGGTGTCATGGCGCGCCGGCGGGCTCAGTTATCGAAACAGCACAGGAAGACGGTAATGGCCATCGAGACATTCACTTGGGAGCCTGACGATGAGGCGGGCGGCGAGAGCACCTTGCGCACGAGGAAGTCGCAGTTCGGCGATGGCTACGCCCAGGTATCGAGCGACGGGCTCAATGGCGAGACGGACAGTTGGTCCTTGTCATTCGGTGGCCTGGCGGAAGAAATCGGGCCTCCGCTTGCATTCATACGGCGCCATCGCGGCGCGAGGTCGTTTCTGTGGACCAACCCCGAGGGCGTGCTTGGGATGTACCGGTGTGAAACCTTCCGGCAGCAGCGCAAGCCAGGCGGTGTCGTGCTGCTGTCGGCCACCTTTGAACGAGCGTTCCAGCCATGAGCCTGATCACCCAGTTGCAGAAGCTCGAACCCGGGGCGGAAATCCTGCTGTTCGAGTTGGACGGCTCCGATTTTGGCGCGGATGTGCTCCGGTTCCACGGCCACGCAATTCCCCACACTCCCGAAGAGTTGGCAGCGGCCGGCGCCGATGCGGACCAGTTGCCTGCAAAACCTATCTGGTGGCAGGGCAACGAGTATGCCGCGTGGCCCATGCAGATCGACGGGATTGAAGCTAACTCGGATGGCACTGCGGTGCGGCCGACGCTGACCGTGGGCAACGTCAATGGTCGCATCACAGCGTTGTGCCTGGCCTTCGGTGACCTGCTCGAGTTCCAGCTGACGATGCGTCTCACGCTGGCGCAGTACTTGGATGCTGCCAACTTCCCTGAAGGCAATCCTGAGGCTGATCCGTCACAGGAAGCGCTCGAGGTGTGGTTCGTTGACCAGAAGATCTCGGAGAACGGCAAAACGGTGGGCTGGGAGCTCGCCAGCCCCGGTGATGTGGGCGGTGAGACAATCGGGCGGCAGATGACCACGCTGTGCCACTGGGCCATGACCAATGGGTACCGGGGGCCGAACTGTGGCTACACCGGGCCGTACTACGACATCGACGGTAATCCTACAGGTGATCCCGCCAAGGACGAGTGCAACGGCTGCCTGGACACGGGCTGCGTTGTGCGTCATGGCGAAGGTAATCAAATTCCATTCGGCGGCTTCCCGGCCGTGTCCCTGATCGCCAGGAGCTGACCATGCGCAAACACATCCTCGCCGCCGTGCAGCAGCACGCTGCGGCGGAGTACCCGCGCGAGTGCTGCGGGCTGCTGCTGGCCGTGGGCCGAAAGCAGGTCTACTACCCATGCGTGAACGTGGCCACCGAGCCGACAGAAGAGTTTCGCATCGCGCCGGAGCAGTACGCCGAAGCCGAAGACCAGGGCGAGGTCATTGGCATCGTGCACTCGCACCCAGATGCGACCAGCCGGCCGTCACCGCGTGACCTGGCCATGTGCGAAGCGACCGGGGTGCCATGGCACATCCTGTCATGGCCGGAGGGCGACCTGCGCACGATCACGCCCACCGGCGAAACCCCGCTGCTGCGCCGACCTTTTGTACACGGCGCTTGGGATTGCTGGCAGGTCTGCGCGGATTGGTACCAGCGCGAGTGGGGTTTGGAGTTTCCGACCTACGCCCGCGAGGATGGCTGGTGGGAAAAGGCAGATGGACCGAGCCACTATGAAGATGGCTACGAGGCGGCAGGGTTTTATCAGGTAGATCGTCCTCAGCGAGGCGATCTGGTCATCATGGCCATAGGGCGCACCGCGCATCCTAACCATGCAGGCATCTTCCTCGGCAATGACCCGGCGCTGCCGGGGGAGCAGGCCGAGGTGTTCGGCCCTGGACCTTTCCTGTTGCACCACCTGTACGGCAGGCCATCGGAGATCATCGTGTTCGGCGGGCCATGGCTGGATCGAACCCGGCTGGTGCTGCGGCACCGAGATGCGAAGTGATACATTCAGCCATTTACCGGGAGGCGGCTTATGCGAATTGTGATGGTGGGATTGTGCCTCGTGGCGCTGGCGGGGTGCGCGAGTGTAGGCGAGACCAGGAGTAATCCGCCCCTGCTGGAGCTTGGCTCCCGAAAGCAGCCACAGCAGGTGGCGGAATGTATTCGTGATGCTTGGCAGAGCACCACCGTCCTTGGCGCAAGCGTGGGCGGCGTCCTTCAGTCTACGGGCGATCGCTTCTCGATTCTTGCACCTGACGTGCAGGCTCCTCTCCACTTGGTCGACGTCACTCCAGCTAAGGACGGATCGCGAATCAGCTACCACTTCTACCGAACCTGGCAGTCACCTCTCGAACGTGTACTTGATGCAGTTAGGTCTTGCGCCGGATAGACCAGCTGAAACAACCATCAACCACCTCCGGGTGGTTTTTTTCGCCTGGAGTAATTATGTCCTCCCTTGCAATTGAATATCAGCCGATGACGAATGTTGTTCTGTATGGTCAGCTCCGAAAATTTGGACGATCTTTTAGGCTATCTGTGCGGTCCCCAGCTGAGGCAATCAAGGCGCTTTGTGTCCAGATTCCCGGGTTCGAGAAGTTCCTCGCAAATGCCAAAGCCGAGGGGGTCGAGTTTGCAATCTTCCGTGGCAGTAAGAATCTGGAGGAAAAGGAGCTTGGGTATGGTGGCTCGGGCGATATCCGGATTGCCCCCGTAGTCACCGGCAGTAAGCGCGCCGGCGTACTGCAGACCATCATCGGTGTCGTAATCATTGCCTTGGCTTGGTGGAACCCGTTGGGCTGGTCTGCAGCGACCGCACTGGCTATCGGGATGGGAGGCGGATCGATGGCTGTTGGAGGTGTTATCCAGATGCTTAGCCCGCAGGCGAAGGGTCTCTCTATGAGCGGCGGACCAGAAAACATGCCGTCCTACGCTTTCGGCTCTGCCAAGAACACCACTGCCAGCGGCAACCCGGTCCCTATCTGCATCGGTGAGCGCCGGTGGGGCGGCGCCATCATCTCAGCCTCAATCCTCGCCGAGGACAAGGCATAGCAGCCAGCAACATTCAACATCAGCCGCCTCGAGCGGTTTTTTTTCGCCTGGAGGAAACCATGGCCGCAGCAGCTCACCTGGATATCGCCGGGGCAAAGGGCGGAGAGAGCAAACCAAAGACCCCCGTTGAATCGCCGGACAGCCTTCGTTCTACCAACATCGCCAAGATCCTGCTGGCGGTGGGCGAGGGTGAGTTCGAAGGCACTCCGACTGATCGTGACATCTACCTCGATAACACGCCGATCGTAGATGGCAGCGGCAATCTCAATTTCCCCGGTGTGAAGTGGGAGTGGCGGCCAGGTTCTGTCGAGCAGGAATACATCCAGGGTATCCCGTCGATCGAGAACGAGACCACGGTCAATGTCGAGCTGCGCAGCGATAACCCGTTCACGCGCACCCTGAGCAATACCCAGCTGTCGGCGTTTCGTGTTCGCTTCGCCTGGCCAAGGTTGTTGCGGCAGGATAGCAATGGCAACACAAACGGTTACCGGATTGAGTACGCCATTGAGGTGTCGACTGATGGCGGAGCCTTCACTGAGGCGCTGCGTGGCGCGGTTGATGGGAAAACTACCAACGGCTATCAGCGATCCGAGCGTGTCAATCTGCCCGCGGCAACCTCCGGCTGGGCCTTCCGCGTCCGGCGACTCACCCAGAACGCCAACACCGGTTTGATCGCCGACACCATGACGATCGCCGGCTATACCGAGATCATCGACCAAAAGCTGCGCTACCCAAACACCGCGCTGCTCTACATCGAGTTCGACGCCGAGCAGTTCCAGAACATCCCGGCTGTCACGGTGAAGTGCAAGGCTCAGCGCTGGCCGGTGCCGAGCAATTACGATCCAGTGAACCGCACCTACGCGGGCGTGTGGGATGGCACGTTCAAGCAGGCTTGGACCAACAACCCCGTGTGGGCCACCTACGGCATCTGCGTCAACGACCGTTTCGGCCTAGGAAAGCGCATCCAGTCGTGGATGGTCGACAAGTGGGAAATGTACCGGATCGGCCAGTACTGTGATCAGCTGGTATCGGATGGCGTGGGCGGGATGGAACCTCGCTACCTGTGCGACCTGAACCTGCAGGGCAAGGCCGAGGCCTGGACGTTGTTGCGCGACCTCTCCGCAATCTACCGCGGGATGGTGTATTGGGCGCAGGGCTCGCTGTACATGCAGGCAGACATGCCGCGCGCGCAGGACATCGACTACACCTTCACCAGGTCGAACGTGATCGACGGCGACTTTGTGTATGGCGGCGCAGGCCGGGACACGCATTACAGTCGAGCGCTGATCAGCTACGACAACCCGGCCAACAACTACGACACCGACGTCATCCCGGTGACCGACAACGCACTGCAGCGCCGGTACCGGGATCGCCCCATCGAGATATCAGCGATCGGTTGCACCCGGGCCAGCGAGGCTCAGCGCCGCGGTAAGTGGGCGCTGCTCAGCAATAACCAGGACCGCACCGTTACCTTCAAGACGGGCATGGAAGGGGCGAACGTGTTGCCCGGCTTCGTGATCCCTGTTGCCGACGAGCTGGTCGCAGGCCGGCCAAACGGTGGACGTATCTCTGCCGTCTCGGGTCGCACCGTGACCCTGGACCGAGACGCGCCGGTGAAAGCTGGCGACAGGCTGATCGTCAACCTGCCCAACGGCACCGCACAGGCCAAGACTGTGCAATCTGTTACTGGGCGCAGAGTAACCGTCACCACGGCTTACACCCTGCAGCCTGAGCCGCAGTTGCAGTGGGCGGTTGATTACAGCGACCTGGTTGTTCAGCTTTTCCGCGTCTTGAAGCGCAAGCGCACGGCAGAAGGCGAGTACGAGTTCACCGCTCTGGAGTTCAACCCAAGCAAGTTCGCAGCGATCGATAGCGGTGCAAAGCTCGACGAGCGTCCTATAAGCGTCATTCCGGTCACTACCGTGCCGGCCCCGGACAGCGTCACGCTGACCTCAAGCTACGCGGTCGACCAAGGCATTGCCGTCAGCACCATGACCATCGAGTGGCCAGCTGTGCAAGGCGCGGTTGCTTATGACGTGGAATGGAAGAAAGACAGCGGCAACTGGATCCGCCTGCAGCGCGTCGGTACCACGTCCGTGGATGTCACGGGCATCTACGCCGGCGCCTACCTGGCCCGCGTCCGGGCAGTCAGCGCTTTCGAGATCACCTCGATCTGGCGCAGCTCAATGCTAACGGAGCTCAAGGGCAAGGAGGGCGTGCCGCCGGCCGTCACCCACCTGACCACCGAGAGCCTGCTCTTCGGGATCAAGGTCACCTGGGGTTTCCCTGCTGGTGCCGAGGACACCCAGCGAACCGAGCTGTGGTACAGCGAGGGCATCGACCTGGAGCAAGCGACCAAGCTGGCTGACTTGGCCTACCCTCAGGCCGAGCACGTCCTGCAGGGCTTGCGTGGCGGGCAGCAGTTCTTCTTCTGGGCGCGCCTGGTGGACCGCACCGGCAACGTCGGCCCGTTCTTCCCGGTGGCCCCGACAGTTGTCTCGGGACGTTCGAGCATTGATGCAGGCCCGATCCTCGAGCAGATCACAGGCGAGATCCTCGAGAGCCACCTTGGCCAAGAGCTGACTGACCGGATCGACCTGATCGACAAGGACGGCCCAGGATCGGTCAATGATCGCCTCGGCGCAGTCCGCAGCGACCTGAACGAGCAGATTGTCGACGTGAACAACCGCGTCGGTGAGGTGCAGTCGGAGCTGCAGCAGCAGATCGACGGCATCGCTGACCTGGCCGACTCCATGCCGTACAAGCCCGATCAGGCCTACACCATCGGCCAAAGCGTATTGGGCGAAGATGGTCGTTTGTATCAGGCCAAGGTGGCGGTGCCAGCCGGCAACCCGCCGCCGAACACCACCTACTGGACCGACATCGGCCAAGCTGTACAGGCAGCGAACGGCCTTGCCGCGCGCGTCGGTACCGTGGAAACCACTGTCACCGAGCTCAACGGCGATATCGACGCGCAGGCCCAGCAGATCGACGGCCTGCGTACCAGCATCAACGGCAAAGCTGATGCCTCCACGGTCAGCAGCCTGTCGAGCCGCGTTTCGCAGAACGAGCAGGGCTTGCAGAGCCAAGGCCAGGCCATCGTAGGTGTGCAGAACGGCCTGACCGCGACCAATCAGAACGTCACGGCGGCGCAGCAAGCGGCTCAGTCTGCATCCGACGCTGCTGGCGCCAAGGGCAAGGTGCTGTATCAGTCGAGCGCGCCGGCAGTGGCCGATCGCCTGGCGCAGAACCTTTGGATCGACACCACGGGCAATGCCAATACGCCCAAACGGTGGAGCGGTAGCGCGTGGGTCGCGGTGACCGACAAGGTGGCCACCGATGCCGCCGCGGCTGCGGCCAGCGCGTTGACGCAGGTTGCGACGAAGGCAGATGCGTCGACCGTGCAATCCTTGGGCAATACCGTCAGCCAGCAGGGTCAGGAGATCACGGCGGCTGGTCAGGCCATCACCAACATCAACGCATCGCTGACTCAGGTCGGGGCAGAAAACCTGCTCTATAACCCGTCTCTGGATGTGGTCAGTGCAGGAAGTTCTACACTGCCTGACGGCTGGATACTCGGTAATACCGGCGTCACGCTTGCTGCAAGCATTGTTGCCTCTACCCTGGATCCATCGGGGAAAGCGCTGCGCCTGGGCGTGACTGTGCCGAATGCCAGCAGCTACGTTGACCTGGTGCAGGACACGCCAAAGTGGCCTGGTGTGTCGGAGGGGCAGGTGCTCACCGTCTCCGGTAGCTTCCGGGCTACGGACGGGCTCATCGCGCAGCTGTTCTTCCAGTGGCGGGACGCCAGCGGGGCGAACATCAGCACCGATGGGGCCAGCTCCCAGAATGCTTCCATCGCTCCGGAAGCCTGGCAGCGCTTCAGCCGAACCTCGGCGCCGGCGCCTGCCGGCACAGTCTCGGTGCGGATTATCTTCCGCATCCGTGGGCCGCTGAGTGGTGCAAGCAGCACCGGTTGGTGCGAGTGGGACAGGCTCCAGTTGGAACTGGGCGCTCTGATGACGGGGTGGCGGGATAACGGGCGCGTCAACGCTGCTGGGATCACCACCAACGCCATTGCTACAACTGCCCTCACCGGGCGGGTCGGCGCCACCGAGGCCGGACTGACCAGCGCCTCCGGGCAATTGACTGAACTGAGCAACACCATCGGCGACGCGGGTGGTGAGAATCTGTTCTTCAATTCCACGTTCAGCAAGTCCGCCAGCGCAAGCGGCGCAGCTGACGGCTGGGAGGTTGAAGGCCCTGCTCCATCTACGGACACACTGATCGCTTCCTGGCTGAACAGCGCTGAAAAGGCTCAGCGCATCTCGGCTACCGGTCTCACGTCCACCAGCACTTACAGGTCGCTCAGGACCACTGGCGCCAAACGGGTCAGCGTCGCGGCGAACCAGACTGTGACTGCCTCAGCGTTCGTGCGCCGGGGCAGTGATCCGGTGAACATGCGGATCTTCATTGTTTGGCTGAATGCCCAGGACGCGACATTGAGCAGCCCGGCTTCTGCGGCTCTGCCCCTGACCGTAGAGGGCAGCCGCATTCAGTTCTCGGCGGTAGCCCCGGTCAATGCTGCCAAAGCCCAGATTTACTTCAGGGCTTATGGTCCTGGCACCTCTGGTACACCTGGCGTAGTAGAGATCGCTCGGCCTCAAGCGGAATACGCGCCAAGGGCGACGGGATGGCGTGATAACGGCCAAGTGAACGCTGACGCCGCTGCAGCAGCATCTGCTGCGGTGGATGGCCTGAGCTCCACCGTCAGCCAGCAGGGGACCAATCTGTCCAGCGTGGCCAACCGTACTACCACGCTCGAGAACTCGGTGAACAGTTCCACCAATGGTCTGGCAACCAAGGCTTCGGCCTCGGCTGTCGATGCGCTGACCAATCGTGTCACTGCAGCTGAGGGTGTGAACACGAGCCAGTCGGGCAGCATTACCGAGCTGAACAACTCGCTTGGCTCGCTGCAGGGCTCGATCGGCGCTTCGGGTCTTGACCCTGCGCAGGATGCGCTCTGGCAGTTCGACACCGGCACCGATGGCTGGACGGTCGCGGGAGCGACGATCAGTGCAGCCAACGGTGCGATGACGATCACCGCAAACAGCGCCGATCCGAGAATCGTCAGCCCGGGAACGCTTGCGGTGGTGGGTGCGCAGTACCCGCTAATCAGGGCGAGGATCACTCGGCGGGCGGGCCCGGTCGGCGACTGGGATGGTCGCATCTACTACTCGACGTCAGGCCACGGACAGACCGCGTCGTATTACAAGGCGATCGCCAACCCGAACCTGGCCGTGGGTCAGTCCACAGTTGTTGAGTGGGACATGGCAGCGCTGACGGCCGGCGGTGCCGACTGGGTGAACAGCACCATCACCAACATCCGCATGGACTTTGGCAACGTGTCCGGCGGTGTGTTCGAGGTGGACTGGATTGCGATTGGGCGGCTGGGACCAAGCGCTTCGAGTCGAGCAGTGTCCTCGCTGGATTCGAAGGTCACGCAGCAGGGAAGCGACTTGAGCGCCCAGGCGCAGCAGATCACTGGCCTGCAAACCGCCGTTGGCAACAACACGGCGTCGGTGCAGCAGGTGGCAACGGCGCAGTCTTCGCTCAGCGACAAGGTCGGTGCGTCGTACTCGGTCAAGCTCCAGGTTGCATCGGGCGGGCGTTACGTGGCCGCAGGCTTCGGTGTAGGCGTCGAGAATAACGCCGGCGTGCTGCAATCGACCTTCGCAGTGATGGCAGACAGGTTCGCAGTGCTGAACCCGTCCGGGAGCGGCTTCGTCAGCCCATTCGCAATCCAGAACGGTCAGGTGTTTATGAATGACGCTCTGATTTCGAAGCTCGCAGTAAGTAACGCTCTGGTCGGCAGTACCATTTCGTCGGTAGCGATGACCAACTGGGGAGGTCCAGTTATGTCAATGGACTTCAACTCTGGAACGATCATAATGAGGCACCCAACGAGTACATACAGCCAAGTTCATGTGAATAAGGACGGTATTCAGGTTTATGTGGGCGGGGTTCTTCGGGTCCGCATGGGGGTGTGGTAGAAGTTATGGCAAATGGTCTGGAAATATACGGCGCCGATGGTAAGTTACACGTAAACATGGCTACGTCGATCAGTCAGCATCAAGGGGAAGTAGTTACCAATGCTGTGAATGGCGCTGTTGCTATGCCTGATCTCCCCGCAGGAAAACAGCGCTTCTATATTATAGTCACACTAGTTGATACGCAGCAATGGAAAGGAAAGAAGCCAGGTGTAACGGTTACCGGTAATACGTTGTCTTGGCAGTATCAGCATTCAACGTGGTTCGGTCAGTTCTCTGCTAACTGTCGTATTTATTTTGGGTACTATTAGGATGATTTATGTCTGTTGGATTCCAAGCCTACAAGGAGGACGGCTCCCTCCTATTTGACATCGATCGGATCAGTTACGGCCTGCTTAAGAGTGGATACCTGAACCTTGTAGATCGGTGGGGGAGGTTCTACCTCAAGTCTGCTCAGTTACCCCCAAACGAGGAGGGTAGCTACGATTACCGGGAGTTGCGTGACCCAATATGCGGCATCAGCATAAGCGACGCGGTATCACCGATCGTCTTCTTGGTTGGGGATGGGAAACCGTGTGGAGAGTCAGTGAATGGGAACGTAAGAACGTTGTTCTTCCAAGGGTGCACGCCGAACACCAAAGCGTTTGTGTTCGACCTGATGCGAGATGTCGGGGAGCGGACAGGCATGGAGTGCTACGACGCTAACGGACGGCTCAGCTTTACAACTGGCATGCCACCTTTGAACATTATCGCTGCAGTGAACCCACCCGCGATCAGCGCGCCTGTTGTTGCCAACAGTGACCAAAGGTGGACTCCCTATGTTGGCGGCGCTAACGAAGCTTCGGGCAGAGAATGGTCGTCTGGCGATTTTCCGCAAGTTAAGGGCGCTGCCTTTGTCCCGGTAGTCGCAGGAGAACTTGCTGCCTACCTTACCTTTTCTCGAAGTGCAGGAGTTACCCATGGGCGGGATTTCAACGGCATTAACAAGTTGAGTGCCAATGAAGGGTGTGGTGGCTCCTCTGGAGGTGTCAGGTTTTTCTTCAGTCCCTCAGCTTCATCCCTATCAACCATATTTACCAACAACGACACCATCTGGTTCGATATCCCAACTGACCGACAACCGCAAGCGCTCGTTATTCGAGCGTCGGACTACCCATTTCCGTTTAGATAATCACTGAAAGAGGAAACACACATGCCTTATGTAGCCATCAATCTGGCCAACGATTACGACGCTGCCAACAAAATCCGTTACGCCTCTCAAGAAGAGGCCGACGCCCGCGCCCGGGAAATCCTGAACCAGTTTCCGAATGCTCAGGTGTGCGTGGCCCAAGTGCTCAAGGACTACAGCGCGAAGGTCACCGTCACCGCCAAGGAACCGGCCGAGCCAGCAGCAGAGCCTGAGGCGTCCGCCGCCTGACGCCCGCCATCAATCAACTAGACCCGCCAAGTGCGGGTTTGTTTACGCCTGGAGAAAATGAATGCCGATCACTGAGCAGCAGCTGCTGCAGGTTCTACCCAAAGCCCGCCCTGTTGCGGGCGTTTTTTTGCCTGCACTGAACCGGGCCGCAGCGCGCTGGAAGATTGATAGCCGGCTGCGCATGGCCGCCTTCCTGGCGCAGGTCGGCCACGAGTCAGGTCAGCTGCGCGTGCTGGTGGAGAACCTGAACTATAGCGCCGACGCGCTGCTGCGGACCTGGCCAAGCAGGTTTACCGCCCAGACTGCGCCGGCATACGCCCGGCAGCCGGAGAAGATCGCCAACCGCGTCTACGGCGGGCGCATGGGTAATGGCCCCGAGTCGTCGGGGAATGGGTGGCGATACCGCGGGCGCGGCCTGATTCAGCTCACCGGCCGCGACAACTACCGTTCCGCCGGCGCCGCGCTGGGCCTGCCGCTGGAGGATCAGCCCGAACTGCTCGAGCAGGCCGAGCACGCTGCGCAGTCTGCCGCGTGGTGGTGGGCGAAGCACGGGCTCAACGAGCTGGCCGACGCCGGCCGCATCCAGGACATCGGCAGCGTCATCAACACGGGCAAGCTTGGGCGCGTGCCGCATGGCGCTGCTGAGCGCAAGGCGCTGTACGACATTGCTGTGCGGGTGCTGGCGTGAGTGGCTGGGGCGTGCGCGTGATCGTGCTTTTGCTTGTGGTCAGCTCACACTGGTTGACCTATCAGCACGGCCGATCTGTTGAGCGTGCGGAGGCAGGCTTGGTGTCTGCACAACGTGACAGCGGCGATCGCCTGGCCGAGGTGTTGGGCGAGCGTGACGCTCGATCAGAAGAACAACGACGCGCCAAGGCGCAGGAGGAGGCTAGAGCCCATGGCCATGAAGAACGAACGATTGCTGATGCTGGTGCTGCTGGCGCCGATCCTGCTGGTCAGCGGATGCGCGACGACGCAGAAAAACTCGCCGCCTCCGTCGGTTGCCCCGGCACGGATACCGCCGCTCTCGCCAGAGGCCAGGCAGCCACCCGCGCCGCCATGGTGCTCTCCGACCTGCTCGCACGGGCTGATGCTCGAGCGGGAGAGCTGGCGAAAGCTTATGACCGCGCCCTGATAGCTGGGCGTCAATGCGAGCGCGAATACTCCGCCATGAGCGTAATCCGCTGACTGGCGATTGCCGGAGAAGCAGCTCGGCATTACGATACTGTTTTTATATACAGTATCGGGTGCCGCCATGTCACAACACTTACCTGCGCTTTGGGTCGCTGAGCTCGATGATGTCGCTGCCTTGGCCGACGACCCCGAGGGAAGAGCGGCCGTGCTGGAGGTCATGGCCCTGGCCGCTCACCGCAGAAAGGAGGTGGACGCCGACCAGCTCGCCGACATGCTCGAGCTGGCAGAGGCGGCTCGTCTCTATGGCTTGGAGGCTGGCCATCTATGCAGTCCGTGAGTGCTTTCGCGGGAGCCGAAGACCTGCAGGCCATATCCCTCGACGAACTGCTGCAGGTGCATGCGCCCAGTGTGTACCTGGTCAAGATCGACGGCGACAGCATGCAGGGTGCCGGGATCTTCGACGAGGACGTTGTGATCGTCGACAAGGCGATCGATGCGCGGGCCGGCCACATCGTCATTGCGGCGGTGAATGGCGAGCCAGTCTGCAAACGGCTCGACTATGTTGGCCGGCAGATCGTGTTGCGCTCCGAGAATCCTCGGTACGCGCCGCGGTTCATCATGGAGGGTGACGAGTTCTCGGTCTGGGGTGTGGTTACCTACAGCCTGCGCAGCCACGGGCCGATGTCATGTATTTCCTGATCGTCCGGCGGCGCAAGCTGGGCGTGGCCATCCCGGCCGACCAGCTATCGAAGATCCAGGCGCTCAAGGCCGACATTCATATTGGCGATCACCACAGCGCACCGCTGGGCAGGGTGTCGACTCAGGCCTGGGTCTTCACCCATTCGCCCGGCGCCGACGTAATCCCGCGCCTGCACGATGCGAAGGTGAATGGCATGGCCCAGCTCGGCATCAATATCAATGGTGTGGAGGAGGTCGACGGCGTGCTATATGCGCAGTCGTGGTGGTGTCGGACGGTGTAGTTTTGGTTGGTGATTCGGTCGGCAGGACGCCGGAGGGGGGGATTTAGCTGTCTAATACTGCTCGATAGCATCTCGACTTTACTGGTCGAAACTCGCGGAAAGCTCGCAATCTGTATTAGACAGCATGGCCGCGCAGCCCAGTAACGGCGCGCCCTATGCACTGACCCAGCATCTACTGTTGCATCATTGGAGTGTGCGCGGAGAGGTCAGACATTCGGGGCCTTACAGCGTGATTCGGTGGGCGATTTTGAAACCGGCAATGTTACAGACTTTTGCCCGGCGATGCAGGGACGATACGCCATTGGATTGCCGCGCTCTGCCAAGCGCAGGCTGGCCGGTGCGCTGCCGCATCAATTGCATTTGCGCACAACTCGTTGCATTATGCGGCTTATGCAAAAACGCAACGTAGCCTCCGTACTCAAGACCTTGCTCGACCGCCACGGCCTGTCTCCGACGGAGCTGCACCGGCGCACGGGCGTTCCCCAATCCACGCTTTCGCGGATTCTCAGCGAAAAGATCGTTGATCCGTCAGACAAGCACGTCTCCAAAATCGCCGAGTATTTCGCCGTCAGCACCGACCAGTTACGTGGCCGCGCCGAACTCGGCGAGTCGCGTGAAGCGGCGCAGCCGGCTCATGGTCATGCCGACATGAGCGATATCAGCCTGTGGGACGATGAAACACCCGTCGAGGACGACGAGGTTAGCGTGCCCTTTCTTCGCGAGGTCGAGTTGGCAGCAGGATCAGGAAGATTCGTCATCGAAGAGAGCGAGCGTGCGCGCCTGCGTTTCGGCAAGCGCAGCCTGCGCCACAATGGCGTCCAGTTCGACAACGCCAAGTGCGTGACCGTGCGCGGCAACAGCATGTTGCCGGTGCTGCGTGATGGCGCCACGGTAGGTGTCAATACCGGTAAATGTGCGATCGGCGATATCGTCGATGGCGACCTCTATGCCATCAATCACAACGGCCAGTTGCGTGTAAAGCAGGTGTATCGCTTGCCAACCGGCATCCGCCTGCGCAGCTTCAACCGCGATGAGCACCCCGACGAGGACTACACTTTCCAGCAGATGCAGGATGAGCAGATCAGCCTGCTGGGCCACGTCTTCTGGTGGGGGATGTACGCCCGCTGAGTGAACATCGTCAGAACAAACCCGCTTCGGCGGGTTTTTTTTCGCCTGCAGAAAAGTCCTACAGCCAGCGTGATGCATGGCCTTCATGCATATCAGCAAATCCTCATGTGAAATTCTATGAATAAATGCATTGACTGCATATGCATATGCGCATAACGTGTTTCTCAAGCCGGGCAGAAACCGGTTGTTGCAAAGGCAGCGATGAACAGGCCTCAACTGTTCAGAGGGTTGGCAACTGGCCCGGGTGTGCAGCGTAAAGCACCACGAACAGTTTTCCGGCGGGCAGGCGGCCGCGGTCGGAGTTAACAGTTTTGGACATGACCGCAGGTGTCACCAGTAGTGGCCTGCGGTTGACCACGCATTACTGAAAAGCCGGCGATGGCGGGCTTTTTGGAATGCCGAGTTTAAGCGTAAACCGACCTGTCGACAGTCGTCGGCGGGCATCACACAGGAGACAGGGCAGTGACGAACGAGCAACAAGCGTTACTGGAAATGCCGCTCTGGCTGGTAATCGTCCTGGCGTTGCTGGGCGGTGTTTCCGGCGAAATGTGGCGGGCCGACAAGGCTGGAGCAAAAGGCTGGTCGCTGGTGCGCCGGCTGGCGCTGCGTTCCGGGGCATGCATGATCTGTGGCGTGTCGACGGTGATGCTGCTGTACGCCAGCGGCATGTCGATCTGGAGCGCCAGCGCCTTTGGCTGCCTGACGGCGATGGCGGGAGCCGATGTTGCCATCGGCCTTTATGAGCGCTGGGCAGCCAAGCGGCTTGGGCTGCGCGACGGCGCGCGGGCAGATGTGCGAGAGGAGCCCTGAACATGAGCGAACTGACAACCTTACACGCGGCAGTGACCGCAACCATTCGTGAGGCGATCCCGGAACTTGCGTCAGTCAATGCATATTCATCTGTAGGAAATAGCACGGCATTACCTGCACTGCGCCATGGCGTGGTGCGCATGACGGCCGACCCTGCCCCCCGCGATGGGCGCTCGGTGCTGCTCGCCAGTTTCGAGGCGGACATTACCGCCGCGGATAGCGCCCAGGCCGAGGCGCGCCTGCAAGGCAGCCTCCTGGCGGCGCAATTGATCGACGTGCTGCGCCAGCAGTTCTGGGAGCTGGATTTCGTCGAAGCGAGCCGCAATGTCGAGGCTCAGTTCGACGGTAGTGGCTGGACGGTGCGCTGGGACCAGCCGGTGCTGCTCGGCGAGCCACGCTGGGATTGGCCCGACCAGCCGCCTGGGCAGTTGATGCTGGGGATCAGCCCGGAAACCGGCCCTGGCAACGAGGGCAATTACTTCCCTGCACAGGATCTGTCATGAGTTACTCAAGTTCAATGCACGACCGCATGTTGGCCTGCCTGGTCATCCCTTGCCGCGTAGTGGCGGTGGATCCTGCCGCTGCGCGGGTACGGGTCTCGGATGGCAGCGGCTGGAGCAGCGCCTGGTTGCGCTGGCATGCACTGGCGGCAGGCCAGGCCCGCCACTGGCGCGCGCCAAGTATTGGCGAGCAGGGCGTGCTGTTGAGTCCCAGCGGCGAGCCAGCCCAGGGTACGTTCTTCCCGGGACTGTATGGCAATGCGGGGAGCCCACCAGATAACCGTGACCATCTTGAAGTGTGGCATTTCGCCGATGGCGGCTCACTGGCCTACGACTGGCAAGCACGGCGCTACGACATCCACTTGCCGACCGGCAACGCCAGCATCCGGGTCGGGGGCAGCACGCTGCAGGTCAGCGACGGCGCCATCAGCCTTGACGCAGCGGCGATCACCCTCACCGGTAGCGTCTCGATCAAGGGCCCGCTGGTGGTCAGCGGCGACATCAATGGTGGCGGCCAGATCATCGACACGGCCGGCAACACGGCCAATCACAAACATTAACAGACCCGCCGATGCGGGTTTTTTTCTGTCAGGAGACTGCTATGCAAACCTGCCCATGGGGCTCGACCATTGCTGTCCGGCCCTCGCCTGGAGGTGCGCCATGATCGGTATGGACCGGCGCACCGGCCAGCCGTTGGCCGGCATCGCCCACCTGCGTCAATCGATTGAAGACATCCTTTCTACCCCCCTCGGCAGCCGCCGCATGCGCCCGGAATACGGCAGCCAACTGCGCCGCTACGTCGACCTGCCGGTCAACGAAGGTTGGAAAAGCGCCGTCCAAGCTGAAGTCGCCCGTGCTCTGGGACGTTGGGAACCGCGTTTGAAATTGGAGCGCGTCAAGGTGATTGCGGTAATCGGCGGTCAGGTCAGCATGAGCCTGCGTGGCCGCTACCTGGGCACTGAAGCCATGCTCGAGGTGCAGGTATGAGCCAAGTCGATCTGGCCCAGTTGCCAGCACCTCAGTTGCTCGAAGACCTCGATTACGAGGCCTTGTATCAGGCTGATCTGCAGACCTTTCGCGCGCATCTGGGGGACGCTTGGACCGCACAGTTTGAAAGTGACCCGGTCTGCAAGCTGCTGGAAGTCGGGGCCTACCGCAAGTTGCTCAACCGGGCACGCATCAACGACGCGGCCAAGGCACTGCTGTTGGCTTACTCTCAAGGCAGCGACCTCGACCAATTAGCGGCCAATGTCAGCCTGCAGCGTTTGCTCATCCAGGCTGAAGACCGGACTCAGGTACCGCCGCTCGAGGCACTATTTGAGTCTGACGCGGCACTGCGCGAGCGGGTGCAGTTGGTCTACGAGGGGCTCACCACTGCCGGGCCGCGCAACAGTTACATCCTGCACGCTCGCAACGCCTCGGGGCTGGTCGCTGACGCAACCGCCGAGAGCCCGTCGCCTGCGGTCGTCGATGTCACTGTGTTGAGCCTGGAGGGCAACGGTGTAGCAGATGCGCAGTTGCTTGCCCAGGTGGCCGCGTACCTCAATGACGATGACATTCGCCCGGTAGCCGACCGCGTCAGCGTGCGTAGCGCCGAGGTCTTGCCGTACCGCATTGATGCCACCCTTTACATCGCTGACAGCGGCCCTGAGTCGGAGGCGGTGCTCGCTGAGTGCCGTCGTCGGCTGCAAGCCTGGATCAACCCGCGTCGACGCCTGGGCGTCGAAGTTGCACGCTCCGGGATCGATGCACAGCTGCACATTGGCGGGGTCAGTCGGGTTGAGCTCAGCGGCTGGGCCGACATCCGCCCGAGCCAGTCCCAGGCTGCGTGGTGCACGGGCTTCGATCTGAAGCGGGGCGGCTGATATGGACAGCCTGCTGCCGCTCAACCGCACCGCGCTGGAATGCGCCATCGAAGCCGCAGGCGATGAAGACCTCAAGGTCGACTTGCGCCTGCTCTACAGCCCCGATAACTGCCCGCCGCACCTTCTCTATCAACTCGCCTGGGCCTGGTCGGTCGACCGCTGGGACGACAGTTGGAGCGACGCGATCAAGCGCTCGGTGATTCGCTCGTCGTTCTTCGTACATGCCCACAAAGGCACCCTTGGCGCACTTCGGCGAGTGGTCGAGCCGTTTGGCTACCTGATTGAAGTGGAGGAGTGGTGGCAGGCCAAGCCGGCTGCTGTGCCGGGAACCTTCGCTTTGAAGATTGGCGTTTCAGATGCGGGCATCAGTGAGCAGACGTATGCCGAGTTGTCGGCGCTGATTGATGATGCCAAGCCTATCAGCCGGCACCTGTCAGGTCTGGTGATAAGTCTTGAAAGCCGCGGCGCGCTGCACTTGAGCTGCGCCATTCAGGACGGCGACGAGCTGGATGTCTATCCGCCCGCCTCATCGGTCATTGCGGTCACCGGCACCATCGGTCGCGGTGGTCGCGAACATTCAATTGATATCTTGGACATTGCTCATGGTTGATCAGAATTCTCAGTTCTACGCCATTCTCACTAATGTGGGCGCGGCGAAACAGGCTAATGCCGATGCGTTGGGCATCGCTTGGAAGATTACTCAAATGGGGGTGGGAGATGCCAACGGCAACGATCCAACTCCAAACGCTACCCAGGTCAGCCTGATCAACGAGTGGCGACGTGCGCCGTTGAATCAACTCAAGGTAGATGACAAGAACAGTGCGGTTATCGTCGCCGAGCAGGTGATTCCCGCCGAGGTGGGGGGGCGCTGGATTCGCGAAATTGCCCTATACGATGCGGATGGCGATATGGTCGCTGTGGCCAATTGTGCACCGACCTACAAGCCGCTCCTAAGCCAAGGCTCGGGTCGTACCCAAGTGGTGCGGATGAACTTAGTGGTGAGTAGTGCCAGCAACGTCCAGTTGAAGATCGATCCGAGCGTGGTTCTGGCCACGCGGGAGTGGGTTACCGAGGAGTTGGCGAGGCAGGATTTCAAGCATTCGGTGGCGGTGGCCACCACGGCTAACATCTCCCTTAGCGGCCTGCAGACGGTCGACGGGGTGGCGTTGCTGCCCGGCAACCGTGTGTTGGTCAAGAATCAGACCGCGGCGAATGACAACGGGCTGTATAGCGTGGCTGCTGGGGTCTGGGTCCGAACTGCAGACGCGGACACCAGCGCCAAAGTGACGCCGGGGCTCTTGGTCCACGTTGAGAAAGGGACACTCAACAGCGACAGCATTTGGCAGTTGGTCACTGATGCGCTGATTTCCCTCGGCGTTTCCGGCTTGAACTTCGAGATGGTGTTTGGCCGTACCGGCGTCGCTGCCGGTACTTACCGCAGTGTTACTGTCGATAAGAACGGTCACGTCACGGCGGCCACTAGCCCGACAACGGTCGCCGGCTATGGCCTGACTGACGTGTACACCAAAGCCGAGGTTACTGCCGCGCTTGCGCTCAAGGCTGCATTGGACAGCCCGTTCCTTACCGGAAATCCACGGGTTCCCACAGTTGTACCTGAGTCCAACGACTACAGCGCGGTTAACACCTACTGGGCGCGTCGTCTGATGGCTCAATTCAGTAGCCAGTATGGTCTGGGACATAGCTACGGCGGTGTGATACCGGCCACTACCGATGAACTTGCAACCCTGTATTCGGGTAACTATTACTACCCAAGCAATATCAGTCCCTACCCAATCATGGCATTCGTGCAGCGTATGACCTATGCCAATAACCGGGGCTTCGAAATTGCCAACTATCCTTACCAAAAGCGGATCTTGGGACGGGTGAGCAATAACGATGGCACCTGGCAGGAGCCGTTCGAGCTGGCGAATCTGGAAAGCCCCGCGTTTACGGGGATCCCGACTTGTCAGACTGCAGTGAAGGGTTCCAATACGTTGCAGTTGGCAAATACCGCATTCGTTCAGGCTGCTATCGCCGCCTTGGTAGATTCCGCGCCGGGAACGCTGGATACACTCAAGGAACTTGCGACCGCCCTAGGCAACGATCCGAGCTTCTCGACAACCGTGCTCAATGCGCTCGCGCAAAAGTTAGAGGTGGCCGATATCGGCTACGGCGGCTATGCCTTGGACTACCCAGGCAACGATCTGAACACCAAGGTCAACAAGTCCGCAATTTACCGGCTGCGAATGGGAGCCTTGAATACTCCGCCGGGTTTGAATCCGCAGGGTTCGATTGTTCAGAATGAAGCGTGGGGGCAGGGCGTCTATCAGCAGACCGTGCGAGAGCATGCCACGGGACGGGAGTGGCATCGGTCGATTGATCAGGCCGCTGTCACTGAGTGGCTTGAAAACACCAGCAACATGGCCGGCGCTGTGGTTGCCTTCGCCATGAATGCGGCGCCCACCGGCTTCCTGATCGCGAATGGTGCAGCGGTATCGCGGGCAGCTTACCCGTTGCTGTTCTCCCGAATAGGCACACAGTACGGGGCAGGCAACGGCTCAACCACATTCAACCTTCCCGATCTGCGAGCTGAGGTGATTCGAGGTCTTGATGCCGGGCGTGGTATCGACGTTGGCCGGGTTTTCGCCACCGTGCAGCTGGACGCCTTGCAAGGCCACGGCCACCAAAATACAGCTATGCGCATTGGTATGTCGGGCGGTTCCGGTGAATTGCTTGCCCATAACAACGGCGCCAGCAATGAGGTCTTGAAAGGGCGGATTACCGCGCCGGTCGACCTCACTGGATACGGCACTGTTCGTATCGCGAGTGAAACCCGGATGCGAAACATCGCGCTGCTCTACTGCATCAAGTATTGAGGCTCAACATGGACTTTACGATCTATCACGCACACCCGCTTACTCGCGAGTACCTCGGGGCTGGTCAAGCCGACATTGACCCGCTCGATCACGACAACATGCTTGTTCCTGCCCATGCCTACAGCGATGCGCCACCCCAGGCCGAGCCAGGCTTTACGGTTATCCGCAACGGGGACAAGTGGGAGCTGGTCAAGGATCTGCGCGGCGTGGTTTACAGCACGACAAGCGGCGCCGAGTTTAACTTTGCCGAATTGGGCGAACTGCCTGCGGGCTATACCCACTTACCTTGCCCCGGTCCCGACTATACGTGGTTGGGCACTGACTGGGCGCTGGACGAAGGCCGGCAGCACGAGCGACTGAGCCTGGCCGAACGCGATTGGCGTAACACTCAGATTGATGGCTTCAAGTGGCTGCGCGACCGTCATAGCGACGAGCAGGACCTTGAGCGCGAAACCACCCTGTCAGCCGACCAGTTCGCCGAGCTGCTGGGCTACCTGCAGGATCTGCGCGACTGGCCTCAGTCAGACCAATTCCCCGTTGTCGAGCACAGGCCGGTTGCCCCGTCCTGGATCGCCGACCAATCCCAATAACGCCCCGCACCGACGGGGCGTTTTCTTTTCTGCTGTACCCCTAATGGCCTCGCTGACGCGGGGCCTTCTCATATCTGGAGAGTCTATGTCTGGCTTCTTTCACGGCGTTACCGTAACAAACGTCGACACCGGCGCGCGCACCATTGCCTTGCCGTCGTCCTCGATCATTGGTTTGGTCGATACCTTCACCCCGGCGCCAGCGCTTACCGCGCAGCCCAATGACCTGATGCTGATCACCAGCGAGCGCGAGGCGCTTGCCGCGTTTGGCCCTGACGCGGCGATCACCAAGGCTTGCCAAGCCGTCTTTACCCGCGCCAAGGCGGTGATTGTCGCCTGCGGCGTGGCCAAGCTCGAGGACCCGGCCGAGCAGACCTCGGCGATCATCGGCGGCACCTTGGCGGACGGCAAGCGGACCGGCCTGCAGGCGCTTCTCGACGGCAAAAGCCGCTTCAACGCCCAGCCGCGCCTGCTGGTCACCCCCAAGCACAGCGCGACCCAGGCGGTCGCTACTGCCCTGGTCGCGCTAGCTGACAAACTGCGCGCAATTGCCATCATCGACGGCCCCAACACCACCGATGAAGCGGTCATCGCCTACGCCGGCGAGTTCGGCGCCAAGCGCGCCTATATGGTCGATCCGGGTGTGCAGTACTGGGACACCAGCAAAAACGCCACGGTCGACGCGCCTGGCTCGGCCTATGTGGCCGGGCTGTTCGCCTGGACCGACGCGGAGTACGGCTTCTGGGCCTCGCCATCGAACAAGGAGTTCGTCGGTATCACCGGCACCGGTCGCCCAATCGAGTTCCTCGACGGTGACGAGACCTGCCGGGCAAACCTGCTCAACAACGCCAACATCGCCACCATCATTCGCGATGACGGCTTCCGCCTGTGGGGCAACCGCACCTTGTCGGCCGACGCGAAGTGGGCCTTCGTCACCCGTGTGCGGACCATGGATATCGTCATGGACGCGATCCTCTATGGCCACAAATGGGCGGTCGATCGCGCCATTACCGCGACCTACGTCAAGGATGTAACCGAGGGCCTGCAGGCGTTCATGCGCGACCTGAAGAACCAGGGCGCGATCATCAACTTCGAGGTGTTTGCCGACCCTGAGCTGAACACGGCCAGCCAGCTGGAGCAGGGCAAGGTGTACTGGAACATCCGCTTCACCGACGTCCCACCTGCTGAAAACCCCAACTTCCGCGTTGAAGTCACCAACCAGTGGCTGACCGAAGTCCTCGATTCCGTCGCTTAAGGAGCGCATTTACATGGCAATGATTCCCGAAACCCTGGCCAACCTGAACCTGTTCGTCGATGGCGTCAGCTTCCAGGGCGATGTACCCAGCCTGACCCTGCCCAAGCTCACCCTGAAAATGGAAGAGCACCGCCCAGGCGGCATGGACATGCCGGTCGAAATGGACCAAGGCATGGAGAAACAGGAGGCGGCGTTCACCACCACCGGCGTGCGCCGCGACGCCCTGAAGTTCTTCGGCCTGGCCGATGGCAGTGGCTTCAACGGCACCTTCCGCGGCGCCTTCAAAGGCCTCAAGGGCAAGATCAATCCGGTGGTAGTGACCCTGCGCGGCGCCCTCAAGGAAGTCGATATGGGCGACTGGAAGTCCGGTGACAAAGCTGAAATCAAGCACAGCGTGGCCGTGACCTACTACAAGCTCGAAGTCGATGGCCGACTGGTCTACGAGATCGATGCGCTGGGTATGAAGCGTGTGATCAATGGTGTCGATCAACTGACTGCGCAACGCATTGCGCTCGGCCTTTAAGGAGAAGCCCATGGCTCAAGCGAAAAAACTGCCGCAATGGCTGACCCTGAGCGCTGAACGCGTCAGCGTGCAGCTGTCCCGGCCCAGCCAGGCCAACGGCGTCCAGGTCGATAGCCTGACGTTGCGCGCACCCACCGTGCGCGATATCCGCAACGCCCAGGCGGGTGGCGCCAATGATGACGAACAGCGTGAGCTGAACCTGTTCGCCTCGCTGGCCGAGGTCGGTATCAAGGACCTCGAAGGCCTGGCCCTGAAGGACTACAGCCGTCTGCAGGCGGGCTATTTTCGCCTGGTGCAGGACGACGAACTTTGACCCGGCCCGGCACAAGGCCGCTGCCAAGCGGCTGGCCAAGGAGCTGAATTTTTCCGCGAGCGAAATCATGACCATGTCGTACAGCGACATGGTCTGGTGGCTTTCGGAATGAGCAGGAGTAAGCCATGGCAGAGACAATAGGGCCATTCAACCTGGGGCTCAGCGTCAACTTCAGCCCGCCGTTGGGGGCTGCGCTTGACGCGCTGCGCATCAGCATCGATCTGTTACGCAAGCAAATGAATACCACCCGGCTCGGTCTGATTCTCGGTGCATGGACTGGTGTCCGGCCTGTGCTTGAACCGGTGCATCTAATCGGCAATTCGACCGAGCCGGATCATTTGCAGGGGCCAGGCGCACAGCGTCTGATGCTAGCGCCTGTGAACGATCAGCTGGGTCGCCTGCATCAAAACTTGACCCGGCTGGACCAGGTGATATCCGGCCTGATCTGGGTCAAGCGGCAGGATCAGCCAGCGCAGTGGCGCGCGCCTTTGAAATATTCCCCTGAGAAGAGTGCCTCACCCGTGCCAGAGCAGCGCTCCGCTGCGGGGGCGGAGCTTCTGGTGACGCTCAAGGGAGAGGATGCTGAAAAAGCCGGGAGCCAGGCGGCGCCTGCGGCAGGCGCAAATAACAAGGCTGGGATGCTCGCAGCGCTTGCGGCAGGTGCCATCATCTCTGCCCGCACGGGCTATGAAGTGAGCCAACAAGCTTCTGCATTTGGACGATTGCGGGCGTTCAAGGCTGTAAGTGACGTTTTCGGCGCAGGCGTGGTTGGCGCTGCGCTCACTGGTGGCAAGGCATTGGTCACAGGTGAGGATGGCAAGGAGAAGGTCGAGGGGGTTGCTGCGGCAGCGGGGGGATTAGGCGGGATGCTAACCGCAACAGCACTCGCAAACGCATTTTCCAAGAACAAGCGCCTTCAACGCTATGCGCCGGTGATCGGCGGCTTCGTCGGCGACATCTTGGGTGGGCTGGCAGGCGGCAAGTTGCATGATTTTTTCCAGGACGAGCCAAAGCCGACCGCATCGAATGCGTCCTCAGTTGCGCAAGCAGGTGAAGCGGGATCCGCGCCAAGCTCTGCAGGTTCGGGGCAACCGGAGCAACAAACACGCGATAAGAGAATTGAATCGGATGCGCCGTCATCGACAGTTGAATTTATCGGTATAGGCCGGTCATTCAATCCAGCGGCAGCGACAGTTTTCCCTCTGACGCCAGTCAATGGATGGTCCGCCGCTTCATTGGCCCCTTCATACATACAGGCTGGAGCGGCAAGCTTTTCCAGTGCTGAGCCAGATCTGTTGCGGACTGGCTCTGCCAAGGTCGGCTCCAGCTCACCCCTCCTCCAGCCACGCAAAGCCTGGAAAGGAATTCCAGGCCTGACACTGCTGGACACCACCCTTCAACTCGCCGAAACCTATAGCAGCGATGCCACGACTAATCAGAAGATCGAAGGCTATGGCACCGCTCTGGGCGGCTTGAGCGGAGGCTTGGCTGGTGCCGCCGCGGGCGCTGCAATCGGCTCGGTGGTGCCGGTGATCGGCACTGCTATCGGCGGGCTGGTCGGCGGCGTTTTGGGGAGCATGGGTGGCGAGCAGATTGGCGGTTGGCTGGCGAGGCTGGTGACCTCAGAAGCGCCTCCAACTGAGCAGTCTGCAGCCCAGCGCGAATCCGCCCCAGAAGCATCACCTGAAGACACGTGCCAAGCGTTGGCTGAATGTGCCAAGCAGCCCTCGTTGCCGGCCAACCCTTCGCAGACCGTGCCCGCAGCTCCCATCCCCACTATCAACCAGCAATTCACCTTCACCGCGAATATGCCGGTCACCTTCAACAACAGCCTCTATGACCCCAGCACGCTGCACCAGTTGGAGGCGATAGCCCGTGGTCAGCTGGAAGAGCTGATGCGTCAGGCCCGCGCAGTGCAGATGTTTGAAACACCCCACGTTTCAATTTGAGGACCACTCATGAACTATCAGGAACAGCTGCAGGCTGGCCTGCACGCGCTGGTCAAGGCGGGCGAAGCGGGGCGTCGGCGGGCCGACGCCATGCTCGAGCCGATGGATCAGGCCATCGACCATGTACAAGGCGCCGTCGCCAGCCTGGAGGGTCTGCCGGTAGTGGGGCCGGCGATCGGTGCGCGCCTGCAACGCAGCTTGCGCGCAATCACCTCGGCCCAGGCCAAGGTGGCCAAGGTCATCGACAAATACGATCAGACCCTCAGCGTGGTGCGCCAGGTGCGTGATCGCCTCGGCACCTTCGCCGAGCAAGTGGACAAAGCCGGGGCCGCGGTGCGTCGGGTGGTGGGGGGCGTGCGCGCGGCAGTTACCGGCGCACTCTCGACCCTGGGCTTCGCCCCCGACAGCACCCCGGCAGCGGAGGCGGTCAAGCCGTTTGCCCACCTGCTCGTGTTGCAACCGCTCAAGCCCGGCGCCGCGGCGTACTACTTCAACCTGGATACCGCCGCGTTCGACCAACTGCGGCGGCAGACTCGCTTTCGCTGGGCGGGCCAGGAGCGCCTAAGCCGCGCCAGCGCGCAACAGGCGGTGGGCCTCGGCGAGGAGACCATCAGTATCCGTGGGGCGATCTTCCCCACCTTCAAAGGCGGGCTCGGCCAGTTGCAGGCACTGCGCAGCATTGGTCGGCAATTGCTGCCGCTGTCGTTGATCAGCGGGTACGGCGAGGTGCTTGGCAACTGGTGCCTGACCAGCGTTGAAGAAGAGCAGAGCAGCCTGCTGGCCGGCGGAATCCCGCGTAAACAAACCTTCTCACTGGAGTTCATCAGCTATGGGCAAGACCTGCATGACGTCTGAGGGGGACCTGCTCGACAGCCTCTGCCAGCACTATTACGGCCACCTCAACGGCAGCGTCGAGGCAGTCCTGGCGGCCAACTACGGCTTGGCAGATGAGACTCAGCCGTATGCCGGCGGGGTGCTGATCAGTTTGCCAGACCTCCCGCACGCCGCTGCCGGCACAACGGTCCAGTTGTGGGACTGACCCTGCTTCGGAGCCACCCCCATGCAACCAAAGTTTCGTATCGTTGCCGACGGCAACGACATCACCACGCTGATCAACCAGCGCCTGCTACTGCTGCGCACCAGCGACAAGCCGGGCATGCAGTCAGATGATTTCGAACTGCGTATCGACGCCCGCGACGGCGCACTTGCATTACCTTCCCGAGGCGCCTCGATCGAGGTTCATCTCGGCTATGCCGGGCAACCGCTGACCCGGCTTGGACGCTTTACGGTCGATGAAGTCGAGCTTTCCGGCCCGCCTGACACCCTCGTCATCCGCGGCAAGGCCAGCGACCTTTGCGGCAGCGGCAAGACCACCCGCAGCGGCAGTTGGGAAGCACTGCCGCTGCAACGGATCGTCAGTGAAATTGCTGCGCGTAACGGCTGGCAGGCGGTGTGCCCGCTGACCGTGCTGGTCGCGCGGGTCGACCAGTACGCGGAGTCTGATCTGGCCTTCATCACGCGTCTGGCGCGGCTCTACGATTGCACCGCCAAACTTGCCAACGGCCAGTTGTTGGTGCTGCCTCGCCAAGCTGGCAAGAGCGCCAGCGGCAAGCCGCTTGGCGTGGTCACGCTTGACCGCAGCATGGTCAGTAAATGGCAGTTTCGGCTGGATGACCAGCAGACCCACAAGGCCGTACGTACCCGTCACCAGGACCCTGCCAGCGGCGCGCTGCAGGTGGTCGAGCTGGCTAACAGCGCGGTGTCGCCGGACGACCAGCCGGTGCATACCGACCGCCACGTCTACCCCAATCGCGCCGCTGCCGAACAGGCCGCCAGGGCGCGGCTGGCCAGCTTCAACCGTGGCACCGCCAGCCTGCGCCTGGAGATGGCCGGACGAACCGATCTGTTTACCGAGCGCAGCATCGAAACCAGCGGCTTCTGCGCCGGGCTGGACGGGCTGTACCTGATCGATTCGGTTGAACAGCTGTTCACCAACAGCGGTTGGCAGACCACGGTGCACTGCAATGGAGGCCGCGAGGGCAAATCCAACAATAAGGGCGTCGCGCCGCGGCGAGGCACGGCTATCAAGGTCTGAGCAACGTGTGCGCGGCTCATCGTTGCGGCTCAAGCCCAGGACCTCGTCCTGGGCTTTTTTGTTTAACAAGGAGGTGTAGCATGCTTACCGAAGGCCAACTCAGCCAGATATTTCCCCTCGCCGGCCAGCGGGTCGGCACCTTTCTCGCAGCGCTCAACGAAGCTTTGCCGCGTTGGCAAATCGATCATCCGAGGCGCATCGCGGCGTTTCTCGCACAGATCGGCCATGAATCCGGCCAACTGCGCTATGTGAAGGAGCTGGGTGGCGATCGCTACCTATCCCGTTACGACACCGGCAGCCTTGCGCGGCGTCTGGGTAATACGCCGCAGGCTGACGGTGATGGCCAGCTGTACTGCGGTCGCGGCCTGATTCAGATCACCGGCCGCAACAGTTATCAGGCCTGTAGCCGGGCCTTGTTTGGCGACGAGCGCTTGCTGGCGCAGCCGCAGTTGCTCGAACAACCGCGCTGGGCCTGCGAGTCGGCGGCTTGGTTCTGGCACTCACGCGGGCTCAACGCGCTGGCGGATCGCGGCGAGTTCAACCGCATCACCCGTCTTATCAATGGCGGCCTGAATGGCCTGGACGATCGCCTGGCGCTGTGGGCGCGAGCACGCGAGGTGCTCTGTTGAGCCGCAGCTGGCTGGGGCTCTGCCTGCTGCTCATGCTTGCATCCGCTTTGCTGGCCTGGCAGGTCCAGGGGTGGCGTTACGGTCGGCAGTTGGCCGACCAGGCTACCCGCCACGCCCAACAGATGCGTCAGCAGGCTGATGCACTGGCCGATCAGCTGCTCGCCGAGCGCGCCCGACAGCACGACCTGCAGCAGCGTCTACAGGCCAGCGAATCGCGATATTTTCAGGAGCTTTCCGATGCCCAACAAATTCAGGCTCGCCTGCGTGATCGGCTTGCCACTGCTGATCTGCGGTTGTCGGTCCTGGTCGAGCGCGACAGCGCTTGCGCCACTGTGCCCGCCGCCGGCGCCCCCGGCAGCGTGGATCATGGCGCCGTACGCGCCCGACTTGAGCCAGCGCATGCTCGACGAATTATCGCCATCACCGATTTCGGCGACCGCGGATTGATCACATTGCGTGCCTGCCAGGACTACGTCCGCGAACTCACACGCTGACCCCTTGTCTGACCCTCTCAGGGTGATAGGGTAGGGCGCATTCCCGTCAGGAGCCGACCATGGACCCGATCACCGTTCTTTCAAGCAGTCTGGGCGAGCACCTGCAGCAGCTCAATGCGCAGGTCACCACCGCCGAATCTTGTACCGGTGGCGGCATCGCCGAGGCCATCACGCGGGTTGCCGGCAGTTCGGCGTGGTTCGAGGCCGGCTACGTGACCTATTCCAACAGCCAGAAGACTCGCCAGTTGGGCGTGCCAGCGCAGTTCTTCGAGCAGGTGGGCGCGGTTAGCCGCGAGGTTGTCGAAGCCATGGTGCGGGGCGCGCAAGCCGCCAGTGGCGCGCGCTTTGCCGTGGCCGTCAGCGGTGTGGCCGGGCCAGGCGGCGGTTCAGCAGAGAAACCGGTCGGCACCGTCTGGCTGGCCTGGGCTGATGGCGACCGCGTCAGCAGTGTGCGCAAGCACTTTGCCGGCGACCGTGAAGCGGTGCGCCGACAAACGGTGATCGCCGCGCTAGACGGCTTGTTACAGCTTGGCACCGAGTAAATTGCCAACAGGGGTTTGCTCAGGCGCCTTGCTGTGGAATAATACTGGCTACTTATACAGTTATTCGGGCCGTCAGGGCCAGTCGATCACGTGAGGATTTCAATGGACGACAACAAGAAGCGCGCCTTGGCTGCGGCCCTGGGTCAAATCGAACGTCAATTCGGTAAAGGCGCGGTCATGCGCATGGGCGATCAGGATCGCCAGGGCATGCCTGCTATTTCCACCGGCTCGCTGGGCCTGGACATCGCGCTGGGCATTGGCGGTCTGCCGAAAGGCCGTATCGTCGAAATCTACGGCCCAGAGTCTTCGGGTAAAACCACGCTGACCCTGTCGGTCATCGCTGAAGCGCAAAAAGCCGGTGCCACCTGCGCCTTCGTCGATGCCGAGCACGCGCTGGATCCAGAGTACGCCGGCAAGCTGGGTGTCAACGTCGAAGACCTGCTGGTCTCGCAGCCGGACACCGGCGAGCAAGCGCTGGAAATCACCGACATGCTGGTGCGTTCCAACGCAGTAGACGTGATCATCATCGACTCCGTGGCAGCGCTGGTACCCAAGGCTGAAATCGAAGGCGAAATGGGCGACATGCACGTGGGTCTGCAGGCACGTCTGATGTCTCAGGCGCTGCGCAAGATCACCGGCAACATCAAGAACGCCAACTGCCTGGTCATCTTCATCAACCAGATCCGGATGAAGATCGGCGTGATGTTCGGCAGCCCGGAAACCACCACCGGTGGTAACGCGCTGAAGTTCTACGCTTCGGTACGTCTGGACATTCGCCGTACCGGCGCGGTCAAGGAAGGCGACGAAGTGGTCGGCAGCGAAACCCGCGTCAAGATCGTCAAGAACAAGGTTTCGCCGCCGTTCCGTCAGGCCGAATTCCAGATTCTGTACGGCAAGGGTATCTACCGTAACGGCGAGATCATCGACCTGGGCGTTGCCCACGGCATGATCGAGAAATCCGGTGCCTGGTACGCTTACCAGGGTAACAAGATCGGTCAGGGCAAGGCCAACGCCGCCAAGTACCTGCAAGACAACCCGGCCGTTGGTGCAGACCTCGAGAAGCAGATCCGCGACAAGCTGCTCAACCTGGGTGCTGTTGCTGCAGCGGGTAAAGCAGCCGCTGCTGCCGAGCCAGCGGGTGCCGACGCCGACGCAGAAGCTTGACCCATGCCCGCCGTACTCGACACCCCGGTTGCGGTTCGGCGGACAGCCATGGACCTGCTCGCGCGCCGCGAGCATGGTCGCGTGGAGCTGACGCGCAAGTTGCGTCAGCGCGGTGCTACAGATGACCTGATCGAGCCTGCGCTCGATCGGCTCACCGAAGACGGCTTACTCAGTGAAGCCCGTTATCTCGAGAGTTTCATTGCCTATCGTTCCAGCGCCGGTTATGGCCCTGCACGTATTCGTGAAGAGCTGACCCAGCGTGGCCTCAACCGTACTGATGTCGAGCAGGCCCTGCGTGACAGCGGGGTGAACTGGGCTTCACGGTTGCAGGATGTCTGGCAGCGCAAGTTTGCCGGGCAGCTCCCTCATGATCCGCGCACTCGCGCACAGCAAACCCGCTTTCTGGTCTACCGTGGCTTTGCCATGGACATGGTCGGCCGCCTGTTGAACGGCCGAGACCTGGACGACTACTAAGTCGCCCTATTCAGCTTGCCTTCAGCGCTTGGCGGGCTCGTTGAGTGGTTTGTATCGGCTCTGGCCTGGCCCAGTTTTCGCTAAGGTTGATAAAGTCGATCAGCTCCCGCAAGCGTCCCTGGTCACGCCCGGTGAAGGCGAAGGTGAGCCGGGTCAGATGATCAAAGCTATCCACTTCGTGTTCTGCGCTGGCATCGGCTTGCTGCTGGAATGTGCCGCTCAGGCGTAGATCGGCAAATGCCTCCTGGGCGTCGAACAGCGCGGCCTCGCTGAGCGGGTGATGCATGCGAATGACGAATTGATTCTTCAGCCAGCGGCTGGAGTGGTAGTTGTTGTAGAACTGGGTGATCTCTTCCACCGCCTCGTCAGCGCTGTGCACCAGCCGCACCAACTTCAGGTCACGGGGCAGAATGTAGTGGTTCTCTTCAAGTTGCCGGCTGATAAACGCCAGGCAATCTCGCCAGAACGTCCCTCCGGGAGAGTCCAGCAGCACTACCGGCACCAATGGGCTTTTGCCGGTCTGGATCAGGGTCAGGACTTCCAGTGCCTCATCGAGCGTGCCGAAGCCGCCGGGGCAGAGCACCAAGCCGTCCGCTTCCTTGACGAAGAACAGCTTGCGGATGAAGAAGAAGTGGAACGGCAGCAGTTTGTCGGTGCCATCGACGGTGGCATTGGCGTGTTGCTCGAAGGGCAGGGTGATATTGAATCCCAGGCTGTTCTCGGTGCCGGCACCCTCGTGTGCCGCGGCCATGATGCCGCCGCCGGCACCAGTGATCACCATCAGCTCATTGCGCGTCAGGCAGGCACCCAGTTCGCGGGCGAGGGCGTACATCGGGTGCTCCAGCGGCGTGCGCGCGGAGCCGAATACGGTGACTTTGCGCCGACCACGGTAGCGCTCGAGGGTGCGAAAGGCGTGGTCGAGTTCGCGCAGGGCCTGAAGGGTGATCTTGGCGTTCCAGCGGTTGCTGTCGTCCTGTGCCATGCGCAGCACGGTCAGCATCATGTCGCGGTAGAGCGGCAGGTTGGTGCTGTTGGGAGCCACCTGTTGTAGCTGTAGGTCGATGTTGCTCAGATCGATGCCGCTGTTCTTGAAGTGGGTCAACAGAAGCTCGTTGGCTTGGTAGGGCATACAACTCCTCCTTGTGCAGCAGGACCTTCAGTGCCGGTTTCTACCAGGCGGCGCATGGGCCGGGCTTGGCAAAAAGGCACAAGGGCTGAATAACAATTTAGACGTTGTGGCGTGATCGTGCTGGAGCAGTCCGCTGGTCGGGACGCGAGCCACTGCCAGTGCGATGCTGTTCACTTGAAGTGCGGGGCAGTCACTTGCAACCAGCAGCACAGCGCCAGGCGCGGGAGGTGGCCAGATGCATCGTTTGGTTATCGAAGTCGACCAACAGCTATACCGGCTGCTGGAAAACGCTGCGCGCGCGCATCACTGGAGTCTGGAAGTCGAGTGTCGGCGCCGGTTGGGCGGCGCAGAAGGGCACTCGAGGTATCTGCAGGCGTTGCTGGCAGAGTTGCGCGCCGAAGACGAGCAGCGGCGCGCCAAGTGAGGCCGTCAGCGGCAGACGATCACTTCTTCTTGTTGCCGGCCGTGCAGCTGGCAGCATCAAAGGCCTGGTCCATGACCGGACTGTTGCTCTTGTACACCGTGAAGCGGTAAACCAGCACCGCGCCTTTGGACAGCAACTGACGGTAGCCATTGTTGCGGCAAACGCTGTCGCCCAGCTGGCTGCGCACCTGCTGCGGGTTGCTCTGCATGCGCTCGGCATGCTCCTGGCGTACGCTCAGGTGGTTGATCAGCGCTTTACCTTCAACGGTGTAACCCTGATCGAGGATGTCTTCGTTGATAGCGCGAGGGGTGCCGACGCTGCTTTCCTTGGCGACCTTCTGCAACAACTGAGTCAACTCATACTCTTGCTTGGACGCGGCCTGGGCTGCGATGGGCAACATGAGCAGCAGGCTCAAGGTCGGGACGATAACACGCAGCATGGATCTCTCCTGATTCAATGACTGGCGCTTTGACCGGCACCTGCGGCTGGCGTTCCGTTGGCGCCGAGTGCTTGATTATAAGGCGCGCAGGCGCTGCACGGCAAAACAGCGCTGCTCTGATAGACTGGCGCCTTCGATTTGTGCCGAGTTGTTGAAGTGATCATCGTTAATCTGTCCTGCGGTGTGGCCTCGTGAGCCATGCGGTGGCGCGGCTGCGCGCCGAGCGCCTGGCCCGTAGCGTCAAACCCTTTGTAGCCCGTGGTTCGCGCGCGGTGCGCTGCGCCCACTGTCGGGTCATTGCCAGTCACTGCCTGTGTGCGCTGAAGCCTGCCGTCACGGCTGAAGCGGGCGTGTGCCTGCTGATGCATGACACCGAGCCATTGAAACCGACCAATACCGGTTGGTTGATCGCTGATTTGATCGAAGACACCGCGGCCTTCGGCTGGCAGCGCACGGCGGTCGATCCCGCCTTGTTGGCGCTGCTGGAACAGCCGCAGTGGCAACCCTACATCGTCTTCCCCGGCGAGTTCGTCGCCGAGCAGCGGGTGGTCAATGAGGTCAGCCTGCCGCCCGGCAAGCGTCCGCTGTTCATCCTGCTCGACGCGACCTGGACCGAAGCGCGCAAGATGTTCCGTAAAAGCCCGTATCTGGACAGCTTCCCGGTGCTCAGCCTGGAAGCCGAACAGATGTCGCGCTACCGGCTGCGCCGCTCCAAGCGCGATGATCACTTCTGCACTGCCGAAGTGGCGGCGATGTGCCTGGAACTGGCTGGTGACGTGCGTGCGGCGCAAGCACTGGATGCCTATCTGGACGTGTTCAGCTTGCATTACCTGAGCGCCAAGCGGCATCTGCCGCTGGACCTGCAGGATGAACCGCATCAGCGCTTGCATACCTTTCTATAGTCCAAGGGGCAGCCGGCCGGGTTTGCTTCATAATGACGAGCACCGTGCCTCGGCACAGAACAGGATCGATTGATCGATGGCCACTTACGAAATCCTCATCGCTGATGACCACCCGCTGTTTCGCAGCGCCTTGCGCCAGGCGGTCACGCTGGGCCTGGGCCCGGACGTGCGGCTGGTCGAGGTGGCGAGCATCGCCGAGCTGGAAACCCACCTCGGCGACAAGTCCGACTGGGATCTGGTCCTGCTCGACCTGAACATGCCAGGCGCTTATGGCTTCTCCGGCCTGGTTCTGCTGCGCGGGCAGTATCCGCAGATTCCGGTAGTGATGGTCTCGGCCCAGGAAGAAGCGGCGGTGGTGGTCAAGTCGCGCGAGTTTGGCGCCAGTGGCTTCATTCCCAAGTCGAGCACCCTCGAGCAGATCCAGGACGCCGTGCAAAAAGTTCTTGATGGTGAGGTGTGGTGGCCGCCACAGGCATTCGAGAAAGTCGATGTTTCAGCCGAAGCCAAAGCCGCCAGTGAAGGCCTGGCAAGCCTCACGCCGCAGCAGTTCAGGGTGCTTACCATGGTTTGCGAAGGTTTGCTGAACAAGCAGATTGCCTACGAGCTGAGCGTCTCCGAGGCGACCATCAAGGCCCACGTCACGGCGATCTTCCGCAAGCTCGGCGTGCGTACCCGTACCCAGGCCGCGCTGCTGCTGCAACAGCTTGAATCAGTTGCCAGCAATTAAAACCTGCGGCTTCACGCTTTTTTGACCCGGCTCCGGCTAGCCTTCTGGCCTTTTTCTCGTGAAGTGACACCCATGTCGCCATTCAAAGGCCAGACCGGCCTTAAACGTATCTTCAACGCCGCCGGCTATTCGCTGGATGGGCTGCGCGCAGCATTCAAAGGCGAAGCGGCCTTTCGCCAACTGGTGCTGCTCAATGTGGTGCTGGTGCCAACTGCCTTCTGGCTGCCGGTCAGCCGCGCCGAGCGGGCCATCATGATTGCCGTGTGCATGCTCGGGCTGATCGTCGAGCTGTTCAATTCGGCGATCGAAGCGGCCATCGACCGCATCTCGCTGGACCGCCACCCGCTGTCGAAAAACGCCAAGGACATGGGTAGCGCTGCCCAGTTCGTGTCGCTGTTGATGGTGGCGCTGGTCTGGGGCGTGATCCTGCTCTAGGCAATCGGCGGTAGGACGATCTCGTCGCTGCGACGCACACCGGCGGTGAAGTTGCGGCACAGTTCAAGAAACTCGCGCATGGCTGAGGTCTGGTACTTCTGCTTGTGCCAGATGAAGTAGAACTGCCGCGACAGATCCAGCTCCGGTGTTTCCACGGCGACCAGGCTGCCACGGCGAAATGCATCGCGCAGGGCCAGCCGCGAGATACAGCCAATGCCCAGCCCCGACTCGACTGCGCGCTTGATCGCTTCGGTGTGTTCAAGCTCAAGGCGGATGTTCAGGTTGGCGCGGTGGTGGCGCATTTCCTGATCGAACGTCAGCCGCGTGCCCGAGCCCTGCTCGCGCAGGATCCACGCCTCCTGGGACAGTGTGGCAATGTCTGCCCGGCCAGCCTTGGCCAGTGGATGCTGCGGTGCGCAGAACACCACCAGCTCGTCCTCGACCCACGGCTGCACCTCAAGGTCGGGGTGGTTGCAGTCACCTTCGATCAGACCCAGATCAATTTCGTAGTGGGCAACCTGTTGCACAATGTGCGCAGTGTTCTGTACATGCAGTTTGACCTGGCTCTCCGGATGCATCTGCATGAAGCTGCCGATCAGCAAGGTTGCCAAGTAATTGCCGATGGTCAGGGTTGCCCCCACCGACAGCGAGCCGAAACCGGACTTGCCGTTGAGCAGGTCTTCGATTTCCTTGGCCTGGTCGAGCAGGGCCACTGCCTGGGGCAGCAATTGGTGACCCAGTGCATTGAGGCTCAGGCGTTTGCCGGCGCGGTCGAACAACTGGCAGCTGGACTGGCGCTCCAGTTCGGTCACCGAAGTACTGGCCGCCGATTGCGATAAGGCCAGTACGCCGGCGGCTTTGGACACGCTCTGGTGCTGGGCTACCGCGACAAAAACCTGCAGTTGACGAAGTGTAAAACGCATATCTATATAACCGATAAGACATATCTTGATAATCAACTTAACAGATATCGTCGCTGCCCCTAAACTATTGCGTAACTGTGCGCTTGGTCCGCGCTGCGTCTTTCTTCAGGAGCCACCTTAGATGAGCAACATGAACCACGAACGTGTCCTCAGTGTTCACCACTGGAATGACACCCTGTTCAGCTTCAAGTGCACCCGCGATCCGGGCCTGCGCTTCGAGAACGGTCAGTTCGTGATGATCGGTCTGCAGCAAGAAACCGGCCGTCCGCTCATGCGCGCCTATTCGATTGCCTCGCCGAACTGGGAAGAGCATCTGGAGTTCTTCAGCATCAAGGTGCCGGATGGCCCGCTGACCTCGCAGCTGCAGCACCTCAAGGAAGGCGATGAGATCATCATCAGCAAAAAGCCTACCGGCACCCTGGTACTGGATGACCTGAACCCGGGCAAGCACCTGTACCTGCTCAGCACCGGCACTGGCCTGGCGCCGTTCATGAGCGTCATTCAGGACCCGGAAACCTACGAGCGCTTTGAAAAAGTGATCCTGGTTCACGGTGTGCGCTACGTGAATGAAGTCGCCTACCGCGAGTTCATCACCGAGCACCTGCCGCAGAACGAGTTCTTCGGTGAGGCGGTACGTGACAAGCTGATCTACTATCCAACCGTTACCCGCGAGCCGTTTGAAAACGAAGGCCGCCTGACCGACCTGATGCGTAGCGGCAAGCTGTTCAGCGACATTGGCCTGCCACCGATCAACCCGCAGGACGACCGTGCGATGATCTGCGGTAGCCCAAGCATGCTCGACGAAACCAGCGAAGTGCTCGATAGCTTCGGTCTGAAGGTTTCGGCGCGGATGCGCGAGCCGGGTGACTACCTGATCGAGCGCGCTTTCGTCGAAAAGTAAGGCGAGCGCGACAAAAAACGCAGACCGAGGTCTGCGTTTTTTTATGCCTGAGATTTGCCCGGTGGCCGCCTGCGGTCAGCTGTCGAGGGTGACTTCCAGCACCTGGATCCGGTCCAGTTGCGGGTAGTGCCAGCGTACCTGTACATCCCAGAACTTGACCCCGTAGACGCGCTCCGGTGGCGGTACCTGGTAGGCCGGACGCGGGTCCTGGGCCAGACACTGCTCAATCAGCTCAACCAGCGGCTCACCCAGGCGCAGCGCGTGCTCACGGGCTTGCAGCAAGGCCGCGTCAGCCCAGGCCACGCTGATCGGTGCAGGCGCCGCGCTGGCCATCAGGTTGATCGCATCGCTGACGCAATCTGCGTAGGGCACGTACGGCTTGATATCCAGCACTGGCGTGCCGTCGAGCAGGTCGATCCCGGACAGCAACAAGCGCCCAGGCTCTACCCCTTCCAGGCGCACCACTGACTGGCCGATACCGTTGGGCCGATGCGTGGCGCGGGTGGCGAACACGCCCATGCTCTTGTTGCCGCCCAAGCGGGGAGGGCGGACCTTGAGCCGTGGCTTGTCTTCCAGCGCCTGGTGAAACAGAAACAGCAGCCAGACATGGCTGACCTGCTCCAGGCCTGCCACCGCATCACCCTGATCGAACGGCGGCAACAGCTCGAGCACGCCCCGCGCCGCCAATGCCAGCTGAGGCTGGCGGGGGATGGCGAACTTCTCCTTGAAGCAGGAGCGGACAATGCCAACCGGCGCAACGCTATGCTGCATGCTCACTCAGCCGTGCACGCGCTGGGTCAGGCCCTTGAGGAAATTGCGCAGCAGTTGGTCGCCGCACGGGCGGTAATTGTCATGGCCAGCCTTGCGGAACAGGGCGCTCAGCTCTGGCTTGGTCACCGGGAAGTCGACCGACTTCAGAATCGCGTGCATGTCGTCTTCTTTAAGCTCGAAGGCGACCCGTAGTTTTTTCAGGACGGCGTTGTTGGTCACCGGTACTTCGATCGGCTGCGGTGGGCGCGACTCGTCGCGGCCGCGGCGATGGATCACCAGGCCATCGAGGAAGTGCGCCATGACTGCGTCCGGGCAACGCACATAGCCTTCCTCTTCTTCTTTCTTCATGTAGCTTGCGACTTCGTCGGCGGACACGGTAAGGCCGGACAGGCCGACGATCTCGATGATCTTGGCGTCATTGACCTTGAGCATGTAGCGCATGCTGCGCAGGACGTCATTGTGGTTCATTGTTGCAAATCCTGTTCAAAGCCGCGCCGAGCTGGCGCGGCGGTATTCCTTAGAAACGTTCGGTTGCTGCTACGTAGCGCCATTGGCCCAGCGGCAGCTTGCCCATCGACACACCGCCGACGCGGATGCGGCGCATGCTGACGATCTCCAGCTTCAGGCTGGCGCACAGGTCGCTGATATCGCCGCGCTGCGGGTTCTTCACAACCATGCGCAGGTGGGTTTCGTTCTGCCAGCTGGCCTTGGCCTTGGGCAGTTCGCGATCATTGCGCGACACGCCACGGGCAAGCCGCTCAAAGGCTTGCGGGGTGGCTTCACCGCGCACCTCGATGATGAATTCCTGCTCGAGCTTGCGCAGGTCGCGCTCGATCTTGCCGCTGACCTTCCAGTCCTGGGTGAACAACTGCAAGCCGCTGACGCCGCGCTCCAGCGGCGCCATGCAGGTCAGGCGGGTGAAGTGGCTGTGCAACGGGCGCACATCCTGGCTGTGGGCTTCGCTGAGGGTAGCCATGACCATGCTCGCGCGGGCGCTTTCCGGGTCCATCCCGGCGGGTTGATTGAGCAGCAAGGTCACCAGTGCCGGCGCCTCGGCGCGGGCCCCTGGCAGCAGGGCGACCTGCTGGCCCTCGACCTTGAACTGGGGCTGCTCGACGACCACGCCATCCACCGTCACCCAGCCGCCTTCGATGTACTGCTCGGCCTCGCGGCGGGAGCAGCCGAGTTGCTCGATGAGGCGTTTGGACAGGCGTACGGGTTCAGACATGGAGACGATTCGCTAAAGGCAGATTAAGACCTGCCATTGTACCTGCCCGCGCGTTGTTGAGGGCCGGGAATCTGCTGCTTTAACGGTGTTTGTCAGCACCGTGGTCGCCACTGCGGTCGCGCAGACGAAGGTGCAGCAAGGGATACGGCTGACCGAGGCCGTCCTGCTCCGAGCGTCCGATAATTGCAAAGCCCTCGTGCAGGTAAAAGCCCAGCGCCTGCGGGTTTTGCTCGTTGACGTCCAGATGGTCGGCGTTCAGTTCGCTGATGGCGTGGCGCAGCAGGCGCTTGCCGACACCTTTACCGCGGTGCTCGGGGCCGACGAAGAGCATGGCGACCTGACCATTGGCGACCCCGGCGAAGCCGAGAATGCGCTGACGCACGTCCATGCAGCAGATCAGCATGACCGCATCGAGGTACTTGGCCAGGATGTGATCGCGCAGCAGCAGGATGTAGGCATCCGGGAGAAAGTCGTGGGTGGCGCGGACCGAAGCTTCCCAGACGCGGATCAGTTCCGGGTAGTCGCTGGCGCGAGGGGTTTGCAGGGTGAACAGGGCTGGCATCGCGGCAGTCTCTGGTGCTGATTGCAGAACTATAGATGCTTAGTGCAGGCTTTGCTGGTTGGGGCCGCAATACGGCCCCAAGCAATCGTCAGACCGGCTCGGCCCACATGTCGTATTCGTCGGCATCCACGATCCGGCAACGGACCTTGTCGCCCGGCTTGAAGCCATGGTCGCCATCGATGAACACGCTACCGTCGATCTCTGGGGCATCGAAGAAGCTGCGGCCAACCGAGCCTTGTTCTTCGACTTCGTCGATCAGCACTTCGATCTCACGACCGATGCGCAGTTGCAGACGGGCGGCGCTGATGGCTTGCTGATGGGCCATGAAACGGTCCCAGCGGTCCTGTTTGATGTCGTCCGGCACTTCATCCAGGCCCAGATCGTTGGCCGGCGCGCCTTCGACCGGCGAGTACTGGAAGCAGCCGACGCGGTCGAGCTGGGCTTCGGTCAGCCAGTCGAGCAGGTACTGGAAGTCTTCTTCGGTCTCGCCCGGGAAGCCGACAATGAACGTTGAGCGGATCACCAGCTCAGGGCACTGCTCGCGCCAGTTCTTGATCCGCGCCAGGGTGCGGTCTTCGAACGCCGGGCGCTTCATCGACTTGAGCACTTTAGGGCTGGCGTGCTGGAACGGGATGTCCAGGTACGGCAGGAGCTTGCCAGCGGCCATCAGCGGAATCACGTCGTCGACGTTCGGGTATGGATACACGTAGTGCAGACGCACCCAGACGCCCAGACTGCTCAGCGCTTCGCACAGCTCGAGCATGCGGGTCTTGACCGGGCGGCCGTTCCAGAAATCGGTCTTGTACTTGACGTCGACGCCGTAGGCGCTGGTGTCCTGGGAGATCACCAGCAGCTCCTTGACCCCGGCCTTGACCAGGCGCTCGGCCTCGCTCAGCACGTCACCTACCGGGCGGCTGACCAGCTTGCCGCGCATCGACGGGATGATGCAGAAGCTGCAGCTGTGGTTACAGCCTTCGGAGATCTTCAGGTAAGCGTAATGACGCGGGGTCAGCTTGACGCCTTGCGGTGGCACCAGGTCTATCAGCGGATTGTGGTCCTGGCGCGGTGGCACCACTTCATGCACGGCGTTGACCACCTGCTCGTACTGCTGCGGACCGGTGACCGACAGCACGCTTGGGTGCACGTCACGAATGTTGCCCTCGGCGACGCCCATGCAGCCGGTGACGATGACCTTGCCATTGGCTTTGATCGCTTCGCCGATCACTTCCAGCGACTCGGCCTTGGCGCTGTCGATGAAGCCGCAGGTGTTGACCACCACGACGTCGGCGTCCTCGTAGGTCGGCACGACTTCATAGCCTTCCATGCGCAGCTGGGTGAGGATGCGTTCAGAGTCGACCAGAGCCTTGGGGCAGCCGAGCGAAACGAATCCTACCTTGGGCACGGTAGAAGCAGGGGTGGTGGACATAGCTAACCTCGGTATTGAATGCGGCTGCAGCGCCGGTGGCGCAGCAATCGTGACGGGCGCTAGCGGCGCCTCTGATCAAAAAGTGCGCAATTCTAGCGAGCACAAGGTCGCTTGACCAGCAGAAATACGACGAACGCTGCGCTATGCTTCGCGCCATTGCAGCGAGGTCCATGTTGGACCTGGCTGCGGGTTCGAATTCTATTGGTCCGATGTGGCCGTCTGCGGGAGTGGTCGATGGTTCAGGCAAGCAGTCACGCCCAAGCGGGGCAAGGGGTCGCGCGCCCGATTGGCCTGCTGGTGGCAGCTGTTGGGGTGGTCTATGGCGATATCGGCACCAGCCCGCTTTATACCCTCAAGGAAGTGTTTTCCGGCGGCTACGGGGTGCCGGTCAACCATGATGGTGTGCTCGGCATCCTGTCGTTGATCTTCTGGTCGCTGATCTGGGTGGTGTCATTCAAGTATGTGACGTTCATTCTGCGTGCCGACAACCAGGGCGAGGGCGGCATCATGGCCCTCACCGCGTTGGCCACGCGGGCTTCAGCGCCTTATCCGAAACTGCGCATCGTCATGATCGGCTGCGGCCTGGTCGGTGCCTCGTTGTTCTATGGCGACAGCCTGATTACCCCGGCGGTATCGGTGTTGTCGGCGGTCGAGGGCATGGGCCTGGCGTTCGACGGGATTGACCACTGGGTGGTACCGATTGCCGTGGTGGTGCTGGTGGCGCTGTTTCTGGTGCAAAAGCACGGTACGGCCAAGATCGGCATCCTGTTCGGGCCGGTGATGGTGCTCTGGTTCGCGGTGCTGGCGCTGCTCGGCCTGCATGGCATCGTGCAGAGCCCGGAGGTGATCAAGGCGCTGAACCCGGCCTGGGCGGTCAACTTCTTCGTGGTGCATCCGGGCATGGGTGTGGCCATTCTAGGCGCGGTGGTGCTGGCGCTGACTGGCGCCGAGGCGCTGTATGCCGACATGGGCCACTTTGGCCGCAAACCGATTGCCCGCGCCTGGTTCATCCTGGTGCTGCCGGCCCTGGTGCTGAACTACTTCGGGCAGGGCGCATTGCTGCTGCAGGACCCGGAAGCGGCGCGCAATCCGTTCTACCTGCTGGCTCCGAGCTGGGCGCTGTTGCCGTTGGTCGGCTTGTCCACCCTGGCCACGGTGATCGCTTCCCAAGCCGTGATTTCTGGAGCCTTCTCGTTGACGCGCCAGGCGATTCAGCTCGGTTACATCCCGCGCATGCAGATCCAGCACACCTCCAGCGACGAGCAGGGCCAGATCTACATTGGTGCGGTGAACTGGGCGCTGATGATCGGCGTTGTGCTGCTGGTGATCGGCTTTGAATCATCCGGCGCGTTGGCTGCGGCCTACGGCGTAGCGGTGACTGGTACCATGCTGATGACCACACTGCTGGTGGCGACGGTGATGCTGCTGTTGTGGAAATGGCCGCCACTGCTGGCAGTGCCGATCCTGATCGGCTTCCTGTTGGTCGATGGGCTGTTCTTTGCCGCCAACCTGCCCAAGGTAGTGCAGGGCGGCGCCTTCCCGGTATTGGCAGCGATTGCCTTGCTGTTGTTGATGACGACCTGGAAGCGCGGCAAGCAGATCCTCGTGGAGCGCATTGACGAAGCCGCGCTGCCGCTGCCGATCTTCATCAGCAGCATCCGCGTGCAGCCGCCGCATCGGGTCGAGGGCACTGCGGTGTTTTTGACCGCGCGGCCAGACGCCGTGCCTCATGCGCTGTTGCACAACATGCTGCATAACCAGGTTCTGCATCGTCAGGTGGTGTTGTTGACGGTAGTCAGCGAAGACCGGCCGCGGGTGCCGGAGCAAGAGCGCTTCGAGGTCGAAGCCTATGGTGATGGGTTCTTCCGGGTGCTCCTGCACTTTGGCTTCATGGACGAGCCGGACGTGCCGCAGGCACTACGCTTGTGCCATCTGGACGAGCTCGACTTTAGCCCGATGCGCACGACTTACTTCCTGAGTCGCGAGACGGTTATCGCCTCACGTCTGGAAGGCATGGCGCGCTGGCGCGGGGCGTTGTTCGCATTCTTGCTGAAGAACGCCAACGGCAACCTGCGCTTCTTCAACCTGCCGTTGAACCGGGTGATCGAACTGGGCACTCAGGTCGAGATTTGAAGTAACCGGGGCCGCAATGCGGCCCCGATTACTACTCAGTTCTGTTCAGCTACGTTGGTTTTGCCCTGGCGCGTCTCGATCTCGCCGATCAGGCGCTTGGCCAGTGCCGGGTAGTTCTCATCGAAGTGGTGGCCACCCGGCAGTTTCAGGCGCTCGCCAACTGCAGTGTGCTCGGTGCAGCCGCTCTCGTCGGCCTCTTCGACACCATAGATGCATACAACCTTGGCCGCAGGCATACGGGCCATTTCCGGGCCGGTCGGTGCTTCCTGGCCTTCCTTGCCAAGCCAGCCTTCGACTTCGATCTCGAAACTGCCGCTGCGGGCAAACGCCAGCAGGATCACCGCATCCACGCGCTGCTGATCTTCTTCTGGCAGGCGGTTGTAGATCGCCGGCAGTACGTCGGCGCCGAACGAATAGCCGGTCAGGACAAAGCGCTTGGTGCCCCACTTTTGCCGGTAGTGCTGCATCAGTTCGGACAAGTCGATGGCGCTCTGTTCCGGGGTCTTGTGCTGCCAGTAATAGCGCAGCGTGTCGATGCCGACCACCGGATAGCCGAGTTTGGCCATTTCGCCTGCTACATCGCGGTCAAGGTCGCGCCAGCCACCATCTCCGGAAAGGAACAGGGTCACGGTATCAGTGGTTTGCCCGGCAGGCACTTCCACCACCGGGATGCTCAGCGCGTTGCCGTCGTGGCCGACCAGAACCTGGGTCAGCTGACCCTTGAGCACCTGCGGCAGATGGATGTCGTAGTCGCTGATGCTGGTTTCGGCGTTGCTTTGATCACGGACGAAGGCGGCGCTGGCGTCATCCGGGTTGTCGTTCCAGGCGACATTCCAGTGGCCATGGGCAGCGCTTTTCGGTAGTGCCGGGCAGCCGGGTTGCTCAAGCTTGAAGTCGACCGAGATGGCGCGGGCCTTGTCATCGGTCTGGCTGGACAGCCAGCGCCAGGCTTGCGCTGCGCCAGGGCCGATGCCGGCAACCACGGTCGGTGCGCCGCCCAGATGGCTGATGGCCTGATCCAGCGCCTGTTGCTGCTTGGCGCAATCGGCAGGTGGCAGGATCACCTGCACCAGCTGCGCTTCGCCGGCCTGGCTTAGGTCGAGCAGTTGCTTGTCGCTGAGCGCCTGATCTTCAGGCACGCCAATCGCCACGCGGGTTTTGACGGTGACTGCAGGTGTGGCGAGAACCAGGCTGCTGCCATCGGTCAGGGTCAGGTGCTCGACCTGAGCCTCCGGCGCCGGCCGGGTCCACAACCAGAACCACACGGCGGCACCCGCCAGGGCAAGCAACAAAGCGATCAACAGGTAGTGCCAATAGCGTCGAATCATCAGCGTTTCACCAATCCAGTCAGGCCGCCAGCGATCAGGGCGGCAGTGTCAGCCAATGCCACCAGCGGGTCCAGCCCGGCTGGCACGGCCATGTAACGAGGTTCCCAGTCTGGCTGGAACTTGTCCTTGAAACGGCGCAGACCCTGGAAGTTGTACAGCTGCTCGCCGCGCTGGAACACCAGCGAACCCAGGCGCTGGGTCAGCGGTGCGCCACGTCGCGGCTGCAGGCCGGAGAGCGGGACCATGCCCAGGCTGAAACGCCCGTGGCCATGGTTTTTGTAGTGCAGGATCAAGCCGATCATCATGAACTCCATGGTCAGCTTCGGCGCTTCAGGGTGCGCGCGCATCAAGTCGAGGCTGGCCAGCTCCAGGCTGTGTGTCTCGAGCAGGTTGGCGAACGCCACCGGACGACCTTGGAAGCGGATCAGGGCGATGCGGAAGTGCTGCAGGTATTCCGGGCTGAAACGGCCCAGCGAAAAACCTTTCTCGCGCACGTTCTTGCCGCTGAGCCAGGCGTCCGAGATTTCCTTGAGCTCGTCCAATGGTGCTTGGCCAGGTTCGTGTACTTCCAGGCTCAGGCCGTCGCGGCCACCGCGGTTCCAGGTGTAGCGCAGGTCTTTCATCTCCTTGCCTTTGGCGTCCAGATCGAAGCGGCGCAGATCAACCCGCGCTTCTTCGCCAAGCTTGAGCGCGGTCAGGCCGATGTCCATGTAGAAAGGCAGGTTCTCGGCGCGTACCTGGTAGAACACCGGGCGGGCATGGTGCACGTCGCACAGGTCACGGAACTGCCAGATCATCTCGGCGCGCTCCTGGGCAGGGCCAATCGGGTCGTACAGTGCGACCAGGCTACGGCCACGGCGGGCATACATGATGAAGGCGTTGTCGTTGGGGTGGAACAGCAGCGCCTTGTCGCCGGTCAGGGCCAGGCCGCCGTCTGGTTGATCGGACGCCAGCAGGATCTGCCGGGCCCGTTCCAGCTCATCGGCGGTCGGCAGATGGATCACCGGCCGCGCCGTGCGCAACAACCAGGTCAGGGCGACGAACACCAGCAGCACCGCGCTGCCCATGGCTGCGCGCAGGCCGCGTGGGGCGTCGGCATCGAGGGTGAACTGCCACCACAGCTGATGGCTATAGGGCACGTCCTGATAGGCGAACAGCAGCAGCCAGACCGATGCGCCGATAACGCAAGCACTGGCGACCAGATACACCGGCGAAAACGGCAGCTCGAGCAGGCGGCTCGGCCGGTAGAACGAGCGTCGGAACACCGCCAGCAGGACTGCGGTGAACGTCAGCACGCAGGCTTCTTCCCAGTCGAAGCCTTTCAGCAGCGACAGCAGCGCGCCCACCAACAGCAACACCGTGGTCAGCAACCAGGCAGCGGACAGACGTCGGCGCAGGCCCTGGGCCAGCAGCAGGCAAAGCACGCCGATCAGGCTGGCGCCGAAGTGCGAGGCGTCGATCAGCCGGTGCGGTACCAGAAAGCCCATGTGTTCTAGGCGCGTGTCGATCTCCGGTGTGGCGCCGGAAAACAGCAGCACCACGCCGGACAGAAACACCAGAATCGCCAGCACTGGTGCAGCCAGCCCGGAAGCGGCCTTCAGTGCCTGCTGGGCGAACAGCAAGCGGCGGGCTTCGTTGGCCAGCAGCAGAACGCAGGCCAGCAGCAGCGGCAACACCACGTAGATCAAACGGTACAGCAACAACGCTGCTGCCAGTGGCGCCGCGCCAAGCTGGTCGGCAAAAGCGGCCAGCAGGATCGCTTCAAACACACCAACGCCACCCGGCACATGGCTGAGCACGCCCGCTGCCAGTGCCAGCAGGTACACCAGCACAAACGCGCCAAACGGCGGCGCCTCAGGCAGCAGCAGATACAAAACTGTGGCGGCAGCGGCAACATCAAGTGCGGTGATCAGCAGTTGCAGGCCGGTCAGGCGCGCGCCGGGCAGGCGCAGCGTGCGCCGACCGAGCTTGACCAGCAGGCTGTCAGCCAGCGGCTGCTCGTCCAACCGGCGCCGATAGAGGCCGGCGACCAGCAGTGCACTCAGCATCAGTACCGCAATGGCGATGGCCGCCAATACACCGGCCGGCATGCGTAAGGCGATTGCTGCCGCAGGCAAGTTGCTCAGCGTTGCCAGTGCTGCCAAAGGGGGCAGGGCGCAGCCCAGCGACAGGCTGGCGAATACCGTCATCCGCGCCACTTCACCGGCACCCAGACCATGGCGGGCATACAGCCGATAACGCACCGAGCCACCCGACAGTATCGACAGGCCAATTGCATTGCCAATGGCGAACGCACTGAAACCGCCCAGCACCAGGGTTGCGGCTGGCAGCTTAACGGCGGCGTAGCGGCTGGCAGACCATTCATAACCAAGCAGGATCACGAAGCCGACCACGGTCGCTAGCAGTGCACCGAGCATGGCCTGCTTCGGCACGCTGAGAATGGCGTCGTGCAGCGCATAGATATCCAGCTCACTGAGCAGGTGACGGCAGGCAATCAAGGCCATGCCGAACAACAGCAGGGTCAGTACCAGAACGATCGGTTGCCGATACCGGCTCAGCCGCTCGAGCCAGGGCAGGCGTTGGGCAGCCACCGGCAGCGCCGCGGTGAATGGCGTCTGGGGATCAGGGGTATGGGCGGTCATGAGTTACCTCGGGCCGACAGCGCGAGGTGAGAGAAAGGTGCGGCCAAGTGGAAGTCCCTTAGGAAAACGTATCCGGATATTACTCCTGCCGGAGGCGCTTGCAGCGGTCCGACGGGGTTAAAGATAGTTCATCCATTAGGGCTGGCCAGGGTGTGGCAAAAGGCGAGGGCAGGCTGATCGGGGATTTTCAGAACCCCAGAAACAACAAACCCCGCACTGTTTAAAACAGTGCGGGGTTTGTTCTGACGATTTGGTTGCGGGAGCCGGATTTGAACCGACGACCTTCGGGTTATGAGCCCGACGAGCTACCAGACTGCTCCATCCCGCGTCAGTGGGGCGCATTCTACGCATTACTGGCACTAGGTCAAGTCTTCCACGCTGATGCAGCGTAAATAACTTCAAAGCGCAACGTGCAGACGAAAAAAATGGCCGCTGTTTTCACAGTGGCCATTTTCTCTGTTTGGTTGCGGGAGCCGGATTTGAACCGACGACCTTCGGGTTATGAGCCCGACGAGCTACCAGACTGCTCCATCCCGCGTCTGTGGGGTGGACTATACCCTGATTCGCGCTGATGTCAAGCTTACCCTTTGATTTAGAACAAATTATTCTAGGACAGCTTTATTTGAAGCAAAGAAAAAGGCCACTGTTTGCACAGTGGCCTCTTCTATATTTGGTTGCGGGAGCCGGATTTGAACCGACGACCTTCGGGTTATGAGCCCGACGAGCTACCAGACTGCTCCATCCCGCGTCTGTGGAGTGGATTCTACGCCCTGGCGCTGCGCAGTCAAGCTATTTCTCAGGGAAATCCTTTTCTGTTCAATCTGTTAGCGTGTCAATTAAGCGCCGGGCTCAGCAACGGCGGGCATTCCAGGCCAATTATCGAATAGCACGGTGTGCACGGTGTCAGCGCGTGGCGGTTACGGTAGTATCTGTATGAATTTACAGTGCTGACGGTCATCCATGTCTTTGCGCAAGATCATCCATGTCGACTGCGACTGCTTCTACGCTGCGATCGAAATGCGTGACGACCCGAGCCTGGCTGGCCGGCCGATGGCGGTGGGTGGCTCGGCGGAGCGGCGCGGGGTGATTGCCACCTGCAACTATGAAGCGCGCGCCTATGGGGTACGCTCGGCAATGTCCTCGCGCCACGCGCTTAAACTCTGCCCTGACCTGTTGATCGTCAAGCCGCGTTTCGAGGCCTACCGCGAAGCCTCACGCGAGATCCAGGCGATCTTTCGTGACTACACCGAGCTGATCGAGCCGCTGTCGCTGGATGAAGCCTATCTGGATGTCAGCGACAGCTCCTGGTACGGCGGCAGCGCCACGCGGATTGCTGAGGATATCCGCCAGCGCGTCGCCAAGTCCTTGCACATCACGGTTTCAGCAGGGGTTGCGCCAAACAAGTTCCTGGCCAAGATTGCCAGCGACTGGCGCAAGCCTAACGGACTGTTCGTGATTACCCCCGGCGAGGTGGAGGCGTTTGTTGCCGCGCTGCCAGTGGCTCGCCTGCATGGTGTGGGCAAGGTCACCGCCGACAAACTGACCCGGCTGGGTATCGAGACCTGCATGGACATGCGCGAATGGTCAAAGCTGGCGCTGGTGCGCGAGTTCGGCAGTTTTGGTGAGCGTTTGTGGGGCTTGGCCCGTGGTGTGGATGAGCGCGCTGTGCAGAATGACAGCCGGCGTCAGTCGGTCAGTGTCGAAAACACCTACGATACCGATCTGCCTGATCTGAACAGCTGCCTGGCCAAATTGCCTGAGTTGCTCGATAGCCTCAATGAGCGGGTCGCGCGGATGGACAGCAGCTATAAAGCCGACAAGCCATTCGTCAAGGTCAAGTTCCATGACTTCACGCAGACGACCATCGAGCAGGCGGGTGCCGGGCGCGATCTGGAGAGTTACCGACAGTTGCTGAGCCAGGCGTTTGCCCGAGGTGGCAAGCCGGTGCGGTTGCTTGGAGTAGGGGTGCGCTTGCGCGATCTGCGCGGGGCGCATGAGCAGCTGGAGTTGTTTGCGCAATCTTGAGGGTACGTCAGCAAGGCCGCCAGGCGGCCCTGTGACGAAGGCGATTATTGTCCGCCTGGATCTGCTACCAGTCGCCCGGTCTGTTTGGTCAGTGCCTGCAAGAATTCCTGCTGCAATTCAGGATCATTGCGGGTCAGTTCAATCAGGCTCTGCTCAAGCTCACTGGCTTCTTCTTCCAGGCCAAGCTCGGACAGCCGCTTGACCCGGTGAACCCACTGGCTGACATCGTCGTCTTCAAGGTCATCGAAGATCAGGTGCCGTGCTTCGACCAGTTTGTTGCGCAGCGTGCCGCTGACCAGCAGGCTGGCGTCGCCGCGAATGCCGTTGTCCTCGTCGACCACCTGCAGGTGCAGGGTGCCTACGCGGCCGAGATTCTGCTCGGAAAACGGCGCATCCAGCAGGTTCAGCCGCAGCACACCGTTACGGTCGGTGGTCAGCTCATGGTTGAGCTTGCCAGCCTTGACCTCGACCAGGCGCTCGCTCCAGGGCAGGTTGGTGGATTCTTCGCGCTTGGCTTTCTCCACCTCGCTGATGCCCGCCAGGTTCTGCTGGGCACGGCCGTTGGATTGCACGTTCATGAATGGATTGAGCCCGGCAACGCCATAGCTCAGCCAGTCATGAGTGACGCTCTGCGGCAGGTTGCCCAAGGCGAACACATTGACCACATTGGCACCGACTCCGGCCACCACCGCGACCGCGCCCAGCGGGATCTCGTAGATCTCCCGCCAGGGCTGGTAAGGGGTGTAGCGGTCGTAGCGGCGGGTCACTTCGAACTCGGTGACTTCGAAGCGCTGCTGCTCGTGAACGCGCACGCGCCGTTGCGGAAGCTCCATTACCTTGGGCTCGCCAACGTCGATCTGCAGACTGTGCTCGAGCAACTTGCGCTCGACGCGTTCTTCATGCTCGCTGCGCTGGGACATCTGATTGGCGCAGCCGCTGACGAACAGGGCGCCGCAGAGTGCGGCGCCCCCCAGGGTAAAGGTACTTCGCTTGTACATGTTCACTCGCGCATTGGGCTATCAGCGACGGATGCGGGCTTGCAGGAAGGTCAGCACTTCGTTGACCGGCAGCGCCTGGGCGTCCTGCTCGGTGCGGTGCTTGTATTCCAGATTGCCATCGGCCAGACCGCGGTCACTGACCACGATCCGGTGCGGGATGCCGATCAGTTCCATATCGGCAAACTTGTTGCCTGGGCTGGTCTTCTTGTCACGGTCATCGAGCAGCACTTCGAAGCCTGCAGCGGTCAGTTCGGCGTACAGCTTGTCGGTCGCCTCACGCACCACCTCGGTTTCGTAGCGCAGCGGTACCAGAGCGATCTGGAACGGCGCCAGGGCATCGTTCCAGATGATCCCTTTGTCGTCGTAGCTCTGCTCGATGGCAGCAGCAACCACGCGCGAAACGCCGATGCCGTAGCAACCCATCGACAGTACTACTGGCTTGCCGTTCTCGCCGAGTACCTGGCACTTGAGCGCCTCGCTGTACTTGGTGCCGAGCTGGAAGATATGCCCGACTTCGATGCCGCGCTTGATCACCAGGGTGCCCTGGCCGTCTGGGCTTGGGTCACCGGCAACCACGTTGCGCAGGTCGGCTACTTCAGGCACTGGCAGGTCACGCTCCCAGTTGACGCCGAAGTAGTGCTTGTCGTCGATGTTGGCGCCGATGCCGAAGTCGCTCATCAGGGCCACCGAGCGGTCGATGATGATTTCCAGCGGCAGGTTCAGCGGGCCCAGCGAGCCTGCACCGGCGCCAATGGCGTCACGCAGCTCGGCGTCGCTGGCCATGACCAGCGGTTCGGCAACCTGCGGGAGCTTGGCGGCCTTGATTTCGTTGAGTTCGTGATCGCCGCGCACGATCAGGGCAATCAGCTTGCCTTCTTCAGCGCCACGCACGATCAGGGTCTTGACCGTCTTCTCGATTGGCAGGCCATGGTTTTCGACCAGTTGGGCGATGGTCTTGGCGTGCGGAGTATCGACCAGGCGCAGCTCTTCGGTTGGCGCCGGGCGCACGCTTTCGCGTGGGATGGCTTCGGCTTTTTCGATGTTGGCGGCGTAGTCGGAGCTGTCGCTGAAGATCACGTCGTCTTCACCGGTAGCGGCCAGGACGTGGAATTCGTGCGAGTAGTTGCCACCGATCGAGCCGGTATCAGCCTGCACTGGGCGGAAGTTCAAGCCCAGGCGGGTAAAGATGTTGCTGTACGCCTGATGCATGCGGTCGTAGGTTTCCTGCAGGGAAGCCTGGTCGGCATGGAACGAGTAGGCGTCCTTCATGATGAACTCGCGGCCGCGCATCAAACCGAAGCGTGGGCGGATCTCATCGCGGAATTTGGTCTGGATCTGGTACAGGTTGAGCGGCAGCTGTTTATAGCTGGACAGCTCGTTGCGGACCATGTCGGTGATCACTTCTTCGTGAGTCGGGCCAACACAGAAGTCGCGGTTGTGCCGGTCTTTCAGGCGCAGCAGCTCTGGGCCGTACTGTTCCCAGCGGCCAGATTCCTGCCACAGCTCGGCTGGCTGGATGCTCGGCATCAGCACTTCAAGCGCGCCGGCGGCGTTCATTTCTTCGCGGACCACGGCTTCGACCTTGCGCATTACCCGCAGGCCCATCGGCAGCCAGGTGTACAGGCCGGAGGCCAGCTTGCGGATCATGCCGGCGCGCAGCATGAGCTGATGGCTGATGACCACTGCATCGGCAGGGGTTTCTTTTTGGGTGGCGAGCAAATATTGACTGGTGCGCATGGGGGGCCGTGTCGATTGCCTAAGACGTTGAAATGACCCCGCATTCTACGGGGGCGAAACGAAAGCGTACAGGATGCCGCAGCGCAGGCCAGTTGTCAGCCAAGAAAAAGCCCGGCGTGGTCGCCGGGCTTTTCAAGTGCGGGGCACTGCAAGCCAGGCTTACAGGATGCTCAGCGGGTACTCGACGATCAGACGCAGTTCGTCCAGAGAGTTGGAGTAAACGGCGTCGGACGAGCGATAAGTTGCCTGACGAACACGGAAGCTCAGGTCCTTGGCGGGGCCCTCCTGAAGCACGTATTTGACGTCGATGTCACGTTCCCACTCGGTTCCGTTGTTGGTGCCTTCCACTTTCGCATCCGTACCGCGTACGTAGCGAGTCATGAAGGTCAGGCCAGGAATACCGAACTCGGCAAAGTTCAGGTCATAACGTGCTTGCCAAGACTTCTCGCCTTCAGCATTGAAGTCGGAGCGGGCAATGGAGTTTGCCAGGAAAATGGTGCCATTACCGTCGACGCCATACTGATAGCCGCCGTCGCCGGTCATCTTCTGATACGCGACGGTGAAAGTGTGCGCGCCAATGCTATAGGCGCCGGACAAGCTGAATGCGCGGCTGTCGATCTTGTCGCCATCATAGGCTCGGGCTTCGCCGCTGCCACTGCTCTTGGTGTCATACACGTTGAAGTCGAACACCAGGCCTTGAGTGTCAGAGATCGGCAGAGCCCAGTTGACGTTGGCGTAGTATTTGCGCCAGTAGTCTTCAACCTTGGAGTAGTAAAGGCTGGTGCTGAGGCTGTCGGTGAAGGCATACGTGCCGCCGGCAACGTCGGCTTTTTTCAGGCGGAAGTTGTCACGGTTGGTCTGTTCCTGACCGGTCAGGCTGGTGAAGCGACCCGCATTCAGGGTGAGGCCTTTGATTTCGCTACTGGTGATCAATGTGCCTTGGGCCATCTCAGGCAGCAAGCGGCTGTCGTCGGTGGCGAATACAGGCAGCGATACGAATTGGTCGCCAGCCTTGAGTACGGTGTCGGAAATGCGGAACTTGACCGCCGCGCCACCCTTGGAGTAGTCGTCCTGGGAACGGCCATCTGAACCGGTAGGGAACAGGCCCGTGCCGGAGAAGCCACGACCGCTGTCCAGCTTGAGGCCGAGCATGCCGATGGCGTCGACACCTACACCGACGGTGCCTTGGGTGAAGCCCGATTCAAAGGTACCGATGAAGCCTTGGCCCCATTCACGCTGATCATGACGCAGGCCGGCTGCGCGGTTAGCGGCCGACTCCTGGTTACGATAGTCACGGCTGAAGTACAGGTTGCGCAACTTGACTGACAGCTGGCTGTCTTCAATAAAGCCTTTGGAATCATCCTGCGAAGAGGCGATGGCCATTTGCGAGGTGCCTGCCGCAACGGCCAGGGCGATCATGCTCCACTTCATCACGCGCATCGTGATTTGCTCCTTTGGTTTTTAGGAAGAGTACCGCTGCGCCCGGGGTTTTAATTATATGGGGCAGCTCTTTCTTGTTGTGTCGGCGCGAAGGTATATCACGCTGACTCTTTATTTGGCGATATGCATAAAGCAACTTTTCACAAACTTTATGGCGTGTCGCTTATAACTAATTCAATGTCGCAAATTACCCGCCGAACAGCGGACATATATCCCAGCGTTCTGCTCCCTCATCCGTTAACACAGGGCGGTACCCCTTGATAGTGCTTCGGCGCCGTGGTCTGTCGGCAGCTCCTGCTCACTGCAGGTGTCGTGCCGACTTGGCGTTGAGGGAATGCAACAAGCGTGCTCATTTTCACATTGAGTTGATGAATTTTTCACATCTACCAGATCACTTGCTGGCAAACCTCCGAAAATAAAGGGTTCGGTCTGTCTGATGGTGTGCCAATATTCAACGGTCGATGCAACTGTAAGGTTGCTAACTAAACCAATGTGTTACCGCCGATTGTTCATCTTGAGTAGTTTTACTGGGAACCGCCGTCAGCACCGCGACGGACGGCTCTATTTTGGTGCGAAAAGTAGCGCTTTGTTACCGCGGCGGTGCAGGGCAGCTGTGCAAGCCAGCTAAAGTGTAGCTGGAGCGCCCGATTTCATGCCTGTTGCGGCCAGGCAGGGTATCCTCCGCGCACCATGCCTGCGTTGCGCAGGCGATCTGATTGAAGGAGATTTGCCGTGTTCGTCCTGGATCCGCGTTTGCAGCAGGATTGCCTGGTGCTGGGAGATTTCCCGCTGTGTCGGCTGCTGTTGAGCAAAGACGCCAATTATCCGTGGTTCATTCTGGTGCCGCGGCAAGCAGGCGTCAGTGAGCTCTTTGACCTCACGGCAGCCGACCAGCAGCAGCTGTGGCAAGAAACCACCTGCCTGGCCAATTCGCTCAAACAGGAATTTGCTGCCGACAAGATGAACGTGGCGACCTTGGGCAACGTGGTCAGCCAACTGCACATGCACGTGATCGTGCGCCACCGCAACGATGCTGCCTGGCCTGCGCCAGTGTGGGGCAAGGTGGCGGCTGCCGAGTACAGCGAGGAGCAACTCGCACAGCTTCGCCAGCGCCTGCGCTCGGCGTTGAACAACAATGACTTCAAGGAGGCGTGAGCTGATGTCTCTGGAATCGCAAATCATCGACCTGGAAACCCGTCAGGCGTTTCAGGATGACGCGCTGCAGGAGCTCAATGATGTGGTGGTCGAGCAGGGGCGGGTGATCAATCGTCTGCAACTGCAGATGGCCGAGCTGATCAAGCGTTACGAGGAGATGGTCGGGCAGTACGGCAGCGAAGGTGAAGAAGCGCCGCCGCCTCATTACTGAGGATGGGTACCTTGCGGGTGCATAGCGCCCGCAAGGCCTTTGCTGTCAGCGGCGCGAGACCGCGATCACGTCTTCGGCCTGCAGGCCCTTGTCGCGGTGCATGACCGAGAACTCCACGCGTTGGCCTTCGACCAGTACGCGGTGGCCGTCGCCACGGATGGCGCGAAAGTGCACGAAGATATCGTCGCCGGAGTCGCGCGAGATAAAGCCGAAGCCTTTCGAGGTGTTGAACCACTTGACGGTGCCGGTATCGCGCTTGCTGCCTTCCTGGGCAGCGCCGCCAGCATTGCGCGAGCGGCCGCTGCTGCGGCTGAAGCCGGCAACCAGGTGTGCCAGAACTGCCAGAGCAGCGCACAGCAGTGCAGGCAGGTTGCCCAGCTCAGGCCGGACCAGCACGGTTACTGTTTGCAGGGCAACCGCCAGCACCAGCAAAGCGCTGGCCAGGTATTGCAGTTGCAGGCGCGCGCCGCGGTAATAAAGCGGCACGACCGGCGCCAGCAGTAGGTTGAGCAGGCCGAGCAAGGCCAGGTACACGGCCTCCGGTTGCTGCAGGAAGGGAATTGCCTCGGTGCGAAGGCTTGGTATGAGCGACAGCAGCAAGGCTGCTACGCCCGTCACCAGATGGACGATCTTGAACATTTGGGTTGGCTCACGTTTATAAGGTCAATCACAGGAAGAGCGGGCAGCACGGTGCGCATGAGAGAGAAAGCGCGGTCACGCAGCTGGCCTGCCTATGCATCCGGCATTAACAATCCGCACGAATGGCACCCTGCCTATTTAACAGCAAAGGCCCGGTGAGCTCAAACCGGGCGGATGATGGGGGTGATCGATTGCCCTGCGTCACATGCAGGCGCAGGCAAGTCTTGTTACAGTGCCCCTTCATCCGCTTGACTACCAAGCCACATGAAAAAGGGGAGCTTCATGGCAATCGATATCGGTATCAGTGAAGAAGATCGCAAGTCCATCGTCGATGGGCTGTCCCGTTTGTTGTCGGATACCTATGTGTTGTATCTGAAAACCCATAACTTTCATTGGAACGTTACCGGTCCGGCGTTCCGTACCCTGCACCTGATGTTCGAAGAGCAGTACAACGAGCTGGCCCTGGCGGTTGACTCGATCGCCGAACGGATCCGCGCGCTGGGCTTCCCGGCGCCTGGTTCCTACGCGTTCTATGCCCGCCACTCATCGATCCAGGAAGAGGAGGGTGTGCCGCCTGCTGATGAGATGATCCGCCAGTTGGTCGAGGGGCAGGAGGCGGTCACGCGTACCGCACGCAGTATTTTTCCGGTGGTCGACAAGGTCAGTGACGAGCCAACGGCGGATCTGCTGACCCAGCGTATGCAGGTGCACGAGAAGACCGCGTGGATGCTGCGCTCGTTGCTCGAAGGTAAATAAACTGTCCAAGCCGCCCTGCGCCGTGAAGCGCAGGGCGGTGGTGAACTGCACGCGCAGGCGGAAAATTTTGCCGCTGCTCATGCCCCGCCTCGCGGCGCTTCATTACACGCCATGATTCATGTCTCCAGCACATGAATGGATCCCCTTGGCGATGGAGTGGCAGCAGTGGACATCAGGGTGCGGAGCAGCAAACGCAATGTGTGTCAGGGACATTGGCCAGGCAAGGCCTGTGTCGATCCCTTCGCAGCGGACTTCGACATGCTGCAGGTGCAGCCAGTGTCGCGGTCGGTCAGGCTTAACGGCTTTGCCACCTGCCTGCGCCTGGAGGATGTGTATTGGCAGATATTGCAGCGTATTGCCGAGGTCAATCAGTGCTCGGTCAGTGCGGTGTTGTCCTACATTGACCGCGAAGTTCACCTGCGCCACGGCGGGGTGCGCAACTTCAGCGGCCTGGTCCGGGTGATCTGCGTTGCCTGGCTACGCGATCCGCCAAGCGCGCGTTGAGTGCCGGGCGGGCTGCACTGACCTCTCTAACCATATATAATGCCGGTTTTTGCTGCCCCGGCAGCCAGCGTTATGGTTTGCGAGAGATCCCCGTGCCCCTTTACGACTATCAATGTGCAGCCTGCAACCATCAGCTTGAGGCGTTGCAGAAGATCAGCGCCGCGCCGTTGACTGATTGTCCGGCCTGCCAGGCGCCGGAATTGAAGAAGCAATTGTCCGTTCCAGGTTTTCGCCTCAGTGGCACTGGCTGGTACGAAACCGACTTCAAGACCGGGGCAAAAAAGAATCTGGCAGGCGGCGACAAGGCCGACTGAGTTGAATTGCAATGTCCGGGTCTTGCAGTATTAGCCCTCTGGGCGGCCAAGGCCTCCATCGAATACACGAATCACGAGAAGCGAACCACCATCATGATGCGCAGCCAATATTGCGGCCAACTGAACGAGAGCCTGGACGGCCAGGAAGTCACCCTTTGCGGCTGGGTCCATCGTCGCCGCGACCACGGCGGGGTGATTTTCCTCGATATCCGTGACCGCGAAGGCATGGCCCAGGTCGTGTTCGACCCGGATCGCGCCGAAACCTTCGCCGCCGCCGACCGCGTGCGCAGCGAATACGTCGTGCAGGTCACCGGTAAAGTGCGCAAGCGTCCCGAAGGTGCAGTCAACGCCAACATGGCGTCGGGCGGCATCGAAGTACTGGGTTACGAGCTGACCGTACTCAACGAAGCCGAAACCCCGCCGTTCCCGTTGAACGAATACTCCGACGTCGGCGAAGAAACCCGCCTGCGTTATCGCTTCATCGACTTGCGTCGTCCGGAAATGGCCGAGAAGCTGCGTCTGCGTTCGCGCATCACCACCAGCATCCGCCGCTTCCTCGACGAAAACGGCTTCCTCGACGTCGAAACACCGATCCTGACCCGTGCCACCCCAGAAGGTGCACGTGACTATCTGGTGCCAAGCCGTACCCACGCCGGCAGCTTCTTCGCCCTGCCGCAATCGCCGCAGCTGTTCAAGCAGTTGCTGATGGTGGCCGGCTTCGACCGTTACTACCAGATCGCCAAGTGCTTCCGCGACGAAGACCTGCGTGCCGACCGCCAGCCGGAATTCACCCAGATCGACATCGAGACCAGCTTCCTCGACGAGTCCGAGATCATGGGCCTCACCGAGAGCATGATCCGCAAGCTGTTCAAGGAAGTGCTGGATCTGGAGTTCGGTGAATTCCCGCACATGACCTTCGAAGAGGCCATGCGCCGCTACGGTTCCGACAAGCCAGACCTGCGTAACCCGCTGGAACTGGTTGACGTTGCCGACCAGCTGAAAGATGTCGACTTCAAGGTCTTCGCCGGCCCGGCCAACGATCCGAAGTGCCGCGTCACCGCCCTGCGCCTGCCAGGCGGCGCAAGCATGCCGCGTAGCAAGATCGACGAGTACACCAAGTTCGTTGGCATCTATGGTGCCAAGGGCCTGGCCTACATCAAGGTCAACGAGCGCGCCAAGGGCGTCGAAGGCCTGCAGTCGCCGATCGTCAAGAACATCCCTGAGGCCAACCTCAACGTGATCCTCGATCGCGTCGGTGCGGTTGATGGCGACATCGTGTTCTTCGGTGCCGACAAGTTCAAAGTGGTCAGCGAAGCCCTGGGTGCGCTGCGGATCAAGGTCGGCAACGACTTCAACCTGCTCACCTGCGAATGGGCACCGATGTGGGTTGTCGACTTCCCGATGTTCGATGAGAACGAAGACGGCAGTTTCAGCGCCTTGCACCACCCGTTCACTGCACCCAAGTGCACCCCGGAAGAGCTCGAGGCCAATCCGGCCACGGCGCTGTCGCGTGCCTATGACATGGTGCTCAACGGCACCGAGCTGGGTGGCGGTTCGATCCGTATTCACCGCAAAGAAATGCAACAGGCGGTGTTCCGCCTGCTCGGTATCGAAGCGGCGGAACAGGAAGAGAAGTTTGGCTTCCTGCTCGACGCGCTGAAGTTCGGTGCACCGCCGCACGGCGGCCTGGCCTTTGGTCTGGACCGTTTGGTAATGCTGATGACCGGCGCCCAGTCGATTCGTGAAGTGATCGCCTTCCCGAAAACCCAGAGCGCTGCCTGCGTCATGACCCAGGCACCGGGCCTGGTCGATGCCAAGGCACTGCGTGAGCTGCACATCCGTCTGCGTGAGCAGACCAAGGTCGAGTAACGCCGACCCGGGCGCGCCCGTGAGGTCGCGCCCTCGAATTTATCGCGTTCCGCCCTTCGGGGCGGAACCTGTTTGTGGATCAAGGATTCGGAGTCGATATGGCTGGTCATTCCAAGTGGGCGAACATCAAGCACCGCAAAGAGCGCCAGGATGCCAAGAGAGGCAAGGTCTTCACCAAGTGGATCCGCGAGCTGACGGTCGCGGCCAAGCAGGGCGGCGCCGATCCAGCGTCGAACCCGCGCTTGCGACTGGCGCTGGACAAGGCACTTGGTGCCAACATGAGCCGCGACATCATTGATCGGGCAGTTGCCCGCGGCGCCGGTACCAACGAAAGCGACAACGTCGAAGAGCTCAGCTATGAGGGTTACGGCCCCGGCGGCGTGGCGATCATGGTCGAAACCATGACCGACAACCGCAACCGTACCGCAGCGGCTGTGCGCCATGCCTTCACCAAATGCGGCGGCAACCTTGGCACCGACGGTTCAGTTGCTTATCTGTTCGAGCGCAAGGGCCAGATCAGCTTTGCCCCTGGCGTTGACGAAGACGCCTTGATGGAGGCGGCCATGGAGGCCGACGCCGATGACGTGGTCAGCAATGACGACGGCTCGTTCGAAGTGTTCACCTCATTCAACAGCTTTTATGCCGTGCGCAACGCGCTGGAAGAAGCTGGGTTCAAGGCCGCCGACGCCGAAATCGTGATGCAGCCGACTACCAGTGCCGAGCTTGATCGCGATGGCGCTGAAAAAGTCCTCAAGCTGATCGACATGCTCGAAGACCTGGACGACGTGCAGAACGTCTATTCCAATGCGCAGATCTCCGATGAGGTCCTTGAGCAGCTAGGCTGATGCCGGCGCTTCAAGCCATCAGGGCCTGACTGCTCCAAGCGTGTTTTCATTTTCAACTTGCAGGCCCTATGACTCTGATTCTTGGTATCGACCCCGGTTCGCGCATCACCGGTTTTGGCGTGGTCCGCCAGACCGCCCGGGGCTGCGAATATGTGGCGTCGGGGTGTATTCGTACGGGCGCCGGCGAGTTGTCCGAGCGCCTGCAGATCATCTTTCGTGGCGTCAGCGAGATCATTCGCCAGCACGGCCCGGTTACCATGGGCATCGAACGGGTGTTCATGGCGCGCAATCCGGATTCGGCGCTCAAGCTCGGCCAGGCCCGTGGTGCAGCCATCGTGGCCGGTGCCGAAGCTGGCCTGGAGATCGCCGAATATAGCGCCACCCAGGTCAAACAGGCGGTGGCTGGCACCGGCGCGGCCAACAAAGACCAGGTGATGTTGATGGTCATGCACCTGCTCAAGCTGACGCAAAAGCCGCAGATCGACGCCTCTGACGCCTTGGCTATCGCCCTCTGTCATGCGCATACCCGCTCCAGCCTGATCCCCCACGGCTTGACCACTGCGCGCAAGCGCGGCGGACGCTTGCGTCTGTAACCGCTTCATGCGCTGATACACATTTTGGCCGGGTGAAACGTTCACTCGACGCATTTGCTGATAGGGTTGACCGGTCTGTGGCCGGCGCTCGAAAGGAAGGATCGAAACGTGATTGGACGTTTGCGCGGCACCCTGGCGGAAAAACAACCGCCGCACCTGATTATCGACGTCAACGGCCTGGGCTATGAGCTCGAAGTGCCGATGACCACCCTGTATCGCCTGCCCAAGGTTGGCGAGCCGGTTACCCTGCATACCCATCTGGTGGTGCGTGAAGACGCCCACCTGCTCTACGGCTTTGGCGAAAAGCGCGAGCGCGAGCTGTTCCGTGAGCTGATCCGTCTCAACGGCGTCGGCCCCAAGCTGGCGCTGGCGCTGATGTCCGGGCTTGAAATCGACGAGTTGGTGCGCTGCGTGCAGGCGCAGGATGCCTCGGTGCTGGTGCGCGTACCCGGGGTTGGCAAGAAGACTGCCGAGCGCCTGCTGGTCGAGCTCAAGGACCGCTTCAAAGCTTGGGAGACGTCCTCGTCGATGTTCACCTTGGTATCCGACGGCCCGGCGCCGGTCGGTGGTGCGTCCACCGCCGAAGCCGACGCGGTCAGTGCGCTGGTGTCGCTGGGCTACAAGCCTCAGGAAGCCAGCAAGGCTATCTCGCTGATCAAGGACAAGGCTGGCCTGAGCAGCGAAGACCTGATCCGCCGCAGCCTGCAAGGGATGATTAGCAAGTGATCGAAGCCGACCGCCTGATCGCCGCTTCCGGACGCGACCGCGAAGAAGTCCAGGACCGCGCGATTCGCCCGCTGAGCCTTGATGAGTACATCGGCCAGCCGGTGGTGCGCGACCAGATGGGCCTGTTCATCCAGGCTGCCCGTGGCCGCAACGAGTCGCTCGACCATACCCTGATCTTCGGCCCGCCGGGCCTGGGCAAGACCACCCTGGCCAACATCATCGCCCATGAGATGGGCGTTTCGGTGAAGAGCACGTCAGGGCCAATTCTGGAGCGGCCCGGTGATCTGGCGGCAATGCTGACCAATCTCGAGCCGCACGATGTGCTGTTCATCGACGAAATTCACCGGCTCTCGCCGATTGTCGAAGAAGTGCTGTACCCGGCAATGGAAGACTTCCAGCTCGACATCATGATCGGTGAGGGCCCAGCCGCGCGTTCGATCAAGCTCGATCTGCCGCCGTTCACCCTGGTCGGCGCGACCACCCGAGCGGGCATGCTGACCAACCCCTTGCGTGACCGCTTCGGCATCGTCCAGCGCCTGGAGTTCTACAGCGACAAGGACCTGGCCACCATCGTTACCCGTTCGGCGGGCATTCTGGGCCTGGTCATCGATGATTTGGGCGCCTTCGAGATTGCTCGGCGTGCACGCGGTACGCCGCGGATCGCCAACCGCCTGCTGCGCCGGGTGCGCGACTACGCCCAGGTACGCGGCAAGGGCGAGATCACCAAGGCGGTGGCGGACCTGGCGCTGAATCTGCTGGATGTCGACGAGCGCGGCTTCGATCACTCCGACCGGCGTTTGCTGCTGACCATGATCGAGAAGTTCGATGGCGGTCCGGTCGGGGTGGACAACCTTGCCGCTGCCATCAGCGAGGAGCGCCATACCATCGAGGACGTGCTCGAGCCGTACCTGATCCAGCAGGGCTACATCATGCGTACGCCGCGTGGCCGCGTGGTGACGCGGCACGCCTACCTGCACTTTGGCTTGAACCTGCCCGGGCGTTTGGCCGACCCGGCGGATTTTTCCGATGTTGTCGATGAATGACAGATCAAAAGGCGGTTTCCGTGGTCCTACCGCTGGCATGCCCATGGCGCGCTGGCACTAAGGCATTACCGAATGCAAAAACACTTGCCGGGCGGATTGGCAAGCCGAGGAGTAAGCACTAGAGTATGCGCGCGCAAAATGGGCTTGAATCGTTCGCACACCGCTGTCGCGTCTATTACGAAGATACCGACGCAGGCGGCGTGGTGTATTACGTCAACTACCTGAAATTCATGGAGCGTGCGCGCACCGAGCGGTTGCGTCACCTGGGTTTCTCCCAGCATCAACTGGCCGGGGAGAATCTGCTGTTCGTGGTTCACTCCACCGAGGCGCGCTACCACGCGCCGGCGCGCCTGGATGACGAGTTGCGGGTAACCGCAGAAGTCGTCGAGGTGAACCGCGCCAGCCTGCGCTTCGTGCAGCAGGTGTGGCGAGAACAAGATGCAAAGCTGCTCTGTGAGGGGCAGTTTCTGGTGGCCGCTGTGCGCGCCGACACTTTCAAACCCCGAGCCATCCCCCCAGCGCTGCGCGACGCCTTCCTGGCGGGCGGCCCGGGTACTCAATCGAATGCAGGAGAATAAGCGTGGAAGCTAACGTCGTCGACCATACCTCCATGTGGAGTCTGGTCAGCAATGCCAGCATCGTGGTGCAGCTGGTAATGCTGATTCTGGTGGCCGCCTCGGTCACTTCATGGATCATGATCTTTCAGCGCAGCAGCATGCTGCGCGCCGGTCGTCGTGCGCTGGATGCCTTCGAGGAGCGCTTCTGGTCGGGCATTGATTTGTCCAAGCTGTACCGTCAGGCAGGCAGCAACCCGGACCCGGATTCGGGTGTCGAGCAGGTGTTCCGTGCCGGCTTCAAGGAATTCTCGCGTCTGCGTCAGCAGGCGGGTGTAGACCCTGACGCGGTCATGGAAGGCGTTGGTCGGGCCATGCGCGTAGCCATCTCGCGTGAAGAAGAAAAGCTCGAGCAGAGCCTGCCGTTCCTCGCCACCGTCGGTTCGACCAGCCCATACATCGGCCTGTTCGGTACCGTATGGGGCATCATGAACTCGTTCCGTGGTTTGGCTTCTGCCCAGCAGGCAACCCTGGCTACCGTTGCGCCGGGCATCGCCGAGGCATTGATTGCCACTGCGATCGGCCTGTTTGCTGCGATCCCTGCGGTTATCGCCTACAACCGTTTTGCCGCACGCAGCGAAACGTTGATCAGCCGTTACTACACCTTCGCCGACGAGTTCCAGGCGATCCTGCACCGTAAAGTGCACACCAGCGAAGAGTAATCAGGTAGAAACCCATGGCCCGAGTTCGCCACAAACGCAAGCCCGTCGCCGAGATGAACGTGGTGCCCTACATCGACGTGATGCTGGTGCTGCTGGTCATCTTCATGGTGACGGCCCCGATGCTCAACCAGGGGGTCAAGGTCGACCTGCCCAAGGTTTCCAGCGAAGCCTTGCCGCAGGACAACAACGTCCAGATCCTTACCATCTCGATCAAGGCCGACAAGACCTACTACTGGAACCTTGGCAGCGAGGTCGATACCGACAAACAGATGGACAAGGCCATGACCTTGCCGGACATGACCAATGCCGTGACCAAGATCATTGCCGCCGGTCGCGACCAGGGCAAACAGACCCAGGTCTTTATCCGTGGCGACAAGTCCGTCGATTACGGCTCGGTCATGGGCGCCATGGGCGGGTTGCAGAAGGCCGGTGTCGGTAACGTTGGCCTGATTACCGAGGCGCCCTGATGCAACAGCGAGAGCCATCTGCCTCGGAAAGCTACTTCTGGCCCAGTGTCTGGGCCATTGGCTTGCATGTCGTGGTGTTTGCGATGCTGTTCGTCAGCTTCGCCATGACCCCTGAGCTGCCGCCGTCCAAGCCGATCGTTCAGGCTACGCTGTACCAGCTCAAGTCCAAGAGTCAGGCCACTACCCAGACCAATCAGAAGATTGCCGGGGAGGCGAAGAAAACCGCTTCGCGCCAGACTGAAGTCGAACAGCTGGAACAGAAGAAGGTCGAACAGGAGGCCGTGAAGGCCGCGGAACAAAAGAAAGCCGACGCGGATCAAAAGGCCGAAGCTGCTCGCGAAGCGGCAGAAGCCAAAAAAGCCGAAGAAGCTGCCAAGACTGCTGAAGCCAAGAAGGCCGCCGAGGCCAAGAAAGCCGAAGAGGCGAAGAAAGCCAGCGAAAAACAGCAGGCTGATATCGCCAAGAAGAAGGCGGAAGAAGAGGCCAAGAAAAAGGCCGACGAAGAAGCCAAGAAAGACGCAGCTGAAGAGGCGAAGAAGAAAGCCGCCGAAGAAGCCAAGAAAAAAGCCGCCGAGGATGCCAAGAAGAAAGCGGCAGCCGAGGAAGCGAAGAAGAAAGCAGCTGAAGAGGCCAAGAAGAAGGCCGCTGCAGATGCCCAGAAGAAAAAAGCCCAGGATGCAGCCCGTAAGGCGGCAGAAGACAAGAAAGCCCAGGCCCTGGCCGAGCTGTTGTCTGATACCACCGAGCGCCAGCAGGCTCTGGCTGACGAGCAGGGCGACCAGGTAGCCGGTGATTTCGACGACCTGATCCGCATGCGCGCTGCAGAAGGTTGGGCCCGTCCGCCTTCGGCACGCAAAGGCATGACGGTAGTGCTGCAGATCAACATGCTGCCCGATGGCACCATCACCAGCGTCAGTGTGGCCCGCGCCAGTGGCGACGGTCCGTTTGATGCTTCGGCGGTGGCAGCGGTGAAGAACATTGGTCGACTGACCGAAATGCAGGGCTTGAAGCCGAGTGATTTCAATGCGTATCGCTCGTTCAAGATGACATTTACACCTGAGGATCTAGCGCTGTGATTAAACTCTTTCGAGGGCTGCTGGTCATGCTCTGCTGCGTGGCAGGTATGGCCGTAGCAGAGGAAAAGAACATCCTGGTCACCAGCGGTAGCGATCGGGCCACGCCCATCGCGGTAGTACCGTTCGGCCTGCAGGGTGGCAGCGTGCTGCCAGAAGACATGGCCGACATCATCGGCAATGACCTGCGCAACTCTGGCTACTACTCGCCGATTCCAAAGCAGAACATGATCAGCCAGCCAAGCCAGGCCAGCGAAGTCATCTTCCGCGACTGGAAAGCCCTGGGCGCCCAGTACGTCATGGTTGGTAGCATCGTGCCGTCCGGTGGCCGTCTGCAGGTGCAGTACGCGCTGTTCAACGTGGCCACCGAGCAGCAAGTGCTGACTGGCAGCGTTGCCGGTACTGTCGACCAGTTGCGCGACATGTCGCACTACATTGCCGACCAGTCGTTCGAGAAGCTCACCGGCATCAAGGGTGCGTTTTCCACCCGCATGCTGTATGTGACTGCCGAGCGCTTCTCTGCCAACAACACCCGCTACACCCTGCAGCGTTCGGATTACGACGGTGCCCGGGCAGTGACCCTGCTGCAGTCGCGTGAGCCGATTCTGTCGCCACGCTTCGCACCGGATGGCAAGCGCATCGCCTATGTATCGTTCGAGCAGCGTCGCCCACGTATCTTTGTCCAGCACATCGACACCGGTCGCCGTGAGCAGATCACCAACTTCGAAGGCCTCAACGGCGCGCCAGCCTGGTCGCCGGATGGTTCGCGCCTGGCGTTCGTACTGTCCAAGGACGGCAACCCGGACATCTATGTGATGAACATGGGTTCGCGCGCGATCAGTCGCGTAACTGCCGGCCCTGGTATCAACACCGAACCGTTCTGGGGTAAAGACGGCAACACGCTTTACTTCACCTCCGACCGTGGCGGCAAGCCGCAGATCTACAAAACTTCGGTCAGTGGCGGTTCCGCCGAGCGTGTAACGTTCGTGGGTAACTACAATGCCAACCCGAAACTTTCGGCGGACGAGAAGACCCTGGTGATGATTCATCGCCAACAGGGCTTCACCAACTTCAAAGTGGCGGCCCAGGACTTGCAACGTGGAAGTGTAAAGATTCTCTCAGAGACCAGTCTTGACGAGTCCCCCACTGTTGCGCCCAACGGCACCATGCTAATCTACGCCACCCGCCAGCAGGGCCGGGGAGTCTTGATGCTCGTCTCTCTCAACGGACGCGTGAGGCTCCCGCTTCCTACCGCGCAAGGCGAAGTCAGAGAACCGTCCTGGTCCCCTTACCTGAACTGATGCGGCGTTACACCGTTTTGCTTAACACACTGGGGTTTCATTAGGAGTTTCACGATGGAAATGCTGAAGTTTGGTAAATTCGCTGCGCTGGCTCTGGCCATGGCTGTAGCTGTAGGTTGCTCTTCCAAAGGTGGCGACAACGCCGGCGAAGGCGCTGCTGTAGATCCTAACGCTGGTTACGGTGCCAACACTGGCGCTGTTGACGGCAGCCTGAGCGAAGAAGCCGCCCTGCGCGCAATCACCACCTTCTACTTCGAATACGACAGCTCGGACCTGAAGCCAGAAGCCATGCGCGCTCTGGATGTTCACGCCAAGGACCTGAAGTCCAACGGCAGCCGTGTTGTTCTGGAAGGCAACACCGACGAGCGTGGTACTCGCGAGTACAACATGGCTCTGGGTGAGCGTCGCGCCAAAGCCGTACAGCGTTACCTGGTTCTGCAGGGCGTTTCCCCTGCACAGCTGGAACTGGTTTCCTACGGTGAAGAGCGTCCAGTTGCCACCGGCAACGACGAGCAATCCTGGGCTCAGAACCGTCGCGTAGAACTGCGTAAGTAAGTCCTATGCGTACGTGCCGCCGTGCTTTGACCGTCCTCGCACTCAGCCTGCCCTTCACGGCGTGGGCTGCAGTCCCTGTAGTAGATGACAACGCGAGCAGTTATCCGCCCGCGGGTTATGGCACGAGCGGCGCCTATGCCGGAGCAGGGGCTTCAACCCCTGCTTCTGCACAGGGTCAGTTGTTCATGCAGCTGCAACAGATGCAGGATCAGATTTCCCGCCAGCAAGGCATCATCGAAGAGTTGCAGAACGATGTGTCGCGCATGAAGCAGGAAAACCTGGAACGATACCAGGATCTGGACCGTCGCATTTCAAGTGGTGCCGCGCCTGCCGCGACTCCCGATAATTCTTCAACCGGTGGCGCATCCGATGCCGCTGCCGGTGCAGCAGCCGGCGCCGCTGGCGCTGCTGCGCAACAACCGGCCGCGGGTAGCGAGCCGGCTGATCCGGCGAAAGAAAAGCTCTACTATGATGCTGCTTTCGACCTGATCAAGCAGAAGGACTTCGACAAGGCCAGCCAGGCGTTTACCGCCTTCCTGCGCAAATACCCTAACAGCCAGTATGCCGGCAACGCGCAATACTGGCTGGGTGAGGTGAACCTGGCCAAGGGCGACCTGCAAGGTGCAGCTCAGGCGTTTGCCAAGGTCAGCCAGTCGTATCCCAAGCACAGCAAAGTGCCTGATTCCTTGTACAAGCTGGCCGACGTCGAACGTCGCCTGGGCCGTACCGACAAGGTAAAAGGCATTCTGCAGCAAGTAGTTACCCAGTACCCCGGCACTTCCGCCGCGCAACTGGCGCAACGCGACCTGCAAAAGCTCTAAGCAGCCCGTTTGTGAGAAAACCCGCGCCTGGCGCGGGTTTTTTCGTTAGACTCTTGGCCCTTTTACGTAAACACGCTGCTGCGGATAACGCTTTGTCGAGTCCGCGACAGTGCCTGACGGAGGCGGACAGCCTGTTTAGCTGTCACGCCCGTGGCGATCATGCAAGATACCTTACGCATCACCGAAGTCTTTTACTCGTTGCAGGGTGAAACGCGCACGGCTGGCCTGCCCACCGTGTTCGTCCGCCTGACTGGCTGCCCGTTGCGCTGCCAGTACTGCGACAGCGCCTATGCCTTCACCGGCGGTACGATTCGCAGCCTGGATTCGATCATGGAGCAGGTGGCGGGCTTTCGTCCGCGGTATATCTGCGTTACCGGTGGCGAGCCATTGGCTCAGCCCAACGCGTTGCCGTTGCTTGAGCGTTTGTGCGATGCAGGCTACGAGGTGTCGCTGGAAACCAGCGGCGCGCTGGATATTTCCAAAGTCGACAGCCGCGTCAGCCGTGTGGTCGATCTGAAGACCCCGGCCTCGGAAGAATCGCACCGCAACCGCTACGAGAACATCGAGCTGCTGACCCGTAATGACCAGGTAAAGTTCGTCATCTGTTCGCGCGAAGACTACGACTGGGCTGTCTCCAAGCTGATCCAGTACAACCTCGATCAGCGCGCAGGCGAAGTGCTGTTCTCGCCTAGCCATCATCAGGTCAGTGCCAGTGATCTGGCTGACTGGATCATTGCCGACAACCTGCCCGTGCGCTTCCAGTTGCAGCTGCACAAGCTGCTGTGGAACGACGAACCCGGCCGCTGAAACCCAAGGACCAAGACATGACTGACAAACGCGCGGTAATCCTGCTTTCCGGTGGCCTCGACTCGGCCACCGTGGTCGCCATGGCCCAGGCCGATGGCTACAGCTGCTACACCATGAGTTTTGACTACGGCCAGCGTCATCGCGCCGAGCTCGACGCAGCCGCCCGGGTGGCCCGCGACATGGGAGTAGTCGAGCACAAGGTGATCGGTCTCAACCTTGATGGCATCGGCGGCTCGGCGTTGACCGACAGCAGCATCGACGTGCCTGAGGCACCTGGCGAAGGCATCCCGGTCACCTACGTGCCGGCGCGCAACACCGTGTTCCTGTCGCTGGCCCTGGGTTGGGCCGAAGTCCTGCAGGCACGCGATATCTTCATCGGCGTCAACGCGGTGGATTACTCCGGCTACCCGGATTGCCGTCCTGAGTTCGTCGAAGCATTCGAGCGCATGGCCAACCTCGCGACCAAGGCCGGTGTTGAAGGGCAGGGCTTCCGCATTCAGGCGCCGCTGCAGAACATGAGCAAGGCACAGATCGTCCAGGCCGGTGTTGCCCGCGGCGTCGATTACAGCCTGACAGTGTCCTGCTACCAGGCCGATGATCAGGGCCGCGCCTGCCGCAAGTGCGACAGCTGCCGCTTGCGCGCGGACGGCTTCAAGGCCGCAGGTGTGGAAGATCCGACCCGCTACTTTTAAGCCTTTTTACTGATGGGGTGTTGATTTTTCGTTAGAAATCAGTATTATACGCGCCATCAAAAGGGTCGTTAGCTCAGTTGGTAGAGCAGTTGGCTTTTAACCAATTGGTCGTAGGTTCGAATCCTACACGACCCACCATTTTTACAGCTGTGCGGAGCAAGCCTCTGGCTTGGTTCGGTATCAAATCAAGATGAAAAAGCCCGCCTTTCATGGCGGGCTTTTTCGTTTCTAGAGTTCCATGCGCGCAGCGTGGCATGGCCTTGAGGGCGTTGTCTTCACCAGAGCTGAGGCAGTGGTGCCGGGCCTTGCAGCGAAGGGAACAGCGGCAGTACATCGCTGGCCAGTTCACCAATGATGCCGAAGTGCAGGCATTCGTCGGATGGATCAACGATGAAACTGCAGCCGATAGCGGCCTGGCCTGCTGACAGGCACTTACTCAGCCCACTCCGGATCCCCGGTAAACACCACCGTGATCCACCGATCCGGCCCTTCGCCGCCCACCGCATCGCCGATTTCGTTGCGCAGGGCGTCCCACTCGGCGATGGTCCGTGCCGCCATGTCGGCAGGCACGATGAAGTACAGCTCGATCTCGCGCGAGCGCCCGACCTTGGCCACATACGCCCGAAACGACTGCAGGCCATGCTTGTGCACGAAGGCCTGGGCGACGTTGTCGACGTGTTGCTTGAGGTCGCTCGGCGTCACCAGGAAGATATCGGCCAGGGCCTGGCGTACCACCGACAACGGCAGCGGAATGATCACCAGGCACACCAGTCCGAGCACCGCCGGGTCGATGTACGGTGAGATCCACTGCCACTGCGTGCCCTGAATCGCCAGGCCAACGCAGAAGGCAATCAACAGCGCGGCGGTAATGCTCGCCGACATGACCCAGCCCTTGACGTCCATGCGCACGAAGTCGGAGTTGAGCGTGCGGTTCGCGCGGGCCTCGACCACGGCGATGGTGACGCAGGCAATCACGGTCAGTACGGCGTAGATCAGGGCGAGGCCGAACTCGAGGTCGCGGCCGCCTTCGAGCAGGCTGCTGACCGCGTTGATCAGGGCGTAGATGGCCACGCCGCTGAGCAGAATGCCGTTGAGTGCCAGCACCATCGGTTCAAGGTGCCAGAAGCCCATGCTGAAGCGCTCGCGCAACTTGCGCGACATCTGCGCGCTGCTGATGTGGGCGGTGATCAGCTTGACCACCACCAGCGACAAGCCGCTCATGCTGGCGTCGACCAGCGAATAGACGCCGTCGAACACAATCGAGAACGAGCCCGAAGCCAGGCCGAAGGCGATACCGATGGTGGCGATGAAGAGAGTGACTGCGATCGAGGTGCGCAGTAGGCCCTGCTCGCAGGTCAGGTCGAAAAAAGCCGGTTTGGGTGAGATCTGCATAACTGAAACTCTTGTACGGCGGTAATGCCGGGGATAGCGGCATCGGCATTGCCGAGGCCAGTACAGACTAGACGCGAAACTGCGCCATCAATGCTTGTTGCTGATTGGCCAGGTGGTTCAGCGCCTGGCTGATGCGCGCCGATTCGTCTGCCTGGCCGGCGAGCGAGTCGGTTACATCGCGAATGCCGGCCACGTTGCGGTTAACTTCTTCGGCGACGGCGCTTTGCTCTTCGGCAGCCGAGGCGATCTGCAGGTTCATGTCGGTGATCACTGCGACAGCCTCGCCAATGCGCTGCAGCGCGGGCATCGCCTGCTCCATCTGCTGCGCGCTGTCCTGCGCCTGGCGCTGGCCGGCCTGCATGGTGCCGACCACGGCTTCGCTGCCTTGCTGCAGGCCTTCGATCACCTGGCGGATCTCCTCGACTGATACCTGGGTACGCTGAGCCAGGCTGCGCACCTCATCAGCCACCACCGCGAAACCGCGCCCAGCCTCGCCGGCGCGGGCTGCTTCGATAGCGGCGTTGAGTGCAAGCAGGTTGGTCTGCTCGGCAATGGCGCGGATCACCTCCAGCACCGAGCCGATCTGCTCGCTGCGGCTCTCGAGCGCTTTCGCCTGGCCCATCGCCGCATCCATGTCGCTGGCCAGTTGGGAAATTGCCCGACGGGTGTCGGCTACCCGCTGCAGGCCTTCGCGGCTGGCCTGATCGGCGCCGCGTGCCGCCTGCGCTGCCTGCGCGGCGTTATGGGCAACGTCCTGCGCGGTGGCGCTCATTTCATTGGCGGCGGTCGCCACCTGCTCGATCTCGCGTTGCTGTTGCTGCATGCCATTGCTGGTCTGGCTGGCGATGGCGGCGGACTGGTCCGCCGTGGTGCGCGCGTCCTGTAGCGAGGCTTTGACCTGGGCAATCACCGGTTGCAGCTTGTCGAGAAAACGGTTGAACCAGCCGGTCAACTGGCCCAGTTCATCATCGCGGGCGTAGTCCAGCCGGCGGGTCAGGTCGCCTTCGCCGCTGGCGATATCCTGCAGACGCCGGGCTACCATCAGGATTGGCCGGGTAACGCCACGCGCGGTCAGCCAGACCAGCAGCAAACCCAGCACCGCTGCAAACAGGCCGATGGCCAGGCTGATCAGGTTGGCGTCCTGGTTATGCCCGGCCAGGCGTTGGTTCAGCGCTACTGCCGGCGCCTGCAACACGGCCTCGGGCAGCTCCAGCAGAACTTGCCACGGGGCGGCGTCAGGGATAGGCGCAAATGGCTGCGAGACGCGCATCTGGCCGTGATCCAGGCGCCGCACTGGCTGCCCGGCAAGCAAGCTTGGTAGCAGCTCGCGGGCCGGGCCGCTGAGGACGTGCTCGAGCGGCTTGCTCAGTTGCGTGGCATCAGCGCTGTGGCCGGCGAGCAAGCCCGCCGGGCTGACGATGCTGACCTGGCCTTGGCCGTCGAACAGTTCCTGGCGGCCACTGAGGCTCAGTTGCTGGAGGTTGTCCAGGCTGATGTCCAGGCCAACTACGGCGATGACCTTGCCGTTATCCATGATCGGCAGGGCGATGCTGGTCATCAGGATCTGCTGGCCATTGATCTCGTCGAAGTAAGGTTCGACCACGCAAGCCTTGGCGGTTTGCTCCGGGCAGGTCAGCCAGCGGTTGTAGGGCGAGCCGTTGGCGCCAATGCTGCTGTCGGCAAGCATCGCCTCGGGCATGGCTTCGGCGGTCAGCGTGCCGGACTGTGCTTGCGACCAGTACAGCGAGAAGCGTCCGCTGTCATTGCTACCGTGCTCGGGCTGGTTGATGAAGCGCGCATCCTGTCGGTCGAGGGCGTTCGGTTGGAACACCAGATACAAGCCGATCAGGCCAGGATTGCCTACCAGCGCCGCGCGTGCCTGTGCGCTCAATGATGCGCGTAGATCGCTATCGCCGCGCTGCCTGAGTACCTGCACCAGGCGGCTGAAACCGCTGCCGTATTGGTAGGCATCCATGAAGTAGCGCTGAATACGCAGTGCCTGGGTTTCGGCCTGAGCCTGCAGGCGCAGGCGGGCGCTGTGGTCGAGCAGTTCGCTGTTGGCGCTGAACACCTGTGCTGCGCTGCGGCGCGCCTGAGTCAGCGAGGTGGCCACCAGCAGGGCGACGATGACCAGCAGGCACAGGCCGGCGAGCAGGGTGATCTTCCACTGGATGGAAAGGCGGCGCGGGAGCATGGGTTTTCCTTCTCGAGCAGAGCGACGCCCGCATCAAGCGGGCGTCGGTGGGGGAGGCTCAGTCAGCGATACAGCTGGGCGGCGCGATGCGAAACGCCTTGGTCAGCCAGCCGAGGTAGATCAGCCCGGCCAGTGCCCAGGCGCCGCCAAACAGCAGCGAGTGCTGGTTGAGGTCCAGCCACAGCGAGACGATGATGCAAAAGCCAATGGTCGGCAGCACCAGGTACTTGAAGGTCTGGGCCAGGCTCTTGCGACCCTTCTCGCGCAGGTAGCAGTGGTTGATCACCGCCAGATTGACGAAGCTGAAGGCAACCAATGCGCCAAAGTTGATTACCGAGGTAGCTGTGACCAGATCAAAGAAGATCGCCGACAACGCCACCAGTCCCACCACGGCAATGTTCAGCACCGGCGTCTTGTACCGAGGATGCAGGCGGGCGAACACCCGAGTCGGGATCACCCCGTCGCGGCCCATCACATACAGCAGCCGTGACACACTGGTCTGCGAGGCCAGGCCCGAGGCGATGGTGTTGATCACCGTGCAGGCGATGAACACCGACTGGAACAACTTGCCACCGACATACAGGGCGATTTCCGGCAGCGCCGCTTCCTGGTCATGGAAGCGCTGCATGGTCGGGAAATAGGCCTGGATGAAGTAGGACACAAGAATGAACACCACGCCGCCGATCAAGGCGGTGAGGAAGATCGCCCGCGGAATGGTCTTGCCCGGATCGCGAGTTTCCTCCGACAGGCAGGTCACCGCATCGAAACCCAAGAACGAGAAGCACAGAATGGTCGCACCGGCGGCCAGCGCGCTGAACTGCACCTGTGGGTCGACAAACGGGATCAGGCTCCAGGCCGTGCCCAGGCCCTCGCCATGCTCAAGGCCACGTGCGCAGAGATAGATGAACACACTGATGATCGCCACCTGCACGGCCACGAACAGGGCATTGAAGTGGGCCACCAGGTTGACGCTGCGCATGTTGACCAGGCTGATCAGGGTGACGAAGCCGGCCACCCAGATCCACTGTGGCACCTCCGGGAACATCGCCGACAGGTACAGCTTGGCCAGCAGGGCGTTGACCATCGGCAGCAGCAGGTAATCCAGCAGCGAAGACCAGCCGACCAGAAAGCCCACGTGCGGATTGATCGCCCGCTGGGTGTAGGTGTAGGCCGAGCCCGACTGCGGAAAACGCCGTACCAGCGTGCCGTAGCTCACCGCGGTGAACAGCACGCCCAGCAGCGCCAGGATGTAGGCACTGGGCACATGCCCGGCAGTAATCCCGGAAACGATGCCAAAGGTGTCGAAGACGGTCATCGGCGTCAGGTAAGCCAGACCGATGATCACCACATGCCACAGGCGCAGGGATTTGCGGAACTGGCCGCCGGTGCTTGGTTCAGGCTGCATGCGCGCGATGCTCCTGAGCCTGAACGGTGGGCGAGTAGGCGGGCGGGCACAGCCAGGTCGTGCGGATGAGCTCCATGTTGTTCACCTTTTATGTCGGAGCGAGGGCGGGCGCATGCGAGGCGCCGGTGGCATGGCTGACAGTGCCGCAGCGAAGTTCGAGGCGCGCAGAGTCCCTAGTGGGGCGAGTAAGCGCGCTGCGGTTGTTCTTCGTTGTTAGGCGCTGAAGCAAGGTGGTTAAAATAAAAAACGATGCGGGGTGGGGTGTCAAGTTAAACATGACAGGATGTAACGGAGATCGAGCTTTTATCGGGTTTTTGCCGCTTATGCCCCGAGGTAAGTGCGAATTTTCATTCAAAGACAGATTTTAATGTCCGTAAAAATTTACGATCGCTGATTGCCAAACACATCCTCAGCAAATTTTTGCCCACTGAGCCCGGCGCATCCGACAGGCGTCAGTGGTACCCTTCGTGCCCAGCGCGACGGTGTCGCACCCAGTCCCCCCTTATGGAAAGCAATCGGTTCAATTCATGAAGAAATCAGTAGGCATCCTCTCCGGCCTGGCCGTCGCCATCGCCATCGCAGCCACCGCTGGCGCCTGGTACACCGGCAAGCAACTGCCCGCCGAGTTGCAGGCTTCGGTCACCCGTGCCAACGAAGAACTGCTCAAGGCCACTGCTGGTACCGGCGGCAGCATGAGCCTGGAACTGACCTCGCTGGAGCAGCACCTGTTCAGCAGCACCGCGCACTACCGGCTCAAGGCCAAGGATGTGTGGTTGGGCGAAGGCCAGGCGCTGAACTTCGATGTCGGCATCACTGATCAGCTTGAGCACGGGCCATTCCCGTGGTCGCGGGTCAAGGCGCTGAAACTGATGCCGGTGATGGTTTCGAGCAACAGCGTGCTCGACAAGGACGAAGCCACAGCCAAGTGGTACAGCGCTGCAGGCGAGCAATCGCCGATCACCGCCAATGTCGATGTCGGTTATGGCGGTCACATCGACAGCGATGTTCGCCTGGCGCCGATCAAGCTCAATGAGGTAGACGGCAACAGCGTTGACTTCTCCGGCATGCAGGTGCTGCTCAGCGGCGACCGTGAAGGCAAGGCTGTGAAGATTCACGCCAACGCTGATCGTCTGCAGATGAAACTGGTGGGTGCAGACCATCCGCCAGCGACCTTCACCCTGGACAAGTTCAAGGTAGGCGGCAACCTGGCCAGCACCGACCACGACATGGTCTATGTCGGCAACGTCGATGTTCTGCTTGGCCAACTGGAGGCTGTGCTTGGGCCAAAGCAGGAAGTGATGTTGCTCAAGGACCTGGAGCAAACCAACCTGTACACCGCCGAAGGAACTGACAAGATTGGTGCGCGAATCGCGTACAAGGTTGGCGACATCAACTACGCCAACCGCGCCGTTGGCAGCGGCAAGATGGTCGTGACCATGAACTCGGTCGACGTGTCGGCCCTGCAGTCACTGGCCGAGTGGTACCAGACCAAGCTGCCTGAAGTGCAGGCCATGCAAGCGGCCACTGCTGCTGGCGAGCCAATGCCGTCGTTCAACATGAGCGAGGAAGAGAAGGTCAAGGTTCAGGCAGACCTGCAGAAGATGCTTGCCGCCAAACCAAAGCTGGCCCTGGAGGAGTTGTCGTTCAAGACTGCCAACGGCCAGAGTCACTTCAAGCTGGCGCTGGACTTCGCCGCGCCGAGCTCGTTCGACCTGCCGCCTGATCAACTGGCCAAGCAACTGATCAGCCAGCTCAACGGCGAACTGCTGGTGTCCAAGCCGATGGTCGGCGACCTGACCGCATTGCAGGCGCTGCTCGAAGGCCAGACCGACCCTCAGGCGATCGCTCAGCAGTCCAGTCAGGCCGGTGAAATGCTCGGCATGATGGCGCTGCAGAGCGGCATGGCCACGGTCAAGGGCGACGACGTCGTGTCCAACCTGCACTACGCCGATGGCATGGTCGACTTCAACGGCAAGAAAATGACCGTTGAAGAGTTCGTCATGAGCCTGGCTGCACTCATGGCGGCGCCGTGGCCGCAGGGCTGACCGTGTGAAGGCGTGGCCAGGCAACGGCGGGGCAAGCCCACCGTTACCTGGCCACGCAACTGCAAGCACTTGCGCGCAATCAGGTCAGCTACGCCGGCCTGATTGGCACGCGCAGAAATCGCTTTTGCAATGACCTGATTGTCTGTAGCCTTCGGCGCGATAATAATCCGCGCCCGCAGAAGGCCGTGATGGCCTGTCTGGCCGTCCGGCGTCATTAGCCTGACTGCCAGGGCTCGGTGATACTCTTGACTGACGCGCACGCGCGCCCGCAGGTCCAGCGATCATGACCCAGATTTCCGAACGGCTGTTGGTTCAAGCTCACCTTGACGCCAAGCAACCCCATCCCCTGACGCCCGCGCAGGAGGCCGAATACCGTGCGGCCATCGCTGCCGAGCTCAAGGCCCAGAATGCTGTGCTGGTTGCGCACTTCTACTGTGACCCGGTGATCCAGGCCTTGGCCGAAGAAACCGGCGGCTGTGTTTCCGACTCGCTGGAAATGGCCCGCTTCGGCAAGAACCACCCGGCCGACACCGTGATTGTCGCCGGCGTGCGCTTCATGGGCGAAACGGCAAAAATCCTCACCCCGGAAAAACGCATCCTGATGCCAACCCTGGAAGCGACCTGCTCGCTCGACCTGGGTTGTCCGGTAGAAGAGTTTTCGGCGTTTTGTGACAAGCACCCCGAACGAACCGTGGTGGTGTATGCCAACACGTCGGCTGCGGTCAAGGCGCGTGCCGACTGGGTGGTGACCTCCAGTTGCGCGCTGGAAATCGTCGAAACCCTGATGGATAACGGCGAAAAAATCATCTGGGGGCCGGACCAGCACCTGGGCCGCTATATCCAGAAGAAGACCGGCGCCGACATGCTGCTGTGGGACGGTGCCTGCATCGTCCATGAGGAGTTCAAGTCGCGCCAGCTCGCCGACATGAAAGCGCTGTATCCGGATGCGGCGATTCTGGTCCACCCGGAGTCGCCTGAGTCGGTGATCGACCTGGCCGATGCGGTAGGCTCGACCAGCCAGCTGATCAAGGCGGCGCAGACACTGCCGAACAAGACCTTCATTGTCGCCACCGACAGCGGCATCTTCTACAAGATGCAGCAGCTGTGCCCGGACAAGGTCTTCGTGGCCGCGCCTACCGCGGGCAATGGCGCTGCCTGCCGCAGCTGTGCGCATTGCCCGTGGATGGCGATGAATACCCTCGAGCGCACCCTCGACTGCCTGCGCACCGGCAGCAACGAGATCCTGGTCGACCCCGCCTTGATCCCGCGCGCGATCAAACCGCTCAACCGCATGCTCGACTTCACTCAGGCGGCCCGCCTGAAGTTGTCCGGCAACGCCTGATCCGCAGCTTGGGCGACGCCGGGCAAACCGGCGCCGCCTGCACGCTGCTTAGCGCATCATGTCCTTGACCATCCGCTGCTGCTCGAGAATCTGCCGCTGACGGGCGTCGATCTGCGACGCCAGCGGGAAGTTGCTGCCCGCGCGGCGTTTGGCGAAGTCGAGCTGCTGCACTGCCTGGTCAAAATCACCGACCAGCGTGAAGTACTCGGCGCGTGCCCGATGCAGGCCAATGGTATTGCCCGACAGCCCGCGCACTTCAGCCACTTCGTACCAGACGTCCGGGTCGTCCGGGCGCTTCTTGACCAGGTCATCCAGCACTTTCTCTGCCTCAGCCGGCTTGCCCTGCTTGATCAACAAGTCGGCGCGCGCCTGCTGCAGCGGATAATTGTTCGGATACAGGCTGCGTAGCCGCTCGACCCGCTGCTGCGCGTCGGCCAGGCGATTGTTGGTGATCTCCAGGTCGATCTGCGCCAGGTTGTAGGTGATGTCGTTGGGCGCCTTGGCCAGCAGTTGCTTGAGGTTGTCCCGCGCTTCGTTGAGGCTGCCGCCCTTGATCTGCGCCAAGGCAAGGCCGTAGCGGGCAGCATCCAGCTTGGGATCATCTGCGAGTTGATCGCGGAAGCGCTTGGCCGCAAGCCCCGGCGTGCCTTCGTAGGTCAAGGCGACGCGGGCGCGAATCAGCTGATAGCGCAGGCTGTCCTCGACGCCGCCCTTGGGCATCTGTTCGGCGCGGTTGCGGGTGTCGGCGATACGCGACTCGGTCACCGGGTGAGTCAGGAGAAACTCCGGCGGCTTGGCGCCGTAGCGGTACTGCCGGGCCAGGCGCTCGAACATGCTCGGCATGGTGCGTGGGTCGAAGCCGGCTTTTTCCAGGTTCTGGATGCCGATGCGGTCGGCTTCCTGCTCGTTCTGCCGCGAAAAGCGCCGCTGCTCCTGAATCGCCGCTGCCTGGGTGCCGGCAATCAGGCCAATACCGGCATCGCCGCCACCACCGGCTGCCAGTACGATGCCGGCCAGCAGTGCGGCCATCATCGGCACCTGCATGCGCTGCTGAGCTTCTATCCCTCGGGCAAAGTGGCGTTGCGACAAGTGGGCCAGTTCGTGGGCCAGTACCGAGGCGTATTCACCTTCAGTCTGGGCATTGAGGAACAGCCCGCCGTTGACCCCGACAATCCCCCCGGGAGCCGCGAAGGCGTTCAGCTCGCGGCTGTCGATAAGCACGAATTCCAATCGGCGGTCCTGCAGCTGGCTGGTCTCGGCCAGGCGATAGACGCTGGTTTCGACGTAGTCCTTGAGCTGCGGATCATTCAGCTGGCGCACTTGCCCGCGCAGCAGGCTGAGCCAGGCGCGGCCGAGTTCATGTTCTTGCTGCGGGGAAACGATTGCAGAACTGGCATCGCCCAGCGACGGCAGGTCATCGGCATGCCCGGGCAGGGCCATCAGGCAGGCCAGCGTCAGCAGGGTAGGGCGCAGTAGATTCATGCACGAAGCTCGCGTCGGATCAAAGACCCGTACTGTAGCCCGCTCACACCTTGACGACCAGTGGCGGTATCCTACCAGGCTTGTCTGCCATGCACCGTTGCCACCGCCAGGAGCCCCTTGGATGATCGATACCCTGACCTGCGACGCCGAACTCGACGCCAGCGGGCTTAACTGCCCATTGCCGCTGCTCAAGGCAAAAATGCAGCTTAACCAGATGGCAGCGGGCGCAGTGCTCAAGGTGATTTCCACCGACGCCGGCTCGCAGCGCGACTTCAGCACTTTCGCCCGTTTGTCCGGTCATAGCCTGCTGCAACAAAGCGCCGAAGCCGGCGTGTATACCTACTGGCTGCGCAAGGCCTGAGTTTTCCGCCCAAGGATCGTCAATGTTCAAAGTGCTTCGTGACTGGATGCAGCGCTACTTCTCCGATGAAGAAGCCGTAGTCCTGACAGTCCTGCTGGTTCTGGCCTTTACTGCCGTGCTCACCCTCGGCGGCATGCTCGCGCCGGTGCTGGCGGGGATGGTCCTGGCGTATCTGATGCAGGGCCTGGTCAACGCCTTGGAGCGGATGCGGGTGCCCAGTGGTGTTGCCGTGGGCGTGGTGTTCGCCTTGTTCATCGGCGCGCTGGGGGTATTTCTGCTGGTGCTGGTGCCGCTGCTCTGGCACCAGTTGATCACCCTGTTGAACGAGCTGCCGGGAATGCTCGGTAAATGGCAGTCGCTGCTGTTGCTGCTGCCTGAGCGCTATCCGCACCTGGTCTCTGACGAGCAGGTGCTGCGCGCCATCGAATCGGTGCGCGGTGAGATTGGCAAGTTTGGCCAATGGGCGCTGACCTTCTCGCTGTCGAGCCTGCCGCTGCTGGTCAGCGCCATGATCTACCTGGTGCTGGTGCCGATTCTGGTGTTCTTCTTTCTCAAGGACCGCGAGTTGATCGGGCGCTGGGTCAGCGGCTACTTGCCGCGTGAACGCAGGCTGCTGACCCGGGTCGGTGACGAGATGAACCGGCAGATCGCCAATTACATTCGCGGCAAGGGCATCGAGATTCTGATCTGCGGGATCGCCACCTACATCGCCTTCATCAGCCTGGGGCTCAACTACGCCGCGCTGCTGGCGCTGTTGGTCGGGCTGTCGGTGGTGGTGCCGTACGTGGGGGCGGTGGTGGTCACCGTGCCGGTCACCTTGATCGCGCTGTTCCAGTGGGGCTGGGGCGATCAGTTCATCTACCTGATGGCGGTATACGCGATCATTCAGGCGCTGGACGGCAACGTGCTAGTGCCGCTGCTGTTCTCTGAGGCGGTCAGCCTGCATCCAGTCGCGATCATCTGCGCGGTGCTGCTGTTTGGCGGGCTGTGGGGCTTCTGGGGGATCTTCTTCGCCATCCCGCTGGCGACCCTGTTCAAGGCCGTACTGGATGCCTGGCCCAGGCAAGAGCCGGCTGTAGCACCGTTGCTGTAAGAACTGGGGCCGCTTTGCGACCCTTCGCGGGTAAACCCGCTCCCACAGGTTTAGTCGGCGCTGCAGACCCTTGTGGGAGCGGGTTTACCCGCGAAGGGTCGCAGAGCGGCCCCATACAGTTTCAGGCCTGATTCAATGCCTGCGCCGCTGCAAGCACGGCATCGACATGTCCTGGCACTTTCACGCCGCGCCATTCCTGGCGCAGAACACCGTCCTTGTCGATCAGGAAGGTGCTGCGGTCAACACCCATGTATTCCTTGCCGTAGAGCTTCTTCAGCTTGATCACGTCGAACAGCTGGCAGAGCGCCTCGTCCTTGTCGCTGATCAGCTCGAAGGTGAAGCCTTGCTTGGCCTTGAAGTTCTCGTGCGACTTCAAGCCGTCACGCGAGACGCCGAACACCACGGTGTTGGCCGCGGCAAACGCGTCGAGTTGATCGCGAAAGCCCTGGCCTTGAGTGGTGCAGCCGGGGGTGCTGTCCTTGGGGTAGAAATACAGCACCACCTGCTTGCCCTTGAGCTCAGCCAGGCTGACGCTCTGGCCGCTGGTGGCCTGGGCCTGGAAGTCGGCGACAGGTTGATCGAGGGTTACCGCCATGTGAGGCTCCTTACACCGGGTTTTGAGGGCGCCATGGTTCGATCAGGGCATCCAGGTTCAGCGCATCGGCAAAGTCCAGGAACTGATCGCGCAGCCAGCTGATCTGGGTGCCAGCCGGCAACACCACGGTGAACTGGGCGTTGAGCATGCTGCTGCCGGTCTGCGGCGCCAGGTAGGTATCGCAGGTCATGGCTTCGAGCTCGACGTTGTGGTCGAGGAAGAACTGGCACAGCTCGTTGATGATGTCCGGGCGATAGGCGGCGCTGACATAGGCCACATAAGGCAGGGCCTGCGGGCGCACTTCCTGATCGGCGCTGCGCACCACATCAAGGGTCAGGCCGTGCTTCTTGCCCAGGCCCGGCAGGGTGGCTTCAAGGCGGGCAAGGGCATCCCAGCTGCCACCGACTTGCAACACCAGGGCGCTGGTTTCGCCGTGGCGCGACAGGCGCGAGGTGACTACCGCGCAACGATTGTCGACGGCGGCGCGGCTGAGAACGTTGGCCAGCTCCATGGGATTGGGGCCCAGGGCACTGATGACAAGGAATTGTTCGCGGACTGTGGGGGTGGACATGCAGCGTTCCTAAAACGATGAGCGGTCGGTGCAGGACCTGGGACAGCCTCCGTTACAGCAAGGTTCTGAGCCGATTGCAGCGGCTGTAGACACCCGCGGGAGGCACTGTCGACGGCCCGGCGGGCCGCTCTGCACTGATCAAAGGATCAAGGGTAGCGAAAAGCAGCGCCGAGGGGAATGCTCCGCCCGCCAGCTTTGCTTGTGCAAGGCCGATGGCGCCAGTACCATTACCGCTCTCTTTTTCCGGCAGGAGCAGTTACATGATTGCGGGCAGTATGGTGGCACTGGTCACTCCCATGGATGCACAAGGGCGTCTGGACTGGGACAGCCTCGGCAAGCTTGTAGACTTCCACCTGGAAAAAGGCACTCATGCGATCGTCGCCGTCGGTACCACCGGCGAGTCGGCCACCCTCGATGTCGAAGAGCACATCCAGGTCATCGAATTTGTAGTCAAGCGTGTCAACGGCCGTATTCCGGTTATCGCCGGCACCGGTGCCAACTCCACCTCCGAAGCCGTGCACCTGACCCAGAACGCCAAGAACGCCGGTGCCGACGCCTGCCTGCTGGTGGTGCCGTACTACAACAAGCCGACCCAGGAAGGCCTGTATCAGCACTTCAAGCTGATCGCCGAGTCGGTCGACATCCCGCAGATTCTGTACAACGTGCCCGGCCGCACCTCCTGCGACATGCAGGCCGAGACCGTGATCCGCCTGTCCACCGTGCCGAACATCATCGGTATCAAGGAAGCCACCGGCGACCTGGTCCGGGCCAAGGCCATCCTCGATGGCGTCAGCAGCGACTTCATCGTGCTGTCGGGTGATGATCCGACCGCGGTCGAGCTGATCCTGCTCGGCGGCAAGGGCAATATCTCCGTTACCGCCAACGTCGCCCCGCGCGAAATGGCCGATCTGTGCGAGGCCGCACTGGCCGGCGATGCCGACAAGGCCCGCGCAATCAACGAACAACTGATGCCGCTGCACAAAGACCTGTTCTGCGAAGCCAACCCGATTCCGGTGAAGTGGGCGCTCGTGGAAATGGGCCTGATGCACAAAGGCATTCGCCTGCCACTGACCTGGCTGAGCGAGAACTGTCACGAAAAAGTCCGTACTGCCTTGAGCAAGTCCGGCGTACTGGTTTAATCGAGGAAGTACACCGCATGAAGCGATTGGCTGGTCTATCCGCCCTTGCCCTGATCATTTCCAGCACCAGCGGCTGCGGCTGGCTGTGGGGCGACGAGGGTTATTTCCGCGACCGCGGTAGCGATTACCTGCAGGCGCAACCGACCGCGCCGATGCAGCTGCCGGCAGACGTGGCCAACGTCAAACGCCTCGATCCGCTGTTGCCGATCCCGCGTAACGTTGCCGACGACACCGCCACTGGCGAATACGAAGTGCCGCGTCCGCAGCCGCTGTCGGCTGCTGCCGACATCAGCGACTTTACCCTGCAGCGCAGCGGTAACAGCCGTTGGGTGCTGGCCCAGCGTTCGCCTGCCGAAGTCTGGCCGGTGGCGCATCAGTTCTTTGAAGACAACGGCTTCCGCATCGCTGAAGAGCGCCCGCAGACCGGCGAATTCACCACCACCTGGCAGCGCTTCGACGAACTGTCGGCTTCGCTTGGCCAGCGCCTGGCCAGCTCGGCCAGCAGCGCCGAGAGTGAAGTACGTGTTCGCGTACGCATGGAACCCGGCGTGCAGCGCAACACCTCCGAGGTGTTCGTAGTCAGCGTCGAGCGTCCGGCTGGCAGCACTGCCCAGACCGATTTCCCGAGCAACTCGACCAACACCGGCGTCGATGCGCTGCTGGTCGACGAGATGCTCGCCAGCATGAACCGCAGCGCCGAGAAGGGCGGTTCGGTTTCGCTGCTGGCTGAGCGCGACTTCGATGCCCCAAGCCGGGTCAGCCTGAGCGAAGACGGCAGCGGCAACCCGGTGCTCAACGTCGGTTCCGACCTCGACCGCGCCTGGTCTGGTGTCGGCCGTGCGCTGGAGCAGGGCGAATGGCGCGTTGAAGACATCAACCGCAGCCTGGGCCTGTACTACATCAACTTGTCCGAGAAACCCGAAGACAAGAACAACCAGCCCGGCTTCTTCAGCCGCCTGTTCGGCAGCGAGCCGACCCAGGAAGAGCGTGAAGAGCGCGCCGAGCGTTATCAGGTACGCCTGAGCAAGGTTGGCGAGAGCGTGCAGGTAACGGTCGAGAAAAACATCAACACCGTGGCCCCGGCCGATGTCGCCCGCCGCGTGCTGAGCGCCATTCAGGACCGTTTGGGTTAAGTGCGCTTCGCAGTACTTGGAAGCGGCAGCCAGGGCAACGGCACGCTGATCGCCAGTGGTGATACGTACATCCTGGTCGATTGCGGGTTTTCCCTGCGGGAAACCGAGCGGCGCCTGGCGCTGCTCGGGGTCTCGCCAGCACAGCTGAGCGCGGTGCTGGTCACCCACGAACATGCCGACCACGTGCATGGCGTGGGTTTGCTGTCGCGGCGCTACAATGTACCGGTCTACCTCAGCCAGGGCACCTTGCGCGGCTTGCGCAAGCCGGTCGAGGTCGCCGGTTTTCTCGGTTGTGGTGACAGCATCAGCATCGGCGCGCTGCAGGTCAGCGCGGCGCGGGTCGAGCACGACGCCCATGAGCCGCTGCAGTACGTGCTCAGCGATGGTCGCCGGCGCTTCGGCATGCTCACCGACCTGGGCTGCTACGACGCCCGGCTGCTGGAGCGCTATCAGGGGCTGGACGCCCTGCTGATCGAAGCCAACCATTGCCGCGACTTGCTTGCCCGCGGTCACTACCCGCACTTTTTGAAGTTGCGCGTAGGCGGCAGCCAAGGACATTTGAACAACCACCAGGCCGCCAACCTGGTGGCCGAGCTGGGCTGGCAGCACCTGCAACACCTGGTGCTGGCGCATCTCAGCAGCAAGAACAACCTGCCACAGCTGGCCCGTCAGTGCTTTGTCGACGCCCTAGGGTGCGACCCGGACTGGCTGCAAGTGGCGAATCAGGAACATGGGCTCGACTGGCGCGAAATCGCCTAGCCCACCAACTCAAGCAAGCGGAGCCCATCATGGAAAAACGCGACGAACTCTACCGCGGCAAGGCCAAATCGGTTTACAAGACCGATGACGCCGACCGCTTGATCCTGCTGTTTCGCAACGATACCTCGGCGTTCGACGGCAAGCGCATCGAACAGCTCGACCGCAAAGGCACGGTGAACAACAAGTTCAACGCCTTCATCATGCAAAAGCTTGAAGAAGCCGGCATCCCGACTCAGTTCGACAAGCTGCTTGGCGACAACGAGTGCCTGGTGAAGAAGCTCGACATGATCCCGGTTGAGTGCGTCGTGCGTAACTACGCCGCCGGCAGCCTGGTCAAGCGTCTGGGCGTGGAAGAGGGCATCAAGCTCGAACCATCGACCTTCGAACTGTTCCTCAAGAACGACGAAAAGGGCGACCCGTTCATCAACGAATCCCACGTTGTGGCTTTCGGCTGGGGCACCGCCGAGCAGCTGGTCGAGATGAAGAAGCTGTCGCTCAAGGTCAACGAAGTGCTGAACAAGCTGTTCGATGACGCCGGCCTGCTGCTGGTCGACTTCAAGCTCGAATTCGGCGTGTTCCACGGCCAGATCGTCCTCGGCGACGAGTTCAGCCCGGACGGCTGCCGCCTGTGGGACAAAGAAACCCGCAAGAAGATGGACAAGGACCGCTTCCGCCAGGGTCTGGGCGACGTGATCGAAGCCTACGAAGAAGTTGCCAAGCGTCTGGGCGTGCCGCTGTAAGGCCCGCTGTGACGCAAGCGTTTGATACCACGCGAATTTTTTTCAGATAAAGGTTTGCCTTTTACGAAATCGCTGGTATGATGCGCGCCATTGGAGAGATGCCGGAGTGGTCGAACGGGACGGATTCGAAATCCGTTGTACTGGCAACAGTACCTAGGGTTCAAATCCCTATCTCTCCGCCATACATCGAAAAGCCCCGCAGATTAAAGTCTGCGGGGCTTTTTGTTTTTTGCGTTATCTGAAATGTGCGCAGGCATGGTGTTACCGTACTTCCTGATTTCATTTTCATAAGTGGTATGAGAAGACCTTCGCTAATGAGCTCTACTTGCTCTCATGCACCAAACTAATATGCCGCGTATGCGTGACTTGAATCAGTAAATTTAGTTGCTTTTTTACTTGCATGAAAATCGCCGTTTGAACCACTGGCTTCCCCCCGTTGCATCAAAGACCGCGGTCATCTCTGCTGATGCTGGTCGGCACCGGCCGCTGCGCCGTCAACGGCTGGGCAGGTTCAAGATTACGGTTCGGAAAGGGATTACAAGAAATGCAAGCTCTGTGAGTTCGACATGTTGAGAGGTTTTGTTGGTGTGAAGAGTAGCGTCAGAAGCCTTATATTTTTTCGTTGGGTCGCCAGATGTATCGCTCAAGCATTACTAAGTTCACTAACACGGTATTTGACTTGGATCCAATGCGCAGAAACTGTATGATCCCGCCGCCGTCAGTACGATGGCGCATGATCATTTAAAGGACTTAGTATGAAAAAGCTGTTCAAAGCTACCGTCGCTGTAGCCGTCGTATCGGGTGTTGCGCTGCTGTCGGGTTGCACCGGCCAGGTCTACAACCAGCAAAAGAATTGCTCGTACGACTACCTGTTCCACCCTTCGGTTTCGGTCTCCAAGATCATTGGCGGTTGCGGCCCGATCGACAAGCTGCCACAGCAGCAGTAATTCCAGATCGTTGACGGGGCTGTTTGCGGCCCCGTCCAAGACCCTCGGTCATCCACGTGGCCGGGGGTTTTTGTTGTCTGGCGTTTACTCGGGCCACGGCCACCCCGCGACATTCGGCCACTGAGACATCCCGTCACCTTGCCTGCCACTTGCGAATTTGTTTGTGCTGGCATTTCGGTTACAATCGGAAAAACGTTTCAGCCCTGACCGGTCAATTCGACCTTAGGCTGGCGTCCCTGTTTCTCAAGCTGCTGACTCCAATGATCAATAAAAAGCGCGCGCTGAAGGACATGGATAAACGAGGCCCTGCCTAGGCCTTCCTTACGTGCTATCGATTGGAATTGATCAATGTTCAAGAAAGCTGGCAAGACCCTGCTGGGTCTGGCTGTCGCGGCGAGCCTGATGCAGGCGCACGCCGATGAAGCGAAGAAAGTAGACGTGCTGCTGGTTGGCGGCGGCATCATGAGTTCGACCCTGGCGGTCTGGCTCAATGAGCTGGAGCCGAGCTGGTCGATGGAGATGGTCGAGCGCCTGGATGGCGTCGCTGAAGAAAGCTCCAACGGCTGGAACAACGCCGGTACCGGTCACTCTGCGCTGGCCGAGCTGAACTACACGCCTATGGATAAAGACGGCACCGTCAACATCTCCAAGGCCATCGAGATCAACGAATCGTTCCAGATCTCCCGCCAGTTCTGGTCGTGGCAGGTCCGTCAGGGCGTGTTGAACAACCCGCGTTCGTTCATCAACACCACGCCGCACATGAGCTTCGTGTGGGGCGACGACAACATCAAGTTCCTCAAGAAGCGTTACGACGCGCTGCAGGCCAGCCCGCTGTTCCGTCCGATGCAGTACTCGGAAGACAACGCGCAGATCGCCAAGTGGGTCCCGCTGATGATGGAAGGGCGTGATCCTTCGCAGAAGCTGGCCGTGACCTGGACGCCGATCGGCACCGACGTCAACTTCGGCGAGATCACCCGTCAGTTCGTCAAGCACCTGCAAACCCGGGAAAACTTCGACCTGAAGCTGTCCACCGAAGTGCAGGACATCACGCGTAACGAAGATGGCTCGTGGCACGTTGAGTACAAGAACCTCAAGGACGGCAGCAAGTCGGCCACCGACGCCAAGTTCCTGTTCATCGGTGCTGGCGGCGGCGCGCTGAAGCTGCTGCAGAAGTCGGGCATCCCGGAAGCCAAGGAATACGCAGGCTTCCCGGTCGGCGGCTCGTTCCTGGTGACCGAGAACCCTACCGTGGCCATGCAGCATATGGCCAAGGCCTACGGCATCGCCTCCACCGGCGCGCCACCCATGTCGGTGCCGCACCTGGACACCCGCGTGCTGGATGGCAAGCGCGTGATTCTGTTTGGCCCATTCGCCACCTTCTCGACCAAGTTCCTCAAGAACGGTTCGTACCTCGACCTGCTGAGCAGCACCACGCTGCATAACGTCTGGCCGATGACCAAGGTAGGTGTTGATCAGTATCCGCTGGTCGAGTACCTCGCTGGCCAGCTGATGCTGTCTGACGATGATCGCTTCGCGGCGCTGCAGACCTACTTCCCGAACGCCAAGAAAGAAGACTGGCGCCTGTGGCAAGCTGGTCAGCGCGTGCAGATCATCAAGCGTGACGAAGAAAAAGGCGGCGTACTCAAGCTGGGTACCGAAGTCGTAACCTCGCAGGACCGCAGCATTGCCGGTCTGCTGGGCGCTTCGCCAGGCGCTTCGACCGCGGCACCGATCATGCTCACCGTGCTCGAAACCGTGTTCAAGGAAAAGGTCGCAACGCCTGAGTGGCAAGCCAAGCTGCACGAAATCGTGCCAAGCTACGGCACCAAGCTGAACGATTCGGCTGCTGCTGTGCAGAAAGAGTGGAACTACACCGCTGAAGTGCTGCAACTGGAAAAACCACCGGTTATCGATCAGAGCGTTGGCACTGATACAACCGTGAGCAAGCCAGTTGAAAGCAACCCTGCCAGCGACATGGCGCTGTAATCAGGCTTTAGCTGCGCGGTAACCATTTGCCGCTACGGCAACCAGCCCATAAAAAACCACGAGGTGCTGCCTCGTGGTTTTTTTATGCCTGCGGTTTGCGGTTCAGGCTTGAACTGAATTTGAGTCATGCGGAGTACCTTGTTTGGTGTCTGAATTCAAACCTGTGCGGTCGGCAGATCTGCGGCTTGCCACCAAGGCCCCGCTGGACGGCGCATGCTGTGCCTTGTGATCAGTAGAGAAGGGCGCTTCGAACGGCGTTCATTACGCCTGCTGCGCGAGCCGATGGGCTGCGCAGGGGGAGAGGATGCGGCGGTTACTCAGCGCTGGCGGAGGATGCACTCGAGCAGGCCGGGGAAGCGGCTGTCGAGCATTTCGCTGCGCAGCGAATTCATGTGCGTGGTGCCGACATTGCGCGTCTGCACCAGGCCCGCATCACGCAGCACGCGAAAATGATGAGACATGCTCGACTTGGGCCGGCCGCCATCCAGCTCGCCGCAAGTGGCTTCGGTGACACCCGCCAGATGGCGCACGATGGCCATGCGCACAGGGTCGCTCAAGGCGTACAGCACGCGTTCGAGGATGAGGTCTTCACAGCTTGGATGTTTGTAGGCTCGCATGGTCGACATGATAACGGGGCTTTCATTAATTGCCATAGTTCGATTATGATCGAACTATCGTATACCCAACCTGCTGGAGCTGGCTCATGTCTGCATTGTTCGATCCCTACACCCTCAAAGACGTCACTTTGCGCAACCGCATTGCCATTCCACCGATGTGCCAGTACATGGCTGAAGACGGCATGATCAACGACTGGCACCACGTGCATCTGGCGGGCATGGCCCGCGGCGGCGCCGCCTTGCTGGTGGTCGAAGCCACTGCTGTATCGCCAGAAGGACGCATCACCCCAGGCTGCGCCGGGATCTGGAGCGACGCCCACGCCGAAGCGTTCGTACCGGTGGTGAAGGCGATCAAGGCGGCCGGTTCCGTACCCGGCATCCAGATCGCCCACGCCGGGCGCAAGGCCAGCGCCAATCGCCCATGGGAAGGTGACGACCATATCGCCGCTGACGACGCCCGCGGCTGGGACACCCTGGCACCGTCGGCAATTGCCTTTGGCGCCAACCTGCCGAAAGTGCCAAAGGCCATGACCCTGGACGATATCGCTCGGGTCAAACAAGACTTTGTCGACGCTGCGCGCCGCGCCCGTGACGCCGGTTTCGAGTGGATCGAGCTGCACTTCGCCCACGGCTACCTCGGCCAGAGCTTCTTCTCCGAGCACTCCAACCAGCGTACCGATGCTTACGGCGGCAGCTTCGAAAACCGCAGCCGCTTCCTCCTCGAAACGCTGGCGGCCGTGCGTGAAGTCTGGCCTGAGCATTTGCCGCTGACCGCCCGCTTCGGTGTGCTGGAATATGATGGCCGCGACGAGCAGACCCTGGTCGAGTCGATCGAACTGGCCCGTCAGTTCAAGGCCGGTGGCCTCGACCTGTTGAGCGTCAGCGTTGGTTTCACCATCCCCGACACCAACATCCCGTGGGGCCCGGCCTTCATGGGCCCGATTGCCGAGCGCGTGCGCCGCGAAGCAGGCCTGCCGGTGACTTCGGCATGGGGCTTCGGCACGCCGCAGCTGGCTGAAGGCGCGCTGCAAGCGGGTCAGCTGGATCTGGTTTCGGTAGGCCGTGCGCACCTGGCTGACCCACACTGGGCCTACTTCGCCGCCAAAGAGTTGGGCGTGGACAAAGCCTCGTGGACCCTGCCAGCGCCGTATGCGCATTGGCTGGAGCGCTATCGTTAAGGCTCGCCCTAACGCCAGCCAGCACCGTTAACCACGCGGGGCCAGTCCGAGCAGCACAGCGCTGCGAGACTGGCCCCGCGTTTTTTGTGGCTAGCAGTTACTGGCCAAACACTATCCGTGCCTGGTTAAAGCACTGCTCGGCAATCGCCGACCTCGGCTCGCTGCGGCGCAGCAGCAGGCCGACCGGGCTGAGCACGCTGGCCTCGGTGATGGGGGTGATGCGCATGTGTTCGCTCAAATCCTCCAGCCCGCAGTTGAGCGGCATCACTGCGCAGCACATGCCGCTGGTGATGGCCTGGATCAGCTGGAAGGTCGAGTCGCTTTCCAGCACTGCCAGTGGCGCAAGGCCGCGGCTGCGAAAGCTCAGGTCCAGCGACTGGCGGTAGTGCATGCCCTTGCTGAGCAGCCCCAACGGCAGATCCCCCAGCTCATCCCAGGCCAGCTCGCTTTGCTCGAACTGATAATGGCGGGTGTCGTGCAGCAGGCCCATGGTGGTGGTGCCCAGTTCGATCACGTCGAAAAAGCTTGAGTTGACCTGATCCAGATAGCAGATCCCCAGGTCGAGCTGATTGCGGCTGAGGCCATCGACAATCTGCTCGGAGGTACTCGAGCTGAGCTGAAACTGCAGCTCGGGAAACTTCTCCCGCAGCGGCACCAGCAGCGCCATTGGATTGAAACTGGCCAACGGCACGCTGCCCAGGCGCAGGCTACCGACCACTTGGCCGCGGCAGCTGGCCGCTTCGGCCTGGAGGCCGTCATGTGCGGCCAGCAGTGTCCGCGCCCAAGCCAGAATGCGTTCGCCGGCCTCGGTGAAACCCTCGAAGCGCTGGCCACGTTCGACCAGCACCAGGTCAAGTTCTTCTTCCAGATTACGCAGGCGCATCGACAAGGTCGGCTGGGTGATATGGCACAGCGCAGCGGCCTGACCGAAGTGCCGGGTCTGGTCCAGGGCGATAAGAAACTTGAGCTGCTTGATGTCCATGGGGCGGCCTGCGCAATCGGAATGCGTTGACCTTAACCAAGTTGAGCGGGGCTAGCCATTGTTTAGTCGCCGCCGCCCGGTTCAGCTGAGCACGTGATCGACCGGCATCAGCGCCGGCGGCAACGGTTCGTGGCCAAGCGCCGCAAGCACGTCGCGCTCCAGGGTGCGCACCAGTGAGTCGGTGGGTAGGTCGTTTTCGTCGCGGCCGAACGGATCTTCCAGCTCGTTGCCGATCGCATCCAGGCCAAAGAACGTGTAGCTGACGATGGTGGTGAACAACGGCGCCAGCCAGCCCAACGGCTCAGCCAGGGCGAACGGCAGCAGCAGGCAGAAGATATAGATGGTCCGGTGCAACAGCAGGGTGTAAGGGAAGGGTAGCGGCGTGCCCTTGATCCGTTCACAGGTCGCCTGCACTTCGGCCAGGCCAACCAGACGCTGTTCGAGCAGGGTGTAGCGCCATTCGCTGATCTGTTGCGTCTGCGCCAGCTCCGAGCAGCGCTGGCCGATGTTACGCAGGATGCCGTCGCAGACGTTGTGCGGGCTGAGTGAATGCGCCGGGTTCAGCCACGGCCGCGCCGCGCCGAAGGCATCCTCACCGCGTAATCCAGCGTTCAAGGCATGGGCAAAGCCGCACAGGCTGCGCAGTAACTCGCGGCGCAGCTCGGGGTTGGCAATCGCCACGCTCTCGCGCACGAACGAGCGCACCTCGATGAGCATCCGCCCCCAGGCCTTGCGGCCCTCCCACCAGCGGTCATAACAGGCCGTGTTGCGAAAACTCATGAAGATCGACAGCGACAGGCCGAGCAAGGTGAAGGGCGTGGCGCTGACCGGCGAGAACATCTCTGGATAATGCCGCTCGACCAGCACGATCAACGCCGCCAGCAAGGTAACCAGCAGGCAACGCCAGGCAATGCGCTTGACGATCGAGCCTTTCAGGGTGAACAGCACACGCAGCACATCGGGCCGGGAATGGACGATCATGGGGATCCAGAGGCGGTTGGGTCAGCCGCCAGTCATGTTCATGAAGCGCAGGATCTGCACCTCGCCGCCTACTTCGAAGTGGTGGCGGTAAGGCTTGAGCTGCACCGCTTCGCGGATGGCATGCTCGAGGCGCTCGGCGTCGCCTGGGTGCGCACGCAGCACCTGTTTCAGGTCCAGCGAATGCTCGTTGCCCAAGCACAGCAGCAAGCGGCCCTCGACGGTCAGGCGGACACGGTTGCAGGTGGCGCAGAAGTTGTGGCTGTGCGGCGAGATGAAGCCGACCCGCGTCTGCGCTGCCTCGGCCAGGCGCCAGTAGCGCGCCGGGCCCTGCGATGATTCGGCAGATTCGATCAGGCTGAAGTGCGCCGCGAGGCGGTCGCGCACATCATCGCTGGAATAGAACGACTCGCCGCGCTGATGCTCGCTGATCACGCCCAGCGGCATCTCTTCGATGAAGGTGATGTCCAGCTCACGGTCGATGGCAAAGCGCACCAGATCGACCAGTTCGTCATCGTTGCGACCCTTGAGCACCACGCAGTTGAGCTTGATCCGCTTGAAGCCGGCGCGGCGCGCGGCGTCGATGCCGGCGATGACCTGGGCCAGATCGCCGGTGCGGGTCAGCTGGCGAAAGCGCTCCGGGTCGAGGCTGTCGAGGCTGATATTGAGGCGGCTGAGGCCGGCGTCGAACAGCGGCTGCGCCAGCCGCTCGAGCTGCGAGCCGTTACTGGTCATGCACAGTTCACGCAGGCCGGGCAGGGCGGCAATGCGCCGACATAGGTCGACGATGCCCTGGCGCACCAGTGGCTCGCCGCCGGTCAGGCGGATCTTGCGCGTGCCGAGGGCGACGAAGCGTTCGGCCACCTGATACAGCTCTTCAAGGCTGAGAATCTGTTGGCGCGGCAAGAACTGCATGTCTTCGGCCATGCAATAGACACAACGAAAATCACAGCGGTCGGTGACCGACATCCGCAGGTAGTCGATTTTTCGGTTGTAGCCGTCGATCAGGGCCTGGCCGTTGGGTTCCACAATCGCGCTCGCGTCTAAGGAGGGTCGGCCGGTTGGCCGCAGGGCAGTGAGTCCAAGCTATAACCTGTACCCGACGCCGTCAAATTGCTTTGTCCACTCGGTTGATCGGCGCGCTCTATCAGCCGTTCAAACCAATTGATCGACGCATCAGCGATGCACCGGATAGGCCGTGGTGTACTTCATCTGTTCCATGGCAAAGCTGGAGGTGATGTTCGACAGGCCATCGGTGCGGGTGATCAACTTCTTGTAGAAGCGGTCGTAGGCGGCAATATCGCTGACCACCACCCGCAGCATGTAATCCCAATCGCCAGACATGCGGTAGAACTCCATGACCTCCTCGAAGCCGCTGACAGTGGCGGCAAATTGCTCGAGCCAGGCATTGTCGTGGCGCTGGGTCTTGAGCTGGACGAACACGGTCAGACCCAGGCCCAGGCGTTGCGGATCAAGCAGCGCGACGCGGCCGAGAATGTAGCCATCATCCTGCAGGCGCTTGACCCGCTTCCAGCATGGGGTGGTGGTGAGGTTGACCGCTTCGGCCAGCTCCTTGAGCGAGGTGGAGGCGTCGCGTTGGAGTAGGGTGAGGATGTGCTGGTCGAAACTGTCCATGCCGGTGCGTCGCCTTGCCGAGAAAAATATGCTCCAGACTAGCCGTTAACGAGTACGAATAGAATGCTGGGGCCGGGGTATCGCGCGCATCCGCCTGCGCTCGGCCAATCGCGGCGGATATGCGATAGTGACGGCCATCAACCCCGCCTTCTACCAGTCACTGGGCCCGATCATGTCCGACAAACCGCGCAACTTCGCCACGCGTACCATTCACGCTGGCGAGCAATTCAGCGTTGCCGACAACGCCATCTTCCCGCCGATCTACACCGCCAGCTCGTACATCAAGCGCGGCCTAGACGATAACCCCGAGTACGCCTACAGCCGCGTTGCCAATCCGACCCGGCATGCCTACGAGAGCTGCGTTGCGGCGTTGGAAGAAGGGCTAGGTGCGGTCGCCTGTGCTTCCGGCGTCAGCGCCACTTCGACAGTGCTCGAGTTGCTCGACAAGAACGCTCACGTGGTGGTGATGAACGGCGTCTACGGCGGCACCTTCCGCCTGCTCGAAGACTACCGCAGCCGCACCTCCGGGCTGACCACCACGTATGTCGACCTGAATGACCTGGACGCCCTGGCAGCGGCGATTCGCCCGGACACGCAGCTGATCTGGATCGAGTCGCCGACCAATCCGCTGCTGCACCTGGTCGATATCGAAGCGGTGTGCAGCCTGGCCCGTGCCCGCAATATCCTCACCTGCATCGACAACACCTTCTGCTCGCCGTGGAATCAGCAGCCGATCACCCTCGGCGTGGACCTGGTGATGCACTCGGCGAGCAAGTACATCGGTGGCCACTCCGACCTCACCGGCGGAGTCGTGGTGGCGGCCAACGCCGAGTTGCTGGCGCGCCTGCGCAAGATCAGCATGGCCGTCGGTGCCGTGCAGGGGCCGTTCGATTGCTACCTGGCCCTGCGCGGACTGAAGACGCTGGACGTGCGCATGGAGCGCCAAAGTGCCAATGCCCTGCGGGTGGCGCAGTTCCTAGAGAGCCATCCGCTGGTCGATAAGGTGTTCTATCCAGGTCTGCCCAGCCACCCGCAGCATGAGCTGTGCAAGCGCCAGATGCGCACGGGCGGCGCGGTGGTGACCTTGCAGTTGAAGGGTGATCGCGAGGCGCTCAAGCGTTTTGTCGACGCGCTGTCGATCTTTGTCCTGGCCGATTCGCTGGGCGGCGTCGAGAGCATGATCAATCATTCCTGGAGCATGTCGCACAACTCGTTGAGCCCAGAGCAGAAAGGCGTGATGGGGATTACCGAGGGCCTGTTGCGGCTGTCGCTGGGGATCGAGGACTGCCGCGATCTGATCGATGATCTGCAAGGCGCCTTGCAGGCCAGCGCCGCAGTCTGAGGCTTTGTTGATCGCCATCGCAGGCTTGCCCCGCGATGGCGGTTTTACAGTTGTTGCAGCCGGGTCAGGACTTGGCTGGATGAATGATTCGTTCGATCTTGTCCTTGATCAGCAGCCGCTCCTTGCGCAATAGCGTGACGGTGTCATCGGTGGCGGCGGTGCGTTCAGCGACGTCCACCTCTTTGTCCTTGGCCTGGTAAGCCTTGTGTAGCTTGAGCAGCTCCGGGTCCTTGGCGCTCAGTGCGTGAAAGTCGTCAGGCTGGATGCTGAGGTCTGCGAACAGATCATGCGGTACGGGCATTTCTTCACCTCCGTCAGGGGTTGGACACTGGTGCAGAACCTTGAGGATAGCCGCGTTTGCCAAAGACGTGGGTGGGGGTGGTCCGGCAGCGGTTGGCTGAACGTCGGCTGAATGAAAGGTAAACACGTGTAATTGTTGCTGGATGTTAGAGTTTGTTGGCGGGTTTTTCACAAAAAAACGATGGTCTGCTTCCCACAATCCGCTTCGAATTGCCACGCGCTGAGTCGCGCCTGGGCCAACATCAAACTCGATAGCGAAGACCATGCTGAAACTCGACAATCTGCGGACCGAATGGGTCACGTTACTGGCCAGCCTGTACTTGTTGATTGGCTTCAACAGCCTGCTCTGGAGTCACCTCCAGACGGTGGTGCCGCCAGGGTTGACGGGGCTTTGGCTGATGCTGGCGTTTGCCCTGCTGATGCTGTTTGCGTTCAACCTGGTGTTGACCTTGATTGCCTTCAAGTATGTGTTGAAGCCGGTCTTGATGGTGCTGTTTGTCAGCGGTGCGGCAGTGGCTTACTTCATGAATCAGTACGGTGTGCTGATTGATGCAGGCATGTTCCGCAACGTTGCCGAGACCAACATCAGCGAAGTGCGTGATCTGCTCTCGTTGAAGTTCATCGGCTATATCGTGCTGCTGGGTTTGCTGCCGGCCGCACTGGTGTGGAAGGCGCCGATCGCCTATCGCCCGTGGCACCGCGAAGTGTTCGGCAAACTGCTGGTCGGGGGGGCCTGTACGGTGGCGTTGGGCGCGGTGGCCCTGGCTAACTATCAGGGCCTGTCTTCGCTGTTTCGCAACCACCACGAAATCCGCCTGATGCTCACCCCAAGCAACGTTGTTGGCGCCTCGTTTGGCTATGCCAGCGAGCGGTTGGGCAGTGCGGCCGCGCCGTTTCAGCGCTACGGCGAAGACGCCCGCCGCGATGCCGCTGCCTGGCAGCAGCACAAGCGCAAGTCGCTGACGGTGTTGGTAGTGGGTGAAAGCGCCCGCGCGGAAAACTTTGGCGTGCTCGGTTATAGCCGCGATACCACCCCGCGCCTGAGCAAGGAAGACGGCCTGCTGGGCTTCACCGATGTGCATTCGTGCGGCACCGAAACCGCTGTCTCGGTGCCGTGCATGTTCTCCGGCATGCCGCGCAGGGACTACGATGCCAGCGTCGCCCGTAACCGGGAGGGGCTGCTGGACGTGCTCCAGCGCGCCGGCCTGACGGTGCAGTGGCGTGACAATCAATCAGGCTGCAAGGGTACCTGCGACCGCGTGCAGTTCGTCGACGTCAGCAACCTCAAGGACCCCGCCCTGTGTGCCGGCGGTGAGTGCCACGACGAAATCCTCCTGCAAGGCCTGGCCGAGCTGCTCGACAGCCTCGACCAGGACACCGTGCTGGTCCTGCACCAGATGGGTAGCCACGGCCCTGATTACTACAAGCGTTATCCGCAAGCGTTCGAGCGATTCACCCCGGTGTGCCGCAGCAATGCCCTGAACCAGTGCGATCAGCAGGCAATCATCAATAGCTACGACAACACCCTGGGTTACACCGACCACGTGCTGGCCTCGCTGATCGACCTGCTGCGCAGCCGGCAGGACAAAGTCGACACCGCCATGCTGTACCTGTCCGACCACGGCGAATCGCTGGGTGAGTACAACCTCTATCTGCATGGCACGCCGTACATGCTGGCGCCCGAGCAGCAACGCCATGTGCCGATGCTGGCGTGGTTCTCCGACAGTTACCGGCAGGACTTTGGCCTCGACAACGACTGCCTGGCGCGCCTGCGTGATGCCCCGCTGAGCCAGGACAACCTGTTCCACTCGATGCTCGGCCTGCTGCAGGTGCACAGCGCGGTCTACCAGCAATCACTGGACTTGTTCGCCGGCTGCCGGCCGTGGCTGGCGGCTGGCCGCTGACAGCAGCGCCGGGCGATGGTCGCCATGTTTCGCGTGCGCGGCCCACGGCGTATATACTGCGCGCCACTGTTTGTGGGAGAGCCTCGTGGCCAACGAAATACACTGGATCTGTGACGACCAGAGCCTGGCCGAGCACTGCCGGACCTGGCGCGAATTGCCCTTCGTAGCGCTCGACACCGAATTCATGCGGGTAGACACCTTCTACCCCAAGGCCGGGCTGCTGCAGGTTGGCGACGGTCAAAAAGCCTTTCTTATCGACCCGTTGCGGGTTCGTGACTGGCAGCCTTTGGCTGACCTGCTCGAAGACCCGCAAGTGGTCAAAGTGGTGCATGCCTGCAGTGAGGACCTTGAAGTTCTCCTGCGCCTGACCGGCAAGCTGCCACAGCCGTTGTTCGACACCCAGTTGGCCGCAGGTTACCTCAACATCGGTTTCTCGATGGGTTACTCGCGCCTGGTGCAGGACGTGCTCGGGCTCGATCTGCCCAAGGGCGAAACCCGCTCTGATTGGCTGCAGCGGCCTCTGTCGGAAACCCAGGTCAGCTACGCCGCCGAAGACGCCGTGCACCTCGCCGAGCTGTTCATCGCGCTGCGCCCGCGGCTGTCCGATGACAAGTACGCCTGGGTGCTGGAAGACGGCGCCGAACTGGTTGCGCAGATGCGCCGTGAAGTCGAGCCGCAGCTGCTCTACCGTGAGGTCAAGCTGGCCTGGAAGCTGTCGCGTCAGCAGCTGGCAGTCCTGCGTGAGCTGTCGGCCTGGCGCGAGCTTGAAGCGCGCCGCCGCGACCTGCCGCGCAACCGCGTGCTGCGTGAGCATTCGCTGTGGCCGATCGCCAAGACCCAGCCAGATAGCCTCTCGGCCCTGGCCAAGATCGATGACATGCACCCGCGCACCCTGCGTCAGGACGGCGAGTTCCTCCTGCAATTGATCAAGCAGGCCGGCAGTGTGCCGGCTGAGCAGTATCCGCCAGCGCTGCCTGAGCCATTGCCGATCGAAGCCTCGGCCATCCTCAAGCGCCTGCGCGCCATCGGCCAGGCCGAAGGCGAGCGGCTGGGCATCGCCCCGGAGCTGATGCTGCGCAAGAAAACCCTCGAGGCGCTGCTCAAGAGCGGCTACCCCAATGGGCCCTATCAACTGCCCGATTCGCTGCGCGGCTGGCGTCGCGAGCGGATGGGCCAGGCGCTGCTGGATGATCTGGCCGCGCTCGGAGAATCCTCATGAAACGCATCTGCTCGATCTACAAGAGCCCGCGCAAAAACGAAATGTACCTTTACGTGCTCAAGGCTGACGGCCTGGAGCGGGTCCCAGCAGGTTTGCTGCCGGCCTTCGGTACGCCGATTCACGCCTTCGACCTGGTGCTGTCGCCGGAGCGCAAGCTGGCCCGGGAAGACATCGAACAGGTGCTGAACAACCTCGAGGCCCAGGGCTACCACCTGCAGATGCCGCCGCTCGAAGACGAGTACATCGAGCACCTGCCTGAAGAGCTGCTGCGCCGCAACGACCCGGTCTGATAGGCCCGCGCTGCCCATCGTTCGCCCAAGCGGCCCGCTACTCGGGCCGTTTTCCGTTATCTGCCAAGGTTGTCTTTTGAGATGCGCGTTCTGATCGCTGAACAGGATCATGCCAACTATGCCGGCCTGCTGGCCGCTGCCGCCCCCGACCTTGAAGTGCTGACCAGCGGTAACTCCGCCGAGTTGGCGCTATTGGCGCCGCAATGCCCGGTGTGGCTGGGTCAGCCAGACCTGCTGGCGACCCTGCTGCGCCAAGGCCATAAGCCAGAATGGGCGCAGTCGACCTGGGCGGGGATTACCCCGCTGCTGGCCGACGGCCTGACGCGTGACTACCGCCTGACCCGCGCTGTGGGCATCTTTGGCCAGGTCATGGCCGAATACATGCTGACCTACATGCTTGGCCACGAGCGCGAGGTTTTGTCGCGCCTGGTCAGCCAGGTCGAGCGGCGCTGGGATGAACGCCCTGGGCACAGCCTGCAAGGGCGCCAGGTGCTGATCGTTGGCACGGGCGATATCGGCCAGCGTGTGGCGGAGTTTCTCGTGCCATTTGGTGTGACTCTGTACGGCGTTGCCAGCAGCGCGCGTCAGCAGGCGCCGTTTGTTGAAGTGGCTGGGCTCGATCAATTGCCACAGCGAGTCGAGCAGGCTGATTACGTAATCAACCTGTTGCCTGATACCCCGGCCACCCATGACCTGTATAACGCCGCGCTGTTCAAACGCTTCAAGCCCAGTGCGCTGTTGATCAACGCTGGTCGCGGTGTTTCGGTGGTGGATGCCGACCTGGTCGCAGCGTTGAAGGAAGGTCATCTGGCCGGCGCCGTGATCGACGTATGCCGGCAGGAGCCGCTGCCGCAACAACATCCGTTCTGGACGGCGTGGGGTTTACTGCTGACCGGGCACAGCTCCGCGCCGACCTCGCCTACGGCGATGGTGCGTTTGTTTGTCGAGAATCTGCGGGACTATTTAGCGGGGCAGGCACTGCGCGGCGAGGTGGATTTCCAGCGCGGTTATTGATGTGTAGCGCGGGGCGTCTGGAGCAAGCGTCGCCTCGCGCTGCGGTAGATCAGAGGCTGAAATCGCCTTCTGCAGCCAGCTCGGCCAGTGGCTTGCGCGGGCTAGGTACTTCACGGGCCTGCAGGCCTTCGGCGAGCGTGGCCTTGTCGCCCAGCTTGCCGATCGCGACCATCGCCTGCAGCTCATAGCCTTCGGGGATCTTCAGTTGTTCGCGGGCCATCGCCTGGTCAAAGCCGGCCATGCCGTGGGTGTGCCAACCGCTGAGGCTCGCTTGCAGCGCCAGATGGCCCCAGGCCGAACCGGTATCAAATGCGTGCCACAATGCTGGCGACTCCTCGCTGGCACCGGGTGCGATAAAGCTGGTCTTGGAAATCACCAGCACCAGCGCCGAGGCGTGCTGGGCCCAGCTGCGGTTGAACGGCACCAGCAGCTCCAGGTAGCGCTGCCAGTTTGGCGTGTCGCGACGGGCATAAAGGAACCGCCACGGCTGCGAGTTATAGGCCGAAGGCGCCCAGCGCGCCGCTTCGAAGAAGCTCAGCAGGGTTTCTTCGCTGATCGGCTCGGGGTTGAATGCGCGGGGCGACCAGCGATTGATGAACTGTTCGTTGATGGCGTAATCGGCAACACGTGGGTTGGCGCTCATGACAGCTCCTGCAAGACACAAGGGGAAGCCGGCACGCTACTGCGTCTGGACACCCCTGACAAGCGGTCTGGCTTTGCCCAAGGCCAGGCTCTAGACTGGCGCCGCCGCCTGCTGCGGCCCAAGAACAACTGCGAGAAACCGTGTGATGATGGCCCAGACTGCGCCCTTCTGGCAGCGCAAGACGCTCGATCAACTCGACCCGCAAGAGTGGGAATCACTCTGCGATGGCTGCGGCATGTGCTGCCTGCAGAAACTCGAGGACGAGGACGACAACAGCGTCTACTACACCCGCATTGCCTGCAAACTGCTCGATCTGAACAGTTGCCAGTGCAGCGACTACCCTAATCGCTTCAAACACGTGCCCGACTGCATCCAGCTCACCCCGGGCAAGGCCGATCAGTTCAAATGGTTGCCGCCGACCTGTGGCTATCGGCTGGTCAGCGAAGGCAAGGACCTGCCCGCCTGGCATCATCTGGTCTGTGGCGACCGCAGTCAGGTGCATGAGCAACGTATTTCGCAGTCCGGGCGCATGCTCAGCGAGAACGATGTGGCTGAAGACGACTGGGAAGACCATTTGATTTTCCGCGCCGGCTGAGCGCCGCGGTGATTGGCCTGTTCCGAACAAGGAGTTTGTCTATGCGTTGCCCTTTGCTACTTGTTCTGGCGCTGGCGGCTTGCTCGCCAGCCTGGGCCAAGAAGGTCGATCTGGATTACCAGGTGCGCCTGCTGCCCAACAGTGGCCAGGCCGAAGTACGCCTGACCCTGGCTGATGGCAGCGCGGTGCGTAGCCTGGATTTTGCCTTGGGCAAGGCCAATGCCTACAGCGGTTTTCAGGCCGATGGCCAGTGGTCACAGCAGGGTGAGCGTGGCGTGTGGCGCCCGGCTGCGGGCAAGACCAGCCTCAGTTACCGCGTCCGGCTCGACAGTGCTGTGTCGGGTGGTGCCTTCGAGAGCCGCATGACCGCGCATTGGGCGGTGTTCCGTGGCGATCAGTTGGTGCCGCCTGCACGTCTTGATCAACAGGACGGCACCGAGTTGGTAGCGCGCCTGGCAGTCGAGCTGCCGCCCGGCTGGAAGAGCGTGGAAACCGCCTGGCCGCGGATCGGCCAGCACAAGTTTCGTATCGATGATGTCTCGCGCCTGTTCGATCGGCCGACTGGCTGGATGCTCGCCGGTAACCTCGGCAGCCGCCGCGCGCGCCTAGGCGAAACCGACGTCACCGTGGCGGCGCCGCAAGGGCAGGGCATGCGCCGGATGGACACGCTGACGTTGCTGACGTTCGTCTGGCCTCAGTTGCAAGCGGTGTTCCCGCGCAATCCGCCCAAGTTGTTGCTGGTTGGCGCACGCGATCAGATGTGGCGGGGCGTGCTTGGCGAGCACAACTCATTGTTCATCCACAGCAACCGCGCCTTGATCAGCGAGAACGGCAGCAGCCCACTGCTGCGTGAGCTGGTCCAGCTGTTTGCGCAGATCAAGGTGCGCGATGACAGCGACTGGATCAGTGAAAGCCTGACGGACTACTACGCCACCGAACTGCTACGCCGGGCCGGCGGCATCAGTGATGATCGCTATGATGCCTGGCAGGCACGCCTGCACAAACAGGGCGCCAAGGTCACTCGGCTGGTGGCCAGGCAGGCTAACGCCGGGCAGATCGCGCGAGGCGTGCAGGTGTTGCAGGCATTGGATCGGGAGATCCGCCTGCACACTCAGAATAAACGCTCACTGGACGACGTCACCCAGGCGTTGATGCGCATGCCGAGTGTGAATACGGCAGAATTCATCCAGATCAGCGAGAGCGTGCTTGGGCGCAGCTCAGACGTGCTACAGAGCAAGCTACTACGCTAACCCTGCTTGCACGCAGTTGGTGTAGGAGCGGCCTTGTGTCGCGAAAGGGTCGCATAGCGACCCCGGCAACCTAGCGTCAAACGACAGATCGAGGGGCCGCTGCGCAGCCCTTTCGCGACACAAGGCCGCTCCTACAAAGGGCGCGGTGTTAGAGCTTCGGGGTGTGGACGCCGTCGTCACCGGTGATAGTTACGCCGCGGGTAGCAGCGTCGGCACTGGCGCGAAGCACTTCCAGCTCGGCGGCGCCACGGTCAATGTCACCCTTCAGACGCTGGTATTCCTGACGATGACGCAGCCACCAGGCCTTGGTCGCACAACGGCCCTTGACCCCGCGTGCCAGCGCCAGGCCGCCAACGGCAACCTGCAGCAGGCCGATCACGCCGCCATGGCGCATACCTTTGCTGATCATGAGGGCGCCACCGGCCAAGGAACTGGCGCGTTCCCAGCCATGCACGTTCTTTTCCTCGGTATGGGCATTGGAATCTAGATCAAGCATGAGCAGAGCCTCCAGGTAGGTTGGTAAATAACTGACCCTGGCGGTTGTCGCGCCGTTCATTTCATATGCCCAGCGGCCTGCCTGTTACTTGAATTTAGGCCCCGAGCGGGTGTTCAGGCCCTTGGCCAGGCGGTCGTAAAGCACCACGTTGACGGTTGCCGCAAGGTTCATGCAGCCTTCGGTGGGGATATAGATGGTTTCTTCGCACCAGGCGCGCACGTTCTCGTCGAGGCTGCCGTCTTCCGGGCCGAAGATATAGATGGCGCGGTCAGGGTGGGTGTATTCAGGCAGGGGACGGGCGCCGTCGACCAGCTCCACCGCCACCGGCGTGCAGCCCAGCGGGATGATGCGTTGCAGGTCGTCGATGCCGATCAGCGGAATGTCGTAATGCACCCGCTTGGTGTCGGTGACGAAATCACGCGCGCGCTCATACCGCTTGCCGGTGTAGAACACCGAACTGACGCCGTAACAACCCGCAGCGCGCATCACCGAACCGACGTTCTCTGCAGACTTGGGGTTGAACAGGCCGATGCAACTGTACCGTTTGTTCGCCACGTGCCGGGGCCCTTCGCAAAAAAAACGCGATTATACGGGGTTGCCCGGCCGCTGTGGGCTCAGTCTTTCTTGAGCAGACCGGCCAGCCCGGCGAACGGGTTGTGCGTAGCCTTGGCGATGCTCGGGGTGGCCGTCGAGCCTTCGCTGAAGTACTGCTGATCGGTGTAGCGCGAGTGCTCGTTGTCGTGGCAGTACAGGCACAACAGCTCCCAGTTGGAGCCGTCCTGGGGGTTGTTGTCGTGGTTGTGGTCGCGGTGGTGCACGGTCAGTTCGCTCAGGCGCTTGCCTGCGAACTCACGGGCGCAGCGGCCGCAGACGTGCGGGTACATCTTCAGGGCCTTGTCGCGGTAGCCCATTTCCTTGTCGCGCTTGGCGTCGGCGATGATGCGGTCCAGGCGGGCGGTGGCGGAGAGGGTGGAACTCATGGTGTGACCTTTCTTGTAATCAGGCTGATGACGGTTATGGCGTTGAGTCTAGCGTGGTTACAGGCCAGGCGGACAGGCAAAAACCCGCAGATGGGCGTAGCCTGTAGATGAATTTTCGACAGGAGGTTGCCGATGCTCCACGCGATCCTCAGCGCACTGATCCTGCTGGCCGCGCCGCTGGCCGACGCTGCCGGGCAACAGCCACGCATTAGTACGCCGGTGCCCGGTGCTCCGGGTACCGCCACACCCACGCCGTATCCGCAGATCACCCCGAGCGCGCCACCCAAAGCCTACGACAATCAACCCGGTGGGCCGCTGTTGCCACCGATGCCGCTGCCTAGCCCGCGCCGGGACGAGCCGCTGCCCGGCTTGGAGCAGGACGCGCCCAGGCCGCAGGGCAAAGACGACTAGACCTGCGCCAGGCGCTGGCCGTCCTGCATGCGCAGGCGTTTGGACAGCGCCACGGCGAGTGCGCGAATGATCCGCGCAGCAATCCGCGGCGCTTCGTTGAGCATCTTCTCCAGCGAATCCTTGCCCAGCGTCAGCAGCTGGCATTCGCTGGCGGCCACGCAACTGGCCGAGCGCCGCTCGCCGTCGAGCACCGCCATTTCGCCAAAGGCGCCACGGCGCAATACGGCGATTTCGACGGCCTGGCCACTGCTGTCGGTCTTGCGCACCGACACCTGGCCGCGGTGCAGAATGCACATGAACGTGCCGGCGTCGCCCTCGGCAAAGATAGTCTCGCCGGCGCTCATGTTGCTCAGGCTGAAATAGCCGGCAGCGGCAGCAAATTCGCTGGCCTGCAAGGTGTCGAACAGGCCGCAGTCCATGAGCATGTCGCGGATTTCGGCATTGAGGTGGGAATGGTCGGACATGGTCTGGTCTTCTGCGCTTGGCGTGGCAACGTTGATCACGCGGCCACGCAAGATTGTTCACGGTTGTGCATAGGACAACAGCAAAGCCGGTTTACACCACGCCGAGCTCATTGAGTACGAACGCATATTCCAGCGCCACATCGCGCAGCCCCTGATAGCGGCCGCTCATGCCACCATGGCCTGCACCCATCTCGGTCTTGAGCAGCAGCAGGTTGTTATCGGTCTTGAGCGTGCGCAGGCGTGCTACCCACTTGGCTGCTTCCCAATACTGCACACGGCTATCGTTGTAGCCGGCCACTACCAGCATCGCCGGGTAGGCCTGAGCCTTGACGTTTTCATAGGGCGCGTAAGCCTTGATTCTTGCATGCACCTCGGGTTGTTCAGGGTTGCCCCACTCATCGTACTCGGTCACGGTCAGCGGCAGTTCAGGGTCGAGCATGGTGTTGAGCACATCGACGAACGGCACCTCGGCAATCGCGCAGCGGAACAGCTGCGGGCGCAGGTTGAGCACCGCGCCGATCAGCAATCCACCGGCGCTGCCGCCGCTGATCGCCAGTTGTTCCGGGCGGCTGACACCGGTTGCGATCAGGTGCTCGGCGCAGGCGATGAAGTCGTCAAAGGTGTTCTGCTTGTGTTCTTGCTTGCCAGCGCGGTACCAGGCCTCACCCAGCTCGCCGCCGCCGCGCACATGGGCAATGGCAAAGGCCACGCCGCGCTCGAGCAGGCTCAGCCGCGCATGGGAGAACCACGGGTCGAGGCTTTCGCCATAGGCACCGTAGCCATACAGATAGAGTGGCACCGTCTTGCCGACGTCGTCGCGGCGGCGTACCAGGCTGATCGGGACTTGGGTGCCGTCGTTGGCGGTGGCCCACAGGCGTTCGCTGACGTAGGCGTCGGCGTCAAAGGCACCGAGCACCGGGGTCTGCTTGAGCACTGACTGCGCGCCGTTGGCCAGTTCCAGCTGGCGCACCTGGGCCGGGCGATTGAGTGCCTCGTAGCGCAGGCGGATGCGCGTGCTGGCAAATTCCAGGCTGTCTTGCACGTATAGGCTGTAGGCCGCATCCGGCAGCTCGACGCGGTAAGGCGCCTGGCCTTGCGGGCGTACTTCAATGATGGGCAGGCCGCCTTCACGCAGGCTCAGCGCCAAGGCACTGGCATTCAGGCTGAGGCCTTCGAGCATGATGTTGTCGCGGTGGGCTACCAGCACCTGCCACTGTGCACGGCTGGGCACTGCCGCAGAGGGCGCCTGGTACAGGGCGAAGTTGATACCGTCCTGGTTGCTGCGGATAAACCAGCGCCAGTCGCCATCGAGCTGGCCGTGATCGGGGAAGTATTCATGGCCTTCTTCGCGTGCAGCCAGGCAGGTGAACTCGGCCAACGGCGTCTCGGCATCCAGCACCCAGGCTTCGCTGGTGGTCTTGCTGTTGAGCAGCAGGATCAGCTGGCGCTCGGAGCTGGCTCGGTAGCAGTGCAGAAAGAAGCGCCCGTCGTCTTCTTCGAACACCGTATGCGCATCAGCCTCGCCCAGGCTGAACCGGCGCAGGCGGCAGGGGCGATGGGTGTCGTCGAGTTCGGCGAAGAACAGCGTGCGGCTGTCGTTGGCCCAGGTCATGCTGCCGTCGCAGTCCTCGAAGGGCAGGGTGGTGATGGCGCCAGTGGCCAGGTCCTTGACATACAGCGTGTAGGTTTCTTCGCCATTGGTGTCGAGGCTGTAGGCCAGCAGCTGGTGGTCGGGGCTTACATTGAACGCGCCAAGCGACAGGAAGCCGCCGGCCGCCAGCTCGTTCGGGTCAAGCAACAGCTGTTCGGCGCTGGCGTCGACTGTGTTGGAATCATCTGCCGGGCGTGGGCAGCGGTAGTGCCGCGGGTACTCATCGCCAGCAGTGGTGCGGGTGTAGTACAGCCATGGCCCCCACGGCGAGGGCAGCGACAGGTCGGTTTCCAGAATGCGCCCTTTGATTTCCTCGAACAGCTGCTCGCGCAACGGCGCCTGATCGGCCAGGCAGGCCTCCTGATAAGCGTTTTCGGCCTGCAGGTAGGCGAGCACTTCGGCGCTGTCGCGCTGCTGCAGCCAGGCGTAAGGGTCGTTACCGGGGGCTTGCTGGGCGATCGGGGCAGTAATAGCGGGCATGTATGGTCTCTGGCGAAAGCGAATAGGGCCGGGCGACAGTGGCACCGGTGATCACGGGCAGACAGGCACCTGTGCCTAAAAGTGTTTATCATAGGCATCTCTTCGCCTGGCTTGCACGAACACCATGACCGAGAACGACTATACCCTTGCCTGGGGCCTGTATGCGGTGGCCGCCATCGGCTGCCTGCTGGTGACCTTCAAGCTGACTGGCTGGATGTGGCGCTGGCTGCGCGAACCGCTGCGGGTGCTGGTTGCGGTGCTGCTGCTGACGCCGACGATTGTCGACCCGGTCAAGGAAAGCTTCGCCCCGGCCATTGCCATCAGCGCGCTGGATATCGCCTTCAAGGTTGGCAACAACGCCTGGCGCGCGGCGTCCGATCTGGCCATGTACGGCATGATCGCCTTTGCTTTGTATCTGTTGTTCGTGCTGTTGCGCTGGCCGCTGGAAAAACGCGCCCGTGAGCGCCGCGAGCAAGCTGATGCAGCTGCCAAGCGGCAAGCCGCAGAAGACAGCGAAGTGCTGGTCGAGGCGCCGGTTGCCGCCGATCGCCACGACCGTTACCGCAATGATCCGCCGGCACCGGCCGCGCCTGGCCGTGGCCGGGTCGAGCCACGTCTCTGAGGGGAGCTGCAAGGCATGTGCGAACTGCTCGGCATGAGTGCCAACGTCCCCACTGATATCGTTTTCAGTTTTTCCGGGCTGATGCAGCGCGGCGGCCGCACCGGGCCGCACCGCGATGGCTGGGGCATCGGCTTTTACGAAGGGCGCGGCCTGCGCGTGTTTCAGGACCCGGCAGCGAGCAGCGAGTCGGAAGTCGCCAAGCTGGTGCAGCGCTACCCGATCAAGAGCGAAGTGGTTATCGGCCACATCCGCCAGGCCAACGTCGGCAAGGTCTGCCTGAGCAACACCCACCCGTTCGTGCGTGAGTTGTGGGGGCATAACTGGTGCTTCGCACACAACGGCCAGTTGCCGCAGTTCAGCGGCCAGCGCACCTTCTACCGGCCGGTCGGTGATACCGACAGCGAAGCGGCCTTCTGCGACCTGCTCAACCGCGTGCGTGATGCCTTCCCCGAGCCGGTCGAGGTCGAGCAACTGCTGCCGGTGCTGGTCGAGGCCTGCGCCGAGCACCGCAGCAAGGGCGTGTTCAACTGCCTGCTGAGCAACGGCGACTGGCTGTTCTGCTTCTGCTCGACCAAGCTGGTGCACATTACCCGCCGCGCGCCGTTTGGCCCGGCGCGGCTCAAGGACGTCGACATGATCGTCGACTTCCAGGCCGAAACCACGCCCAATGATGTGGTCACGGTGATCGCCACCGAGGCCCTGACCGAGAACGAAACCTGGAACCGCTACGAACCCGGACAATGGGCGTTGTGGCGGCATGGCGAATGTATCGCCCACGGGCAAAGCTAAGGACGCGGCATGTTCAGAAGTTATCTGCGGTTGCTGTTGTTCACCTGCGGCCTGCTGGCGGGCATTCAGGTCCCTGGCCTGGTCAAGGATTACGGCCAGCGCGTCGAGGCCCGTGTGCTGGAGTCGCGCGAGGCCTTGTCCGGCTTCCAGGAAACCGCCCAGCGCTTCTTCAAAGGCGACCTGCAAGCGCTGCTGCAGCATTACCGCACCAGCGAGGATCCGGTATTCATCAGCGATGCCAACAGCATCGAGAGCCTGCTGGTCCGCAACCAGTTGCTGGAAAACGAGTGGCAGGCCATGCAGGGCTCGTGGCTGAGCCAGAGCTGGCACGTGCTGGCGCAGGCTGACCCGCAATTGCGCGAAGAGACCTTGAACAGCTACAGCTACCAGATTCTGCTGGTGCCCGAAGCCATCGGCTGGGGCCTGAGCGCAGGCTTTGTGCTGGCGTTCGTGGTCGAAAGCGTGCTGGTGCTGCTGGGCTGGGTCATCCTTGGCGGGCGGCGCAAGGTGGTCAAGGAAAGCTGGCGCTAAGCCGGCTGGCCGCCTCGGCGCCGCCGTACTCTGTTCTAGTCGATTCAGGAGTCCGCCAGATGCAAACCCTGCTTCTCAACTGCGACATGGGTGAAAGTTACGGCAGCTGGCGCATGGGTCTGGATGCCGAGGTCATGCCCTACATCGACTGCGCCAATATCGCCTGTGGTTATCACGCGGGCGACCCGAGCATCATGCGCCGCACCGTGGCCCTGGCCCTGCAGCATGGTGTGACCATTGGCGCGCATCCGGCCTATCCGGATCTGGTCGGCTTTGGTCGTCGCTCGATGGCCTGCAGCAATGAAGAAATCCGTGATCTGCTGCACTACCAGATCGGTGCACTGGACGGCATCTGCAAGGTCCAGGGCGGGCGTGTGGCCTACGTCAAACCGCACGGCGCGTTGTACAACGACATGATGGCCGACCCAGTGAAGTTGCGCGCTGTGCTCGAAGCCGTAGCCGCCTACGACAGCAGCCTGCCGCTGATGCTGATGGCTACTGCTGATGACCGTGCGGCGCAGCAGCTGGGCGAGGAGCTGGGTGTCACCTTGTGGTTCGAGGCATTTGCCGATCGTGGCTACACGGCCAGCGGCCACCTGCTGTCGCGGCGGCTGCCGGGGGCAGTGCACCATGAGCCGGCGTTGATCATCGAGCAGGCGCTGCGCCTGGCCCGTGGCGAGACGTTGCTGGCAGACGACGGCAGCGCGCTGCGACTGAACGCCAGCACTTTGTGCGTGCACGGCGACAACGACAGCTCGCTGGCGGCGCTACGGCAGATTCGCCAGGCCCTGGATGCGCTGGTGCAGCCATGAACCTGCGCATCGAGGCGGTGGCCATCGACAGCCTGATGGTGCGCTTGTTCGATCGCATAGATGAAGCCAACATGCCGTGGATCCTCGCTGCCAGCCAGCGCCTGAGCAGTGCCCTGGGCGCCGATCTGGTTGACCTGGTGCCGTCCTATACCACCGTGATGGTGCAGTTTCGGCAGTCACCGACTGCGGCGCGAGGGCTGATTATCGAAGCGCTGCAAAATCTGCAGCCGGATGCAGGCGCGGCGGGGCGCAAGCACGAAATTGCCGTGTGGTATGACCCCAGTGTCGGCCCCGAGTTGCCATTGCTGGCAGCGCGCAGTGGGCTGTCCGAGGCCGATGTGGTGCGCCTGCACAGTGAGCGTGAATACCCGGTATTTGCCCTTGGCTTTGCCCCAGGGTTCGGCTTCATGGGGCTGGTCGATGAACGCCTGGCCACGCCACGGCTGAGCACTCCGCGCAAGCGCGTGGCCGCTGGCAGCGTCGGCATTGCCGAGCGCCAGACGGCGGCCTACCCAGCAGTGTCGCCGGGCGGCTGGAACCTCATCGGGCGCACGCCGGTACGTTTGTTTGACCGCGAGCGCGAGGGCTACAGCTTGTTGCAGCCGGGTGACCGTGTGCGTTTCGTCGCGGTGGACCACGCCGAATTCATCAGGCTGGGTGGCGACGACAGCCCGCTGGAGGGCCAGGCATGAGTCTGTTGATCGAGGCCAGCACGCCGCTGTGTCAGCTGCAGGATGGCGGGCGCTTTGGCGTGCGCCATCTCGGCGTGACCCAGGGCGGGGCGCTGGATTGGGTGGCGCTGCACTGGGCCAACTGGCTGCTGGATAACGCCTTGCAGGAGCCGGTGGTGGAAATCCCCCTGGGAGGTTTCAGCGTGCTCGCCCAGCGCGACTGCTGCCTGGCCTTGGCGGGCGCTGATCTGGATGCACGAATCGATGACCAGCCGCTCAAGCCCTGGCGCAGTTTTCATCTGCGTGCGGGGCAGCGGCTGAGCTTTACCCAGCCTCTGCACGGTGCTCGTGCTTATCTGGCCGCGCTTGGTGGTTTTCAGGCCGAGGCGGTAATGGGCAGTTGCGCCACGGTTGTACGCGAACAGCTGGGCGGGCTTGATGGCCAAGGTTCGGCGCTGATCAAGGGGCAGTTGCTGGCATGCGCCGATGCCCTGCCGGCCGAGCGCGAGGTGCCAGCACAATCAAGGCCGGTGTACGCCGCCAAGCCTGCGCTGGATCTGGTAATGGGCGCACAACTGGGGCAGTTCAGCGGCACCAGCCTGTTCGAGGCGTTCAACCGGAACTGGACCCTGGACAGCCGCGCCGACCGCATGGGCATGCGCCTGCTCGGGCCGCAACTGGTGTACCAAGGCGAGCCGATGATCTCGGAGGGTATCCCGTTGGGCGCCGTGCAGGTGCCACCGGATGGCCAGCCAATCGTGTTGTTGAACGACCGGCAGACCATTGGCGGCTACCCGCGGCTAGGTGCATTGACGCCCTTGGCGCTGGCCCAGTTGGCCCAGTGCCTGCCGGGGGGGCAGTTGCGCTTCAGAGCGGTGCTGCAGGAGTTCGCCTGGCAGGAGCAGCAAGCTTACCTGCAACGCTGGAGCTGATCTGAACGGCCGGGGTTACTTGGCCAGGTACTTCATGGCGTCTTCCAGGCCCTGCAAGGTCAGCGGGTACATCTTGTCTTCGATCAGCTCGCGGATCAGGTGAGTCGACGTGGTGTGCTCCCAGGCCTGTTTGGGGTACGGATTGATCCACACCACCTTCTTGAATTTTTCCTTGATCCGCCGCACCCAGACATACCCGGCTTCCTCGTTCCAGTGCTCGACACTGCCGCCGGGCTGGGTAATTTCATACGGCGCCATGGCCGCGTCGCCGACGAACACCACCTTGTAATCATCGCCGTACTTGTGCAGCAGGTCGAAGGTGGCGAAGCGCTCGGCGTTGCGCCGCAGGTTGTTCTTCCACACCGACTCATACACGCAGTTATGGAAGTAGTAATACTCCAGGTGCTTGAACTCGGTCTTGCACGCTGAAAACAACTCCTCGCAAATGCGCACGTGGGCATCCATCGAGCCGCCTATGTCGAACAGCAATAGCAGCTTCACCGTATTGCGCCGCTCCGGGCGCATCTGGATATTGAGCAGGCCGGCATCGCGGGCGGTGTGGTCGATGGTGCCGTCGATGTCGAGCTCTTCGGCCGCGCCCTGGCGAGCGAACTTGCGCAGGCGGCGCAGGGCCAGCTTGATGTTGCGCGTGCCCAACTCGACCTGATCATCGAGGTTCCTGTACTCGCGCTGCTCCCAGACCTTGACCGCCTTGCCGCGGCGCTCACCGGCGTCGCCAACGCGAATGCCTTCAGGGTTGTAGCCGCCTGAGCCGAACGGGCTGGTGCCGCCGGTGCCGATCCACTTGTTGCCACCGGCATGGCGTTTTTTCTGTTCTTCGAGGCGTTTCTTGAATTCTTCGATGAGCTTGTCCAAACCGCCCAACGACTGGATCTGCGCGCGTTCCTCATCGGTCAGCGAACGCTCGAACTCCTTGCGTAGCCAGTCTTCAGGGATCAGCGCCTCAAGGTGCCGGTCGAGGTTTTCCAGGCCTTGGAAGTACACTGAAAAAGCCCGGTCGAACTTGTCGAAGTGGCGTTCATCCTTGACCAGAATGGTCCGCGCCAGAAAGTAGAACTCGTCCATGTCGGCGAATACCACCCGCTGCTGCAGGGCATTGAGCAGGTCGAGCAGTTCACGCACCGACACCGGCACCTTGGCCGCGCGCATTTCGTTGAACAGGTTGAGCAGCATGACTGGCTCCTGTCAGCGATTACCGCGCCGGCTCATGAACGCCAGGCGCTCGAGCAACTGCACGTCCTGCTCGTTCTTGACCAAGGCGCCGGCCAGCGGCGGGATGGCCTTGGTCGGATCACGCTCGCGCAGGACCGCTTCGCCGATGTTGTCGGCCATCAGCAGCTTGAGCCAATCGACCAGCTCGGAGGTCGAGGGTTTTTTCTTCAGGCCCGGTACCTTGCGCACATCAAAGAACACATCCAGCGCCTCGCTGACCAGCGACTGCTTGATGTTCGGGTAGTGCACATCGACGATCTTCTGCAGGGTGTCGCGATCAGGGAAGGCGATGTAGTGGAAGAAGCAGCGGCGCAGAAACGCATCCGGCAGCTCTTTTTCGTTGTTGGAGGTAATAATGATGATCGGGCGCTGCTTGGCCTTGATGGTCTCGTCGATTTCGTAGACGTAGAACTCCATCTTGTCGAGTTCTTGCAGCAGGTCATTGGGAAACTCGATGTCGGCCTTGTCGATCTCGTCGATCAGCAGAATAACCCGCTCTTCAGCCTCGAAGGCTTCCCACAATTTGCCCTTTTTAAGGTAGTTGCGCACATCGTGGACCTTGTCCACACCCAGCTGCGAGTCGCGCAGGCGGCTGACCGCATCGTACTCGTAGAGGCCTTGATGGGCTTTGGTGGTGGATTTGATGTGCCAGGTGATCAGCTTCGCGCCAAACGATGCCGCCAGTTGCTCGGCGAGCATGGTCTTGCCGGTGCCGGGCTCGCCTTTGATCAGTAGCGGGCGTTCGAGGGTAACTGCCGCATTGACCGCCAGTTTCAGATCATCGGTGGCGACGTAGTCGCGGGTGCCTTCGAACTTCATCAACCAATCCTCTGCAAGTGTCTGGGCCGGCCCAGGCAAGGCTATCTAAATGTGTACTGGACTATACGCCGCACCTGGGCAGCTGCAAACGCAGACCGGGTATTCAGTCTCTGAATGGTGCGTCGCGCCGCCTTTCAGTCAGTGTCAGGCGCGGGCCTTTCATAGCGCGCACTGAACGCCTGGATGAAGCCATTGCGCAGGATCTGCAGAAACGCCTCGAAGCCATTGATGTTCTGCTGATGCACACTGCCGCTGAGCTCGACGCGGGTGGCGAACTGGTTTTCCGGCTGGTTTTTCAGCACGGTTTCGGTAGTGCCGACCACCGCTTCCCAGATCGAACGGAAAAAGCTTTTGTCTTTGTTCTCGACGTCTTGCTGCCAGTTGAATACTTCCACATTGCGCAGCAGCGGTTTGATGTAGCCCTTTAGTCGGCCTTTTTCGGCCTGAGCCTCGATCACCACGTCGCCATTGCCGGCATTGAAGTCGAACTTGCCATAGGCACTGGCGAAGTCATTCATCTTGCGCAGTTCAATGCCAGTAGCGCGCAGGCGGAACTCGAAATCATCGAAGTCGCTGAACGGGTCAAAGGTCGCCTTGCTCTCGACCTTGGCATCGCCGAGCAGGCGCGCGGTGCCTTCGAAGCTGGCGTCGCGGCGGCCCTCGGCATCGCGCACATTGGTCAGGTTGCGGATGCTCGCCTGCAACTGCGTGGCCTTGAGCGTTACCGGCGGCTTGGAGTTGAAGTTGCGGAAGGTCAGCGTACCGTCATCGATGCGCACTTCGTTGAGGGTGATCGGCAGCAGTTTTTCCAGCTGCTGGCGCCAGTCGGTGCCTTGACCGGTCTGCGAGTTCTGCTTGTTGCCACCGTCGACGAAGTTAAGCTCCGGGCGCAGGAAGGTCACCTCGGCCACCACTGCGTGGTCGTACCACAGCGAATGCCAGCTCACCGAAAAGTCGACTTTCGGCGCATCGACAAACGGCACCGGTACCTTGCCAGTGGTCTTGACGATCTTAAGGCCGTTGATCTGGTAGGCGCCGCGCCACCACGCCAGGTCGACGTCGCTGACTTGGCCGCGGTAATCACCCATGTCGGCCAGTTTTTCGTTCAAGTAGTCGCGCATCAGGTAGGGCAGGGCCAGGTGCACGGCAAGCAGTATCACAAGCAGGCTGACCAGGGCGACCAGTGGCCGGCGATAGCGGGCTGTCATGAGGGCTCTCCAAAGCAGGTTGAGCGGTTGACCGCAGGCATCGCCGGGGAGTTCGACCGGGCTTTACGCTGCTGGCGGGCAGGCTTACCCTTGAGGCTTTCCCGCTCGGTTAAGGACCCTGCCAATGAGCCGTATCTACGCAGACAACGCCCATTCCATCGGCAACACGCCGCTGGTGCAGATCAACCGCATCGCCCCGCGCGGGGTGACCATCCTGGCCAAGATCGAGGGGCGTAACCCCGGTTACTCGGTCAAATGCCGGATCGGCGCGAACATGGTCTGGGACGCCGAAGGCAGTGGCAAACTCAAACCGGGCATGACCCTGGTCGAGCCGACTTCGGGCAACACCGGTATCGGCCTGGCCTTCGTTGCCGCCGCCCGTGGCTACAAGCTGCTGCTGACCATGCCCGCTTCGATGAGCCTGGAGCGGCGCAAGGTGCTCAAGGCGCTGGGCGCCGAGCTGGTGCTGACCGAGCCTGCGCTGGGCATGAAAGGCGCCATCGACAAGGCCAACGAAATCGTTGCTTCGGACCCGCAGATGTATTTCCAGCCTGGCCAGTTCGACAACCCGGCCAACCCGGCTATCCATGAAAAAACCACCGGCCCGGAAATCTGGAACGACACCGACGGCGCGGTTGATGTGCTGGTTGCAGGCGTCGGCACGGGCGGCACCATCACCGGTATTTCCCGTTACATCAAGCACACCCAGGGCAAGCCGATCCTGTCAGTTGCGGTCGAGCCGGTGGCCTCGCCCCTGATCACCCAGGCGCTGGCCGGCCAGGAGCTCAAGCCCAGCCCGCACAAGATTCAGGGCATTGGCGCCGGGTTCATCCCGAAGAACCTTGATCTGTCGATTGTCGACCAGGTCGAGACGGTCAGCGATGACGAAGCCAAGGCCATGGCCCTGCGCCTGATGCAGGAGGAGGGCATTCTCTGCGGTATCTCCTGTGGTGCAGCGATGGCTGCGGCCGTGCGCCTGGCCGAAAAACCAGAGATGACCGGCAAGACCATTGTGGTGATCCTGCCCGACTCGGGCGAGCGCTATCTGTCGAGCATGCTCTTCTCTGACCTGTTTACCGAGCAGGAAAACCAGCAGTAAAATCCTGTGTCATGGCGGCTCTTGAGCAAACCGAGAGCCGCCTTGGAGTCCCGGCGCAGGGCGTGTACCGCGCAATTGCCTGACCCCGCGCAATACCCCGCGAAAGCCTTTATTACAAAATCTTCAACATTGCTATCCGGCGCAACCTGTTTTTACTGCGGGCGGATGGGTTTATGATGTTCGGCTATCTGCAAGTGATGGCCTGATTTCCTACTCCAAGGAGTGTTGCATGAGCTTTTCCTTTGTCGCCAAGGCGGGTGTCCTGCTGGTGTTCTTCGGCAGCGTGCTGTACGTCCATTTGCGCGGCAAGGCGCGCTTGCCCGTGCTGCGCCAGTTCGTCAACCATTCGGCGCTGTTCGCCCCCTACAACAGCCTGATGTACCTGTTCTCCGGCGTGCCGTCCAAGCCATACCTGGATCGCCAGCGCTTCCCTGAGCTGGATGTGCTCAAGGACAACTGGCCGGTGATCCGTGAAGAGGCCATGCGCCTGTTCGACGAGGGCTACATCCGCGCCGCCGAAAAAGACAATGACGCAGGCTTTGGCTCGTTCTTCAAGAAGGGCTGGAAGCGCTTCTACCTGAAGTGGTACGACAAACCGCTGCCGTCGGCCGAGGCGCTGTGCCCGAAGACCGTCGAGCTGGTCAGCAGCATCCCCAGCGTCAAGGGCGCGATGTTTGCCCTGCTGCCAGGTGGTAGCCACCTGAACCCACACCGCGACCCGTTCGCCGGTTCGTTGCGCTATCACCTCGGGCTGTCCACACCCAACTCCGACAACTGCCGCATCTACGTCGACGGCGAGCCGTATGCCTGGCGTGACGGGGAAGACGTGATGTTCGACGAGACCTTTGTGCACTGGGTCAAGAACGAGACCGACGTCACTCGGGTGATCCTGTTCTGTGACATCGAGCGGCCGCTGACCAGCCCGCTGATGACCCGCATCAACCGTAAGGTCAGTGCCTTCCTCGGCCGTGCTACTGCACCGCAGAACACCGATGACGAGCGCGTCGGCGGGATCAACCAGGCCTATGCCTGGAGCAAGCGCTTCAGCAACAAGCTCAGCACCCGGGTCAAACAGTTCAAGCGCGCCAACCCGAAGGCCTACCGCATTCTGCGGCCGATCCTGGCCGTACTGGTGGCTTACCTGCTGTATCGCTGGTTGTTCTGACTCAGCGAAACTCTGCGGGGATGGCGTGGCGCAACACGCCTTCCTCGAACTCCAGCGTTCCAGCTTCGCGCTGGGTCAGCAAGTAATAGAGCAAGGTGTCGAGCGACTGCGTCGGCGGCACCTGCACGGCCAGCATCTTCACCGCCTGCTCCACTTCGCTGGGGCAACCGAACTCGCTCAGCGCTGCGCGCACCGGCTCCAACGCCCCAGTTAACTTGACCAGCACGCGAAACACGCTGGCGCCGCCACTGTTGCTCAACGCCGCAAACCACACCTCGCCATCGGCTTCGCTGACGCTGATCAGGTCGCCTGGGGCGATGCCGTAGGCGTAGAACGGGATGCTGTCGATCAGGTAGCCAGCCTCTGTCTGCTGCGCCCACAGCCCTTCCACAGAAGCCGGAGGGTAGCCTTGCGCATCCTGCTCCAGGCGGAACAGGACCTTTTTGAACACCGGCGAGTGCTCCGTGCTCATGAGCGCGCCTGCGCCAGCGCGCGCGGTGCAGGCCTGAGTACCAGCCACAGCGCGACGCCGATCAGCAGCCCGCCGTACAGGTGGCCCATCGACAGCGACTCATCCAGCAACCAGGCGCCCCACAGCACGCCGAAGACCGGGATCAGGAAGGTCACGGTACTGGCCTTGACCGGGCCGATCTCGGCCAGCAGGCGGAAGTACAGGATGTAGGCAAAAGCCGTGCATAGCAGGCCCAGCCCGAGCAACGATAACCACACCTGCCAGCCGCCCCAACTGGCAGGTGGCTGGCTGAGGGCGCTCCAGGCGAACAGGGGGCTCAACAGCAAGGTTGCGCCGAGCATGCTGCCCAGGGCCGACAGGCGGCTGTCCAGGCCGCTGATCCAGCGCCGCGCGAGGTAGCCGGCAAAGCCGTAGCAGGTGGTCGCGGCCAGGCACGCCAGCGCGCCTTGCACCAGGGCCAGGTCCAGTGCCACCGGGCCGGCGCCACTGAGGATGCCGACGCCGAGCAGGCCAAGAAAAATCCCCGCCAGCTTGCTGACTGTCATTGGCTCGTGGAAGAACAGCGCGCCGATCAGCACGCCCATCAGCGGCGTGGTGGCGTTGAAGATCGCCGAGTAACCCGCAGGCAGCACCTGCGCGGCCACCGAGTAGAACGTCGCCGGGATGCCCGAGTTGATCATGCCCAGCAGCAGGCAGGCGCCGAGCTTGCCGTTGAACTGCCATGGCACCCGCGCCACGGCCAGGATCGCGATCAAGCCCAGGCACGCGATCGAGACCCGGAAAAACGCCGTCGGTACCGTACCGAGCTCCGGGGCGATGATGCGCATGAACAGGAAACTGGCCCCCCAGACAGCGGCAAGGGTCAGCAGGCGGGCGAGGGCGATGGGGCTCACGGGGGTCTCCAGAGTCAGGGCAGGGTGGGAGTGTACGTGAGTGCGCTGGACAGGTTCTTGTCCTTTCTTGCTGCGCTACTAAGCTGAGCGCTTGAACCCTGCAGAGGCATCGGTATGTCCCAGCACTGGCCCGCCAGCGAAATCGCCCGCAGGGTACTCGATGGCTTCGATAACTACCGCGAGCACTTCCGGCAGATAACCCTGGGTGCGCGCGAGCGATTCGAGCACGCTGACTGGCACGACAGCCAGCGGGCGGCAGCAGCGCGGATCAGCTTGTATGAGGAGAAGGTCGTCGAGGTCAACGGCTGGCTGCACAAGGGATTTGCCGAGGCGCTATTGCTCGATGTCGCACAATGGCCGTTGGTCAAAAGCGCCTACGTTGGGCTGATCAACCCGCGGCTGGACGATGAGTTGGCCGAGACCTGGTACAACTCGCTGTTTTGCAGCCTGTTCAGCCATGACCTGATCAGCGACAGCTGCATGTTTATCCACACCACCCGGCCGGCCCTGCGCGACCATCAGCGCGCTGCGCAGACGCGCATTTATCAGGCCGACGGTAGCTTGAGCGGGTTGTTGCACCGGGTGTTTGCCGATTACCCGTTCAGTGTCGACTATGCGGACTTGCCCAGCGACGTCAGCCGCCTTGAACAGCAATTGCGCAGCAGCTTGCCCGACTGGGTGTGCAAGGACCCGAGCCTGGCACTGGAGCTGTTTGCGCCGGTGCTGTACCGCAACAAAGGTGCGTATCTGGTAGGCCGTTTGTACACCCGGGATGAGCAGTGGCCACTGGTGATCCCACTGCTGCACCGCGAAGGTCATGGCCTCGAGGCGGACGCGGTGATCACCGACGAAGCCGAGGTGTCGATCATCTTCTCTTTCACCCGCTCCTATTTCATGGTCGATGTGCCGGCGCCGGCGGAGTTCGTCAGCTTTCTCAAACGTATTCTGCCCGGCAAACATGTGGCCGAGCTGTATACCTCGATTGGCTTCTACAAGCATGGCAAGTCGGAGTTCTATCGGGCGCTGATCAATCATCTGGCCAGCAGCGACGACCGCTTCGTCATGGCGCCGGGTGTGCGCGGCATGGTCATGAGCGTGTTTACCCTGCCGGGCTTCAGTACGGTGTTCAAGATCATCAAGGACCGTTTCGCACCGTCAAAAACAGTCGACCGCGCTACCGTGATCGACAAATACCGCCTGGTAAAAAGCGTCGATCGGGTCGGGCGCATGGCCGACACCCAGGAGTTCGCCGACTTTCGCTTCCCGCGGAAAAAGTTCGAGGCCGCGTGCCTGGCCGAGTTGCTGGAAGTGGCCCCGTCCACCGTGGTGCTGGAGGGCGACACGGTGCTGATCCGCCACTGCTGGACCGAACGGCGGATGACGCCGCTGAATCTGTATCTGGAACAGGCCAGCGACGCCCAGGTGCTGGAGGCGTTGGAAGATTACGGCCTGGCGATCAAGCAGCTGGCGGCGGCCAATATCTTCCCCGGTGACATGCTGCTGAAGAACTTCGGCGTAACCCGCCATGGGCGGGTGGTGTTTTACGATTACGACGAAATCTGCTTTCTCGATGAGGTCAACTTTCGCCATATCCCGCCGCCGCGCTATCCCGAAGACGAGATGTCAGGCGAGCCGTGGTATTCGATCGGCATCCATGATGTGTTCCCGGAAGAATTCCCACCGTTTCTGTTCGCCGATATCGGCCAGCGCCGCCTGTTCAGCAAGCTGCACGGGGAGCTATACGACGCCGATTACTGGAAAGGGCTGCAGGCGGCCATTGCCGGCGGCAAGGTCATCGATGTGTTCCCTTATCGACGTCAGCCGCGCGAATGACCGTCAGCCCTTGAGGCATTTCAGTTCACTGAAGCTGGTGCGCACCTTGCTCAGGCGCTCTTGCAGAAACTGACGCTGGGCGGGTGTGCTGTCCTTGATCAGGTCTACCAGCAGGCCGCGCGCCTGGAGCTCGGTGTTGTTGAACGCCTTGCGATAGTCCTGCGTCCACAGGCTTTCTTTGTGCTGCAGCAGCTGTGCGACGCGCGGTTCGAAGCTGGGCGTCGCACGTTGCTGCATGGCCAGCAGCAACTGTTGCTGCCAGTGCGCGCGGTTGGCGATCCACTGGCGGTTCTGGTCGCCCAAGGCTTGCGACCAGTTCTGCACGCGCAGGCGCTGGGCGGCGTTGAGCTCGCCGAGCCAGGGCTTGATGCGTTTCTCCATACGTTCGGCGCGTTTGCTGATTTGCTTGGCCAGCGGCGTGTCGACGTAGGTGCGCTGGCGCTCGCGGATGTCATCCGCGAATGCCTGGCGCATCTCTTCGACCTGCTGATCATCCATGCCGCGCAGCAGTTCGACTGCGGACGGAGTGATTGCTTCGGTGACCCGGGCAATCGCCTCGCGGGCCTCTGCTGTGCGCTGCTGCAAGGCCTGATCGGTGACTTGATCCTCGGCAACCATCGCACGCATGCGGTCGAGCCAGTCGAGGTAGCCGGGCAGCTGTGTGGTGCAGTGCCACGCCAGATGCGCCTGCAAGCGCTGGTCGAGCCAGTTTTTCTGCTCGCGGTTCATGTCCAGATAATCGCCCAGCGACCACGGCACCAGCGTGTCGAGGTTGCGATAGGCAAGGTCGATGCGGCTGCAGCCGAGCAGGGTGGCGGCGCAGAGCAGGGCGACAAGGCTGAAGCGCAGGGCGTTGGTCAGGCAGACAGGCATGAGCGAATCCTTGCAAGAGCGTGCCAGCAATAGACGCAGCGGCGGGTTTGCAGTTCAGTCGAACCAGCGGTCGGGCGAGGCGGCGGGTTCAGGTGTAGAATAGCCGCCTTGTCTTGAGGAACATCGGAAATGGCTCTACTTGGGCGTTACAACAGTTTGCAAATCGTCAAGCACGTCGAATTCGGCCTGTACCTGGATGGCGGCGCCGACGGCGAAATCCTCCTGCCGCGGCGTTACATCCCCAAGGATACGCCCACCGAGCTCGATGACTGGCTCAACGTGTTCATCTACCTGGACAGCGAAGACCAACTGATCGCCACCACCGAGAAGCCCAAGGTGCAGGTCGGCGAGTTCGCCAGCCTGAAGGTAAAAGATATCAATGGGGCTGGTATCTTCCTCGACTGGGGCCTGAGCAAAGACTTGCTGATGCCCTACTCGGAAGAGAAGCGCTCGCTGAAGATCGGCGATTACTGTGTTGTCCACGTCTACCTGGACAAACGCACCCGCCGCATCACCGCCACCGCGCGGCTGGACCGCTACCTCGACCTGACCCCGGCCGCGTACACCGCAGGCCAGCCGGTTGAGCTGCTGGTGGCCGATGAAACCGATCTCGGCTTCAAGGCGATCATCAACAACCGCCATTGGGGATTGATTCACAAGAACGAGATATTCAAGTTCCTGCGTTCGGGCATGCACGAGAAGGGCTTTATCAAGGAAGTGCGCCAGGACGGCAAGATCGCCCTGAGCCTGCAGCCGGTTGGTCAGGCCCTGGCCGATGGCCTGCAAGAGCAGATCATGGCCAAGCTGGAAGCTGCTGGCGGCACTCTGGCAGTGTGTGACAAGAGTGATCCGCAGGTGATCAGCGGCCTGTTCAACGTCAGCAAGGGCAACTTCAAGAAAGCCATTGGCGCGTTGTTCAAGGCCGGCCGTATCGTCATCCTTGACGATCGCATCGAGCGGGTCTGATCAGTCCTGGACGAAGGTGCGGAAGTCCAGCTGCTCGCCGCCCGGCCGGGTGTCGCGCAGCAGCGAATCGCGGTCAGCGCTGAGGGCCAGACTGATGGTCGAGCGGCGCTTGCCGGCGTTGCGCACTTCCAGTTGCTCCTGGTGCGCACGCAGGTAGTTGATCGGCACTTTCAAGTGCTGCAGCTCGTCTGACTCCGGGCTGTGCAGCAGCAGGTTGACCCAGTCAGGCTGGCCTTTGACCAGCAGCCGCATCGGGATGTCGAACCACCACAGGTTGCGCTTGGGGTCGAGGATGGCGAACAGGCAGTTGTCGCTGGTCAGCACCGGCCGGGCCAGCGCTTGGTTGCGCCGGGCGATGGCGGCGGGTTTGTCGAGTTTCATGCAGGTTCCTGCGGGTTGACGCTTGAGATGACCTGACATTGTGCGGGGTGGCGCGCGGGCGAGCAAGGCTTGCACACGCTGATGTCGCTTTACCCGGCTGCCTGCAATGGGCGGCTGTTTGCCGATGTTTCAGCGCCTGATGGTTTTGCGCGCAAGGCAATGATCGAGAAAAAAATGAAACTCTCGGCAAAAGCCACCGGTCGATTCGTATGTCGACGCGGTTATCTCGCGTCTTTGCCTAAAAGGAACTTCCCCATGAGTGGCACCAAAGACAAAGCGAAAGGCTTGGCCAACGAAGCGGTAGGTAACATCAAGCAAGGTGTCGGCAAGGTCACCGACAATGACAAGCTGCGTGCAGAAGGCAAGGCGCAGGAAGTCAAAGGCGAAGCACAGCAGAAAGTCGGCGATGTCAAAGACGCGGTTAAAAAGCCATAAGCGCTCATTCTTAGGAAAACGGCTACCCAAGGGTCGATGCCGGTAAGTTAAGGTTTGAATGCTGATTTTGGGGCTGCTCTGCAGCCCTTCGCGGGCAAGCCCGCTCCCACAGGATCGCGCACAGTCTGACTCCAGCACTGTACCTGTGGGAGCGGGCTTGCCCGCGAAGGGCCGTAGAGCGGCCCCAATTGCCTTTGATGAGCAATGAACAGCAACGCGCCTGACGTGGTCTATTAGACTTGCATGCATACCATAAGGCCTGTCGCATCGTCGGCCGGCAGCCAAGATGATCGAGCGGCGAAAGGAGACGCTATGATTTTTAACGCCTTGCAGGGCCTCCCCCTGCACCGTGTGCTGGTGCGCACCGTCAGTGAGTTTCTCGATGACGAGATGTCCACCTACGCGTCGGCTCTGGCCTACCAGATGCTGTTTTCGCTGTTCCCGTTCCTGCTGTTCCTGATTGCCCTGATCGGTTTCCTGCACCTGCCTGACTTCTTCTCCTGGCTGCGCTTGCAGTCCGAGCTGGTGCTGCCGCCGCAGGCACTGGAACAGGTCAATCCGGTGATCGACCAATTGCAGCAGTCCAAGGGTGGCCTGCTCTCGGTGGGTATCGTGATTGCCCTGTGGACCGCCTCGGCCGGTGTGCGCTTGATGATGAGTGCGATGAACGCCGCTTACGACGTTCCGGAAGGGCGCCCGGTGTGGAAGCGCATCCCGCTGTCGATCTTCTACACCATCGGCATCGCCGGCATGCTCCTGGCAGCGGCGGCGTTGATGGTATTGGGCCCACAGGTAATGGAGTGGATTGCGGCGCAGGTGGGCATGCAGGAGTTCATCGTTACTCTATGGACGATCGTGCGCTGGCCGGCAATCGTGGTGCTGATGATGGTCGCGGTGGCGTTGATCTACTACGTCATGCCGGACGTGAAACAGAAATTCAAGTTCATTACCCCAGGCTCGGTGCTGGCGGTGGTGGTGTGGATCATCGCCTCGCTGGGCTTTGGTTATTACGTCAAGACCTTCGCCGACTACAACGCCATGTACGGCAGCATCGGGGCAATTATCGTGCTGCTGCTGTACTTCTATATTTCAGCCGCCGTACTCTTGCTTGGCGCCGAGATGAACGCGGTGATCGAGCACATGTCCGCCGAGGGTAAAGACCCAGGCGAGAAGGACTTTGACGGCAACAAGCCGAAGGAGACCGTGTCTGTGCTGGGTCATGAGCGTCCGGTGGCGACCGAACCCCCGAGCCCAGAGCCGAACCGCTGATGATCCGTGACATCCTGAAAATGGGCGATGAGCGCCTGCTGCGCATCGCCCCGCCTGTTCCCGAACACCTGCTTGGCAGCGCCGAACTACAGCAGTTGATCACCGATATGTTCGAGACCATGCACCATGTCGGTGGCGTTGGCCTGGCCGCGCCGCAGATTGGCGTCGACCTGCAACTGGTGATCTTCGGCTTCGAGCACAGCGAGCGCTACCCGGACGCCGAGGCAGTGCCGCAGACCATTCTGCTAAACCCGGTCATTACACCGCTGTCGAGTGAGACCGAGGAGGGCTGGGAGGGCTGTCTGTCGGTGCCGGGCTTGCGCGGTGTGGTGCCGCGGTTCACGCGCATCAGCTACAGCGGCATCGACCCTGATGGAAACTTTATCGAGCGCGTCGCTGAAGGCTTCCATGCGCGGGTCGTGCAGCATGAGTGTGATCATCTGATCGGTCGCCTGTATCCATCGCGGATCCAGGACTTCTCCCGGTTTGGCTACACCGAGGTGTTGTTCCCTGGGCTGGACATCGGCGACGACTGATCACGACCGAGCGCGACCAGGTTTTTGCTGCGCTGATAGCGCGCCAGACGCATGCTCAGCGCCTCGGGCAGATCATGCGCGGGGCCAAAGCCCGATCGCTGATAGAACGGCAGTAGCTCCGGGTGGCAGAACAGCCACACGGGGCCCGATGCAGTTGCCAGCGAGGCCTCGATCAACTGCCCAGCGATGCCACGCCTACGCCACTGTGGGTCGACCAGCAGCCCGGTCAGCCATTGACCGTGGCCCACCGGGCTCAAGCTCATCCCCGCAACGATTGCGCCCGCACGCGCTACCCACAGCGCGCCGCCGGCTGCCGAGCGCATGCGCGAGCCTTGCTGGCGATAGAAGTGATCAAGCAGGCGTTGCTCCAGTCCGCAGAGGGGCGCGTAGGTCAGGGCAGTCATCGTGTGTTCCAGTTCAGCGGTAGCGGGCGCCCGGGGGGGCAGACTGTTGCACATTGCGCAAGGCTGTATGTCCTACCGTGGGGTTCAAGTATTGCGTAACAGGCGTAAAATTGTCTCATCCCCTCAGCAGTACGACAAAGCGGGACCGGTACTTCGTGCCATCGGTGCACTCGATGACAACTTCTCCGCGCCAATGACGGCGGACTGAAGTCAATCGCTCAGCTTGATCGCCTCAAAGGCCAACTCTCATGAAAGCTCTACTGATTCTTGCACTCTTCGGTGTGTCCTCGTTCGCCTTCGCAAAAGAGGCTCAACCGGTGTCCAGCCCACCTGTGGCGGTGCAATATGAATACGGCACCAACCTCGACATCAAACGTGTGATCAGCCTGTCGACCCTGCCCAATGTCTGCGATGTGGTGCCTGCCACCATGACTTACGAGGACCATCAGGGCCAGGTCCATACTCTGCAGTACCGGGCGATGGGTGAGGGTTGCAGCCAGGGCTGATCAGGCCTCGGCCAGTGCCTGACGGACGGCCTCCAGGCCTTGTTTGAGCTGTGCTCGGCTGGTGGCTGCCGACAGGCTGATCCGCACGGCCTTGACCTCATCCACACCAATCGCGAAAACGTTGCCGGGAACGACCTCGACCCCGCGCTTGCGGCAATCAGCGGCCAGCGCCTCGGCGCCGGCCGGTGCCGCTACCCATATGTGCGGTGAGGCCTGCCGGTCGTCGAGCAACGCCGCGCCCAATACACTGCGGGCCAGTCGCCAGCGCTCGGCGGTCTCCTGGCGGTTCCAGGCCAAGCGGCGGGCGGCAGTACCGTCGGCGATCCACTGGCAGGCGATATGCAGATCCAGCGGCGAGACCGACCAGTGACTTGCCTGGCTGTGCGGCTCGATCTGCGCGAGCAGGGACGGCTGGGCCACGATCCAACCCACGCGCAAGCCGGCGGCAACCGTTTTCGAAAGGCTGCTTACCAGAATCCCGCGCCCCTCAAGCAGGGGGTACAGCGGTGGCTGCTCGCTCAGTGCGCCGTACACATCATCTTCGATCACCAACAGCTGATGGCGTTTGACCACCTCGGCGATGGCCTGGCGGCGTGCCGCGTCCATGCAGGTTGAGGTCGGGTTGTGCAGGGTTGGGGTGATCACCAGCACGCGAGCGCCGCTGGCACGCGTGACGCGGTCCAGCTCATCCGGACGCAGGCCGTGCTCATCCAGCGCCACGCCGTGCACTGGCAAACGCAATTGCCGGCACGCCGCCTTGATCCCAGGCGCCGTCAGCGCCTCGACCATCACCGCTTCACCGTCCTCGCACACTGACTGCAACACGCAGTTCAGCGCGTATTGCGCGCCGGCACACAGCAGCAGCTCGTCGGTCGCGAGAGTCAAGCCGCGTTCGGCCAGCCAGCGTGCCCCGTGTACGCGCCCCGCCAGCAGTTGCTCAGGCCCCAGGTAATGCTCGAGCAAGCCAGGCTGCTCGAGTTCTAGCAGCCTGTGCAGGCTGGCCTGCAGATCTCGGTTGTCGGGTTCGACCACTGGCACGTTGGTCGACAGGTCGATCACCGCTTGTTCTGCATCGTGGCGCTTGAGCCGGAACAGGGTGGCCTCCTTGCTGCCCGCCAGCACATAGGTACCACGCCCCACCGCGCCAGCGACCAGATGACGGGCAGCGGCTTCGCGGTAGGCTTGCTGGGTGGTGCTTGGGTTGAGCCCGAGCGCCCAGGCCAGGCGCCGCTGCGGCGGCAGGCGCTGGCCAACCTTGAGCTCACCGCGCTCGATGGCGTCGGCAATGGCATCGACCAGCGCCAGATAACGCGGCTGATCGCTGGCAGTCAGCGTCGGGATCCACATGAAATTGCCACCCATGCAATATATCGATTTACCCATACAATGCCCCGCGCCTAGGATCAGGGCAACTCACACGATGAAGGAAGATCGTCATGTTCGACCTGGCCGCACTGCGCGAAGCTGCTGATTTCGTCCACCAACACCTGCCCGCAACGCCGCAGCACGTCTGGCCGCTGCTGGCCGAGCGGGCCGGCTGCGAAGTGTGGGTCAAACACGAAAATCACGCCCCGACCGGCGCGTTCAAGGTGCGCGGTGGCCTGGTCTACGTGCGTTCGTTGTTGGCGCACGGGCAGCCGCCGAAAGGGCTGGTCACGGCCACACGCGGCAACCACGGCCAGAGCATGGCGTTGGCCGCGCGCCAGGCGGGTATCCCGCTGGTGATCGTCGTGCCGCAAGGCAACTCGCGGGAGAAAAACGCCGCCATGCGGGCCTTGGGCGCCGAGCTGATCGAGCATGGTGCCGACTTCGATCTGGCCCGCGAAGAAGCCGCGCGGTTGGCCAACGAGCTGGGCTACCAGATGGTGCCGTCGTTCCACCCGGAGCTGGTGCGCGGCGTAGCGACCTATGCCTTGGAGCTGTTCGATGCGGTCGCCGCGCTGGACTGCGTGTACGTGCCGATCGGCATGGGCTCGGGCATCTGCGGGTTGATCCAGGCGCGCAACCTGCTTGGGCTCAAGACCGAAATCGTCGGCGTGGTCTCGACTGCCGCCGACGCCTACGCGCAGAGCTTTGAACAGGGCCGCATCGTCACCACCGCCACGGCCAACACCTTTGCCGATGGCATGGCCTGTCGGATGCCGCACCCGGATGCCTTTGCCTTGATTCATCAGCATGCTGCGCGGATCGTGCGGGTGACCGATGACGAGATCGCCGAGGCCATGCGCATTTACCACGAAACCACTCACAACACTGCTGAGGGAGCTGGCGCTGCAGGTTTGGCTGCGCTGTTGCAGGAACGTGAGCGGCAGAAGGGCAAGCGCGTTGCGGTGGTGCTCAGTGGCGCGAATATTGATCGTCAACGTTATGCGCAGGTCTTGAGCGGCTGAATACCCAGACGGCGCTGGCGTACTCTTAAACGGGTAAGTGAAGATCGGCGCAGCCGGGGAGCAGGCAATTTCTTCCAATACCGGCGCCGTTGGCCTGTGGCTTAATCAGCGCCACCTGATCTGTCGCGTAGCCACTACCCATGCCTTTTTCCAACGGATTTCTGCTGAGCCTGTCGCTGTGTCTGGACATCGGCATCGCCAATATCGCCATGATCACCCTGGCCATGCAGCGTGGTTTCCTTCAGGGGTTCTGGTTGGGTCTGGGCACCTGCGTGGGTGACTTGATCTACGCCATCGCAGCATTGGCCGGGATGACCGTGCTGCTGCAGTTCGAGAGTGTGCGCTGGGTGCTGTGGCTTGGTGGTTCGGCGTTGTTGATCTGGTTTGCGCTGAAGATGCTGCTGGCCGCCTGGCGCGGCGGGCATCTGGATGCGCGCGCCGAGGTGGTGCTCGAGTCGGGTTGGCGCGAGTTTGCGCGAGGGGTGTTTCTGGCGATGTCGTCGCCGAGCGCGATCCTCTGGTTCGCTGCGGTCGGCGGTGTGCTGATCTCCCGCTCAGGCGCTGGCAGCTTGCTCGACGCGGTTGTGTTTCTCGGCGGTTTCTTCGCGGCCGGTCTGCTCTGGTGCGTGAGCTTGTGCGGTATTGCCAGCCACGGCGGGCGCTTGCTCGGTGACCGCTTGCTGACCTGGTCTTACCTGCTGTCGGCAGCGATTTTCTGCTACTTCGCGGTGTATGTGATCGTTTCAGGCTACCGCGAATTCATTCTTGCCGCCGCGTAATGTTGCGGCGTCACGCCATGTACCCGGCGAAACGCTGTGATGAAGTGGCTCTGGTCGTAGAAACCCAGGTCCAGCGCCACGTCCTGTGCGTGTTGGCCAAGACGTAACCGGCGCCGCGCTTCGATCAGGCGCAGTTGCATGTGGTACTGCAACGGGCCCAGGCCGGTGGCCTTTTTGAAGCAGCGTACGAAGTGATATTTGCTCAAGCCGGCGACCTGCGCCAGCTGCTCAAGAGGCAGCCGTTGCTGCAGATGCTCACGCATGAATGCCTGGCTGGTAGCGACGGCCGCTGACTGCTCATGGGCGGCGCTGGCGGGTTGCTCCAGCAATTGCGCGAGCAACAACAGCTCGGCCTGTTCGCGTTGCTCGTCACTGGCCCGGGCCAGCTCCAGCAACGCAGCAAACAGCTGCGGCCGCTGCAGCACGCCTTGCTGCAAACGTGGCGCAGTAGCGGTCGAGCGCAGATTGTCGGCGCTGATCAGTTGCGTGATCGCCGCTGGCGCCAGGTGCAGGCTGATGTATTCCACACCTGTCGTGGCAAATTCCGAACCCTGCACGGCCAGCGGGTTGTACAAGGTGATCTGGCCTGGCGCCACCTCCAGCTCGCGGCCATCGAGCCAAATCCGCTCCTGGCCACTGAGATTGGCGCCGATCACGTATTCGTCATGGGTATGCCGCGGGAAGCTGGCACCGCCTTGCGCGCGCACCCAGCTCAGCTCGAAATGCGGGCTGGCAGGCAGGGTTTCGCTGGTCAAAGGCATGGCTATACCCGTAGGCGGCAGCAGGAGTGCAGTGGCCAATGGTACCCGTCGACCAGGCTCAAAAAAATATTTTTCAGTGCCTGTCGATTTCGCCTCTCGCAATTCGACTAGTCATGAAGGCGCTGGATGATCCTGCGCTGCCCTGGTCGAGAGCCCAATAATGACTACCTCAACCGAATCGCTACTGCGTCAACAGATCGACAGCTGGATGCAGTCCGTGCGCGAGCGTGACATCGATGCAATCGTTGCTCCCTACGCCGAAGACGTCGTCGCCTTTGACGCCATCCAGGCCCTGCACTTCAAGGGCAAGGCCGCCTACCGTGCGCACTGGGAAATGTGCATGGGCATGTGCTCGGGCGAGATGGTGTTCGAGATCCATCAACTGACCCTGCATGTCGACGACAACCTCGCCCTGGCCCACTGGCTCAATCGCTGCGGGCCTGCAGATGACGACAGCCAATGCGGCTTCATGCGCGTTACGGTCGGCTATCGTCGCAGTGGCGCGCAGTGGCAGGTCATCCACGAGCACTGGTCGGCGCCGTTCGACATGCAAACCCAGAAGGCGCTGTTCAACCTGCAACCTTGAGCTGAGCACGCCTGCTGTTATCGCCAAACGCACTGTCCACTGACGTTGGAGGCAATCATGAAATACCTGTGCCTGGTCTATTGTGACGAGGAGCTGCTGCACAGCTTGCCCGACAGCCCCGCCGATGCCGAATGCCAGGCTTATGCGCAGGCACTGGAGGGCAGCGGCCGCGTGCTCGCCGCGCAGGCGCTGCAGTCTGTCCAGGCCGCGACCACGGTGCGCGTGCGCAATGGCCAGATGAGCCTGACCGACGGGCCATTCGCTGACACCAAGGAACAGCTCGCCGGTTTCTATCTGGTCGAAGCGCGCGACCTCAATGAAGCGTTGAGCATCGCCAAAGGCATCCCCGCCGCCCGAGTCGGCAGCGTCGAGGTCCGCCCGGTGCGCGAACTACAACCCTGAACGTGGAGCACAATAACAATGACGCACGCACACGCAGGCTCTGCAGTGGCCGAACATGAACTGTCCATCACTCGCCTGATCGACGCCCCACCGGCGAAGGTATTCCGCGCCTGGAGCGAACCGCAATGGCTGATGAAGTGGTGGGGCCCGCACGGCATGACCACCCCGGAATGCGAGATGCAACTGTGGGTTGGCGGCTTGTTCCGGACCTTGATGCGCACCGCGGACGGCACCGAATACGATAACCAGGGTGTCTTCCTGGAAATCGTGGCGCCACGTCGGCTGGTCTTCACCGATGCGTTTCGGCCGGGCTGGGTCCCCGCCGCCAAGGCCTTCATGACCGCAGTGGTGACCTTCGATGATGAACACGGCAAGACCCGCTATACCGCCCGCGCGCTGCACTGGAATGCCGAGGATTGCCGCGCCCACGAAGAAATGGGCTTTCACCAGGGGTGGGGACAAAGCCTGGACCGCCTGGTGGAGGTAGTCACTCAGCAGATGCCTGACTGATGCTCGGCGAGCAGCTGCGTGAGGTGGTAGATGAGCTCTACCGACGAGACTCGCGGCGCATTCTAGCCACCTTGATTCGCCTGCTGGGTGATTTCGACCTGGCCGAGGAGGCCATGCACGAGGCGTTCTTCATCGCGGTCGAGCGCTGGCAGCGTGATGGTATCCCCAGCAATCCACGGGCCTGGCTGGTGTCGACCGGGCGCTTCAAGGCCATCGATCTGTTGCGCAGACATGCCCGTTTCGATCATGCCCAGGCGGATCTGATCATGCTTGTGCCCAGCGATGACGACCCCGCTGATGAAGCGCTACTCGGCGATGACCGCTTGCGCCTGATCTTCACCTGCTGCCACCCCGCGCTGGCTGCGGATGTCCAGGTGCCGCTGACCCTGCGTGAAGTCTGTGGCCTCAGCACCGAGCAGATTGCCAGTGCCTTTGTCCAGCGTCCGGCAACCATTGCCCAGCGCATCGTCCGCGCCAAGGCGAAGATCCGCGATGCCGGTATCGCCTATCAGGTCCCCGAGCAGGCCGAGCTGCCAGAGCGTCTGGACAGTGTCCTGCGGGTGATTTACCTGGTCTTCAACGAAGGCTATTCAGCCAGCTCGGGTGAAGCGGTGGTGCGCCGTGAGCTGTGTGATGAGGCGATTCGGCTTGGTCGACTGCTGCTGCAACTGTTGCCGGCCCCGCAGGTGACAGGCCTGTTGGCACTGATGCTGCTGCAAGCTTCACGGCAGGCAGCGCGCAGTGACCTTGACGGTAACCTGGTGCTGCTCGATCAACAGGATCGCCGCCTGTGGGATCACCAGCAGATCGCCGAAGGCTGCCAGTTGGCCGAACGGGCGCTGCGCGCTGGCCCGGCCGGTATCTACAGCCTGCAAGCGGCGATCGCGGCGCTGCATGCAGAAGCGCTCCGCCCGGCAGATACCGACTGGGCGCAGATCATTGGTTTGTACGATGTATTGCAGCGCCACTGGCCATCACCGGTGATCGAACTCAATCGCGCCGCAGCCCTGGCCAGACGCGATGGCCCGCAGGCGGGCTTGGTGCTGATCGAAGCGTTGTTGCAGCGCGGCGAACTGCTCGACTATCACCTGGCGCACGCCGCCTGCGCAGAACTGCACGGCCAACTGGGCCAGACCGAGCCGGCTCGCGCAGCGTGGCAGCGAGCCCTGATACTGACTCAACAAGGGCCGGAGCGGCGCTACATCGAGCAGCGCCTGCGCGACTTGCAGGGCCGCTAGACGTCAGGCTTCGGCAACGCTCGGCTCGAAGGTCGGCGGCGTCACCAACTGCACGGTCTGCTGCTTGCGCGGCGCGAGAATCTCGGCTTCGCCGGCAATCACCAGCTCATCGTTCTGGTTGTAGACGTTGGTGGCGATACGCACCTTGAACTTGGGCAGCTTTTCGAGGATCTCCAGGCGCACGGTCAGTGTGTCGCCGATTTTTACCGGCTTCTGGAAACTCATCTGCTGGCCCAGATACACCGTGCCTGGCCCGGGCAGGTTGCAGGCCACTGCCGCGCTGATCAGGGCGCCGGTGAACATGCCGTGGGCAATCCGCTCGCGGAAGATGGTCTTGGCAGCGTACTCGGCATCGAGGTGGACGGGGTTGTGGTCACCGGACATGGCGGCGAAGAGCTGGATGTCGCGCTCTTCAACGCGCTTTACGAACTCTTCATTTTTCTGACCCACTTCGAGGGCTTCGTAGGGGGTGTTGGTGACCTGGGTCATCAGGGCTTCCTTATTGGCGGACGGGGCCTGGCTATCATTCACTGCGAGCGGGGCGGCCAAGGGCCAGCGTCTGCTCGAGCCAGCCGAGAATGTCGGCGGTAACCTCGTCGCGATTGGTTTCATTGAGCAGTTCGTGGCGCGCCTGCGGGTACAGGCGCAACTGCACATGCCGGTTGCCGGTCGCGCTCAAAGCGACGGCCAGATCACTGAGACGCTTGCCGGCACTCACCGGATCACATTCACCGCCAATTATCAGTATCGGCAGGTTCGGATCGACCTGGGCAAGGTTGCTCGGCCGGCTGACTTGCGCCAGGCCTCGGAGCAGATCGAGCCACAACTGATTGCTGCAGCGAAACCCGCACAGCGGGTCGGCGATGTACTTGTCTACTTCGGCTTCGTCGCGGCTTAGCCAGTCGAATGGCGTCCGGGTAGGCTTGAAGGCATTGTTGAAGCTGCCGAACGAAAGCTTGTCGATCAGCGCACTGCTGGCCTCGGCGCCCTGGCGCCAGGCTTCGGCGCGGGCGATCAGGGCCGCGGCGCGATACAGCCTGGGCGGCTGCAGGTTGGAGCCGCTGAGAATAGCTCCGTGCACGCTGGCGCTGTGGTGCAGCAGGTAAGCCTGGACGATGTAACTGCCCATGCTGTGGCCGAACAAAAACAGTGGCGTGCCAGGAAATCGCTCGCCGATGTGCTGGCTGAGCAGGCCGAGATCGTTGACCACGGCATTCCAGCCATCCTTGCGGGCGAACAGGCCCAGACGACCGTTCTCGGCGGTCCGGCCATGGCCACGTTGATCAGGCGCGAGCAGGGCAAAGCCGGCGGCGCTCAGTGCCTGGCCCAAGCGCTGATAGCGCCCGCCATGCTCGGCCATGCCATGCGCCAGCAGCACCACGGCCTTGACCGGTGTGGCCGGCAGCCATTGGTGCAGGTACAGGTTGCTGTGCTCACTGGCAGCAACCCAGAGCGCATCGTAAGCCATGACCGCGTCCTTTTCTGTGCATGTTCCCCGACAGTGTACGCACTACCACTGAAATTGCAGGGCGGGCACAAATAAGATTCACAATGTTAATGGCGGCCCTTGGCGTGTTTGCCACCTCCCACTTACCTGCTAACGTCGGCTCAACGCCTGTCGCCCCGTGCAGCAGGTCAAGGACGCTCCAGGCCAAGAGGAACAATAATAAATGCATGCCGACTTCTGGAATGACAAACGCCCGGCGGGCGTGCCTTCCTCCATCGATATCAATGCCTACCGCAGCGTGGTCGATGTGTTCGAGCGCTCCTGCAAGCGCTTCGCCGACCGCCCGGCCTTCAGCAACCTCGGCGTGACCTTGAGTTATGGCGAGCTCGAACGCCACTCGGCGGCCTTCGCCGCCTGGCTGCAGGCCAATACCGATCTGGCCCCCGGCGATCGTATTGCCGTGCAGATGCCCAACGTGCTGCAGTACCCGATTGCGGTGTTCGGTGCGCTGCGGGCCGGGCTGATCGTGGTCAACACCAACCCGCTGTACACCGAGCGGGAAATGCGCCACCAGTTCAAGGATTCCGGCGCGCGTGCGCTGGTGTACCTGAACATGTTTGGCAGAAGGGTGCAGGAGGTGCTCCCCGATACCGGTCTTGAGTACCTGATCGAAGCGAAGATGGGGGATCTGCTGCCTACCGCCAAAGGCTGGCTGGTCAATACCTTGGTCGACAAGGTCAAGAAGATGGTCCCGGCCTTCGATCTGCCGCAGGCAAAGTCGTTCAAGCAGGTGCTGCGCGAGGGCAGGGCGTTGAGCCACACACCGGTGCCGCGCAGCCTCGACGATGTCGCCGTGCTGCAGTACACCGGCGGCACCACCGGCTTGGCCAAGGGCGCCATGCTGACCCATGCCAATCTGGTCGCCAACATGCTGCAGGTACTGGCGTGCTTCTCCCAGCACGGCGCCGACGGCCAGAAGATGATCAAGGACGGCCAGGAGGTGATGATCGCGCCGCTGCCGCTGTACCACATCTATGCTTTTACGGCGAACTGCATGTGCATGATGGTCACCGGCAACCACAACGTGCTGATTACCAACCCACGTGATATCCCAGGGTTTATCAAGGAACTGGGCAAGTGGCGTTTCTCGGGCTTGATTGGCCTGAATACGCTGTTTGTCGCGCTGATGGACCACCCCGGTTTCAAGTCGCTGGATTTCTCGGCGTTGAAGGTCACCAACTCCGGTGGTACCGCGTTGGTCAAGGCCACCGCGGAGCGTTGGGAGAGCCTGACCAAGTGCCGCATCGTCGAAGGCTACGGCCTGACCGAAACCTCGCCTGTGGCCAGTACCAACCCTTATGGGCAGCTGGCGCGGCTGGGCACAGTAGGCATCCCGGTAGTGGCCACGGCGTTCAAGGTCATCGATGACGATGGCAACGAGTTGCCCTTGGGCGAGCGCGGCGAGCTGTGTATCCAGGGCCCGCAAGTGATGAAAGGCTACTGGCAGCAGCCCGAGGCAACGGCGCAGGCGCTCGACAGTGCAGGCTGGTTCAAGACGGGTGACATCGCCGTCATCGATCCTGATGGCTACACGCGGATTGTCGACCGCAAGAAAGACATGATCATCGTCTCGGGCTTCAACGTGTACCCGAACGAGATCGAGGATGTGGTGATGGCCCACCCGCAGGTCGCCAACTGCGCCGCAATCGGGGTGCCGGACGAGCGTTCCGGCGAGGCAGTGAAGCTGTTTGTGGTGGCCCGTGAAGGGGGCGTCAGCGTTGAAGAGCTGAAGGCCTATTGCAAGGCCAACTTCACCGGTTACAAAGTGCCCAAGCACATCGTCCTGCGCGATTCGCTGCCAATGACGCCGGTCGGCAAGATCCTGCGGCGCGAGCTGCGCGACATCGCCTGACCGGTCTGGCCTAGGCACTGCAGAGGCAAGCAGCGGCGACGCGCTTGCCTCTCTTTATATGCATAGCCAGTAGATCAACCCACAGCAGCCGGTTTGCGACATTTTGGCTAATTACTCTAAATATGACTTATATAATTCATTGAGTCATATTTGTGACCGTTTGGCCTGTTTTGGCCTCTAGGCGACCCTTGGCAAAGCTGATACTCTCGGCCCGCTTTCAGAGGATACGGTTGGCAATGAACCGGCGCCTTCTATCAATAATAAACGCATAAACGCGTATAAAGAATTCGCTGTTGCTCAAGGAGTTGGCTTCCATGATCGAAAATTTTTGGAAGGATAAGTACCCAGCCGGGGTAGCGGCGCAAATCAATCCTGATGAATTCCCCAATATCCAGGCGGTGCTCAAGCAATCCTGCCAGCGTTTTGCCGACAAGCCGGCCTTCAGCAACCTGGGCAAGACCCTGACCTATGGCGAGCTGTACACGCTGTCCGGCGCGTTTGCCGCGTGGCTGCAGCAGCACACTGACCTCAAGCCGGGCGACCGCATCGCCGTGCAGCTGCCGAACGTGCTGCAGTACCCGGTGGCGGTATTCGGTGCCATGCGCGCTGGCCTGATCGTGGTCAACACCAACCCGCTGTACACCACGCGGGAGATGGAACACCAGTTCAACGACTCTGGCGCCAAGGCGCTGGTGTGCCTGGCCAACATGGCCCACCTGGCCGAAAAGGTGGTGCCCAAGACCCAGGTCAAACACGTCATCGTCACCGAAGTGGCCGACCTGCTGCCGCCGCTGAAACGGCTGCTGATCAACAGCGTCATCAAATACGTGAAGAAGATGGTCCCGGCCTATCACCTGCCCAAGGCCGTACGTTTCAACGATGCCTTGGCCAAGGGCGCCGGCCAGCCGGTCAACGAAGCCAACCCGCAGGCCGATGATGTTGCCGTGCTGCAGTACACCGGCGGCACCACCGGGGTGGCCAAGGGCGCCATGCTCACCCACCGCAACCTGGTCGCCAACATGCTCCAGTGCCGTGCGTTGATGGGCGCCAACCTGCAAGAAGGCTGCGAGATCCTGATCACGCCGCTGCCGCTTTACCACATCTATGCCTTTACCTTCCATTGCATGGCAATGATGCTGATCGGCAACCACAACGTGCTGATCAGCAACCCGCGCGACCTGCCGGCGATGGTCAAGGAGCTCGGCAAGTGGAAGTTCAGCGGCTTTGTCGGCCTCAACACGCTGTTCGTTGCCCTGTGCAACAACGAAGGCTTCCGCGCTCTGGACTTCTCGGCACTGAAGATCACCCTGTCCGGTGGCATGGCCTTGCAGTTGAGCGTTGCCGAGCGCTGGAAAGCCGTAACCGGCTGCGCCATCTGCGAAGGCTACGGCATGACCGAAACCAGCCCGGTTGCTGCGGTCAATCCGGCTGAGGCCAACCAGGTCGGCACCATCGGCATCCCGGTGCCGTCGACGCTGTGCAAGATCATCGATGACAGCGGTCAGGAGCTTGCCCTGGGCGAGGTCGGCGAGCTGTGCGTCAAAGGCCCGCAGGTGATGAAAGGCTACTGGCAGCGCGAAGATGCTACCGCCGAGATTCTCGATGCCGACGGCTGGTTGAAGACTGGCGACATCGCCTTGATCCAGACCGATGGCTACATGCGTATCGTCGACCGCAAGAAGGACATGATTCTGGTGTCCGGCTTCAACGTCTACCCCAATGAACTTGAAGACGTGCTCGCCGGTTTGCCGGGTGTGCTGCAGTGCGCTGCGATCGGTGTACCGGACGAGAAGTCGGGCGAGCTGATCAAGGTGTTCATCGTGGTCAAGCCGGGCATGACCCTGACCAAGGAGCAGGTCATGGAGCATATGCGCGCCAACGTCACCGGCTACAAGGTGCCGCGTTATATCGAGTTCCGTGATGCCTTGCCAACCACCAACGTCGGCAAGATCCTGCGCCGCGAGCTGCGTGACGAAGAGCTGAAGAAGCAAGGCCTGAAAAAGACCGCCTGATCAGGTGGCGACTGCGTGGCAGCTCATGCCCGCGCAGTCGCCGCTGCAGCTGTCAGCGCAGTTTTTCCAGCATCTGGTAGTACCACATCCCCGCCGCCAGCAGCGGATTGCCGAGCAGGTCGCCCATTGGCACCTTGACGTGCTTGCAGCCGGCAAAGGTATCGAACTTCTCCAACGTTCCGGTCACCGCCTCAGCCATGATCTCACCCATGATGTGGCTGGTGGCAACGCCGTGCCCGGAATAACCCTGGCAGTACCAGACGTTGTCCGAGAGTTTGCCCAACTGCGGAATGCGGTTGACCACGATGCCCATCGCGCAGCTCCACTGGAACTCGATCGGCACGCCTTTGAGAGCGGGGAAGGTGCGCTCGATGCACGGCCGCAGCTCGCCGGCGATATCCCGTGAATCCTTGCCGGAGTAGTTGGCGCCACCGCCGAACAGCAAGCGCTTGTCGGCGGTCAGGCGGTAGTAGTCGAGGACGAAGCGGCAGTCGTACACCGCCAGATCCTCCGGGTTGATCTGCTCGGCCAGTTCGCCCAGTGGCGCGGTGGTGACGATGCCGCCCATCGCCGGGAAGATCTTGCCCTTCAGCTGGCGCTTTTCCAGCTTGTGATAGACATCGCCGGCGAGCATCACCTGACGCGCCTCGATCCGGCCCTGGGCGGTGACCACCGCCGGGCGAGGGCCGTGAACGATGTCGAGTACCTCGGAATTCTCGAAAATCAGGGCGCCCATCGCGTGTGCCGCGCGCGCTTCGCCCAGGCACAGGTTGAGCGGGTGCAGGTGCAGGTTGCGCATGTTCTTCAGGCCGCCCAGGTACAGCGGGCTCTGCAGGTGGCGGGCAACCCCGTCGCGATCGAGCAACTCAAGCTGATCACCCATGCCACGGCGTTGGGCCTCGGCCTGAAAACTCTGCAGCTCGGCCATGTGCGATGGCTTCATCGCGGTGTGCAGGTGGCCGCGTTTGAGGTCGCACTCGATGCCGTAGCGTTGCACCCGTTGCTCGATGATCTCGTGGCCGCGCCAGCGCAGTTGCCAGATGAAGTCATCGACCTCGCTGCCGAGGCGCGCGCTCATCTGCTGGCGCATCGCCTCGTCGCCGGACAGGCTGCCCGTCACCTGGCCGCCGTTGCGCCCACTGGCGCCCCAACCGATGCGATTGGTTTCGACAATGGCCACCTTGAGCCCTCGTTCGGCCAGCTCGACCGCCGTGGCTACGCCGGTGAAACCGCCGCCGATGATCGCCACATCGACCTGGTGCGTACCCTGCAAAGTGGGGTACTGGCTGTGATCGTTGACAGTGGCGCTGTAGTAGGACGGCGCGCGCTGGGCCGAACCCTTGTTCAGTGCTGCGTTCATGCGAATTCCTTGAGATGAAAAGGGTAGGGCTCAGGCCTGGTGCAGGTACCAGCGCCAATCCTGCTCGCCGACTTCGGCCATGAACTGGCGGTACTCGGCGCGCTTGACCTTGAGGTATACCCCGAGAAAATCCTCGCCGAGAGCCTCTTTGGCCCAGGTCGACTGCTCCAGTGCAGCGAGCACGGTCAGCCAGTCGGTGGGCAGGTGTTCGGTGGCCTGGGCATAACCGTTGCCCGTCACCGGCGCGCCGGGGTCGAGCTGTTCGCGCAGGCCCTGATGGGTGGCGGCGAGAATCGCCGCAGCCGCCAGATACGGGTTGGCGTCGGCGCCGCAGATGCGGTGTTCGATGTGCCGGCTGTTGGCCGGGCCGCCGGGCACGCGCAGGCTCACGGTGCGGTTGTCGACGCCCCAGGTCGGCGCCAGTGGCGCGTAGCTGTTGGCCTGGAAGCGGCGGAACGAGTTGGCGTTGGGGCAAAACAGCAACAGTGATTCATGCAGATGGCGGAGCATACCGGCGACTGCCTGGCGCAGCAGCGGCGTGCCGGCCGGATCTTCACTGGCAAACAGATTGTGACCCTCGGCGTCGGCCAGGCTCAGGTGCATGTGCATGCCGGTGCCGGCCAGTTCGGCGAACGGCTTGGCCATAAAGCACGCCTGCATGCCGTGGGCATGGGCAATGCCCTTGACCAGGCGCTTGTAGCGCACGGCCTGGTCCATCGCCGCCAGGGCGTCGCCGTGTTCCAGAGTGATCTCGACCTGGCCTGCGGCGTACTCGGAAATCGCCGTGCGCGCAGGGATGCCTTGGGCTTTGCAGGCGGCGTACAGGTCAGCCAGAAACGGCTCGATCTGTTCCAGTTCGCGCAGGCCATACACTTGGGTGGCGCGCGGGCGGCCGCCGTCGTTGTCCAGCGCGGGCTGCGGCCGGCCGTGGGCGTCGCGCTGCTGGTCGAGCAGGTAGAACTCCAGTTCGCAGGCCATCACCGGGTGGTAGCCGTCGGCCTTGAGCGCTTCGATGGTGCGCAGCAGGACGTGACGTGGGTCGGCAACACTGGCTGGCAGGCCTTCACGCGGGTGCATGCTGACTTGCACCGCCGCGGTTGGCACCCGCCGCCACGGCAGGCGCACCAGACTGCCTTGCAGGGGATAAGCGCGGCAGTCGATATCGCCGACGTCCCACACCAGGCCGGAGTTTTCCACGTCGTCGCCATTGATGGTCAAGCCAAGAATGGTGCTCGGCAGCGGCCTGCCGCTTTGGTAAACCGCCAGCAGTTCGTCACGGTGCAGCAGCTTGCCGCGGGGCACACCGTTGGCATCGAGGATGAACAGCTCGATCAGGTCGATATCAGGGTTATTGGCCAGAAATTGTTCGGCCTGCTCAAGGGGAGCAAAGTGCATGGTGGATTCGCTCGCGGCTCATTGCTGAGGCGCACGGACCTGCGCGCAACGGGCGCCAGGCCGGACTGGGTAAACCGGCGCAGAGACGCCGGGTCTGGTCAGTGCAACGCGGCCGAAAGATCGGGCGGGCGAGCGTGGCGGCAGTGCCACAGGGCCCAGAAGGCGAGGATGATGTGCACCAGTGGATTTTCGCCGACACAGGCCCGGGCCTTCGGCAGCGAAGGGCGGGACGGCGGGCGTGCGGTGCGGGTGGGGACGCTCATGGGTTGATACTCCCATGGGCTGTAAGGTTGATTAAATCAGCGAATGGCTACCTTAAGTTAGCTGCTGGCTAAACATTCGCGCCAGCCATGCTCGCTGAAGTTCACGCAACCCGCGCCCGGCGCTGAAAGCAAAGATTCGGCAAATCTGCGACAATCGCCCCTCTTCGAATGCCAATCATGTACCAGCAGGCTCACCTGCATCATTAAAAAGCCCCATGACTGATAACGCCATCGACCAGCTGCTGAACAATCTCGACCACGCCATGATCGCCGACCGTCATCGTCTGCGCCGGCAACTGCACGAGCTGCGCAAGCGCCCGGACGAGGCCAAGCTGGCCTTGTGGGCAGACAAGGTGCAAGCCTCGTTCGACAAAGTCAGCGCGCGCCAGGCGAGTGTGCCGAGTATCCGCTACGACGACAGCCTGCCGATTGCGGCCAAGCGTGACGAGATCAAAAAAGCCCTGAGCGAACACCAGGTGCTGATCATCGCCGGCGAAACCGGCTCTGGCAAAACCACCCAGCTGCCGAAAATCTGCCTGGAACTGGGCCGCGGCAGCCACGGCCAGATCGCCCACACTCAGCCGCGGCGGATCGCTGCACGCAGCGTGGCCGCGCGGGTTGCCGAAGAGCTCGGCACGCCGCTGGGGGCATTGGTTGGCTATCAGGTGCGCTTTGAAGATCAGAGCGATGCCAACACCTTGGTCAAGCTGATGACCGACGGCATCTTGCTGGCTGAAACCCAGCATGACCGCTTTCTTGAGCGCTACGACACGATCATCGTCGACGAAGCCCACGAACGCAGCCTGAACATCGACTTCCTGCTCGGCTACCTGAAGACCTTGCTGCACCGTCGGCCTGAGCTGAAGCTGATCATCACCTCGGCGACCATCGACCTGGAGCGCTTCTCCAAGCATTTCGACGATGCGCCGATCATCGAGGTGTCTGGCCGGACCTATCCGGTCGACACTTGGTACCGGCCGCTGACCAGCGAGCATGACGAGGAAGGCAACCAGGTCGAAGAAGACCTCAGCGTTGATCAGGCGATTCTGGCCACCCTCGACGAGATCGCTGCGCACGAGCGCAGTGCCGGCAAGGGGCCGGGAGACGTGCTGGTGTTTCTGCCGGGCGAGCGGGAGATCCGCGATGCCGCCGAAATGCTGCGCAAGGCGCAATTGCGCCACACCGAAATCCTGCCGCTGTATGCGCGGCTGTCGCCGGCTGAGCAGCAGAAGATCTTCCAGTCGCACCCGGGCCGTCGCGTGGTACTGGCGACCAACGTCGCCGAGACCTCGCTGACCGTGCCGGGCATCCGCTACGTGATCGACAGCGGCACCGCGCGCATCAGCCGCTACAGCTATCGGGCCAAGGTCCAGCGCCTGCCGATCGAGGCGGTGTCGCAGGCCAGTGCCAACCAGCGCAAGGGCCGCTGCGGCCGGGTCGAGCCGGGCATCTGCATTCGCTTGTACAGCGAAGATGACTTCAATGGCCGGCCGGCGTTTACCGACCCGGAGATCCTGCGTACCAACCTCGCCGCAGTGATCCTGCAGATGTTGCACCTGCGCCTGGGCGATATCGATGCCTTCCCGTTCATCGAACCACCGGATGGCAAGGCCATCAGCGACGGCTTCAACCTCTTGCAAGAGCTGTCGGCGGTCAACCGCGAGAACCAGCTGACCCCGCTCGGGCGGCAGCTGGCACGCCTGCCGATCGACCCACGGCTGGGGCGCATGTTGCTTGAAGGCGCGCGCCTGGGCAGCCTGCAGGAAGTACTGATCGTCACCAGTGCGCTGTCGGTGCAGGACCCGCGTGAACGTCCACCCGAGCGTCAGCAGGCGGCCGATCAGGCCCATGCGCAATGGAAGGACGTCGACTCCGACTTCGCCGGGCTGGTGAATTTGTGGCGCGGTTTCGAAGAGCAGCGCCTGGCCCTGACCGCCAACCCGCTGCGCAACTGGTGCCGCAAGAACTTCCTCAACTACCTGCGCCTGCGCGAGTGGCGTGATGCTCATCGGCAACTGGCGTTGATCTGCCGTGACCTGCAACTGACCGTGAACAAAGAGCCGGTCGATTATCAGCGCATGCACAAGGCAATCCTCAGTGGCCTGCTCAGCCAGATCGGGCAGAAGACCGAAGAGGGCGATTACCTCGGTGCGCGGCAGCGGCGCTTCTGGATTCATCCATCGTCCGGCATCGGTCGCAAGCGCCCGCAGTGGGTGATGGCCGCCGAGCTGGTCGAAACCACCAAGCTGTATGCGCGCATGGTCGCCAAGATCGAACCGGACTGGATCGAGCCGTTGGCCGGCCACCTGATCAAGAAGAACCACTTCGAGCCGCACTGGGAGAAGAAGCGTGGCCAGGTGGTCGCCTTCGAGCAGATCACCCTCTATGGGCTGATTCTGGTCGGTCGCCGCCCGGTGCATTACGGCCCGATCGATCCGGTGGTTTCGCGTGAGCTGTTTATCCGCGAAGGACTGGTTGGCGGCGAAATCCAGTCGCGGGCCAAATGCCTGACGGCCAACAAGCGCCTGCTTGAGCAGCTCGACGAACTCGAGGCCAAGGCCCGCCGCCGGGATATTCTGGCCGACGAAGAAACCCTCTACGGTTTCTACGAAGCACGCCTGCCGGCAGAGATTCACCAGACCGCGACCTTCGATGCCTGGTACCGCATGACCAGCCAGAAGGACGCCAACCTGCTGATCATGCGCGAAGAGGATGTGCTCGCTCGCGAGGCTAGCGAAGTCACTGCCGCGCAGTATCCGGACACCTTGAAGATCGGTGATCTGAGCCTGTCGCTGAGCTATCACTTCGAGCCCAATCATCCGCGCGACGGCGTCACCGTGCGGGTGCCGGCGCCGCTGTTGCCGAGCCTGCCGGGCGAGCGTCTGGAGTGGCTGGTGCCGGGCCTGCTCGAAGCCAAGTGCATTGCCCTGGTGCGCAGCCTGCCCAAGGCGCTGCGCAAGAACTTCGTGCCGGTGCCGGACTTCGTCAAAGCGGCGCTTTCGCGCATGACCTTCGGCCAGGGCAGCCTGCCTCAGGCCCTTGGCCAGGAGTTGCTGCGCATGACCGGTGCGCGCGTCTCGGACGAAGCCTGGGCCGAAGCCGTCGAGCTGGTCGAGAGCCATCTGCGGATGAACATCGAAGTGGTCGACGGCGAGGGCAAGTTCCTCGGCGAGGGCCGTGATCTGGCCGAACTGACTGCACGCTTTGTTGCCGCCAGCCAGGCGGCGTTGGCCATGCCGCGTACCGAAAAATCCGACCAGCCGGTACAGGCCAAGGCCTTTACCCCGGTAGCCGAGACCGCCCAGCAGAAGATCGCCGGGTTGTCGATGACGGTGTATCCGGCGCTGGTCGAGGACAAGGGCGCGGTCCGTGAAGGGCGTTTTTCGACCCATGCCGAGGCCGAGTTCCAGCACCGCCGGGCGTTGCAGCGGTTGCTCCTGCAGCAGTTGGCAGAGCCGGCCAAGTTCCTGCGCAGCAAGCTGCCGGGGCTGACCGAGCTGGGCTTGCTGTACCGCGAAATGGGCCGGGTCGAGGCACTGGTCGAGGATATTCTCCTGGCCAGCCTCGACAGCTGCATCCTCGACGGCGAGGCGCAGTTGCCGCGCGATGGCGCCGGGCTGGCCTCGCTGGCCGAGCGCAAGCGTGGCAGCTGGGCGGAGCATGCCGAGCGGCTGGCGCGCCTGAGCCTGGAGATCCTCAAGCTGTGGCATGGCCTGCAAAAGCGCTTCAAGGGCAAGATCGACCTGAGCCAGGCGGTTTCGCTGAACGACATCAAGCAGCAGTTGGCCAACCTGGTCTATCCAGGGTTTATTCGAGAGACACCGGCGCAGTGGCTCAAAGAGCTGCCGCGTTACCTGAAGGCGATCGAGCTGCGCCTGGAAAAGCTGGGCAGCCAGGTGCAGAAGGACCGGGTCTGGAGTGGCGAACTGGCCAACCTCTGGGCGCAGTACAAAGCCCGCGCCGACAAGCATGCCCAGGAAGGCAAGCGCGATGAGCAGTTGGTGCTGTATCGCTGGTTGCTGGAAGAGTACCGGGTGTCGTTATTCGCCCAGCAGTTGGGGACCAAGGTTGCGGTTTCGGACAAGCGCCTGAGCAAGCAGTGGAGCCAGGTAGAAGGCTAAATTGCTGAAGTTGTGGCAAACTCGCTGCAGGTTTCAGCGAGACCTGGCCAGGCCGGCATGGGCAGCAATACGCCGATGCAGGTGTGGCCAGGCGCAACGTTCGAAGGCACAGCCTTCGGCCGTTTCAAGGCAGACAATTACAGGTTCAACTTGGTACCAAGGTGCCATTAGCCAAACCCTATTTCGGCCAACGCCCCAGCGTGATGGCCTTCGACCAGAGGAACGATCGTGCATAACGTCGTGATCAGCGGCACCGGCCTGTTTACTCCGGCCCAGAGCATTTCCAATGAAGAACTGGTGGAGTCGTTCAACACCTGGGTGCAGCAATTCAATGCCGACAACGCCGACGCCATCGAGCGTGGCGAGGTCGAGGCTCAGGCCGAATCCAATGCGGCCTTTATCGAAAAGGCTTCGGGCATCAAGAGCCGCTTCGTCATGGACAAGGCCGGCATCCTCGACCCGCAGCGGATGAAGCCGTTGCTGCCTGAGCGCAGCAACGAAGAACAGTCGATCCTCTGCGAGATGGCCGTGAGCGCGGCGCTGATGGCATTGCAACGCGCTGGCCGCACTGCGGCCGATGTCGATGGCGTGATCGTCGCCTGCTCCAACCTGCAGCGGCCATACCCGGCCATCGCCATCGAAGTGCAAGCTGCGTTGGGCATCCAGGGCTTTGCCTTCGACATGAACGTGGCCTGCTCCTCGGCGACTTTCGGCATCCAGACTGCCGCCAACAGCGTGCAGCTGGGGCAGGCGCGGGCGGTGCTGATGGTGAACCCTGAGGTGTGCACCGCGCACCTGAACTTCCGTGATCGCGACAGCCATTTCATCTTTGGTGACGGCGCTACGGCTGTGCTGATCGAGCGTGCCGACCTGGCGACCTCGGCGCATCAGTTCGAGATCGTCAGCAGCAAGTTGCTGACCCAGTTCTCCAACAACATCCGCAACAACTTTGGCTTCCTCAACCGCACTGCCGAAGACGGTGAGGGTGCTGCCGACAAGCTGTTCGTGCAGGAAGGCCGCAAGGTGTTCCGCGAAGTGTGCCCGATGGTGGCCGAGCTGATTGCTCAGCATTTGGCCGAGAACGATCTGCAGGCCAGTGACGTGCGCAGGTTCTGGCTGCATCAGGCCAACCTGAGCATGAACCATCTGATCGTGAAGAAGCTGGTCGGCCACGAGGTGGCTGAAGAGGATGCGCCGGTGATTCTTGATCGGTATGCCAATACCAGCTCGGCGGGCTCGGTGATTGCCCTGCATTTGTATCAGGATGATCTGCCCAAGGGCGCGTTGGGCGTACTGAGTTCGTTTGGGGCGGGGTATTCGATTGGCAGCGTGATCCTGCGCAAGCTGTGATCTAACAGCGAGGCTGCTTTGCAGCCCTTTCGCGCCACAAGAGACCGCGCTAGCCAGTCATGCGCGGTCCTCTGTAGGAGCGGCCTTGTGTCGCGAAATGAGGGCGCAGCCCTCACTGGCGTAACATCCGGACACCCTAATCACACATCCCTCAGCGCCACCGCGACTACCGTATCCGAACCCCACAAAAGGAGCAGGACATGGAAAGTCCCCACGCCCACAGCTTACGCCGTGGCCGAATATCCAAGCCCGGACGCTCATATTTGCTCACCAATACGCGCGGGGATCGTGCGCAGAGTTGGTGAGTATTCGCATTGGGATTGTGTTTGGCTGTAGCGGCCCCGGTGAGGGCTGCGCCCTCATTTCGCGACGCAAGGCCGCTCCTACAAGAGACCGCGGTGTAGGAGCGGCCTTGCCGGGGCGCCGGACCGGTCGGAAAGGGCCGCAAAGCGGCCCCAGATTACTCGGTTAGAACTTGGCTTCCAGATCCACCTGCAGGGTGTCGACATCGGCATTGCTGTTCGGCAGCTGCGACAGGTCGGTCTTGGCCATCAGGTAAGCAGCGCCCACCGAGAAGTTCTTGTCGATTTCGTAACCGACCTTGAACTTGTGCCCACGCGAACCGGTGTAGCCGTTGCCGAAGTCAGAGTCGGTGAACAGGCTGACCACAGCGTTGCGTTGCACGTCGCGGTAGTTGTAATCCAGGCTCCAGGCGCCCAGCTTGGTCTTCAGACCCGCCAACCAGGCCTGATCTTCGCCATCGGTGCTGTCGGTATTCTTCACGTACTGACCATAGGCCGAGAGTGGCAGCGCGAGGCCGGTCAGGTCGATCTGGCCAAAGCCTTCAACGAGGTTGAACTCGTTGGTGGTGTTGCCGAACGAGCGCAGGATGGTCGCTTCCTTGTCGTTATCGTAACCGTAGATGCTGGCGCCAACGGTGACCTTGAGCGTGTCTGCCGGAGCGAAGCGTGCACCCAGCTGGCCGTGGTAGACCTGCGCGTCATGCTTGTACTGCACACCGTCGCCGTCGACGTTGTCCTTGAGGGTGTACTGACCGGCGCTGGCAAACACTTCGGCGCCGCCCAGGTCGGTCTTGTAGGTAGCCGCCACGCCTTCGGGGTTGATGTCGCTGTCCCAGATGATGTCGCCCATGCTCACCCATGGCTGAGCCATTTTACCGCCGATCAAATGCAGGCCGGGCAGGGCAGTCGGGTGCCAGTCGAGGTAAGCCAGGTCGACCCACAGCGACTTCTTGTCGAAGTAGTTATCCAGGCTCTGGTTGGTCGAACGGCGGTCGGCGCTGCTGCCGGTGGCGATACGCACGCCTGCATCGACCTGTGGGTTGATCTCGCTGTAGAAGCCGACGCGAGCACGCACGCGCTGACGGTCCTGGTTGCCACTGGAGGCGTTCGGGTCGTCGACATTGACGTCTTCGTAACGCAGGCGCACATCACCTTTGACCTGGGTCTTGGCCGCCCAGGCGACTTTCTGTTCGAAGGAGCTCATGCGTTCGGCCTGGGCTTTCTGCGTGGCTTTTTCCTTGGTTTCCTGAGACAGGTCGGCCTGCAGCTCGTTGTACTGTGCCTGGTTGATCGAACCATTGGCGCGGAGCATCTCGAGCAGCTTGGCGTCGACTGCAGCACTGGCTGGAGTACTCAGAGCCAGCATCAGACCGGTCAGGCTCACTCCAGTTAGTGTAGAAACAAGACGCATAAAGTTCTCCCGTGTTGAGCAATATGGGGAGGCTTGGACGCCCACCCCCGAGTTGGCAATTCTGCGCAAAGCGCCTGAATAGACAGGTCGCCGCGGTTTCGAAAACAGGCGCAAGTATTGCGGGGGGCAATGACAGAATAATGTCTATTTAGTGGCACTGCGGTTAAACAGTCCGCCTGGATTTGTCAGTGGCGCCATCCTTGCCGGATACTGGCGGCCACCTCGACGAGCGCTTATATCGTGATCAGCTTGTACAGCCTTGCCCACATCCGCGACCTGCCAGCCGCTAGCTGGGATGCACTGGTGCCCGCTGGCCAGCCGTTTTTGCGGCATGCCTTTCTCAGTGCCATGGAAGACAGCGGCAGTGTGGTACGGGCCACCGGCTGGGCCGCCGAGCACTTGGTGCTGGAGCGCGACGGCGAGGTGCGCGCGCTGTTGCCGGCCTATCGCAAGTGGCATTCGTTTGGCGAGTATGTGTTCGATCACGGCTGGGCGGATGCCTGTGCCCGGGCCGGTATCGCCTACTACCCCAAGCTGCTCGGCGCGGTGCCGTTCAGCCCGGTCAGTGGCCCACGCGTGCTGATGCAGGATCCAGCCGAGGGCTTGCTGTTGTTGCAGGCCTTGCCTGAGTACCTGAACAAGGGCGGCTTGTCCGGCGCACACATCAACTTCACCGACACCGCGCTGGACCAGACCATCGCCGGCTTGCCGGGATGGCTGGAGCGCCTCGGTTGTCAGTTTCACTGGCGCAACCGCGGCTATCGAGATTTCCAGGACTTTCTCGACACGCTCAGCTCGCGCAAGCGCAAGCAGATGCGCAAGGAGCGTGAGCAGGTGGTTGGCCACGGTATCGACTTCCAGTGGTACCGCGGTGATCAGCTAAGCGAGCTGCAGTGGGACTTTGTCTACCTGTGCTACGCCAACACCTACACCATCCGCGGGCGTGCGCCGTATCTGACCCGTGAGTTCTTCAGCCTGCTGGCCGAGCGCATGCCCGAGGCCATCCGCGTGGTAATTGCGCGTCAGGCCGGCCGCGATGTGGCCATGGCCTTGAGCCTGGTCGGCGGCGACAGCCTGTTCGGGCGGTACTGGGGCTGCCTGGATGAGTTCGACCGGCTGCACTTCGAGACCTGTTTTTATCAGGGCATGGACTTCGCTATCGCTGAAGGGCTGCAACGTTTTGATGCTGGCGCGCAGGGCGAGCACAAGCTGATTCGCGGCTTCGAGCCAGTCATCACTCGCTCGTGGCATTACCTGCTGCATCCAGGCTTGCGGGAGGCGGTTGCGGAGTTTTTGCAGCAGGAGGGGGAGGGCGTCAGAGCCTACGCCGAAGAGGCGCGGAGCCTGCTGCCTTATCGTCAGGAGTAAGGGTCAGCAAGGTGTACGCCGAGCCTGTACAGGCTCGGCGCGACAAGGCTGTCAGTCGACCCCGACGAAGCCGCCCGTCTGGTGATGCCACAAGCGTGCATACAAGCCCTGATGGGCGAGCAGTTCGGCGTGGGTGCCGGTCTCGACCACATGGCCCTGGTCAAGTACGACCAGTCGATCCATGCGCGCGATGGTCGACAGTCGGTGGGCAATGGCGATCACCGTCTTGCCCTGCATCAGCGTCTCCAGGCTCTCCTGAATAGCCGCTTCCACCTCTGAGTCGAGTGCCGAGGTGGCTTCGTCCATGATCAGGATCGGCGCGTTCTTCAGCAGTACCCGGGCAATCGCGATGCGCTGGCGCTGGCCACCCGAGAGCTTGACCCCGCGCTCGCCCACATGCGCATCGAAGCCAGTGCGGCCCTGCGAGTCGGACAACTGGCCGATGAAGTCATCGGCCCTGGCCCCGCGCACGGCGGCCCAGACTTCCTCGTCGGTCGCGTCGGGCCTGCCGTACAGCAGGTTGTCGCGGATCGAGCGGTGCAGCAAGGAGGTGTCCTGGGTGATCATGCCGATCTGTGCGCGCAGGCTGGCCTGGTTGACCTCGGCGATGTTCTGCCCGTCGATCAGGATGCGCCCGCTTTCAACGTCGTACAGACGCAGCAGCAGGTTGACCAGAGTCGACTTGCCGGCGCCGGACGGGCCGATCAGACCGATCTTCTCACCCGGACGAATATCCAGGTTCAGGCCATCGATGACCCTGCGACCCTTGCCATAGTTGAAGCCGACGTTGTCGAAGCGCACCGCGCCGCGCGTCACTTCAAGCGCTGGTGCCTGCGCCTGATCGGTGACCGTGACCGGCTGGGCAATGGTCTGCAGGCCGTCCTGGACCATGCCGATGTTCTCGAAGATGCCGTTGACCACCCACATGATCCAGCCCGACATGTTGACGATGCGGATCGCCAGGCCGGTCGCGAGGGCAATGGCACCCACGGTAATCAGCGAGTTGCTCCACAGCCACAGCGCCAGGCCGGTGGTGGTGACTACCAGCAAACCGTTGAGCGTGGTGATGACCACATCCATGCTGGTGATCACGCGCGAGGCCAGCTGGGTTTTCTCGGTCTGCTCGCTGATCGCTTCACGGGCGTACTGCTGCTCGTAGTCGGTATGGGCAAACAGCTTGAGGGTAGTGATGTTGGTGTAGCCGTCGACGATCCGACCCATCAGCTTGGAGCGGGCATCCGAAGACACCACCGCTCGCGCCTTGACCCGTGGCACGAAGTAGCAAAGTGCGCCGATGTAGCAGGCGATCCACACCAGCAGCGGTACCATCAGGCGCCAGTCGGCCTCGGCGAACAGCACCAGCGCACTGATCGCGTAGATCAGCACGTGCCACAGCGCATCCACCGCCTGCACCGCCGAGTCGCGCAGCGAGTTGCCGGTCTGCATGATGCGCTGGGCGATGCGCCCGGCGAAGTCGTTCTGGAAGAAGTTCATGCTCTGCTTGAGCACGTAGTTGTGGTTTTGCCAGCGGATCATGCTGGTCATGCCCGGGCTGATGGTCTGGTGCACCAGCAGGTCATGCAGGCCGAAGAACAGCGGTCTGATCAGCAGCACCACCACCAGCATCCACAGCAGCTCGGCGCCGTGCAGGCTGAAGAAGTTCGGGTCCGGGGTGCCCTGGGCGAGGTCGATGATCCGGCTCAGGTAGCCGAACATCGCCACCTCGATCAGCGCTGCGACCAGGCCGACGATCAGCAGGGCAACGAAGCTCGGCCAGACCTGACGCAGGTAGTACAGGTAGAAGGCCCACACCGTACTTGGTGGAGCCTCGCTCGGAGCATCACGGAAGATATCGATGAGCTTTTCGAAACGGCGGTACAGCATGGGCATTGCAACTCCTGTTCTACCCGACCGCAGGCAGTATCACGTCCCTGTGAAACCAGCGGTCAGTCGATGCGTTTGGCGGACTTGATGAACACCGGGTCAGCCGGGACATCACGCATGCCTTTTTTCACGGTGGTCTGCGAGTTGACGATCTGATCGACCACTTCCATACCCTTGGTGACCTTGCCGAACACTGCATAGCCAGCGTCACGGCCCGGGTCGAGGAAGGCGTTGTCATTCACGTTGATGAAGAACTGGCTGGTGGCCGAGTTAGGGTTGGACGTGCGCGCCATCGACAAAGTGCCGCGGGTGTTGCGCAGGCCATTGCTGGCTTCGTTCTTGATCGGGTCTTTGGTGTCTTTCTGCACCATCTGCTCGGTGAAGCCACCGCCCTGCACCATGAAGCCCGGAATGACCCGATGGAAGATGGTGTTGTTGTAGAAGCCGCTGTCCACGTACTGCAGGAAGTTCTTGGTGCTGATCGGTGCTTTTTCGGCGTTCAGCTCGATTTCGACCGGACCGAAGCTGGTGTCGAGCAGCACGTGCGGGGTCTTGTCCGAGGCCAGGACGCTAGTGGCAAAAGCAACCGAACAGGCAGCGAGCAGAATTTTTTTCAGCATGGGCTCAAAGATCCTTGAGAGGTGGAAACGCTAGTGAGGAACTGCAGCAGGGTCTGGTTGAAGACCTCGGCTTGATCAAGCGGCGTAGCGTGCCGCGAATCTTCGATTACCGCCAGCCTGGCGTGCGGGATCCGTTCGACGTAACGCTGTTTTAGTTGTACCGGGGTGTAATCGTGGTCGGCGGCGATCACCAGTGTCGGACACTGGATCTGGCCGATGCGTTCCGCCACGCCCCAGTCGACGATGGCGTCGAAGCTCTTCAGGTAGGCGCGCTTGTCGTTGCGCGCCCAGCGCTGGATCATCTTCTCCCGCAGGTCAGCCTGCTCTGGTTTGGGGAACAGGCGCGCGGCCAGGCCCTTGCCCACCGTCTCGACACTCAGGGCGCGGGCCAGGGCCCAGCGCTTGGCCCACCAGACCCAATCGCTGCGGGTGCGCCGTTTGACCTCGGGGGCGCTGTTGACGATGCACAGGCTGCGCAACCAGCGCGGGTGATCGACGGCGAACTGAAAGCCGATCATGCCCCCCATCGACAAGCCAACCAGGTGTACCGGGCCGGTCTGCAGGTGTTCGAGCAGGGCCAGCAGGTCTTCGCTGAAGGTTGCGATCTGGTAGCCGTCGGTGGGTTTGTCCGAGCGGCCATGGCCGCGGCTGTCGAGCAGGATCACCCGGTAGTGCTGACTCAGCAGCGGCACCTGCAGCTCCCAGTCGAGGCTGCTCGAACCGAGGCCGTGCAGCAGCACCAGCGGTTCGCCCTGACCGTATTGCTGGTAGTGCAGGGTGCAGCCTTCATGTTCGAAATAGGCCATGGGCGCGGGCTTCTCAGGCTTGTGGAGGGGCGGCGAAAGGCACATCCAGCGGCGCGGTGTCGAAGCTGCGCAGCAGATCGATGAGGATCTGCGTGGCCGGGCCGAGGGCTTTCTCTTTGCTCGAGTAAAGGTAGAACAGTGGGTGGCGACTGCCACCTTGATCCAGTTGCAATGGCTTGAGCAGCCCCTCGCGCAGCTCGCGCTCGATCATGTGCCGCGGCAGCCAGGCAAAGCCCAGACCGCTGCCGACAAAGGTCGCGGCGGTGCCCAGGCTACCGACTGTCCAGCGCTGCTCGGCGCCGAGCCAGCCGACATCTTTCGGTTGAGCGCGGCCGGAGTCGCGGATCACCACCTGCAACTGGCTTTCCAGATCCTGGAAGGTGATCTCGCGGCCCAGTCGGTGCAGGCTGTGTTCCGGGTGGGCGACGGCGATGAACTCGACCGAACTCAGCTCGGTGCCCAGGTAACCGCCGATGCTGAAGCTGCTGATGGCAAGGTCGGCGATGCCTTCGTGGAGCACTTCTTCGACCCCGGACAACACCTCTTCGCGCAGGCGCACGCGGCAGCCGCGGCTTTGCGGCATGAACGCGCTCAGTGCGCGCACCAGGCGGGCGCTGGGGTACGCTGCATCGACTACCAGGCGCACCTCGGCTTCCCAGCCTTGTTCCATATGGTGGGCCAGGTCTTCCAGCTGACTGGCCTGCTTGACCAGGTGCCGCGAGCGCCGCAGCAGCACGTTGCCGGCTTCGGTCAGCACGGCCTTGCGCCCGTCGATGCGCAGCAGCGGCACGCCGAGTTGCTCCTGCATGCGCGCCACGGTGTAGCTGACCGACGATTGCGAACGGTGCAGGGCGTCGGCTGCCTGGGCAAACCCGCCGTGGTCGACCACTGCCTGCAGGGTTCGCCACTGATCAAGGGTTACGCGCGGCGCTTTCATCTTCGGCTCCTGTTGTCCTAAGCTGCGCTCTTTCAAGGAGAGCGCCCTGTGAAGAAATATTGTCTGGCTGTCTTGCTGTGCCTGCCATTGAGCGCAATGGCTTATCCGATCGATGTGGCCAAGGACATCAGCGGGGTGAAGATCGACTACACCGCCTATGACACTGATCAGGACATCGGCAGCATTACCGTGAACAACTACGGCGAAGTGGCCGCGGCGTGCAAGGTCAGCTTTCGCAACGGCCCGGAAGCGCCTCGCGTGCGGCGCGTAGTGGTGCCGGCAAACAAAAGCGTGGACGTGACCGCGAAGTTCAACCGGCAGATCATCAAGCTGCGCATCGCGCTGAGCTGTCAGCCGCAATAAAACGGATAAATCGATAGATTGGCTCTACTTTTTACGCTTTTTTATCGATAGGTCAACCTCTAATCTCGCCTCCATTGAATCGCATCCCGTTTATGCCAATGGAGGCAGCATGTCCCACGTATTGATCATCGAAAGCAGCGCCCGCCAGCAAGATTCCGTGTCGCGCCAGCTGACCCGCGACTTCATCCAGCTGTGGCAAGCGGCGCATCCTGGCGACCAGATCAATCTGCGCGACGTTGCCGCCAACCCGCTGCCGCACCTTGACGCCGACCTGCTCGGCGGCTGGATGAAGCCTGCGGAGCAACGGTCCATGCCTGAGCAGGAGGCTTTCGAGCGCTCTAACCAGCTGACTGACGAACTGCTCGCCGCCGACGTGCTGGTGATGGCGGCGCCAATGTACAACTTCACCATTCCCAGCACCCTCAAGGCTTGGCTGGACCATGTGCTGCGCGCAGGTATCACTTTCAAGTACACCCCGACCGGACCGCAGGGCTTGCTGCAAGGCAAGCGCGCCATCGTTCTGACTGCCCGTGGCGGCATTCATGCCGGTGCCGGCAGCGATCATCAGGAACCGTACCTGCGTCAGGCCATGGCCTTCATTGGCATTCACGACGTGGAGTTCATCCACGCTGAAGGGCTGAACATGAGTGGTGATTTTCACGAGAAGGGCGTCAACCAGGCCAAGGCCAGGCTGGCCGCGCTGGCGTGAGCCACTGAGGCTTGATGTTGCCCGCTGCAGATCTGTTGCCCAGGGTGGCGCAACCGGCTAAGGTCGCCGCCTTGATTTGCGAGAGAGCACCATGGGCTACCTGATTATCGTCGCGCTGATCCAGGCGTTTTCCTTCAGCCTGATCGGCGAGTATCTGGCCGGCAACGTCGACAGCTACTTCGCCGTACTGGCGCGGGTGCTGTTGGCCGGGCTGGTGTTTCTGCCGCTGACCCGCTGGCGCCAGGTCGAACCGCGCTTTTTGCGCTCGATGCTGCTGATCGGTGCCCTGCAATACGGCGTCACCTACGTCTGCCTGTACCTGAGCTTCCGCGTGCTGACTGTGCCCGAGGTGCTGCTGTTCACCATCCTCACGCCGTTGCACGTGACCTTGATCGAAGACGCCCTGAACCGGCGCTTCAACCCTTGGGCGCTGGTGGCTGCACTGGTCGCAGTGGCGGGTGCGGCGGTGATCCGCATGGACAGCATCAGTGGCGAGTTCTTCATCGGCTTCCTGCTGCTGCAACTGGCCAACTTCACCTATGCCGCAGGTCAGGTGCTGTATCGCCACCTGATCGCCCGCAACCCCAGCGACTTACCTCACTACAGACGCTTCGGCTACTTCTACCTCGGCGCGCTGCTGGTGGTGCTGCCGGCGTTTCTGCTGTTCGGCAATGCCCAGCGCCTGCCGAGCACCGATGTGCAGTGGCTGGTGCTGTTGTTCCTGGGGCTGGTGCCGACGGCGCTGGGGCTGTACTGGTGGAACAAGGGCGCCTGCCTGGTTTCTGGCGCAACGCTTGCGGTGATGAACAACCTGCATGTGCCAGTGGGCTTGCTGCTCAACCTGCTGATCTGGAACCAGCACGAGCCGCTTGGGCGCTTGCTGATAGGTGGCTTGATGATTCTGGCCTCGGTCTGGCTCAGCCGGCTGGGCAGCAATCACGCTGCGCCAGCCGTTGGCGGGGTCAGGCGATAGCCTGACCTTGATAGCGCTCGGCGACGACGGACTGGCGAATCTCTGCCAGCAAGCCTTGCCGGGCAAGCTGCAGCGCATCCCAGCGTGCAGCGTCCTGCAGGGGCGGGATGGTCACCGGCTCGCGGCGATCGAAGCCGACCAGGGCAGCGTCGACCAGGTCGCCCACGGCCATCACCTCAGTCAGGGTATTGATGTCGATACCGGCACGATCCCAGATTTCCGTGCGTGTCGCTGCAGGCAGAACCGCCTGGACATAGACGCCCTTGGGCGCCAGTTCAAGGCTCAGCCCCTGTGACAGGAACAACACGAACGCCTTGGTCGCGCCGTACACGCTCATGCCGAATTCCGGCGCCAAGCCCACCACAGAACCGATATTGATGATCGCGCCGCTGCCGGTCTGCGCCAGCCGTGGCGCGATGGCGCTGGCCAGTCGAACCAGGGCGGTGGTGTTCAACGCGACCAGGTTGGCCACGCTGTCCGTTGATTGCTCGATAAAGCTGCCGGATTGCGCGGCGCCGGCGTTGTTGACGAGCAGGGTGATGCTGCTGTCATCGCGCAAGCGGGCTTCGACGGTCGCCAGGTCGCTGCTTTGCGTCAGGTCAGCCTGAATCACGTCGATGGCCACGGCATATTGCTGGCTCAGCGTTGCGGCGAGGGCATCCAGGCGGGTCTTGTCACGGGCTACCAACATCAGATCATGGCCGCGCTGGGCGAAGCGCTCGGCGTAGGTTGCGCCGATGCCAGAAGAAGCGCCGGTGATCAGTACGGTTTCAGCATTGTTCATGGACGAGTACTCAAGGTGAGTGGCTGTTGGGACGGTCAGATGGGGAAGCGGTTTTATGATGTCGATCGTAATCAAAACTGTCAACGGTTTTGATTATGGTCGACATCAGAGTATGCTGGGCCATCGTTACGAAGTTCCCGAGGCGCCCCATGAAGATCACCAAGACGCAATCACTCGCTAATCGCGCGCATATCGTCGAGACGGCTTCGCAGCTGTTTCGTGAACGCGGCTACGACGGTGTGGGTGTGGCCGAGCTGATGGCCACTGCCGGGTTCACGCAAGGGGGGTTCTACAAGCACTTTGGCTCAAAGGCCGACCTGATGGCCGAAGCGGCAGCGCTCAGCCTGGAGAGGTCTGCCGCCGGTGCGTGCACTATTGGCCTGGAGGAGTTCGTCAATCGCTACGTCTCCCGCGCCCACCGAGATGGCAGAGACACAGGTTGCACCGTTGCAGCCTTGGGTGGCGATGCTGCTCGTCAGTCCGATGAGGTCAAGGCGACCTTCGCCAGTGGCATCGAAAAGACCCTTGCAGCCCTTGAAGAGAAGTACCGGGCGGGGACAGGGGCGACGCCCGAGCAGGCGCGCGCCAAAGTCGTGAGCCTGTTTACTCATGCCGTTGGTGCCGTCATGTTGTCGCGGGCGTGCCCGGATGACTCAGCGCTGGCAGATGAAATACTGCAAGCGTGCCGGGCCGAGCTGCTGGATGCGCTGGCTGCCGACTGAGCAAGGCTTGCGCGGCTGCGCAAACCTTGTGGTCATTTTCTCGGTGATCAGCTGGCGTGGTGCGGCAGCGGTGACAAGCCACTGCTCTTGATCGCCGCATCTGCCTGAGGCGAAGCGAGGTATTCAAGCAGTGCCTTGGCCGCTGCCTGATGCTGGCTTTTGCTTACCATGGCGCCGGAATACATGGTCATCTTCTGTGCCTCGGCCGGGATCAAGCCGACGATGTCGATGCCCGGTACCGGCTTGAGTTCGCTGAGCTGCTGAAAGCCGATCTGCGCCTGCCCGCGAGCGATCACTGCACCGACCGGTTCGGCCGGGATCATGTGGGCTTTGGCATCGAACTCCGACCCCAGCTGCATACGTGGGAACAACGTCCTGGACAGATATACACCGCTGGCGCTGTCCGAATAGGCGACCGATTTGCTCTCCACCAGCACCTTGCGCAGGTTCTGCATCGTGCTGATGTCCGGCTTCGGCTCGCCCTGGCGCACGGCCATGGCAATGAACGATTTGCCCAGGTCGATGCGGCTGGCCTTGTCTGCCTGGCCGTCAGCGACCAGCGTGTCCAGCGCCGAGCCGACCATCAGGACCACGTCAGCATCCTCACCCTTGGCCAGCCTGTTGGGGATCGCCTGCGGGGTGTCGCCCATCGACGGCGCCGCCAGAACATTCAGTTTGACCCCGAACTTTTTCTGGTAAGCCGGCGCCACTTCGCGAATCGCACCCATGATGCCGCCCGAGCTGAGCACGGTCAGGGTGTTCGCGTCGCCAGGTACGGCTTCAGCTGCCGAGCACGCGAAGGTGGCCAGCAACAGTGCCGCGCAGGACATCGTTCGAAGCATGGGAGTGTTCTCCGGAACAAAAGAATCCAGATTACTGAGGCGCAGCCCCCGGTTCAGTTAACGGGCCGTGAAGGATGTTTCATGTTCTGAGCAAGCGGCGTGAACGACTATTGCCTACATCGGTACAGCAGTGCAGACGCTGCGGCATCGGGCACTCCCTTGCAGGGTGATAAATCGCGGGCAAAAGAAAGCCCGCTGCTAGGCGGGCAAGTTCAATCACACGTAGGGATGGCTATAGATTGCGCCCCTTGCCGTGAAAATTAGGTGAAAGTGAAGTCAACACGCCGTCAGATTTCACACACCAGTCCGATGCCGGCTGTAGCGTTCAAATGGCTGCAGATTCAGCCTCTGAAGTGGGGTTTGGATATAGCGATTGATAACAAAGACGCATCAATCCATGAAAATTAAACACTAACTGTTTCAAAATGTGTCCCGCATACTCTAGTTTAGAGCGTAACAAGCATTTTAAGAATATCGCTGGAGATCCGTCATGCATGCTTCATCCCCCGCTGCGGGCACTGCCCGTTCCCGCGCCGCAGCCGTGTTCCGCGTCACCTCGGGTAATTTTCTCGAGCAGTTCGACTTCTTCCTGTTCGGCTTCTACGCCACTCAGATTGCGACCGCATTCTTTCCTGCGGCGAGTGAATTCGCTTCCCTGATGATGACCTTTGCGGTGTTCGGCGCGGGCTTCCTCATGCGCCCGCTGGGCGCCATTGTGCTCGGTGCCTATATCGATGACGTGGGCCGGCGCAAAGGTTTGATCGTGACCCTGTCGATCATGGCCAGCGGTACGCTGTTGATCGTGCTGGTGCCCGGATACGCCAGCATTGGCCTGTGGGCACCGGCCCTGGTCTTGCTCGGACGGCTGCTGCAGGGCTTCTCGGCTGGCGCCGAATTGGGCGGGGTGTCGGTCTACCTGTCGGAAATGGCCACGCCTGGGCGCAAGGGCTTCTACACCAGCTGGCAGTCCGGCAGCCAGCAAGTGGCGATCATCGTTGCCGCAGCACTGGGCTACGGCTTGAACCAGTGGTTGGCGCCTGAGCAGATCAGCGAATGGGGCTGGCGCGTACCGTTTGCCGTGGGTTGCATGATCATCCCGTTCATCTTCCTGCTGCGGCGCAGCCTGCAGGAAACCGAAGAGTTCGCCAATCGCACCCATCGTCCGACCATGAAGCAGGTGGTGGCAACACTGGCCAGCAACTGGGGTGTTGTCATCGGCGGCATGTTGATGGTGGCAATGACCACCAGCGCCTTCTACCTGATCACCGTGTATGCACCGACCTTCGGCAAGACCGTACTCAACCTGACCACCACCGACGCCTTGCTGGTGACGCTGCTGGTCGGCGTATCGAACTTCTTCTGGTTGCCCATCGGCGGCATGCTCAGCGACCGCTTCGGGCGCAAGCCGATGATGATAGCGATGACCGTCCTGACGCTGTTCACCGCTTACCCGGCGCTGTCGTACCTGGCTCAGGCAGCGAGCTTCTCGCACATGCTTGAAGTGCTGCTGTGGTTCTCGTTCCTCTATGCGCTCTACAACGGCGCAATGATCCCGGCGCTGACCGAGATCATGCCGGTTGAGGTGAAAGTGGCCGGGTTCTCGCTGGCTTACAGCCTGGCCACGGCGTTGTTTGGCGGCTTCACCCCAGCCATGTCGACCTGGCTGATCCACCTCACCGGTGACAAGGCTGCGCCGGCGTACTGGGTAACCTTCGCTGCTGGCTGCGCGTTGTGTGCCACGCTGGTGTTGTACCGCCGGGTCAAGACCGCTCAGCCACACGCGGCGGTTTGATCGGGTTGTGACGACGCCTGGCGGCTCAGCTGCCAGGCATCAGCCCGATGCGTCTTCCTGGAAGCCCTACTCTGGGCGAGCAAAGCCAATAGCCACTGGCTCACCAAGGTGAGTTTTTCTCGTGGCTGTCAAATCAGTGTAAGTGTCTGGCGCAGCACACTTATGCCAGCGGCACCCTGAGAACTGAGGTGGGTATGCTGGAGACGCATGGTTTGACGAAAAATTGCAGGCAAAAGAAAGCCCGCTGCTAGGCGGGCTAAGGTCTATCACGTAGGGATGGGTATAGACTGCCAAGTCGCTCGTGAAAACTAAGTGAAAGGCAGGTCAATGGAGTGTCAGACCTGCGCCCCTTTTGCCTCGGATGCCTCTGGAGAATCGCCATGGCTGATGCAAGCAACGATGATCGTCCCGTGTACCAGGCCGCCTGCCATTGCGGGACTGTGCAGTTTTCAGTGCGCTTGACCGATGGTGTGCGTACTGCGCGCCGGTGCAACTGCTCGCTCTGCCGCATGCGCGGTGCCGTTGCGGTATCAGCCAACCTGGACGATATCACCGTCACCCAAGGGCAAGAGGCGCTCACGCTTTATCAGTTCCACACGCGTGAAGCCAAGCACTACTTCTGCTCCAAGTGTGGCATCTACACCTTCCATCAGCGCCGTTCTGCGCCTGATCAGTACGGGGTCAATGTGGCCTGTATTGAAGGCATGAGCCCGTTTGATTTCCCTGAGGTGACTGTCAGTGATGGCCGCACTCACCCTAAAGACCGCGTAGATGGGGGCTCGCGAGTGGCAGGCTGGCTGCGCTACGAGAACAATCCTGAGTGATTATCCAGCTTGTCTACTCGGCTTCCGAAACTGGCGGATGATAGATGCGATCAGCGTGGACAGCTCGCTGCCCTGCTCGGGCTGCGTCTGCAGCAGCTTCAAGCCTGCGCAGCGATACTGGCTTTGCTTTGGAACATGGCGGTGTCAGCCTTGAAAATCAAATCGTCGAGGTCTTCACCATCTTCCGGATACCACGCCACCCCTAGGCTGGCGCTAACCTTGATTTGGCTGTTTCCCCATGGAATGGGCAAGGCGACGGCTTCGCAGATTTCCCCGGTGACGCGCTGGATATCGTTTCGGTGATGCGCGCCGTCGAGCAGCACGACAAATTCATCACCGCCCATGCGCGCCGCTATTTCAAACTCGCAAATATTGGATTTGATTGCCGAGGCTGCGTGGATCAGCATGGCATCGCCCGCCTGGTGGCCATAACGATCATTGATCTGCTTGAAGTGATTCAAGTCGATATAGCACAAGGCCAGATGCTCTCCACGCTTCTTTGCGTCGAGCAGCCTCTGACTAGCGAAGGGAATAAAACTATTTCGATTTGGTAAGCCAGTCAGGCTGTCATAGAAAGCCAGCTTGTGTACTTCCTCTTGTGCGAGTTTGCGCAACTTTATCTCGTTGCGTAGATGGCGCTGGGCATTCAACAGAATCAGAGCGAACATCAGGACAAGCGCAGAGCCGATGCTGACCAGAACAATGGTCTTGCGCAGTCGCTCGACGAGTTGCGGCGGGTTGGGGTCGTAGATGAAGTTTTCCAATCCGGCAATACTGTCGACCATGCCCAGTTCGAGGAAAGTTTCAGCCATACGTTGCCAGCGCCCTGGGTTCATATGCCCGATCTCGATCAGGTCAGATACCACCAGCGGACGCATGGCCTCAGCTTCGAATTGCAAGTGCGCGCGACTTTTCTCCAGCGAATACTGATTGAGCAGCAGGTCTATGATTTGCTCGGGGTTATCCATCGCGTAGCGCCAGCCGCGCAGCGTGGCGCGGCGGAAGGCCTCGACGCGCTGTGGATGCTCGTCAATCTCGGCCTGGCTGGTGAACAGGATGTCGCTGTAGAAGTCGATCCCGTAAGTAACGGGCGAGATGATGTTGTATGCCACGCCCCGTTCTTGCAGGTAGAAGGGCTCGTTGGTCAGGTATGAGTTGAACGCCGTCACTTTACCGCTGGCCAGATCCCCAATTTGAAAACTGCTGGGTATCAGCTGTAGTTTTTCGAGGGCTATACCTTCGCTACGGAACATCGCCAGAAAATCGGCATCGGTCTGCGCATTCATCAGCATCAACGGCTTGCCGATCAGGTCGTGCACAGTGCGAACACCTTGATCTGTACGAGCCACGAGCACAGAAGGTGAGTGCTGAAAAATCACCGCCAGAGCTACCAAGGGCTTTCCATGCAGGCGTGCGTAGAGCAATTCACTATTGGCTTCGCCGTATTGGGCACGCCCAGAGAGCACTTCTTCGACCGGTGTGACATTGGGGCCGCCTTCGTGCAAGTGCACGTCCAGCCCTTCTTCGCGGTAATAGCCCTGAGCGATGGCGGCGTAGTAGCCCGCGAACTGGAACTGATGTTTCCAACGTAGCTGTACATCAATCACTTGCGCAGCACTATTCTCTTGAGTGACAGGGCTCGCCCACGCAGCCTGAGCCGAGAGCAGCACAAAACACAGCAGTCGACGCAGCCGAACCAGCAGAACTCTCTCCGGCCGGTCGAGCGCGTTAGAACAGCAACGGAGGCTGGGCATCGTGAAGGTCCGTTAATCGCGCTCATGGTTGAGCGTGCAAGGCGTTGCAGGGCATGGGTCGGCATTGTGACATCGCGCATGCAGGGCCAGCAATCGCCAGCCACGATGACCAAAGCGGCCGTTATCCTCGCTTCGGCGTGGCTGGCGCCTGATTCCCTATAACAGGCAACTACTGGCCAAAAAGGGTCGGTCGGGCCCGACAGCTTTCGACCCCAAGCTGCCACCTACACACCACTGCTACCCTTTCGCTGAATTTGGATCGACGCGTAAGGAGGGAAAATGTTGAAGGATGCCTACCGCTATAAAGTGTGGGCCGATGAGCGCACCTTGGCCGCTTTGGCAGACTTTGAAGGAATGGGCCAGGCCACGCCAGCGTTCGAATTCATGCGCCAACAGCTCAACCATATGGTCATAGTCGAGGAATTGTTCAAAGCTCGCCTGCTGGGCGAGCAAGCGCCGCATCCTGCAACTAATACCGCTGTCATTCCTGATCTGCACGCCCTCACACAGCGCCTGACCGCATGCGATGCGTGGGCCACCGATTACCTGGCGCGCATTACCCCGACGGAGCTTTGCAGCACTGTAAGTTTTGTGTTTTCGGATGGGCAGCATGGGGCGTTGACGCGCCAGGAAATCCTCTTCCACCTCATCAACCACGGCACCTATCACCGGGGCGCGATTGGCCATGCGCTTGATCTGGTCGGAGGCAAACGTCCGGCTGATACCTACACCGTGTTCATTCATGGCGCCGAACCGCAGCGTCGCCAGTCGGCATCTGGATAGACGCGACATCTAGTGTTTCGAGATCTTCTGCTGGTGTCAGCGAAAGCCAGAGGGGAGCATGACTCGCGGCAACCGACGCCGAGTTTGAGCTGATCAACTACTACTTTCAGTCGTCCAGCGAAGGAGAAGGTCTCGAGATCGAAACACACTGAACCTGACCGCTTCGGCATTAAATCCAATGTCCGCAATCTACCCATAGCGGCCATTCGCGGAAGACAGTTACCGACCAGAGGCGGACGCTCAAGACTGGTTACTTTCGGCCAATTGCTGCCATTCGGCCCCGTTTTGGGGGGCAGACGAGAATGTTAAAAATGAATCGCCCCGAGTTTCATAGATGCCTTCGAGCCTCAGGGATACCAGCCCAGTCCCAGTGGGACTGTCCGCTTTTGGCCGATTTCTGCCCTCCTTGAAGGGCAGCTATGGGTCGAAAGCGGTCATCCTCGACCCTCTGGTTTAGACCCTTCACAGCCAGTCGTGTAAGGCTGCAATTACTTCTGCTCCAAATGCGGAATCAATGTCTTCCACCAGCGCCGTCCTGCGCCAGATTAGGACGGGGTCAATGCGGCTTGTATTGAACGCCCTGACCAAGAATCGCAGGCAAAAGAAAGCCCGCTGCTAGGCGGGCCAAGGTCTATCACGTAGGGATGGCTATAGATTGCCAAGTCGTTCGTGAAAACTAAGTGAAAGGCAGGTCAACGGACCGTCAGACCTGCGATTTGCCGCAAATTTCACGCCTCACTCATCTCTTCCAGCCGCCGCGGCGCCGGCTCAGGCGCCGCACGCCCGGCCAGGCCAATCCGCATGTCATTACCACTCGGCTGCTGATAAACACTCAGGCCGAACTCCGGCAGCACCGCCAGCAGATAATCGAACACATCGCCCTGAATCCGCTCGTACTCGGCCCACGCGGTAGTACGGGTAAAGCAGTAGATTTCCAGCGGCACGCCTTCGGCGGTGGGCTGCATCTGGCGGACCATGCAGGTCATGTTCGGGTGCACGTCGGGGTGGGCTTTCAGGTAGGCCAGGGCAAACGCGCGGAAGGTGCCGATGTTGGTCAGCTTGCGCCGGTTGGCCGAGAGGTCGGCGACCAGGCCCTGGGCTTCGTTCCAGTCCTGCAGCTCTTTGCGCTTGCTTGCCAGGTAGTCGCCCAGCAGGCGTACGCCGGCCAGGCGCTGCTCTTCTTCGAGGCTGAGGAAGCGTACGCCGGCGGCGTCGATGAACACGCTGCGTTTGATCCGGCGGCCGCCGGATTGCTGCATGCCGCGGTAGTTGCGGAACGACTCGCTCATCAGGCGCCAGGTGGGGATGGAGACGATGGTCTTGTCGAAGTTCTGCACCTTGACCGTGTGCAGGGTGATGTCGACCACGTCACCGTCGGCGCCGACCTGAGGCATTTCGATCCAGTCGCCGACATGCAGCATGTCGTTGCTGGTCAACTGTACGCTGGCGACGAACGACAGCAGGGTGTCTTTATAGACCAACAGCAGTACCGCCGACATGGCGCCCAGACCCGACAGCAGCAGCAATGGCGAGCGGTCAATCAGGGTGGCGATGATGACGATGATGCTGAATACCCACAGCACCATCTTGGCCAGCTGCACGTAGCCTTTGATCGAGCGGGTGCGGGCGTGTTCGGTGCGCGCATAGATGTCGAGCAGGGCATCGAGCAGGCATGCCAGCGCCAAGGTCATGAACAGCAGGGTGAAGGCCAGCGCGACGTTGCCCAGGAAGTGCTGGGCGGTGGCGCCGAGCTCCGGCACCAGCTTCAGGCCGAACTGGATGATCAGCGACGGCGTGGTTTGCGCGAGGCGATGAAATACCTTGTTGTGGCGCAGGTCGTCGAACCACCTGAGGGCTTGTTGGCGGGCCAGCAGGCGGCTGGCATGCAGCACCAGAAACCGCGCCAGGCGGCCGAGAATCAGCGATACCAGCAGCAGTACACCCAGGCCAATGGCGGCGTGCAAGGTCGGGTGTTGGTCGAGAGTGCCCCAGAGATCAAGGGCGTTGAACCAGAGTCGTTGAATGTCCATAGGCTAAAAAAGCGGTCTGTATTGCGGAACGAGGGTCAATTAGAGCGCGGATCGGGGCAAAGTTGCCAAAAGAAATTCGGTTCTGGCGGCGGAAAACGGTACCCTATGCAACTTGAATTTACGCACTTGCCCGAGGTTACCCCCGTGTTTTCCCAATTCGCCCTGCATGAACGCATCCTTAAAGCCGTGGCCGAGCTGAAATTTGTCGAGCCGACTCCGGTACAGGCGGCGGCCATCCCCTTGGCGTTGCAAGGGCGAGACCTGCGGGTAACGGCACAAACCGGTAGCGGCAAGACCGCTGCGTTCGTCCTGCCGATGCTCAACCGCCTGGCTGACCTGGGCGGCCCGCGCGTCGAGATCCGTGCGCTGATCCTGCTGCCGACCCGTGAGCTGGCTCAGCAGACCCTCAAGCAGGTCGAGCTGTTCTCTCAGTTCACCTACATCAAGTCGGGTTTGGTCACCGGCGGTGAAGACTTCAAGGAACAAGCGGCCATGCTGCGCAAGGTGCCGGACGTGCTGATCGGCACCCCAGGGCGCCTGCTCGAGCAGCTCAACGCCGGCAACCTCGACCTGTCGCATGTGCAGGTGCTGGTACTGGACGAAGCCGACCGCATGCTCGACATGGGTTTTGCCGAAGACATGGAGCGTCTGTGCAAAGAGTGCGAGAACCGCGAGCAGACCCTGCTGTTCTCTGCCACCACCGGCGGCGCCGCGCTGCGCGATATCATCGGCAAGATCCTCAAGGATCCAGAGCACCTGATGCTCAACAGCGTCTCGCAGCTGGCTGAGGGCACCCGTCAGCAGATCATCATGGCTGACCATGACCAGCACAAAGAGAAGATCATCCACTGGCTGCTGGACAACGAAACCTTCCAGAAGGCGATCATCTTCACCAACACCCGCGTAGCTGCCGACCGTGTCTATGGTCACCTGGTGGCCAAGGACATCAAAGCGTTCGTGTTGCACGGTGACAAGGACCAGAAAGACCGCAAACTGGCCATCGAGCGCTTCAAGCAAGGCGGCTCCAAGGTGCTGGTAGCAACCGACGTAGCGGCCCGTGGCCTGGACATCGATGGCCTCGATCTGGTGATCAACTTCGACATGCCGCGCAGCGGTGACGAGTACGTACACCGTATCGGCCGTACCGGCCGTGCGGGTGGGGAAGGTCTGGCGATCTCGCTGATAACCCACAACGACTGGAACTTGATGTCGAGCATCGAGCGCTACCTCAAGCAGCAGTTCCAGCGCCGCCTGATCAAGGAAGTCAAAGGCACCTACAACGGGCCGAAGAAGGTCAAGGCGTCCGGCAAGGCCGTCGGCGTCAAGAAGAAAAAAGTCGACAAGAAGACTGGCGAGAAGAAGGCTGCTGCCAAGCGCAAGCCAACTGCCAAGCCGCGTCCTAACGCGCCATTGGCCAGCGTCGATGGCATGGCTCCGCTGAAAAAGCGCGCGCCCAAGCCAGAGTAAGTCTCTCCGGGGTCGCGTTCGCGGCCCCTGATCTGCGCCCGCCCTTCAGCGGCGGGCTGCAGTTGATCTAGCCGCAGGCGTTGCGCCTGATCACTCCGCTTTCTTCTCCGCAGTTTTCAGCTCCTGCAGACGGTGCTCGATCAGCTGGCACTTGTCCGGCACATCCTTGCTTTCAGTCGCCAGGTCCATGCCCTGCAACTCGTCGTTGATTTCCTTGGCCTTTTGCGGGTTTTGCTCAGTCAGTTGGCTGACCACCTTGGCCAGCTCTTCGCGTTTGGCGGTGGCTTCTTCCGGCGTGCAGGCCCAGCTTGGCAGGGCGATGCACAGACCGACGGCAATGGCACAGCTGCTTAGGATTTTCACGGGTTGACCTCCTTGTTGGCGTTATCCGGTTGAGGGGCCAGCGGCTGGAAAGTTCATGTGGTCAGGCCTTCTGAACGCTTGCCAACACCCGCATGTCCCACCCTGTGTACCTCTTTCCGTCCACAGCAAGGAGCCATCGCCATGAGCCACTACGACTGGGATTTGATCGAACGCCTGTTGCACGAAGTGCAAAACGGCGCTGAACAAAGCTTCACGCCTCGCCCTTACGCCGAACAACACGCCGCCGCGCTGGCTGCCAAAGGCCAGCCCGTGGGTGACCTGGACCAGCTGAAAACCCGCGCCTGCGAATACGAAAAGCTGCTGCTCGATCGCGGCTACATTGCCAGCCGCCCGGAAGAAGAGGGCGGGAACGGTGAAAATTTCGTGCTCACCGAGCGTGGTTCGCGCCTGCTCAGCATGATCGACAGCAGCATCCCCGGCTTCGAGCATCCGCGTCAGGTGTTGGATGAGCAAGCCGATGCGCTGGATCAGGCGACCTTCGATCACGTGTCGTCGAAGGCGCAAATCGCTGGCGGTGCAATTTAGGCTGGCCGGGCCGGGCTTCGGCGTCCGATAATCGCAGTCTGATCCACTTATCTGCCGAGCCTTGCCCATGCCTGCGAATCACACCGAGGCCCGCCTATGAGCGCGGCCCGCAAGAACCCTGATGCCTTTGCCCTGCAATTGATGCTCGGCTTGTGTCTGATCTGGGGCAGTCAGCAGGTCATGATCAAATGGGCCGCTGCGGATATCGCGCCAGTGATGCAGGCGGCGTTTCGCTCTGGCATCGCTGCGCTGCTGGTCGGCCTGCTGATCTGCTGGAGGGGCGGCTGGGGGCAGGTGGGTAGCACTTGGCGCGCGGGGTTGCTGGCGGGCGCTTTGTTTGGCCTGGAATTCATGTTCATTGCCGAGGGGCTCAAGCTGACCTCGGCGGCGCATATGTCGGTGTTCCTCTATACCGCGCCGATTTTTACCGCCTTGGGTTTGCACTTCATGCTGCCCAGCGAGCGCCTCAGGTTGCTGCAGTGGCTGGGCATCCTGCTGTCGTTCGCGGGTATCGCGTTAGCGTTTGCGGGAGGCGTGCAGCTGGATCAGATTGATGGGCGAACGCTGCTGGGTGATGCCTTCGGTGTGCTGGCTGGCTTGGCCTGGGGAGCTACTACAGTGGTCGTGCGTGGCTCGCGGTTGTCTGAAGCGCCGGCGACCCTGACCTTGTTCTATCAGTTGATGGTGGGTTTTGTCGGATTGCTGATGATTGCTCTGCTCACTGGGCAGATCGGCATGGTCACGCTTACACCGCTGGCGATGGGCAGTGTGCTTTTCCAGGGCGTGGTAGTGTCGTTTGTCAGTTACCTGACCTGGTTCTGGTTGTTGCGTAAGTACCTGGCTTCGAACCTGGCGGTGTTCTCTTTCATTACTCCGCTGTTTGGCGTGACCTTTGGCGTGCTATTGCTGGGTGAGCCGTTGAGCGTGAATTTTGTGCTCGGTGCGTTGATGGTTTTGGCCGGAGTAGTGTTGGTCAGCGCTGAGCCTTGGGTGCGTCGGCAGTTGCGCAAGGTGGTTGGTTGAGGCGGTTAAATGTCGCAGCAACCCCCCTCCAAACGCCGCTTGCAACAGGGAGAAACAGTTGACCGGCGGTCGGAACAGCCCGCCGCTGCTTGATCCCTGTCAAAATCGGCCTTATGTATAGGATTAGACGCATGCGTAATGCAGGACATAGGACTATGATCTGTATGAAACATCGAATGATCGATTTGCCGTGAGGCTGACCCGTGAAGGGGGCACTATGAAAACACCACTGTTCAACTGGCTCCATGACCTGGCTGTCGCCTTGGGTCTGATACCGCCACCGCTGCAACCGGTGCCGATCCCCACCGACGAAGAGCAGCGCAAACGCCAGCCTCGTCGCCGTTGAAACGAAAAGGCCGCCGCATTTGACTATGCAGCGGCCTTTGTCTTTTCAGCGCAGTGCAGTCAAATCAGGCCAGATTTGCGCTAGCCACCGGCCGCCGCGACAGCAGGCTGACCAGCACAAAGCTCACCAGGCCAACCGCCAGGCTATAGTAGATCGGCGTATTGGCATCCAGGCCATCCTTGACCATGAACAACAGCGCGGTGGCAAAGCCCAGCGACATGCTGGCGATGGCTCCTGCGGTAGTTGCGCGCTTCCAGAAAATCGCGCCCATCAGCGGGATCAGCATGCCGCCCACCAACAGGTTGTAGGCCAGGGTCAGAGCGCTGATTACATCATTCACTGCCAGGGCGATGGCCAACACCACCAGGCCGGTGAGTAGGGTGAACAGGCGGCTGGTGGCCAGGCTCGATTGCTTGCCACCGCGCAGCTTGGGCAGCAGGTCTTCGGTGACCGTGGTCGAGGCCGCCAGCAGGCCGGCACTCGCGGTCGACATCATCGCCGCCAACGCGGCAGCCATCAGCAGGCCGCGAATGCCGTCAGGCAGGGTGGTCTTGATCATGGCGGCGAAGGCGTTGTTGGGGTTGGCCAGGTCCGGCAGCAGCACATGTGCCGCCATGCCGATCAGGGCACAGGCCAGGCCGTACAACACGCAGTAGACACCCGCAGTGGTACCGGCGCGCTGGCAGACTTTTTCATCCCGCGCGGTGAACACCCGCTGCCAGATATCCTGGCCGATCAGGATGCCGAAGAAGTAAATCAGGAAGTAGGTGAGGATGGTGTCCCAGCCGATGGTGGTCCAGTTGAAGCTGGACGCCGGCAGTTGCGCCACCAGTTGATCCCAACCGCCGACCTTGTACAGGCACACCGGCAGCAGGATGAACATCAGGCCCACGGTCTTGATCACGAACTGGACGATGTCGGTCAGGGTCAGCGACCACATGCCGCCAATGGTCGAGTAGATCACCACCACGCCACCGCCGAGCAGCACCGACAGCCAGAACGGCAGGTCGAGCAGCACTTGCAGCACGGTGCCCATAGCCAGGGTCGAGGTCACCCCGATCATCAAGGCATAGGCCAGCATGATCAGCGCGCTGGCCTGGCGCGCCATCGGGTTGTAACGCCGCTCCAGCACCTGGGTCACGGTGAAGATGCGCAGGCGCAGCAGCGGTTTGGCCAGGAACAGGTTCAGCGCAATGATGCCCAGACCCAGTGCGGCGCAGAGCCAGAAGCCGGAGATGCCGTGTACATAGCCCAGGCGGACGGTGCCGACGGTCGATGCGCCGCCGAGGACGGTGGTGGCCATGGTGCCCATGTACAAGGTCGGGCCGAGGTTGCGCCCGGCCACCAGGTAGTCTTCATGGGTTTTCGCGCGGCGCATGCCGTACCAGCCCAGAGCGAGCATGCCGGCGGCATAGATCAATACAACGATGATGTCCAAGGCCATTGGGGGTCTCCCGATTATCATTATTATGGCGAGATCAAGTGCCCGGGCAGCCTCACGGTGCCCGGCGGTATCAGCAAGTACGGGTGGGCCTGTCACTGGCCCATGCAAGCAGCGCGACTGCAATCGAGCGCGCTGTCGACATCCTTAGCGGCGCGCTACTCCTGGCAGTACGCAAAGCATTTCAAACAGCAGGTTGGCGCCCAGCAGCGAGGTGTTGCCGGTGGTGTCGTAAGGTGGGGAGACCTCGACCAGGTCACAGCCGATCAGGTCCAGGCCCTGACAGCCGCGGATGATTTCGATGGCCTGAATGGTGGTCAGGCCGCCAATTTCCGGGGTGCCGGTGCCGGGCGCCCAAGCCGGGTCGATGCCATCGATGTCGAAGGACAGATATACCGGGCCACCCGCGACCTTCTCACGCACTTCAGCCATCAACGGCTCCAGCGACTTGTGCCAGCACTCTTCGGCCTGCACTACGCGAAAGCCCTGGCGGCGGCTCCAGTTGAAGTCATCGGCCGTGTAGCCTTGGGCGCGCAGGCCAATCTGCACGACCCGGTCGCAATCGAGCAGGCCTTCTTCGACGGCGCGGCGGAAGGTGGTGCCGTGGGCGATCTTCTCGCCGAACATGTGGTCGTTGACGTCGGCGTGGGCATCGATGTGCACCAGGCCGATCTTGCCGTGTTTTTTGTGCAGCGCGCGCAGAATCGGCAGGGTGATGGTGTGGTCACCACCCAAGGTCAGCGGGATCACGTTGTGTTCGACGATGGTGTCGTAGGCTTCTTCGATGATGCGCACGGCGTCCAGCAGATTGAAGGTGTTGATCGCCACATCGCCGATATCGGCAACCGACAGCGAGTCGAAGGGCGCGGCGCCGGTGGCCATGTTGTAGGGGCGGATCATGACTGATTCGGCGCGGATCTGGCGCGGGCCGAAGCGGGTGCCGGAGCGCAGCGAGGTGCCGATGTCCAGCGGCACGCCGACAAACGCGGCGTCCAGGCCTTCAGGGCTTTGCAGGTGGGGCAAGCGGAGCATGGTGGCGATGCCGCCGAAACGCGGCATTTCGTTGCCGCCCAGTGGTTGGTGCAGAGTCTTGTCCACAGTGGGCCTCATCAGTCGGTCGATTGTTATGGTTGTTCGAACCTGGGCCAACATGCTGCAACTGAGCGCAGCGGGCGGCGAGCAGGGTCATTGCGGGCAGTCTGCGCAAGCTGGTGGCCGAGAAGAATCGCTACCGACAAATACTTAGTTCAGGAATCTCTGAACTAAAGGCCGCCGCCAAGGTAGACTCCGCCCATTGCCACTTGCCCACTGCCACTGCGGACCGATCACCACCATGGCCTCGTCACTGCCCGACCCGAAACTGCTGCGGATCTTTGTCAGCGTGGTGCGCCACCAGGGCTTTGCAAATGCCCAGCGTGAGCTGAACCTGTCGACGTCGGCCATCAGCACCTACATGAGCCAGCTGGAGGCGGGGTTAGGCATCGTGCTCTGCCACCGTGGCCGCGGTGGCTTCAGCCTGACCAGCAAGGGCGAGCTGTTCCACCAGGAGACGCTGCGCCTGCTGGCCGAGCTGGATGGCTTCGAACAGTACGCCGCGGCGCTCAAAGGTGAATTGCGCGGCACGCTCAACCTTGGCGTGCTCGACTCGACCGTAGGCGATCGCGCCTTGCCGCTGGCAGAGGCGATTGGCGCCTACAGCCAGGAGCATCCGGCCGTGCACCTGCACTTGTCGGTGTCCAGTCCATACGAGCTGCAGCTGGGGGTGCAGGACAACCGCCTGGACCTGGCCATCGGTGCGTTTTCTTCGCGCATGAGCGGTCTGGTCTATCAACCGCTGTATCGCGAGCAGCATTGGCTTTACTGCAGCAACCGCCATTCGTTGTTCGCCGAGAGGCGGATTCCGGAGCCCGTCATTACCCAGCAGCGCATGGTTGGGCGAGGCTACTGGAGCCAGGCCGAGCTGGCCCGGCACGGCTTCAAGCACAGCGCGGCAACGGTGGAAAGCATGGAGGCGCAGCTGATCCTGATCCTGTCCGGCGCCTATATCGGCTATCTGCCCGAGCACTATGCACAGGCGTGGGTCGACAAGGGCGATTTGCGCGTATTATCGCCCGCCACATTTGGTTACCAAGCCCCGTTCTCCCTGATCATCCGTCGCGGCCGTAGCCGCGAACCATTGATTCAGACCTTCCGTGATTTGCTCAAAAGTCAGCTGAACGTCAGCTGATAAACGCTTGGATGAATGCACTCCGTCAGGAACGGTAAATTTCCTACAAAAGTGCCTGCTGACAGGCTTTCGCTCTGCTAAATATTGATTGGCCCCTGATGAATTTCCATCGTTTGCACACGCAAGGATTGCCTTGATGCGCCTGAACTTGCCCGTTACCGAGCATGAAAGAACCTTCCCCAACGAACAGCGGCTTATTTCCACTACCGACCTCAATAGCCGCATTACCTATTGCAACGACGCATTCGTGGCCATCAGCGGTTTTACCTACGATGAACTGGTCGGACAAACCCACAATCTGGTGCGCCATCCAGATATGCCGGCGCCGGTATTTGCGCTGATGTGGGACACCATCAAACAGGGCAAACCGTGGATGGGCGTGGTCAAGAACCGCGCCAAGAACGGTGACTTCTATTGGGTCAGCGCGTATGTCACGGCGGTGTACGAAAACGGCCGCATCAGTGGTTATGAGTCGGTCCGCTCGGTGCCCAGCCGTGAACAGATCAGCCGTGCGGAACGGCTATACGCACGCCTGCGCAGTGGCCAGCACGCAGTGTCGTGGTCGACGCGTGTGCTGCACGGGGTTGGCCAGAGCTGGCCAATACTGGCCGCTGCTGCGCTGTCTACTGCAGGCTATCTCTGGCTCGCGCCGCAGGCTGCGATCGCCGTGCTGCTGGCCAGCCTGCTGGGTGCCGGCTATGCGCTGAACCGCCTGCACGCTCGCGCTCTGCAGCGCACCCTGGACGAACACCCGAAAGCCTTCACCGACCCGTTGGTGGCCCTGACCTACAGCGATAACCGCGGCCTGCATGGCCAGCTGGACCTGGCCATCATCAGCGAAGAGGCGCGCTTGCAGACGGCGCTGACCCGCCTGGTCGATGCAGGTGTCGGGGTCAAGGCACGCGCAGCGCAGTCTGCTGGATTGTCCGATGCCCAGGCGCAGATGCTTGACCGCCAGCGCAGCGAAACCGAGCAATCGGCCACCGCCATTGCGCAGATGGCTGCGACTATCCAGGAGGTTTCGCAAAACGTGCAGAGCACTGCCCATGCTGCCGGTGACGCTGACCAACTGGCCCAGCACGGCAGCCAGCTGGCTCAGCAAAGCCTGCAGGCGATGGGCAGCATGAGCGAGGCGGTCAATGACATCGGCCAGGCCGTGCACGCCTTGGCTCAGCAGACCCAGTCGATTGGCAGCGTGGTCGATGTGATCACGTCGATTGCCGAACAGACCAACCTGCTGGCGCTTAACGCGGCTATCGAAGCTGCCCGCGCGGGCGAGCAGGGCCGTGGCTTTGCCGTGGTCGCCGACGAGGTGCGCTCACTGGCCCAGCGCACGCGCACCTCGACCGACGAGATTCACCAGATCATCAGCAGCCTGCGTGCGGGCGCCGAGCGTGCGGTGTCGTCGGCTAGCCGTGGTGAACAGATCTCCCGCGACAGCGTGCACAGTGTCGAAGCGGTGCGTGAGGCGCTGAGCGGCATTGCCCAGGCGGTCAGTCGCATTACCGGCATGAGCCAGCAGATGGCGACTGCTTCGGAACAGCAAAGCCACGTCGCTGAAGACATCAACCAGCAGATCACGCGCATATCCCACCTGTGCGACGAGAGTGCCGGGCAGGCCAGGCAGGGCGCCGAGATCAGCCAGGACCTGGAGCAGATGGCCGAGTACCTGCACAGCCTGGCCGAACGTTTCAACCGCTGACCACCTCCCGAACCCACATGGACGTGGGCGCTGTATGTTCTTCTCGAGTGGCTATGGCACACTGGCGCCCTCCAGGAGAACCCGATGTCCAGACCCCGCTGCGAACGCTGCAAGCGCGCGCAAGACCATTGCTTATGCCCGCTGATCCCTCGTCTCGACAGCCTTACCCGGGTCGTCCTGTTGCAGCACCCCAGTGAAACCGCGCATGCGCTGAATACTGCTCGCCTGGCCGCGCTCGGCCTGGTCAATGCACAGCTGTGGGTGGGGGAAGTGTTTGCCCAGCTGCCGGAGTTGCTGGCAACGCCGGGGTATCGGCCGGTGCTGTTGTTTCCCGGTGACGAGGCGCAGGCACTGACCGCGTATGCGTCACCTGATGAGCAGCCGTTGCTATTGATCGTGCCGGATGGCACCTGGCGCAAGGCGCGCAAGCTGTTGTACCTGAATCCGCTGCTGGCAGCGCTGCCACGGGTGACCCTGGCGCAGGTGACAGCTTCGCGCTATCGCCTGCGCAAGGCGCCGGAGGAGGGCGCCCTGGCCACCATCGAAGCCGTGGTGCAGGCGCTCAACGCGCTGGAGCAGCCACGGTGTTTCGACGAGCTGCTGCGCCCGTTCGACGCTTTGATCGAAGGCCAGATCCGCGCCATGGGTCGCGACACCTTCGAGCGCAACCACGGTTGCTGAATCAACGTTCGCGCATGGCCTCGGTGCGGGCCTTGAGCACCGGTTTGAGCAAGTAGTCGAGCACGCTTTTCTGCCCGGTGATGATATCCACCGTGGCGACCATCCCTGGAATGATCAGCAATGGCTTGTTGTCGCCGCCCAGGTGATTCTTGTCGGTGCGCACCTGGATCAGGTAGAACGCGTTGCCCTTGTCATCGGTCACGGTATCGGCGCCAATCAGCTCCAGCTTGGCCTTCAGCCCACCATAGATGGTGTAGTCATAGGCGCTGAACTTGACCATCGCGGTCTGCCCCGGGTGCAGGAAGGCGACGTCCTGCGGGCGCACCTTGGCTTCGATCAGCAGGTTGTCCTCGATTGGCACGATCTCGACCAGGTCGCTGCCCGGCTGGACCACGCCGCCGATGGTGTTGACCTTGAGCTGCTTGATGATGCCACGCACCGGTGACACCACCGTGGTGCGCTTGACCCGGTCGTCGATGGCGATGCTGGTGGCGCTGATCTTGGACAGGTCAGTGCGCTTGTCGTTGAGTTCCTTGGCCGCCTCCGAGCGGAAGGTGGCATCGGCTTCCTGGATCTTGCTCTTGATTTCTGCCACTGCCGCATCTGCCCGCGGAATGGCCAGGCTGGTGGCGTTGAGCTGACCGCGGGCTTCGACCGTGCGCTGCTTCAAACGCAAAATTTCCACCGGCGAAATCGCTCCGGTGCCCACCAATGGCGAAGACATGTTCAGTTCTTGCTGGAGCAAGCCCAACGCCGAACGGTACTGATCGACCTTGGAGCGGAACTCGGCCAGTTCCTGGGTCTTCTGCCGCAGTTGTTCGTTGAGCGTCTGCTTCTCGCTGGTCAGCCGCCGTTGCCGGGACTGATACAGCGCCAGCTCGTCCTCGGCCACCTGTGGCGCCTTGCTGCGAATCTCTTCCGGTACGGTGAACGGACGCCCTTCAGCCTCCGCCGAGAGCCGTTCGACCTGCGCCGTCAGTGCGTAGCGGTCGACCTCGCTTTCGCCCTTGTTGGACAGAAAGCGGGTGTCGTCAAGGCGCAGCAGGGTTGCGCCCTTGGCGACCATCTGACCTTCACGCACGAAAATCTCGGTGACGATGCCGCCCTCAAGGTTCTGTACCACCTGGACCTTGCCCGAGGGGATCGCCTTGCCCTCACCGACAGTCACCTCATCGAGCACCGCCAGGCTCGCCCAGGCCAGCGCAACCAGCAGCAGCGCCGCCGCCAGCCACACCGTCAGGCGCGATAGGCGCGGCGAGTCCTGCAGCGTGGCGCCGGCCAGTTCGGGCATGTAGTCGCGCTCGGCAGTTTTGCCGGCACCTTGGAAATAACTGCGCAAGAAGGCCATCGGACTACTCCTCAAAAGCGTCTACAGCGCGGCGCCAATGCGCCCTTTGCGCAGCGCATCGATGACTGCATCCTTCGGCCCGTCGGCAACGATCTTGCCGTTGTCCAGCACCAGCAGGCGGTCGACCAGGCTCAGCATCGAGGTCCGATGCGTGACCAGCAGTACGGTCTTGCCCGGCACCCAGTCGAGCAGGCGCTGGCGCAGTTGCTCTTCGCTGCTGTTGTCCATGTGGCTGGTGGGCTCGTCGAGGATCAGGATCGGCGGCTCCAGCAGCAGCGCCCTGGCCAGCAGCACGGCCTGGCGCTGGCCGCCCGAGAGCAGCTGGCCGCGTTCGCCTACAGGGCGGTCGAAACCCTGCGGATGCTGGCGCGCCAGTTCGGTCACGCCGGTCAGTTCGGCCACCTCGAGCATGCGTGCGTCGCTGACGTGGCGGGCCCCCAGGGTGAGGTTGTCGCGCAGGCTGCCAGCCAGCAGCGGCAGGTCGTGGGCGACGTAGCCGATCTGGCTGCGCAGGTCGGCGATGTCCAGCTGGCGCAGGTCGAGGTTGTCCAGCAACACCTGGCCTTCATCAGGATGATAGAAGCCCATCAGCAACCGACCCAAGGTGCTTTTGCCCGAACCGCTGCGGCCGACGATACCGATGCGCTCGCCGGGCTGCAGGGTCAGATTGACGTCATTCAGCGCCGCAGCCGTCTGGCCAGGGTAGCGGAAGCTGACATGGCTGACGGCCACGCCGCCCTTGAGGCTGGTGTGCTCCAGCGCCTGTTGCTCGGCCTGGCGCTCTTGCGGCAAGGCCATCAGCGCATCGGTGCTGCGCATGGTCAGCTGCGCTTGCTGATAGCGGGTGATCAGCCCCGCTATCTGGCCCAGTGGTGCCAGGACCCGGCTGCCGAGCATGTAGGTAGCCACCAGTGCGCCGACACTGAGGTTGCCGGCGATGATGCTGTAGACCCCGGCAACGATCGTTGCCATGCCGCAGAACTGTTGGATGAACAGCGTACCGTTGCTGGCCAGCGAAGACAGGTTGCGTGCGTGCGCATCGAGCCGGGCAATCGCGCCGTTGGTCTGCTCCCAATGGTACTGGCGCTCACTTTCAGCGCCGTTGGCCTTGAGCGTTTCCAGCCCACCCAGAGTTTCGATCAACAGGGCCTGGCGCACTGCTCCCAGGCTCAGGCTTTTTTCCACGGTGTCGCGCAGGCGGATCTGGATGATCAAGGCAAAACCAACTGCCAGCGGGAAGGCAATCAGCGGGATCACCACCAGCCAGCCGCCCAGCAGGCCAACCACCACCAGCATCAACGCCACGAATGGCAGGTCGATGATGCTGGTCAAGGTCACCGCCGTGAGAAACTCGCGCAGCCCCTGGAAGTCGTGAATGCTCTGGGCGAAGCCGCCGATGGTGGCCGGGCGCGCCTTCATCGACATGCCGGTGATGCGTTCGAACAGGGTTGCCGAAAGGATCAGGTCGGTCTTCTTGCCGGCCTGGTCCAGCAGGTGCGCGCGGACCATGCGCAGAACCATTTCAAAGGCGGTGCCGATGAACAACCCTGCCACCAGCACCCACAAAGTCGAGACTGCCTGGTTGGGCACCACCCGGTCGTAGGTCTGCATGACGAACAGCGGCACCATCAGGCCCAGCAGGTTGATCAGCAGGCTGGCCAGCAAGGCATCGCTGTACAGCCAGCGGGAATGGCGCAAGGTGTCGCGAAACCAGGCATCGACCCTCGGCATCAGCGGGGTGCGCAGGTTTTCCAGAGTGTGCCGCGGGCGGGCAAACAGGGCATCGCCGGCGTAGGCCTGTTCCAGCGCCTCGCGCTCGACCCATTGCTCGCCGCCTTCGGCCTCGGACGGCAGGATCAACGCGCGGCCGTCTTCGCCAAAGCGCTGTAGAACAGCACAGCGGCCGTCTTTGAGCAGCAGCAATACAGGAAGGTTGAGTGTGGAAATTGCGCCCAGCTCACGCTTGAGAATCCGCGCTTGCAGGCCTGCGCGGGCTGCGGCTCTGGGCAATAACTCGGGCCCCAGCCGCTGGCTGGCCAACGGTAGGCCGCTGCACAAGCTGGCACGGCTCGCGGGGCAGCCGTGCAGTTTGCACAGAATCAACAGGCCATCGAGCAACGGATCGTCAACGTCCAGCCGGGGCTGGGCATTTTGCATACTGGTCACGATGGCCTACTCCTGCCGCAATGGAGGGTGTACGGCTACATCCGAAACGTTGCTCGATAACGGTCAACGCATTTCGGGCAACTTCGCTTCGCTGCGTACTTCAGTCTTGGCAATGGCTTCTGCCGGCAGCGCAATACGCTGTTTGCTGAGCAATTCACCCATGGTCGAAAGTACGCGGTACATCGAGTATTCCTCGGTGTAACGCACTTCGGTGTAACGGCGGTTGGCGTTGTACAGCTCGTTCTCACTGTCGAGTACGTCGAGCAGGGTACGCTGACCAAGACCGAACTGATCCTGATAGGCGGCACGCACGCGCTGGGTGGTTTCAGCGTATTCGCGCGCGGTCGGCGTCTGCTTGCGCGCGTTGTTCATGGCGTTCCACGACAGGCTCAGGTTCTCGTTGAGTTCGCGCAGGGCGTTGTTGCGGATGTCCAGCGCCTGGTTGATCTTGTGCGAGTCCGACTGCAGGCGAGCCTTGTCGCTGCCGCCGCGGAACAGGTTGTAGTTCAGCTCGACGCCTGCTTGCCAATCGTTGTTGCTGTGGCCGCGCTCGCCGCCCAGGTTGTTGTTGGCGCCGGTGGCGAGGATGGCGTCCACACGCGGGTAGAAGGTCGACTTGGCGACTTCGTACTGCTTCTCGGCGGCATTCACATCGGCCTGAGCCGAACGCAGGTACGGGTTGTTTTCCTGCATGCCGCGGCGTGCGTCTTCCAGCGTGCTCGGCATTTCCACCTTGATGGTCGAAGGGGTTTCCAGCTCGTCCGGCATCAGCCCGACCACGCTGTAGAAGTTGGCTTCGGCGTCAGCCAGATCGACTTCGGCGGTGTCCAGGTTGTTTTCAGCCAGGGCACGACGTGCGCGCGACTGATCGAGGTCAGCACTGCTGCCGACACCGCGCTCGGTGCGCAGGCCGATCTGGTCGTTGACGCGCAGGTGCGCTTGCATGTTGTTCTTGGCCAGGGTCACCAGTTCGCGACGCTTGAGCACTTCGAGGTAGACCTCGATGGTACGCAGGGCGACGTCCTGGGCGATTGCCTGAGTGTAGTAGGCACGCGAGTTGGAAACCGCTTCGGTACGGCCGACTTCGTTGGAAGTGTTGAAACCGTCGAACAGCATCTGGCGCAGACGCAGCTCGGACTGGGTGTAGTTCATGGTTTCTTTGTTGTGGTTGCGCGTGCCGTCAGCGTTCAGACCACGGGTGTTGAGGTTGTCGGAGCGCTGGCGACCGTAACCTGCAACCAGATCGACGCTTGGGTAGAACCCGCCACGGGCGAATTTCACATCTTCGTCGGCAGACAACCGGCTGTTGCGATAGGAACTGATTTGCGGGTGATGATCCACGGCGTTCTGAACGGCTTCGGTGATCGACATCGCCTGAATGTTGGCACTCGCCATGGCCAACAGGATTGCACTGGTGATGGGGGTAAGAACGCGCATGGGGTACATCTCCATTGTCTCTAAAAGTGTCCAGCATTCGCCAAAAAAATGACGATTATTATGAGGTAGACCGTTTCAAGTTTGTAACAACAGAGCTAAGAACATTTAACGCGCGAGCTAAGAAGATTTGTTCATAAGGTCTATGCGAAAAAAAACTTATGCGGTCTAAAGAATCCGCGACATTGTTCTACTCAACGGGCCTATAAATCAAGCTGTAGTCAGCGGTTTTAGGTCATTGCAACAAGTTCCAGAACTTTTGCAGCTAAGAACTCAGTGAAAACGGGCCGTGTCGGAATTTGGCGACAATTAATTGTCACTCTGTAGTAGCAAAATTCCATCATCTCTATCGGCTTGGCCTGCGCAGTGTAGAGCTGTTTGCTGACTTTTGGCGTTTGATTGACGCCTTTATTCGGCCCGGCGCCACAGTGTTTTTGCTGCATTCAAGCTGCAGGATCCGTTCGGCAGGGGAGACGTAGGGCATGGCTAAATTTATCGGAGTGGTCAGCAAGGTGGTCGGCCAGGTTTTCGCGGTCGACAGCGACGGCAGCCGCCGCCTGTTGGTCGAAGGCGACCGACTCTATGCTGGCGAACAGCTCGAAACCGGTAACGCCGGAGCCATTGCGGTGCGCCTGGACAACGGCGCAGAGCTGACCCTGGGCCGCGACAGCAGCCTGCAGATGTCGCCAGAGCTGCTGGCTAATCAGGCCACCCATGTGCAGACCGACGACGTCGCCCCCAGCCAGGCGCAGCTGACCGATGTCGAGCGCTTGCAACAAGCCATCGCTGCGGGTGCCGACCCTAGTGAAGAGGCCGAGGCTACCGCGGCTGGGCCCAATGGAGGTGCCCCAGGCGCTTTGGGCGGCGGCCACAGCTTTGTCATGCTGACTGAAGTTGCCGATCGCGTAGACCCTACGGTTGGCTTCCCGACTGCGGGCTTCAACGGTGTGCCGCTGTTGGTCAATGGCTACATTGGTGACCTCGATCCGACCAGTTCCGACGATGTGCTGCCGCCCGCGTCCCCACCTCCGGTGAATCCGCCAGACAACCCGGTCACCCTGCAAGGCCTTGATGTCAGCCCCGGCGAACTGTTCCTCGACGAGGCCAACCTGCCCGACGGCTCCAACAGCAACCCGGCGGCGCTGACCCAGCAAGGCTCGTTCACCGTTATCGCCGCCGACGGCGTGTTCAATCTCAGCGTAGGTGGCATCAACGTAGTCACCGGCGGGGTGGTTACCGGTATTGGCCAATCCATCACCACCGCCCTTGGCAACACCCTGACCATCACCGGCTACAACCCGGCGACCGGCGTGGTCAATTACAGCTACACCCTTAACGGCACTGAGCAGCACGCCAACGGTGGCGGCAGCAACGTGATCGGCGAGCAGTTCCCGGTGCAGGTCAGCGACAGCGATGGCGATGTAGCCAGCGGCAGCCTCGACGTGATCATTCGTGACGATGTGCCCAAAGCGGTGAATGACAGCAACGCAGTGACAGCCACCGAGCAGCAGCTTGAGTTGACCGGCAACGTACTCAACAACGATGTGCAGGGCGCCGACCGGGTCGTCGGCGGGCCGGTGATTGCCGGTACCTTCAGCGGCACCTACGGCACATTGGTGCTGGCTGCGGACGGTACCTACACCTATACCCTCAACGCCGATGACCCTGATTTCAAAGGGCTCAAAGGTGGCGACAGTGGCACCGAGAGCTTTACCTACACCATCAGAGACGCCGACGGCGATACCAGCAGCGCGACCCTGACGCTGAGCATCAGCAATCTCAACGACCCAGTGACGATCGGCGGGCTGGATGTCGCCGGTGGTGAGCTGATTGTCTATGAAAAGAATCTGGTCAATGGCAGCGCGCCAGACGGCGCTGCGCTGACGCAGAACGGGACCTTTACCGTTGCCGCGCCAGATGGCTTGCAGAGCCTGAGCGTGGGCGGCATCACGGTAGTCAGCGGCGGCGCAGCAGGCGGTTTTCCACAGTCGATCACGACCGCGCTGGGCAACACACTGACCATCACCGGCTACAACCCGGCCACAGGCGTGGTGAGCTACAGCTACACGCTGCTCGACAATGAAGCCCACGCCACCGGCAACGGCAACAACAGCCTGGGCGAAACATTTGTCGTGACAGCCCAGGACAGCGATGGCAGCACTGCCTCGGCCAACCTTGACGTGAGCATTGTCGACGATGTGCCCAAGGCGGTGGATGACACCAACGCGGTAACGGCCACAGAACAGCAGGTGGAACTCAGCGGCAATGTCCTCAGCAATGACGTACAAGGCGCTGACCGGGTCGTGGGTGGCCCGGTGGTTGCCGGCACCTTCACCGGTACCTACGGCACGCTGGTGCTGGCTGCGGATGGCACCTACACCTACACCCTCAACGTTGACGATGCCGATTTCAAAGGCCTTACCGGCGGTGGCAATGGTATCGAGACCTTCACCTACACCATCAAAGACGCTGACGGTGACACCAGCAGTGCGACCCTGACCCTGAACATCAGCAACCTCAATGACCCGGTAACACTTGGCGGCCTCGACGTGAGCGGAGGCGAGGTTACCGTTTACGAGAAAAACCTGATCGATGGCAGCGCAACTGACGGCCCGGCCCTGCAACAAGGCGGCACCTTCACGGTGATTGCGGCGGATGGCCTGCAATCTTTGAGCGTCGGCGGCATCAACGTAATCAGTGGCGGCGTAGCCGCAGGCTTCCCGCAGACGATCACTACCGCGCTGGGCAACACCCTCACCATCACCGGCTACAACCCTACGACAGGGGTGGTCAGCTACACCTACACCTTGCTCGACAACGAGACTCACCCCGATGGCAACGGCACCAATGGGTTGCAGGAAAGCTTCACGGTCGTTGCCAAGGACACCGACGGCAGTACCGCCACTGGCAGCCTCGATGTAACCATCGTCGATGATGTGCCGCAGGCTCACTGCGACTTCGCCAGAGTCGAGGCAGGCGGTCAGGTCAGCGGCAACGTGCTGGCCAATGATGTGATTGGCGCCGATGACTTGGCCGATGGCCGCTATGTAGTTGGCGTGCGTGCCGGCTCCGATACCTCCACGCCAGCCTCTGGACAGTTGGGCGTCAATGTCCAGGGCACCTATGGCTACATCACGCTGGATGCCGAAGGTAACGGCGTTTATCACGCCTACCCGAACAGCAATGCACCGGCTGGTGCTACCGATGTGTTTGTCTACACCATCCGCGATGCTGACGGCGATCAGAGCACCACGACCATTACCATCAACGTCAACAACTGCCAGATGATTGCCGGGCAGGATACTGACGTTACAGTGTATGAAAACGCCTTGGACATGACCAAGGACGGCAACGACCTCGCGCCCGGCACCGTCACCGGCAGCCAACCTGGCTCGATTGGCGAAACAGCCAGTGGGACCTTGGTCGGTTCGGTCACAGGCGGCGTTGGGGCTTTGACCTACAGCCTGGTGGGCAACACTGCAGGGCAATTCGGGCAGATTCAGGTCAACGCCGATGGCTCCTACACCTACACCCTGACCTCGCCGGCGAATTCGCCGACCCATCAAAATGACGGGCCGAACGTCATTACCGAGAGCTTTACCTATCAGGTCAAGGATTCGCTCGGTAATACCACCACCAGCAACATCGTCATCAGCATCGTCGACGACGTGCCCCAAGCGCACTGCGACGTTGCCCGAGTGGAAATGGGTGGGCAGGTCAGTGGCAACGTGCTGCTCAACGACGTGATCGGCGCCGACGTCTCCGCCGATGGTAAATACGTAGTCGGTGTACGCGCCGGTTCAGATACATCGACGCCTGCCTCTGGCCAACTCGGCGTCAGTGTCCAGGGTACTTACGGCTACATCACCCTTGATGCTGAGGGTAACGGCGTTTATCACTCCAACCCGAACAGCAATGCTCCAGCAGGCGCGACGGACACCTTCGTCTACACCATCCGCGATGCAGACGGCGATGAGAGCACCGCAACCGTCACCATCAACGTACTCAATTGCCAGATGGTTGCTGCACCAGATCACGATGTCACGGTCCATGAAAACGCTCTGGACCTGACCAAAGACGGTAACGACCTCGCGCCCGGCACCGTCACCGGCAGCCAACCTGGCTCGACCGGCGAAACAGCCAGTGGGACCTTGGTCGGTTCGGTCACAGGCGGCGTTGGGGCTTTGACCTACAGCCTGGTTGGCAACACCGAAGGGCAATTCGGGCAGATCCAGGTCAACGCCGATGGCTCCTACACCTACACCCTGACCTCGCCGGCGAATTCGCCGACCCATCAGAACGACGGGCCGAACATCATCACCGAGAGCTTTACCTATCAGGTCAAGGATTCGCTCGGTAATACCACCACCAGCAACATCGTCATCAGCATCGTCGACGACGTGCCCCAAGCGCACTGCGACGTTGCCCGAGTGGAAATGGGTGGGCAGGTCAGCGGTAACGTACTGCTCAATGATGTGATCGGCGCGGATGTTTCTGCCGACGGCAAGTACGTGGTCGGCGTGCGGGCCGGTTCAGATACTTCGACGCCTGCTTCTGGCCAACTGGGCGTTAACGTCCAGGGCACTTACGGCTACATCACCCTCGATGCCGAAGGTAACGGGGTTTACCACTCGTACCCGAACAGCAATGCTCCAGCAGGCGCGACGGATACCTTCGTCTATACCATTCGCGACGCTGACGGCGATGAGAGCACCGCGACCGTCACCATTAACGTGCTCAACTGCCAGATGGTTGCTGCACAAGACCACGATGTCACCGTCCATGAAAACGCTCTGGACCTGACCAAGGACGGCAACGACCTGGCGCCTGGCACCGTCACCGGCAGCCAACCTGGCTCGATTGGCGAAACAGCCAGTGGGACCTTGGTCGGTTCGGTCACAGGCGGCGTTGGGGCTTTGACCTACAGCCTGGTGGGCAACACTGCAGGGCAATTCGGGCAGATTCAGGTCAACGCCGATGGCTCCTACACCTACACCCTGACCTCGCCGGCGAATTCGCCGACCCATCAGAACGACGGGCCGAACATCATCACCGAGAGCTTTACCTATCAGGTCAAGGATTCGCTCGGTAATACCACCACCAGCAACATCGTCATCAGCATCGTCGATGACGTACCACAGGCGCACTGCGATGTTGCTCGTGTGGAAATGGGCGGGCAGGTCAGTGGCAACGTACTGCTCAACGACGTGATCGGCGCGGATGTGTCTGCCGACGGCAAGTACGTGGTCGGCGTGCGGGCCGGTTCAGATACTTCGACGCCTGCTTCTGGCCAACTGGGCGTTAACGTCCAGGGCACTTACGGCTACATCACCCTCGATGCCGAAGGTAACGGGGTTTACCACTCGTACCCCAACAGCAATGCCCCAGAGGGCGCCACGGATACCTTCGTCTACACCATCCGTGATGCCGACGGTGACCAGAGCACCGCGACGGTC
>NZ_JCAUKV010000004.1:0-381466 GCF_059693665.1 Pseudomonas sp. PGPR N4
CTCGTAGCGGGAGGCGAATTCTACAGCGTTACAACCTGCTGTCAACTGCCTTTTTCACCGCTGGCGATCTTTCGATCGAAGCCCTTGCAGCACCTCTGAAACTTCTAACTCATTGAATCTCAAGGAGTTTTCCGCTCCAACTACGCTGGAAGTGGGGCGCATTATAAGCGCTTACAGAGAGCCGTCAACCTTTAATTTCAGCTCTTTGCATTTGGCCCTCACAAACAAAAGCGGGGAGGCCTTTCGGCCTCCCCGCTCTCTCTATACAGCCAAGCACTCTATATAGAAGCAAACATCACTCTGCTTTCAGCGAAACCCGCGCAAAGGCTTTCTTGCCTGCCTGACACACATGGGTCGCACCCAAGGCAAACACAAAGCTGCGATCAACCACTTCGCCATCAACCTTCACGCTACCCGCAGCCAGCAAGTCCCGCGCTGCAGCCGAGTTCTTCACCAGGCCAGCCTTGTTCAGGATTGCAGCAATCGGCATCGACTCGACAGCGGCGACCGTCACCTCAGGGATGTCCTCTGGCAGCTCACCATCCTTCATCCGATTACCAGCAGCGCGGTGCGCATTGGCCGCAGCCTCTTCACCATGGAAGCGAGCGACGATTTCTTCCGCCAGCTTGATCTTGATGTCGCGCGGGTTGGCGCCCTGCTCGACATCGGCGCGGAACTGCTCGATCTCTTCCATGGAGCGGAAGCTCAGCAGCTCGAAGTAACGCCACATCAGCGAATCCGGGATCGACACCAGCTTGCTGTACATCACCCCCGGAGCTTCCTGGATACCGACATAGTTACCCAGCGACTTGGACATCTTCTTGACGCCGTCCAGGCCCTCGAGCAGCGGCATGGTAACGATGCTCTGTGCTTCCTGGCCGTAGGCACGCTGCAGCTCACGCCCCATCAGCAGGTTGAACTTCTGATCGGTACCGCCCAGCTCGACGTCGGACTTCAGCGCGACCGAGTCGTAGCCCTGCACCAGCGGGTAGAGGAATTCGTGGATCGCGATCGGCTGGTTGCTGGTGTAACGCTTGTCGAAGTCGTCACGCTCGAGCATCCGCGCCACGGTGTACTGCGACGACAGGCGAATGAAATCGGCGGGGCTCAGCTGGTCCATCCAGGTGGAGTTGAACGCGACTTCGGTCTTGGCCGGGTCGAGAATCTTGAACACCTGCTGTTTGTAGGTCTCGGCATTGTCGAGGACCTGCTCGCGGGTCAGCGGCGGGCGGGTGGTGCTCTTGCCGCTTGGATCACCGATCATGCCGGTGAAATCGCCGATCAGGAAGATCACCTGATGCCCCAGCTCCTGGAACTGGCGCAGCTTGTTGATCAGGACCGTGTGCCCCAGGTGCAGATCCGGCGCGGTCGGGTCAAAGCCCGCCTTGATACGCAGCGGCTGACCGCGCTTGAGCTTTTCGACCAGCTCCGACTCGACCAATACCTCTTCCGCACCGCGCTTGATAAGCGCCAGCTGCTCTTCAACCGACTTCATAGAAAACCCGCAAGGCTCAGATTCAAAGGCAGCCAACCATACAAGATCGGCCATCAAATACAAGTTTGGCAACGAGATGTGACCCGAACGGGCGCTGTTGACGTCTATGCGCCCTTGCGCGAAACTGCTTTTGGTTATATTTTATACAGTTATTTCATCTTCATCATGTCATTCATCTTTTCTATTTCACTTTTTTCATTCACCTTTTCAAAGTCACCTTCCTATGCCTAAAGAAACGCCTAAAGCGCCGCCGCTTTATCCGAAAAGCCATCTGGTGGCCGCGAGCGGCATTGCCGCCCTCCTCAGCCTGGCCTTGCTGGTATTCCCTTCAAGCGAAGTCGAAGCCAAGAAAACCACCCTCAATCTCGAGCTGGAAACACCCGCCGAGCAGCTCAAAGACGAAGCCAACGCAGCCCCCATGCTGCAGGCACCTGCCGAGCAAGCCTCGCCATTTGCCCAGATCGACAACGCCGCTACCCCGGCCGAGAACACCGCCAAGACCGAAGCACCGGTTGAAGCACCCAAGGCGCCAGGCCATCGTGAAGTGACCGTCGCCCGCGGCGACACCCTTTCGACCCTGTTCGCCAAGGTCGGCCTGCCGTCCAACGTGGTCCACGACGTGCTCGCCAGCGGCAAGCAAGCCAAGCAGTTCAGCCAGCTCAAGCATGGCCAGGTACTGCAGTTCGAGCTGGATAAAGACGGCCAGTTGACCACCCTGCACAGCAAGGTCAGCAACCTCGAAACCATTCGCCTGAGCAAGACCGACAAGGGTTACAGCTTCGAGCGCGAAGTCAGCAAACCGGTGGTGCGCACTGCCTATGCCCACGGCGTGATCAAGAGCTCGCTGTCGGCCTCGGCCCAGCGTGCCGGGCTGTCGCACAGCATGACCATGGACATGGCCCGTGTACTGGGCTACGACATCGACTTCGCACAGGACATCCGCCCTGGTGACGAATTCGACGTGGTCTACGAGCAGAAGGTCATGGACGGCAAGGTGGTCGGCACCGGCAATATCCTCTCGGCCCGCTTCACCAACCGCGGCAAGACCTACACCGCAGTGCGCTACACCAACAAACAAGGCAACACCAACTACTACACCGCTGACGGCAACAGCCTGCGCAAGGCGTTCATCCGTACTCCGGTGGATTTCGCCCGCATCAGCTCGCGCTTCTCCAATGGCCGCAAGCATCCAATCCTGAACAAGATTCGCGCACACAAGGGTGTCGACTACGCGGCCCCTCGCGGTACGCCGATCAAGGCTGCAGGCGATGGTCGTGTCGAACTGGCAGGCCGTCGTGGTGGTTACGGCAACACTGTAATCATTGCCCACGGCAACCGTTACAAGACCCTCTACGGCCACATGCAAGGCTTCGCCAAAGGCGTCAAGACCGGCAGCACGGTCAAGCAAGGGCAGATCATCGGCTATATCGGTACTACCGGCCTGTCGACCGGCCCACACTTGCACTACGAGTTCCAGGTAGGTGGTGTCCACGTCGATCCGCTGAGCCAGAAGGTGCCGATGGCTGATCCGATCGCCAAGTCCGAGCGCCAGCGCTTCCTCCAGCAAAGTCAGCCATTGGTTGCCCGCATGGACCAGGAAAAGGCCACCCTGCTCGCCGCGAACAAGCGCTGAGTCATGGCGCTCTATCTGGGAGTGATGTCCGGGACCAGCCTCGACGGCCTGGACATCGCCTTGATCGAACAGGGTGAGCAGCTGCGGCTGCTTGCCACCCACTACACCCCGATGCCCACCGATCTGCGCCAGCAGTTGCTGAGCCTGTGCGCCAGCGGCCCTGATGAAATAGCCCGCGCCTGCCTGGCCGAGAACAGCTGGGCCACCCTCGCCGCCGAGGGCATCGCGCAACTGCTGGCCACACAAGGCCTGCAAGCTGATGACATTCGCGCTATCGGCAGCCACGGCCAGACCATCCGTCACGAGCCTGCACGCGGCTTCACCGTGCAGATTGGCAACCCGGCGTTACTGGCCGAGCTGACCGAGATTTGCGTAGTAGCAGACTTTCGTCGGCGCGATGTTGCCGCCGGCGGTCAGGGCGCGCCACTGGTGCCGGCCTTCCATGAATCGTTGTTCGGCCACCTTGGTCAGCGCCTGGCAGTACTCAATGTCGGCGGTTTCAGCAACCTCAGCCTGATCGAGCAGACCACGCCAGTGCACGGCTTCGACTGCGGCCCCGGCAACGTGCTGATGGATGCCTGGATCGAGCACAAGCGCGGCCAGGCATATGACGCTGATGGCAATTGGGCGGCAAGCGGCGTGATCATTGAGCCACTGCTGAAACGCCTGTTGAGTGACCCGTTCTTCGCCGGCAGCGGCCCGAAAAGCACCGGTCGCGAGGTATTCAACTTGCCCTGGCTGCAAGCCCATCTGGCAGCATTGCCCGCCTGCCGCGACGAAGACGTGCAGGCCACGCTGCTCGAGCTGACTGCCCGCAGCATCATCGACTCGCTGAGCAATGCCCAAACCGCCACCGAGGCCCTGCTGGTGTGTGGCGGTGGTGCGCGCAATGGCGCCTTGATGCAGCGCTTGGCGCAGCTGTTGCCAGACGCTGAGGTCGCCAGTACCGCAGCCTATGGCGTCGATCCGGACTGGGTCGAGGCAATGGCCTTCGCCTGGCTGGCGCATTGCTGCCTGCAGGGCATCCCCGCCAATCGCCCCAGCGTTACCGCCGCCAAGGGCTTGCGCGTGCTCGGCGCTGTCTACCCCGCTTAACGCCCCCGCAGAATGCAAAACGCCGCGCAATTGCGCGGCGTTTTGCCAATCAGCCCTGCTTCAGATCGAGAATGAAGAACCGCAGCCACAAGTGGTGGTGGCGTTAGGGTTCTTAATCACGAAACGCGAGCCTTCCAGACCTTCCTGGTAATCGACTTCGGCGCCAGCCAGGTATTGGTAGCTCATTGGATCGACCACCAGCGCAACGCCTTCGCGCTCGACGATGGTGTCGTCGTCAGCCACTTCTTCATCGAAGGTGAAGCCGTACTGGAAGCCCGAACAGCCGCCGCCCGTCACGAACACGCGCAACTTCAGGCGAGCATTGCCCTCTTCGCTGACCAGGTTCTTCACCTTGCTTGCAGCACCTTGGGTGAACTGCAAAGCCGTGGGGGTGAAGGATTCGACGCTCATGTTGACTCTCCCGGCGCAGTGCCGCCATAAAACTCGATGGCGGCTATTATCCGCTTCTCCGAGAAAAATGGTCAACAATACGTAAGCAGCAGGCGACCCGCCTTACGCCGCAGCACAAGGCGGGTCACCGCGATCAAGGTAGCAAGCCGGCGTGGGACAAGCCCATGCGCTCGTCCAGGCCGAACAGGATGTTGAGGTTCTGGACCGCCTGCCCTGATGCGCCCTTGACCAGGTTGTCGATTACCGACAGCACCACCACCAAGTCACCACCCTGCGGCCGGTGTACGGCGATACGGCAGACGTTGGCGCCGCGCACACTGCGGGTTTCCGGGTGGCTACCAGCCGGCATTACATCGACGAACGGTTCATCGGCGTAGCGTTTTTCGAACAAGGCCTGCAGGTCGACCGACTTGTCGACGACATTTGCGTACAGCGTGGCGTGAATACCGCGGATCATCGGTGTCAGGTGCGGGACGAAGGTCAGGCCGATGTCCTGGCCAGCAGCCAGACGCAGGCCCTGGCTGATTTCCGGCAGGTGACGATGCCCTTTGACCGCATAGGCCTTCATGCTTTCGCCCGATTCGCAGAACAGCGAACCGACCGCAGCCCCACGCCCCGCACCACTGACCCCGGACTTGCAGTCGGCGATCAAGCGCGATGGATCGGCCAGGCCAGCTTCGAGCAACGGCAACAAGCCAAGCTGGGTAGCGGTTGGATAGCAGCCCGGCACAGCGATCAGACGTGCCTGACGGATCTTCTCGCGGTTCACCTCAGGCAAACCATAGACCGCATCCTTGAGCAGCTCCGGCGCACCGTGCGGCTGGCCGTACCACTTGCCCCACTCGACCGCATCCTGCAGGCGGAAGTCAGCCGACAGGTCGATAACTCGGGTACCGGCCGCCAGCAACTCGCCAGCCAGGGCGTGGGCAACGCCGTGCGGGGTGGCAAAGAACACCACGTCACAGGCCGCCAGGGCCTTGCTGTCGGGTACGCTGAAGGCCAGGCCGTCGTAATGACCACGCAGGTTCGGGTACATATCGGCCACTGCTACACCGGCTTCCGAGCGCGAGGTGATGACCGCGACTTCGGCCTGAGGATGCTGCGCCAGCAGACGCAACAGTTCGACCCCGGTGTAACCCGTGCCGCCGACGATACCGACCTTGATCATAACGCTTGCCCCTTATCAACGATGCGACTGGAAAGCGCACGATGATAGGGCTGCCAGCCGTCTGTAACAACTCTTGGGATGCGCCGGCAGGTGCTTCACCACTACTATCCGACCACCGTGAAAACCTGAAGGAACACCCTCCATGCTTTACCTATGGATCAAAGCGCTGCACATCGTCAGCGTGGTCTGCTGGTTCGCCGGCCTGTTTTACCTGCCACGGCTGTTCGTCTATCACGCGCAAAGCGAGGACAGCACCAGCCAGGAGCGTTTCACCGTGATGGAACGCAAGCTGTATCGCGGCATCATGAACCCGGCGATGATCGCCACCTTCGTGTTCGGCATCTGGATGCTCTACCTGACCCCAGGCTGGCTCAGCCAGGGCTGGATGCATGCCAAGCTGACGCTGGTAATCCTGCTGACCGGCTACCATCACATGTGCGGCGCTCAGCGCAAACGCTTCGCGGCCGGCACCAACAAGCGCAGCCATGTGTTCTACCGCTGGTTCAACGAGGTACCGGTACTGCTGCTGTTGGCGATTGTCATTCTGGTGGTGGTCAAACCGTTCTGACCCGCTGGGGCGCTGTAGCAAAAGGCAACACCTCTGTTGGCCACGCTGTACACTAGCGCCCCTTTCCGTCGCCCCAGGAGCCGCGCATGACCCGTTACGCCATGATCACCGGTGCTTCCAGCGGCTTGGGCCTGGCCCTGGCGGAAGCCCTGGCGCGGCGTGGCCGTAGCCTGATCCTGGTGGCGCGCCATCGCGAAACCCTCGAACCGCTGGCAATCGAGCTGGCTCAGCGCTTTGGCGTCGAGGTGCTGCTGCGTGCCTGCGACCTCAGCCAGCCGCTGCGCCTGTCGGGCTTTGTGCTTGAGCTGGAAGAAGGCGAGCGGCGCATTGACCTGCTGGTCAACTGCGCCGGACAACGCACGTATGGCCCGTTTCTGGCCCACGAGTGGGCTGACGAACAAGACCTGCTCGAGGTCAACATCCTCGCCCTGACCCGCCTGTGCCACGCCATTGGCAACCTGATGGCGATCCAGGGCGGCGGGCAGATTCTCAACGTTGCTTCGCTGGCAGCTGTGGCCCCCGGCCCGTGGATGGCCTGCTATGCCGCGAGCAAGGCGTATGTGCTGAGCTTTTCCGAAGCCCTGCGCGAAGAGCTTGGCCGTACCGGCATCAAGGTCTCGGTGCTGTGTCCAGGCCCAGTACGCTCGGCACTGCGCAAGATCCCCAGGCTGGACAACGGCCAGCGCTGCCTGAGCGCCGAAGAAGTGGCGTTGTATACCGTCCGTGCACTGGACAAGAACCGCCCGCTGATCATGCCCGGTCGGCGTAATCGCTGGCTGGCGAGGCTGCCACGCCTCCTGCCGCGTTGGTTGACGCGCAAGCTGGCCGGCTTGATCAATCGCCGTTACTGCCCGCTGGAAGCGCAATAGCACTGTGCGCGCAGCGCCGTGCTGGGTACACTCAGCTCGGACCCTGACCATGGAGCAAGTGCTGTGGAGACTCTCTTCACCAAGATCATCAACCGGGAAATCCCGGCCAAGATCATCTACGAGGATGACCAGGTTCTGGCCTTCCACGATATCGCCCCGCAGGCGCCGGTACATTTTCTGGTTATCCCGAAAAAGCCGATCCGCACCCTCAACGACCTGACCGAAGATGACAAGGCCGTCGCCGGCCATATCCTCTTCACCGCGCAGCGTCTGGCCAAGGAGCTGGGTTGCGAGGACGGTTTCCGCGTAGTCATGAACTGCAACGAACTGGGCGGCCAGACGGTCTACCATATTCACATGCACGTGCTCGGCCAGCGCCAGATGCACTGGCCACCGGGCTGATCCAAGGCAAGCCCCGGCCAGGGGTTTGCGGTAAACTGTCGGGCATCACTCTTGCGGAGGTGCCCGATGGCTACCGAACGTCACTATTCGCCGCTCGACCGCTTGTTGCTGCAGGCCGATACCGCCATGCGCACCTTGCTCCCTTTCAGCGGCCAACCTGCCCGCCCTTCTCCTGCAATCATCCAGCCCGACGCTGACCTGGACGACGCGCAAACGCGCCATGTCGCCGGTTTGATGCGCATCAACCACACGGGTGAAGTCTGCGCCCAGGCGTTGTACCAGGGGCAATCGCTGACCGCCCGCCTGCCTCAGGTGCGCAAGGCGATGGAACATGCAGCCGAAGAAGAGATCGACCACCTGGCCTGGTGCGAGCAGCGTATTCGCCAACTCGGCAGCCATCCCAGTGTGCTCAACCCATTGTTCTACGGCATGTCGTTCGGCATCGGCGCAATCGCCGGGCTGGTCAGCGACAAGGTCAGCCTTGGCTTCGTTGCGGCAACCGAGCATCAGGTCTGCAAGCATCTGGATGAACACCTCGAGCAGTTGCCCAGCGAAGATGAAAAATCCCGAGCCATTCTCGAGCAGATGCGGGTCGATGAAGAGCACCATGCCGACGCGGCACTGGAAGCCGGCGGCTATCGCTTCCCGGCGCCCGTGCGCTTTGGCATGAGCCTGATGGCCAAGGTCATGACCAAAAGCACCTACCGTATCTAGGAATACACAGATGACCGAACGTTTCGATGCCAAGGAGCTGGCGCGTGCGGTCGACGCCGGTATTCTGCAACCCGGCCAGGATCAGGCGCTGCTGAGTTTTCTGCGGCGCCAGCCAGTAGTCCAGGCAAGCTTCCAACTGGCACATGTCGCGTTCTACCTCGGCGGCCTGCTGATCATGGCCGCCATGGGCTGGCTGCTGACCGAGGCCTGGATGAGCATCGGTGATTCTGCACTGCTGGCTATCGCCCTGCTGTATATCGCCGTATTGACCATATCAGCCCTGGCCCTGCAACGGCGCCAGCAGCTTGTGCCTGCCGGCGTGCTCGGCGCAGTGGCGGTGAGCATTGTGCCGCTGAGTGTGTTTGCTCTCCAGCGCTTGCTGGGCTGGTGGCCGCTGGACGACACTCAGGTCGACTTCCATCAGTACTACACCAACGTGCAAGCCGGCTGGCTGCTGATGGAGGCGGCGACGGTGCTCGCCGGCCTGCTGATGCTGCGCCTGATCGCCTTCCCGTTCATCGTCATGCCGATCGCCGTGGCGCTGTGGTTCATGTCGATGGACCTGACCGAGTGGATATACGGCGCGCCGTTCAGCTGGGAGCAGCGGCGCCTGGTCTCGGTCTGGTTCGGCCTGGGCGTGCTGCTGCTGAGCATGGTGGTCGATGGACGCACGCGCAAGGACTACGCCTTCTGGGGTTACCTGGCTGGCCTGGCAGCGTTCTGGGGTGGGTTGACCCTGCTCGACAGCGGCAGCGAATGGGGCAAAGCCATGTATGGCTTGATCAACCTGGGCCTGATGGGCCTGGCGGTGCTGCTGCGACGGCCGATCTTCATGGTGTTCGGCGCCATGGGCGTGGCGGCCTACCTGGGCTACCTGTCCTATCAGGTGTTTGCCGACTCGCTGTTGTTCCCGCTGCTGCTGACCTTGATCGGCCTCGGCGTGATCGGTCTGGGCCTTGTCTACCAAAAGCATCGTGCAAAGCTCAGTGCCAGCTTGCGCGGCAACTTGCCCGAACGCCTGCTCACGCTGTTACCCGGGCTGCGCCGATAATGTCGAGAGTTGCCCGGCGCCTGCTGCAAAGTCTGGGCTTGCCGTTGATGGCCTACCTGTTCATATGCCTGATGACCGCGCAAATCCGGCAAGCGAGCTTCAGTCTCACGCTACCCAGCCTGGGCGAACCCGACAGCAACAGTGCACTTGAACTGCTGCTGTTGAGCCTGCCGGGACAGTTACTGTTTGTGCTGGCGGGCTGCTTTACTCACAGACGCCGACTGCTGATTGGCGTCTTCTTGCTGGCGGCCAGCATCACGGCACTGTTGCAGTGCCTGGTGTTTGCCCAATGCTTCGGCACCACGTGGAGCACCGCCGAGACTTTCATCCTGCTGGCCAGCAATGCACCAGCACTGCTGCTGGCGCTGGTGCCCGGGCTGGCCTTGCTCTACAACACGGAACAACTCAGCCGAGTTCGACGATCTCATAGCTGTGGGTGATTTCCACACCTGCGCGGCCGAGCATGATCGACGCCGAGCAGTACTTCTCTGCTGACAGCTCGACAGCGCGCTTGACCTGCGCTTCCTTGAGGCCGCGACCCTTGACCACGAAGTTGAGGTGGATCTTGGTGAACACCTTCGGATCTTCGTCAGCGCGCTCGGCTTCGAGGAATGCTTCGCAGCTCTCCACTGCCTGGCGCGATTTCTTCAGAATGCTGACCACGTCGAAGTTGCTGCAGCCACCGAGGCCGAGCAGGAGCATCTCCATCGGCCGCACGCCAAGGTTGCGCCCACCGGCTTCGGGCGGACCGTCCATGACCACGACATGGCCGCTACCCGATTCACCGAGGAACATGGCTTCACCGGCCCATTGGATGCGTGCCTTCATGCTTGTCGACTCCAGATACGTAGAAAGGGTGCCAGCTTAAGCCTTGTGAGCCCGTCGGAAAAGCTCAACTCAACACGCATCGCTGCCGATACACTGGGCAGCGCCTGATAAGCTGGCGCCAAATGACTGGCGCGGCCTGCCAGCCGATCCGAAAAGCCTCTGTATCGCATCGAACAGGATGTCCTGATGGTTGTGTCCGCCCTCTCCGCCAAGATCAAGAACATCGACAAGTTGCTGGTGCACTGCCAGCGCCGCCGGTTTGCCGCCAAGAGCGATATCCTTTGTGCCGGCGACCGGGCTGAGACCTTGTCGTTCATCATCAAAGGTTCGGTCACCGTGATCATCGAAGATGACGAGGACCGCGAGATGATCATTGCCTACCTCAACGATGGCGACTTCTTTGGTGAGCTGGGCTTGTTCGAGCCAGTCGGCAAGGAGCAGTATCGCAGCGCCTGGGTGCGGGCCAAGACCGAATGCGAAGTGGCCGAGATCAGCTACGAGAAATTCCGCGAGGTCGCCCGCCTCGACCCTGAGATTCTCTACGCCTTGGGCAGCCAGATGGCCCAGCGCCTGCGCAACACCACGCGCAAGGTCGGCGACCTGGCGTTCTTCGATGTCACCGGGCGCGTCGCCCGCTGCCTGCTCGACTTGTGCAAGCAGCCCGATGCCATGACTCATCCGGACGGCATGCAGATCAAGATCACCCGCCAGGAGATCGGGCGGATTGTGGGTTGTTCACGGGAGATGGTCGGCCGCGTCCTCAAGGATCTGGAGGAGCGCAGCCTGGTTCAGGTCAAGGGTAAAACCATGGTGGTCTACGGTACCCGTTAATCCTTGGGCAAACCTGCGATCACCTCAGCATAGGCGGCGGACAGGCGCTCGAACCAGGGCACTGCCGGCGCCACTTCATGCAGGGCGATATGACTGTCGGCGCGGCAGTGCTGATCAATGCCGCAGCACTGGTTGAAGCGGTTGACCGCCGCCACCATCGACTCGCGCTGGTCATCCAGCAGCAGGGCGCCATGCACCAGCACTACCGGGCGCTTGCCGCCCAGGCCCTGGCGCCAGCGCTGAGCAGTGCCGACCAGCTTGCGCCCGTTGAGGTTGACGTTGTAACGGCCATCGCAAAACGCGCCATCGATCTCGCCCAGCGAAGCCACCCCGCCCCATTCGCGCAGAACCTCACACAGCGGCTGACACAAACGCTCGTAGGCGTTCTCGATACGGCCATGGTCGCCTTCGCTACGCGGGGCAACATACACCAGCGCGACGTTGACCGTTGCATGCGATTGCGGCACCGGTTCGCCGCCAGTCTCGCGTAGCAGCACCGGCCACCCGGCAATGGCCAGTTCGGCGCAGGCAACTTCAAAGTTCTCTTGTCGGCTCAGCCGCCGCGGCATCACCAGCGCCTGATCGGTCGGGCGCCAGAACAGCACGCCGGCCTCGGCATCGCCGCGGCACACGGCGGCGAGCAGGTCCTGCTCGGCTTGCAGGCCCTGCGCGACGGTCAGGGCCAGAGGTTGTTCGCTCATCAGGATGCCACCTTTTAGCCACCACGTAGAAACAACGAAGCCGGCAATGGCCGGCTTCAAGGTCAATCAGTCCAGTTCCTGAACCACGTTCTGTACCGGCCGCTGCGGGAAGAACAGCCGCTGCAATTCCTGCCCCGGTTGCTCTGCGCGCATGAACGCTTCGCCAACCAGGAACGAGTACACCCCGTTGATTTCCATCAGCTCGACATCGGCCCGGTTGAAGATCCCGCTCTCGGTGATCGCCAGGCGCTCGCGCGGAATCCGCGGCAGCAGATCGAGGGTGGTTTCCAGGCTGACGTCAAAGGTATGCAGGTTACGGTTGTTGACCCCGACCAGTGGTGTGTCGAGGGTGTTCAAGGCCCGCTCCAGCTCGTCGCCGTCATGCACTTCGACTAGCACATCCAGGCCGACCGACTTGGCCACAGCGGCCAGTTCGGCCATGCGCACATCATCCAGCGCAGAGACGATCAGCAGCACGCAATCGGCACCCAACGCACGGGCTTCGACGATCTGGTACGGATCGATCATGAAGTCCTTGCGGATCACCGGCAGCGTGCAGGCCGCGCGGGCCTGCTGCAGGTAGGCATCGGCGCCCTGGAAATAGTCGATATCGGTCAGCACCGACAGGCAGGTCGCGCCGCCCTTCTCGTAACTGACGGCGATGTCGGCCGGGACGAAGTTTTCGCGGATCACGCCCTTGCTCGGTGAGGCCTTCTTGATTTCGGCAATCACCGCGGGCTGCTTGCGTCTGGCCTGCTCGATCAACGCATTGGCAAAGCCACGCGGCGCATCAGCAGCCTTGGCCAGTTGCTCGAGCTCGGCCAGGCTGACCCGGGCACGGCGCTCGGCGACTTCCTCGACCTTGCGGGCGAGGATGTTTTCCAGCACGGTCGGCACGCTCATGCTTCGTTCTCCTGCTTGAATACGGCGGTAAAGGCGCCCAGTTCCTGGAGTTTTTCCCAGGCCAGGCCGGTGTGCAATACATCGCTGGCAAGCTCTACGCCCTGCGCCAGGGTCATTGCATGGTCTGCTGCGTACAGTGCGGCGCCCGCATTGAGCACGATCATCTCGGCAGCCTTCTGGCCGTTTTCGGTCTTGCGCCGGCCCAAGGCATCGCGGATCAGTTCATACGAGGCCTGCGGGTTTTCCACCGCCAGGCCATGCAGGCTCTGGCTCTTCATGCCGAGGTCTTCGGGCTCGACCCAATACTCGCTGATCTCACCTTTTTTCAGCTCGGCAACAAAGGTCGGCGCTGCCAGGCTGAACTCATCCAGGCCATCCTTGGAGTGCACCACCAGCACGTGCTTGCTGCCCAGACGCTGCAGCACCTCGGCCAGCGGCCGGCACAACGCCTGAGAAAACACGCCGACCACCTGGTGTTTCACCCCGGCCGGATTCGTAAGCGGGCCGAGCATGTTGAACAGGGTACGCAGGCCCAGCTCGCGACGTGGGCCAGCGGCGTACTTCATGGCTTTGTGATGGCTCTGCGCGAACATGAAGCCGATGCCCAGGCTGTCGATGCAGCGGGCAACCTGCACTGGCGTCAGGTTCAGGTAGATCCCGGCCGCCTCGAGCAGGTCGGCACTGCCGCTTTTGCCCGAGACTGCGCGGTTGCCATGTTTGGCCACCTTGCAGCCCGCTGCGGCGAGTACAAACGACGCTGCCGTGGACACGTTGAAGATGTTCGCACCGTCACCGCCAGTACCGACCACGTCGACCACGCCGTCGAGGCTTTCCAGCTCGACCTTGTCTGCCAGCTCACGCATCACCGAGACCGCGCCGACGATTTCGTCGATGCTCTCGCTCTTCATGCGCATGCCCATGAGGAAGGCACCGATCTGCGCCTCGCTGCACTGGCCGGTCATGATCTGGCGCATGACGTCGCTCATTTCTGCAGTCGACAGGTCCAGGTGGCCAACGATACGGCTCAATGCGCTTTTGATATCCATGCTCGAATCCTTAACGGCGGCCGCCGGTCTGCTTGAGGAAGTTGGCGAACAGCTCGTGGCCCTGCTCGGTAAGAATCGACTCGGGGTGGAACTGCACCCCTTCGATGTTCAAGGTCTTGTGACGCAGGCCCATGATTTCATCCACAGAGCCATCGTCGTGAGCAGTCCAGGCGGTCACCTCGAGGCACTCGGGCAGGGTCTCGCGCTTGACCACCAACGAATGGTAGCGGGTCACCGTGAGTGGATTGTTCAGTTCGGCAAACACGCCCAGGTCGCGATGATGGACCGGGCTGGTCTTGCCGTGCATCACCTGGCGAGCGCGGACTACATCGCCGCCAAAGGCCTGGCCGATCGACTGGTGGCCAAGGCAAACGCCAAGAATCGGCAGCTTGCCGGCAAAATGCAGAATGGCCTCGATCGACACGCCGGCTTCGCTCGGGGTGCACGGGCCAGGTGAAACCACGATGCGCTCGGGGTTGAGTGCTTCGATCTGGGCGATGGTCATCTCGTCATTGCGGATGACCTTGACCTCAGCCCCCAACTCGCCAAAGTACTGGACGACGTTGTAGGTGAAGGAGTCATAGTTGTCGATCATCAGTAACATGTGCGGCAAACCTCTAGAAGACTGACTTCTGATTCGGACCTTGCGCTTGCGCCTCCAGGCGCGGGTCATCCCGCACGGGGCGCTGGGTCAAGCACAAGGCAGGCAGATGGAGCGAGGCCGCGTGGCGGCCAGCCAACTCAACACATCAACGCGACGGGGTCTGTTCCGCCAGGGCTACGGCGCGGAACATCGCGCGGCGCTTGTTGATGGTTTCTTCCCACTCCAGTGCAGGCACCGAATCAGCAACGATACCGCCACCGGCCTGAACATGCAGTTCGCCATCCTTGATCACCGCGGTACGAATGGCGATCGCGGTGTCCATGTTGCCGTTCCAGGCAAAGTAACCGACTGCGCCGCCATACACGCCACGCTTGACCGGCTCGAGCTCGTCGATGATTTCCATGGCACGGATCTTCGGCGCGCCGGACAAGGTCCCGGCCGGCAGGATCGCCCGCAGTGCATCCATTGCAGTCAAGCCCTCGGCCAATTGGCCGGTGACGTTGGAGACGATGTGCATGACGTTGGAATAGCGCTCGATCACCATCTTCTCGGTCAGGCGCACGCTGCCGGTTGCCGACACCCGGCCGACATCGTTGCGGCCCAGATCGATCAGCATCAGGTGCTCGGCAATTTCCTTGGCGTCGGACAGCAGGTCGTCTTCCAGCGCGCGGTCGGCTTCTTCGTTGGCACCGCGTGGGCGGGTGCCGGCGATTGGGCGCACGGTGACCAGGTTGTCTTCGACCCGCACCAGCACTTCCGGCGAACTGCCGACGACATGGAAGTCACCGAAGTTGAAGAAGTACATATAAGGCGTCGGGTTGAAGCAGCGCAGCGCGCGATAAAGGTCGATGGGCGCGGCCTTGAAGTCGATCGACATGCGCTGCGACGGCACCACCTGCATGCAGTCGCCGGCGAGGATGTACTCCTTGACCGTATCGACTGCGCGCTCGTAATCGTCCTGGGTGAAGCTTGAACGGAATGCCGGTTCGGCAGCCATCGGCCCGCTCAGGTCAAGGCCGCGACGTGGCGTGATCGGCTCGCGCAGCTTGGCCAGCAGCGCCTGCAGGCGCGCCTGGCCCTGTTCGAGGGCGTCTTCGGCAGACGGGTCGACCAGCACGATCGCGTGCATCTTGCCGGCCAGGTTGTCGAACACCACTACTGCGTCCGAGACCATCAGCAGAATGTCCGGCACACCCAGTGGGTCCGGGTTCGGGCAGGCGCCCAGGCGTTTTTCCACATAACGCACGCAGTCGTAACCGAAGTAGCCGACCAGGCCGCCATTGAAGCGCGGCAGGCCGGCGATATCGGCAACCTTGTAACGCTCTTTGAACGCTTCGACGAAAGCCAGCGGGTCTTCCACCTCGTGGCTTTCTACCTCGACACCGTCTTCAAGGATGCTCACCTGATAGCCGTGTACGCGCAGCACCGTGCGCGATGGCAGGCCGATCATCGAGTAACGGCCCCACTTCTCGCCGCCCTGAACGGATTCGAGCAGATACGAGTTGGCCTGATCAGCCAGTTTCAGGTAGATCGACAGCGGCGTGTCGAAGTCGGCCAGGGTTTCGCAGGCCAAAGGAATGCGGTTGTAGCCAGCAGCGGCCAGACGCAGGAATTCTTCGCGGGTCATGAGTAGCCTCGGAGCAAGAGCAATGGGGTCAGGCAAACGGACGGGCCGGCAGCTGCCGGCGAGCAGAAGTCAGGCGCGCCAACGCCAACGGGCCAGGGCCTTGATGACTTTCATCCAGTATTTGCCGATAACCGCCACGATGGACTCTCTGTCTTTGGAGGCTGGAAGGTCGGCCAACGTTATCCCAGTGTCGGTGACTACGCAACCAGGCAACAGGATGCGTAGATCACTGATCACCAGGCTGGGCGATTCTTCCTCGATTGGCCGGCCGTGGTTGTAGCCATAGCTGAGGCCCACCGACTGCACCCCGGCGGCTTTGGCAGCGAGCACATCGCTGCGCGAATCGCCGACGAACACCGCCTGCGCCGGGCTGACCCCGGCCATTTTCATCACGAACAGCAGCGCCGCCGGGTCAGGTTTTTTCTGTGGCAGGGTGTCGCCGCCAATGATCCAGCGGAAATAGCGACCGATCTTCATCTGATCCAGCAGCGGCGCGACAAAACGCTCCGGCTTGTTGGTGATCAGCGCCATCTCCACGCCTTGCTTGTGCAGCCAGCGCAAGGTGTCGCGCACGCCAGGGTAGACCACGGTGAGCTCATGGCTCTCGGCATAGGCTTCCATGAACAGGGACAGGCCCTGCTCGGCCAGCGCGTCGTCGACCGTGCCGTGGTCAAGGCCTCCCGCCAGTGCCCGGCGCACCAGTACCGGTGCGCCATTGCCGACCCAGTGGCGAACCGCCTCAAGGCCGGCCGGCGGGCGACCGAGTTCGAGCAGCATGCGGTCTACCGCTGCGGCCAGGTCAGGGACAGAATCGATCAGCGTGCCATCCAGATCGAACATCACCAACTTGGGCAGCGTCCCCGGGAACAGCTGCTCGAAGCCGCTCATGGGCGGGCCAGGGCCATTTCGGCGCGCATCTTGGCGATCACTTCCTGGTAATCCGGCGCATTGAAGATTGCCGAGCCGGCGACAAAGGTGTCGGCGCCAGCAGCGGTGATCTCGCGGATATTGTTGACGTTGACGCCGCCGTCGATCTCCAGGCGAATGTCACGCCCGCTGGCATCGATCAGCGCGCGTGCTTCACGCAGCTTGTCGAGGGTGCCAGGGATGAACTTCTGCCCGCCGAAGCCTGGGTTGACGCTCATCAGCAAGATCATGTCGACCTTGTCCATCACGTACTTCAAGGTCTCCAGACCGGCAGCCGGGTTGAACACCAGGCCCGCCTTGCAGCCGCCGTCACGGATCAACTGCAGCGAGCGGTCGACGTGCGTGGTCGCGTCCGGGTGGAAGGTGATGTAGGTAGCGCCGGCTTCGATGAAGTCTCCGATGATGCGGTCGACCGGGCTGACCATCAGGTGCACATCGATCGGCGCGGTGACGCCATATTTGCGCAGTGCGCTGCACACCATCGGGCCGATGGTCAGGTTGGGGACATAGTGGTTGTCCATGACATCGAAGTGGACGATGTCGGCGCCGGCGGCCAGTACTTTGTCGACGTCTTCACCCAGGCGGGCGAAATCGGCAGAAAGAATGGACGGGGCAATAGCGTAGGGCTGCATGGCGCACCTGTAGGCAGAAATCACGGTGGCGCGCATTGTACCTCAGCCCCGCGGGATGGGGGCTGATTGGTGTCAATCCTGCTGCAGCGCGCCAGCCCGAGGGTGGGGGCTGGCGCCAGCAGGCTATTCTGGCTGTTGCGTACGCAGTTTTTCGCTGCGCCCACGCAGCCATTCCAGGGTCAGCAACAGCACCACCGAGAAAGCGATGAGCAAGGTCGCTGCCGCAGCGATGGTCGGGCTCAGGTTCTCGCGAATACCGCTGAACATCTGCCGCGGCAGGGTTGCCTGTTCAGGCCCGGCGAGAAATAGCGTGACTACCACTTCATCGAACGAGGTAGCGAAGGCAAACAATGCCCCCGAGATCACCCCAGGGGCAATCAGCGGCAAGGTCACCCGACGGAACGCGGTCAGCGGCGAGGCACCGAGGCTGGCCGCGGCCCGCACCAGGTTGTAGTTGAAGCCCTGCAGGGTGGCCGATACGGTGATGATCACAAACGGTACGCCCAGCACGGCGTGCACCAGGATCAACGAGATGAAGCTGTTGCCCAAGCCCAGCGGGGCAAAGAACAAATAGCTCGCGACACCGATGATCACCACTGGCACCACCATCGGCGAGATCACCAGGGCCATCACCAACGACTTGCCGGGGAAGTCGCCGCGGGTCAGGCCAATCGCGGCCAGGGTGCCGAACACCATTGCCAGCACAGTCGCCGCAGGGGCGACGATGATGCTGTTGCGCAGGGCGCGCATCCACTCGGCCGAAGCGAAGAAGTCCTGATACCAGTGCAGCGAAAAGCCCTGCAGCGGGTACACCAGAAAGCTGCCGCTGTTGAACGACAGCGGGATGATCACCAGTATCGGCAGCACCAGGAACAACAGGATCAGGCCGCAGAGGATCCGCAGGCTGTAGAACCACACCCGCTCGATGGGTGACATATAGGGGCTCAGCATGACAAGGCTCCTCAGCTCAGACGCAGGCGGCTGGCGCCGACCAGCCAGCTATAGATCAGGTACAGCAGCACGGTTGCCAGCAGCAACAGCCCGCCCAGTGCGGTGGCCATGCCCCAGTTGATGCTGGTATTGGTGTAGAAGGCCACGAAGTAGCTGACCATTTGATCGTTCGGGCTGCCGAGCAGCGCCGGGGTGATGTAGTAGCCGATCGCCAGAATGAACACCAGCAGGCAACCTGCGCCAATACCTGCGTAGGTCTGCGGGAAGTACACCCGCCAGAAACTGGCGAACGGATGGCAGCCCAGCGAAATCGCTGCGCGCATATAGCTCGGCGAGATGCCCTTCATGACGCTGTACAACGGCAGGATCATGAATGGCAGGAGGATATGCACCATCGAGATGTACACCCCGGTGCGGTTGAATACCAATTCCAACGGTTCGTCGATGATACCCATCGCCATCAGCGCACTGTTGATCAACCCGCCCGACTGCAACAGCACGATCCAGGCAGCCACCCGCACCAGAATCGAGGTCCAGAACGGCAACAGCACGAGAATCATCAACAGGTTGCTCTGCCGGGTTGGCAGGTTGGCCAGCAGATAGGCCAACGGGTAAGCCAGCAGCAGGCAGATCACGGTGATGACCACACCCATCCACAGGGTGCGGGTGAAGATATCCAGGTAGATCGCCTGGTCCGGCGTGGCCTTGGCTATCTCACCGAGATCATCGATGCGGTGATCGACCGAGGCCAGCAGGTAATAGGGGGTGACGGTGCTGGTATTGCGGCGGATCGCCTGCCAGTAGGCAGGATCGCCCCAACGCTCATCCAGGTTTTGCAGTGCTTCTTTATAGGAAGCCGGTTCGCTCGCGAACGGCAGCGCCCGGGCAGTCTTCGACAACAGGCTGCGGTAACCGGCCAGCTCCATGTTCAAGCGTTTGGACAGGTCACCGAGGGTCTGATTCTTGCGCGCCTCGGCCAGGTCCTGGCTCAGCGCCTGATATGCCGGTTCGCCAGGCAGGCTCTTGCCATCCCACTGCTGTACCGCCTCGACGGTGCGCGGCAGGCCGGCGACCACCTCGGGGTTGGCCACGCTCTTGAACAACAGCGCCGCAATCGGCACCAGGAACACCAGCAGAAGAAACAGCGCCAGCGGCGCAATCAACGCCTGGGCCTTCCAGCGGTTGACCCGCTCGGCATGCTTGAGGCGCTGTTTGAGGCTTTTACCTGCGCCTTCGTTCAGGGGCACTGCAATGGCCATGGCGAACTCCGAAAATCTGGAAAACGGGGAGCGCCGGAGATACCCGGCGCTCCGAGGGCGCAGTTACTTCTTCGCCGCCCAGGCGTTGAAGCGTTGCTCCAGCTGCTCGCTGTTGTCAGCCCAGAAGGCCACGTCGATCTGTACCTGGTTGGCGATGTTTTCAGGCGTGGTCGGCATGTCTTTCTTCACGTCATCCGCCAGCAGCGCGACCGCCTTGGAATTGGCCGGACCGTAGGCGATGTTTTGCGAGTAGGTCTTCTGCTGCTCGGGCGCAACGCTGAAGGCGATGAAGTCCTTCGCCTCTTTGCTGTTCTTCGCGCCTTTAGGAATGGCCCAGGCGTCAAAGTCATAGATGCCGCCGTTCCATACCACCTTGAGGTTGCTTTCTTTCTGCACGGCAGCGATGCGACCGTTGTAGGCCGAGCTCATCACTACGTCGCCAGAGGCAAGGTACTGCGGCGGCTGGGCGCCGGCTTCCCACCACTGAATGCTCGGTTTGAGCTGATCGAGCTTTTTGAAGGCGCGATCCTGACCGGCTTTGGTCGCCAGTTCCTTGTAGACGTCCTTGGGCGCAACACCGTCGGCCATCAACGCGAACTCGAGGGTGTACTTGGCACCTTTGCGCAGGCCGCGCTTGCCCGGGAACTGCTTGGTGTCCCAGAAATCAGCCCAGCTGGTTGGTGCGGTCTTGAGCTTGTCGGCGTTGTAGGCCAGCACCGTGGACCAGACGAAGAAGCCGACACCGCACGGCTGAATAGCGCCCTTGACGTAGTCCGCCTCGTCACCGAACTGAGCGGGATCGATTTCCTCGAACAGGCCCTCGTCGCAACCACGGGCTAGCTCCGGCGATTCGACTTCGACCAGGTTCCACGACACGCTCTTGGTATCGACCATGGCTTTGACCTTGGCCATTTCACCGTTGTACTCACCGGCGACGATCTTGCCCTTGCCGGCCTTTTCCCACGGCTCGTAGAAGGCTTTGACCTGGGCGGCCTTGTTGGCTCCACCGAACGACACCACGGTCAGGTCTGCGGCGGCCATGGCCTGGCTGGCGGCGAACAGGCCGAGGGCCACGGCGGTCAGTTTCAACTGCTTGCGCATTATTATTCTCTCCACAGTACAGGGTTGGTTAAGCGAACCTTCAATGGGCTTCGGCAATCGGATCGAGCGCGCGGGCGTGTTCGACTTCCCAGCCCAGCGGTACCACATCGCCCACGGCCAGGGCCGGGTCGAGTTCGGCAATCGGCTGCTTCACGAAGAAGTCGCCCTTGCCGCAGACTTCCAGACGCACCCGTACGTGGTCGCCCAGATAGATGAACTCGGCCACGCGGCCGGAGAATCGGTTGGCGCAGTGCTCGCTGTGGCCATTGAGGCGGACCCGCTCGGGGCGGATCGACAAGGTCACCGGATCGCCCGCCTGGCCGACATTCACCGCTAACGCCTCGACCTTCTCGCCCCGCGCCAGCTGCACCTGGCAGCGCTCGCCATTGCGCGCCAGCAAGGTGCCGCTGAGGCGGTTGTTTTCACCGATGAAGTTGGCGACGAAGGTATTGCGCGGCTCTTCATAGAGGGTGCGCGGGTCGGCGATCTGCTGAATTTCGCCCTGATGGAACACTGCCACCCGATCAGACATGGTCAGTGCTTCGCTCTGGTCGTGGGTGACGTAGACCACGGTCACGCCCAGGCGCTGGTGAATGTGCTTGATCTCCATCTGCATGTGCTCACGCAGTTGTTTGTCCAGCGCCCCGAGCGGTTCGTCCATCAGCACCAGCTGCGGCTCGAAAACCAGAGCACGAGCCAATGCCACCCGCTGCTGCTGGCCGCCGGAGAGCTGACCGGGGTAGCGCTGGGCGAAGGCGTCGAGCTGGACCATGCCGAGCACGCGCTTGACCCGCTCGCTGATGTCGGTCTTGCTCAGGTTGCGCACGCTCAGGGGGAAGGCAAGGTTCTCGGCGACGGTCATGTGCGGGAACAATGCGTAGTTCTGGAACACCATGCCGATATCGCGCTTATGCGGTGGCACGTTGTTGATCGAGCGCCCACCGAGGAGGATTTCGCCGGCGGTGGGGGTTTCAAAACCGGCCAGCATCATCAGGCTGGTGGTCTTGCCCGAGCCGGACGGGCCGAGCAAGGTCAGGAACTCGCCCTTGCGGATGTCCAGATTGAGGTCTTTGACGATCAACGACTCGCCGTCGTAGCTCTTCTGCACACCACGGAAACTGACCAGCGTGTCGCCGCTGGCAGTGTTCGAATTCGCCTCGCTCATGCCTGCACCTTTTTGTTGGATGACTGCGTGAGAGAAGCTTAGACAAGGCGCAAGTGCCGGCAAATCGGGGCCGCTGAGAGAATGCCATCATCCCCTTGGAAGATTGCCTGTAGGGATCGCCCTACACGGATGGCGTTATCAGATCGGCGTTTCGGTAGCTGTGCGACTGCGCCAGGGAGGTCGCGAGTAGCAGGCAGCCGCGTCCTTGAGCCCGCCACGTGCCGCATGCGCTGCTCGCAGTGTCAGGTGCGCGGATGACCGCCGACGTCGTCGGCAGAACAGTCACACCAGCTTGTGCTCCATGGCGTACTTCACCAGCTCGGCCAGTGAATTGACCTTGAGTTTCTGCATCAGCCGCGCTTTATGGGTGCTGATAGTCTTGCTCGACAAGGCCAACTGCAGCGCGATGTCATTGACGTTGGCGCCCTGGGCCAGGCGCTCGAACACCGAAAACTCGCGTTCCGACAGCAGCGTATGCAGCGGCCTGGTGTCGGTCAGGCCGACCTCGAACACCATGCGGTCAGCCAGCGCCGGGTCAATATAGCGCCCTCCTCCCGCCACTCGGCGGATGGCCGTCAACAACAGCGCCGGGTCGCTGTCCTTGGTCGCGTAGCCGGCGGCGCCGGCCTTCAACGCCCGCGCAGCCATTTGCGCCTCGTCATGCATCGACAGCATGAGAATTGCCGGCGGGTTGTTCAGTGCGCGGATGCGCGGGATCGCCTCTAGGCCACTGACCCCCGGCATGGAGATATCCAGCAAGACCACTTCGCACGGGGTATGGCGCAACGCATCCAGCAACTGCTCGCCATTGCCCGCCTCGGCCACCACATGCATGTCCTTGGCCAGGCCGATCAGTTGCTTGATGCCCTCGCGGACAATGGTGTGGTCTTCTGCCACCAGCACTCGAATCACGCTTGTCTCCTAATCCAGAGGGATACTGACGCTCAGGCTGCTGCCCTCGCCGGGTTCACTGTCCAGGGTCATGCTGCCGCCCAGCATCAATACCCGCTCACGCATACCGACCAGGCCAAACGAAGTCGGCCTAGGTTGATCGGGGCAAAAACCGACACCGTCATCGATCACGCTCAGGCGCAGGGTACCGCCGGTGCGCAGCAGCTCGATCTGCACGGTGTGCGCCTGGGCATGGCGCATCACGTTGGTCAGCGCCTCCTGCAGAATCCGAAACAGCCCGGTGGCCTTGGCATCACTCAATGCTGGCAGATTATCCGGCACCTGCACCAGACACGGTATCTGCGTGCGCGCTTCGAAGCGGCGCGCCTGCCATTCAATCGCCGAGGCGATGCCGGCATCAAGGATCGGCGGGCGCAGGGCGGTGGCGACATCACGCACCAGCTGGAACAACTGCGCGATCAAGCGCTTCATGCTCGCCAGGCGCTCGTGCAGGCCGGGGTCGAGCTCGGCATAGGCCAGCTCGCACATCGACACTTCGAGCTTGAGCACGGTCAGCATCTGCCCGAGTTCATCATGCACTTCGCGGGCGATGCGGGCCTTTTCTTCTTCGCGCACGCTCTCAAGGTGGGCAGACAACTCGCGCAACTGCCCCTCGGAACGGGCCAGGGCCAGCTCGGCGCGTTTGCTCTGGCTGATGTCCCAGACCACGCCATCCCAGACCACGCGCCCGTCGGCCAGGCGCCGGGTACTGGCCTTGATATCAGCCCAGCGCTGCTCGCCCTGGCGGGTGACGATGCGCCCCTGCCACGACCAGTCCTGATTGTTGGCCAGGGCCAGGTCCTGGACCCGGTGATAATCACTGCGATCATCCGGATGGACCAGGTTGCGCAAGCCCATCTGCGGATGCTGGATGGCTGCCGGAGTGTAGCCAACCAGGGCTTCGCTACCCTCGCTGATATACGGGAATTCAAGCTCGCCGGCAGCAGGGTTGCGTTCGAGCCGAAACACCAGCCCCGGTACGTTGCCGGCAATGCCCTTGAGCTGCGCTTCGCTTTCGCGCAGGGCCGCCACGGTGCGCCGGCGCTCGGTGACATCGGTGAGGAACATCACCAGGTATTCGGCATCGCGAAAGCGCAGAAAACTCAGCGACAGATCGACCGGCAACACGCTGCCATCGGCACACCGGCACTGACTCTCGAATTGCTCGGCGCCACCGTTGCCAGCCCGCACCCGGCGCCACAGCTCCAGCCAACGGTCCATGTCCAGGTTGGGCTCGAAGTCACGCAGCGGCCGGTCCAGCAGTTGCCCTTCGGCGTAGCCAAGCATGCCCTCGGCCGCGTGGTTGGCGTAGCGCACATGGCTGTCCCAGTTGATCCAGAGGATACCAACGGTGCTGTGGTCGATGGAAAACTGGCTCAGGCGCAGTGCCTGCTCGCGGCCGTGGCGCTCGGCCAACGCTTCGCGCGCCTGCAACAAGCTGCGTTCCAGCTGGCGCTGCTCACGGCGCTGCCACAACAAGGTGGCGATGGCACACAGCAACAGCAGCCCGAACAACAGCGCCAGGTTCTGCCAGAAACCCGCGCTCTCGCTCAGGCGCGGGTACTTGGGCTGCAGCCAGCGCTGGTGCAATTGCTCCAGCTGCTTGGCCGGCATCGCCTGCAGCCCGCGCTCGAGCACATCGGCCAACAGCGGCCAGTCACGCCGCGAACCGATCCGCAGCAGTTGCGGCAAGCCGATGTCACCGACCACGACGAGATCGCTGAACTCGCCTTCGCGCGACAGGCGGCTGAGCTGCGCTTCGTCGACCACCGCAAAGCTCGCCTGCGCACCGAGCAGGGCTTGCAGCGCCTGCCGCTCGTTGGGCACGCCTTGCAGGTTGAGGTGGGTGTAGTTGCTGCGCAGGTAATCGGCCAGCGGGCTGGGCATGCGCACCACTACCCGTTCACTCGACTCAAGCTTCTCCAGTTCGACCGCCACCGCGCCGCTGCGCGGCCCGACCACCAGCTGCGGCACGCGCATGTACGGGTCGCTGAACAGCCACAGGCGCAGGCTGGCCGGGGTCTGGGTCAGGCCTGGGGCGAAGTCGATCTCACCAGCCTTGAGGGCGTGCTCAAGCGCTGCCTGGTCAGCGAAATTGCGCCAGGTCAGGTCCAGTCCGAGCGCCTGCGCCAGCCAGCTGACCAGTTCGACGTTGGCCCCATACAGCTGCTGCAGGCGCCGGTCGAACTGCGCATAAGGCGCCTGCAGCACCAGGCCCACACGCAGGCTGCGGTGCTCCTCCAGCCATTGTTGCTGAACCGGCTCCAGCGCCACCGTCGGCACCGCAGCGGGCCGTGCCAGGGCGATCAAGGGCAGGCACAGGCAGCCGATAACCAACAGGCGACGCATTCGCTTCATCTATACGCTCGACTTGGCAAGCGCGACCACCAGCCGTGGCCGTCGCGGACAAATACTATTAGGCTGCCGGTATCATTCTGGCTTTGGGTTGATTCATGTTGACACTTTATCGCACGCAGCTGGCAATGATCTGCCTCAGCTCACTCCTGCCGCTGGCAGCCCAGGCGGCCGCTGCCGAACCTGCCGCTCCGGCCGATGCAGCCGCCGCGCCGATTGTGCGCCCGGGGTTGCTCGAACGCAGCCAGGAAGACGCGCAAGCACTCGAACGACGCGTGCCCAAGGCCGAGCAGCAGATGCTGCAGGCCGGCAGCGACAGCTTTCTGGCCCTGTGGAAGCCGGCCAACGACAGTAACCCGCAAGGCGCGCTGATCATCCTCCCCGGCGCCGGCGAGAACGCCGACTGGCCCAATACGGTCGGCCCGCTACGCAGTAAATTCCCCGATGCCGGCTGGCACAGTCTGAGCATCAGCCTGCCTGACCTGCTTGCCGACAGTCCGCAGGCGCGGGTCGAGGCAACACCAGCGGCGCCCGCCGAGAAAGCCAACGGCGAGGTTGCCGCCGTGCAGGACACCCCGGTCGATGCCAACGCCAATGTCGCCCAGGCCACCGCAGCCGACCCCGACACCGCGCAGAGCACCGATGCGGTCGACGCCAGCGAACAGAACGATCAGGCCGACGCCGAGCGTATCTTCGCCCGCCTGGACGCTGCCGTGGCCTACGCCCAAAGCCAGAAAGCGCGCAGCATCGTCCTGCTCGGCAACGGCAGTGGCGCCTACTGGGCAGCGCGTTACCTCAGCGAAAAGCAGCCGCCGCAGGTGCAGAAACTGGTGATGGTGGCGGCGCAGACGCCGGCGCGGGTCGAGCATGATCTGCTCAGCCTGACGCCCACGCTGAAGGTGCCGGTTGCCGACCTGTATTTCGCCACCCGCAGCGCAGACCAGCGCGCCGCGCAGTTACGCCTGCAGGCCAGCAAGCGTCAGCCAGGCAGCCAGTATCGGCAGCTGTCGCTGATCGCCATGCCCGGCAACAAGGCAGCAGAGCAGGAGCAACTGTTCCGCCGCGTGCGAGGCTGGCTCAGCCCGCAGGAATAAATCCTGGCCGTGGCTACAAACCGCGGCGCTTGCGCACCAGTGCGTAGGCCTGGTGCAGCTCGCGGGTGGTCTCGGTTGCCTGGCGCACCTGCGCCTCGCTGGCGCCGTTGCCAACCAGTTTGTCCGGGTGATGGCGGCTGAGCAGCCGCCGGTAGGCCTGCTTGACCTGATCGGCCTCGGTATCGGCGGCTACGCCGAGCAAACGCAGCGCGCCTGCGTAGGTCAGGGTGCTGCCCTCGACCCCGGTTTTACGCGGCTCGTACTCAAGCGAAAGCGCCTGCGCCTCGCGCCGGCTCAGGCCCAGCTGTTGCCCCCAGGCCAGCACCAGATCACGCTCATTGGCGCCGGCCCGGCCATCGGCCCAGACCATCCGCCAACACGCGCGCAAGGTGCCTTCGGCAGCGTGCGGCTGTTGCTTGATGCGTTGCAGGTGATGGCTGAAGCGATCCTTGCCAGCCTTGCCGCGATTGAACGCGGCAATCGCCCGCAACCGCGCCGGCTCGGCCAGCGCCAAGCGGGCCATCTCCTGACGCGCCTGCTGAATATGCCCAGGCGCCACCCGGCCGTCGCTTTTGGCCAAACGCCCGAGCAACACAAACAACAGCTCATCATCACGCAACGGCGGGCGCCCGCTCAGGCGCTCGCGACAGTCCGCCCAACCCTGCAGACGCAAACGCCGGTCCATGGCCTGACCCAGCAAGGCTCCCAGCAGTGCACCAGGAATACTGGCCACTGCAAAGCCTGCCCCGGCACCAATCACTGTGCTCGGCCACCACATGTCAGGCGCGCTCGCCGATCAGGCGCTCGACTTCGGCGAGCCGCTCGAGCGTACCGACATCGACCCAATGGCCCTGATGGTACTCGCCGCTGACCTGGCCCTGCGCCATCGCTGCACGCAGCAGCGGCGCAAGCTTGAACGCGCCCGCCTGGCAACCGGTGAACAACGCTGGGTCCAGTACCGACACCCCACTGAAAGTCAGCGTGCCTGGAGTATCGTCGCCATCGATCACCCGCTCACCTTGCAGGCGGAAATCGCCACGGCCGTGGTGCCCGGGGTTATCCACCAGCACCAGATGCGCCAACGCCTTGCTCGGCGCGCGCAAACGGCTGAAGTCGAAATCGGTCCAGACATCGCCGTTGACCAGAATGAACGGCGCATCACCGAGCAGCGGCAGCCCCTTGAAGATACCGCCACCGGTTTCCAATGGCTCGCCCTCGGCCGAGTAGCGAATGCTCAGGCCGAACTGGCTGCCATCGCCGAGGTGGTCTTCGATCTGCTGGCCGAGCCACGCATGATTGATCACCACCTCGGTCACACCGGCAGCCGCCAGCGCGCGCAGGTGATACTCGATCAACGGCTGACCAGCGACCGGCACCAGCGGTTTCGGGGTGTGCAGGGTCAGCGGGCGCATGCGCTCGCCCTTGCCTGCGGCCAGAATCATCGCCTTCATCGGCCCGCCTGCAGTTGCGCAATCAAGCTACCCAGTTCTGCCAGCTCCGGCCGGCGCGCGATCACTTCGTCTATATAAGCAAAGAAGCGTGGTACGTCGCTGAGGTAGCGCGGCTTGCCGTCGCGGTGGCAGATGCGCGCGAAAATACCGATGACCTTGAGGTGGCGCTGCACGCCCATCAGGTCACTGGCGCGGTGGAACGCCTCGAACTCAGCCTGCACCGGGATGCCGGCAACCCGCGCCTTCTCCCAGTAATCACCCAACCAGCCTTCAACCCGCGCTTGCGGCCAACTGAGGAAGGCGTCCTTGAACAGGCAGGTGATGTCATAGGTAACCGGGCCATAGACCGCATCCTGAAAATCCAGCACGCCCGGGTTGGGCGCACTGTGCATCAGGTTGCGCGGCATGTAGTCGCGGTGCACCAGCACTTTTGGCTGGGCCAGCGCGCTGTCGATCAACAGCTGGCTGACACGCTGCCAGCTGGCCTGCTGCTCGGCACTCAGGCTGACGCCCAGCTCGCGGCCCACATACCACTCAGGGAACAGCTCAAGCTCGCGGCGCAGCAAGGCGTCGTCGTAGCTCGGCAGCGCTGCGTCCAACGGCAGCCGCTGCAAGGCCAGCAGGGCGTCGATGGCGTCGGCGAACAGGCCGTCGGCGTTGTCCGGGTTAATGATGTCGAGGTATGTCTGGTGGCCCAGATCACCCAGCAGGAGGAAGCCCCTCGCCAGGTCTTGCGCATGAATGGTCGGCACGTGCACGCCGGCACTGGCCAACAAATGATCGATGGCAACGAACGGCGCGCAATTTTCCTGCGGCGGCGGCGCATCCATGACCACGAAACTGCGCTCGCCGGCCTGCCAGCGGAAGTAGCGGCGGAAGCTCGCGTCACTGCTGGCGGCGGTCAGCGTGCCTGCTGGCAGGTCGCCCCAGCCGTTGCGTTGAAACAGGTTGAGCAGTTGTTCCTGGAGCCAGGCCTGGAGCAGTTCTAGACGAAGATCGTGTTCGGGCATTACAAGGGTCTCCGACGGCCCTAGCCGTCAAGCGGGTCATGCTTTATTATCCAGCATCTTTTTCAGACCATCGAGAGGCGTGCGGCCCCACACGCGGGCAGATGGCACGCAGGAAGCCCGGACTAATAAGATGGCATTGAAATCCCCCACGTTTCGTAGAAAGTTTCCGTTGCTGGTAACAGGCAGTTTGCTGGTACTGCAACCACTGGCCACCTCGTACGTGGTGGCAGCCGAGCAGTTTGACTGCCAAGTGTCCGCCTCCGGTGGTTGGGACTGCAAGCCCAAGACGCCAGCCAACAGCCTGCCACCACGCCCTGTGCATGATGGCGCGGCGCTCAGTTCGACCGGCGAAGGTAAGGCTGAACAAGCCACCGTCGACGGCGAACCCGCGCCAATGCTGGTTACCGAGAGCAAGGGCCGCGGCCTGAAAACGCGCAGCGAAGACTACAGTCACCTCGACTGGGTCCCGCGCGACAAGCTCACGGCTGCCCAACTGGCCGAGACCGGTCCGTACTGCGCCGGTGCCTACATCGAGCCGACCCGCCCTGGCATGGATGACACCACGCCCAAGGACGAGTCGCCGACCTACATCAACGCCAAGGTCTCCAAGTACCAGCAGGAGCAGCAGATCGCTACCCTCGCCGGTGACGTGGTCATGCGCCAGGGCAGCATGCAGGTCGAGGCTGATGAAGCCAACCTCTACCAGGCCGAAAACCGTGGCGAGCTCAAGGGCAACGTCAAGATCCGAGACAACGGGTCGCTGGTAGTCGGTGATGCCGGGCAGATCCAGCTCGACACCGGTGAAGCCCAGGTCGACAACGCCGAATACGTGATGCACAAATCGCGCATTCGCGGTAACGCCCTGTACGCCAAACGCGCCGAAAACGCCATCATTCGCCTCAAGGACGGTACCTATACCACCTGTGAGCCGAACAGCAACGCCTGGCAGCTGAAGGGTAACAACATTACCTTGAACCCGGCCACGGGCTTCGGTACTGCGACCAACGTCACCCTGCGGGTCAAGGATTTCCCGGTGTTCTACACACCGTACATCTATTTCCCGATCGATGACCGTCGCCAGTCCGGCTTCCTGCCGCCGTCGTTCAGCTCCAGCAGCGACACCGGCTTCATGCTGGTCACGCCGTACTACTTCAACCTGGCGCCGAACTACGACGCCACGTTGTACCCGCGCTACATGACCAAGCGCGGCTTGCTCATGGAAGGCGAATTCCGCTACCTGACCAAGTCCAGCGAAGGTCAGTTCGGCGGCGCGTACCTGAACGACGAAAGCAACGATCGCGAGAAGCAGACCGACTATCAGAAAGATCGCTACATGATCAACTGGCAGCACCGCGGTGGCCTCGATGATCGCCTGATGGCGGAAGTCGACTACACCAAGATCAGCGATCCGTTCTACTTCCAGGATCTGGAATCCGATCAGATCGGCATCAAGACTTCGGACGTGGTCAACCAGCAAGGCGCCCTTACCTACCGTGGTGACAGCTACGTAGCTCGCTTGAACGCACAGGCGTATGAAATGGCCACCATTTCGCGCATTACGCCGTACGACAAGCTGCCGCAGCTGACGCTGGACGGAATGCTGCCGTACCACCCTGGCGGTCTGGAGTTCACCTATCAGTCCGAGGCGGTGCGCTTCGATCGTGACCTGAAAAACGATTTCGTGCGGGACAAGGACGGCAACCCGGACTTCTCCGCAGGTGACGCAGGTCGTCGCCTCGATCAGAACGTGTTCGGTCTGGACCGTGCCAACGGCACCCGCCTCAACTTCGCGCCGGCTGTCAGCCTGCCGATGGAGGCCAGCTACGGCTACGTAAAACCGACGCTCAAGTACGTGTACACCCGCTACAATCTGGATCTAGATGGTGAAGGGAAGGCTGACCTGGCCGGTGCTGATGCTGCAACGCGCAACCTGCGTGGCGAGTTCTCGAGCAGCCAGGACCGCAACGTACCGGTCTTCAGTGTCGACAGCGGCCTGTACTTCGACCGCAACACCCAATGGTTCGGCAAGGACTACCGTCAGACCCTCGAGCCGCGCCTGTTCTACCTCTACGTTCCGTACGAAGATCAGAAAGACATTCCGGTGTTCGACACCAACGAGAGTTACTTCAGCTACTCCTCGCTGTTCCGCGACAACCGCTTCAGCGGCTCGGATCGGATTGGCGACGAGAACAAGCTGTCGCTCGGTGTCACCAACCGCTGGATCCAAGAAAACGGCTTCGAGCGTCAACGCGTAAGCGTGGGTCAGGCGGTGTACTTTGCCGATCGCAAGGTGCAGATGCCTGGCATTGACTGGCGTAGCCGAGACTACGCCCAGGCGAACGTATCGCCTTACGCACTGGAGTACATGTTCGCCTTCAACCGCGACTGGCGCCTGAATGCCGACTACAACTGGGACCCGGACTCTCACAGCCCACGCTCGGGCAGCGCGATGTTCCACTACCAGCCTGAAGACAATCCGAACAAGATCATCAACGTTGGCTACCGCTATCGTAACGATCTTGTCCGCTACGACTCGCTGACCGGCACCTGGCAGACAGGTGGCGACTACGGCACCCGCGGGCAACCGAACTACATCAAGGATTACTACAAGATCCAGCAGCACGACTTCTCGGTTATCTGGCCGATCGTGCCGCAGTGGAACGCGATCGCTCGCTGGCAGCATGACTACAACCAGAACCGCACCTTGGAAGCCATGGGCGGCTTCGAGTACGACAACTGCTGCTGGAAGCTGCGCCTGATCAACCGTTACTGGCTCGATTACGACGAGTTCAGCCAGGCAGCTCCGCAGAACGAAAAAGGCGACCACGGCATCTTCCTGCAAATCGTCCTGAAAGGGCTCGGTGGCGTCGTGGGCAACAAGGTCGAATCTTTCCTCGACCAAGGCATTCAAGGTTATCGTACTCGTGAAGACCAAGCTTATTGATCGTCTGCGCCCGCTGATGCTGGGCGCCGCACTGCTGACCGGCGTGGCGCATGCTGCGCCACAACCGCTGGACAGCGTGGTGGCCATTGTCGACAACGACGTGGTCATGAAGAGCCAACTGGACCAACGTGTACGCGAGGTCGAGCAGACCATCGCCAAGCGTGGCGGCGGCATGCCGCCAAAAGGCGCGCTGGACCAGCAAGTACTGGAGCGCCTGATCGTCGAAAACCTGCAATTGCAGATTGGCGAACGCTCGGGCATCCGCATCACCGACGAGGAGCTGAACCAGGCCATCGGCACCATTGCCCAGCGCAATGGCATGTCGCTGGAGCAGTTCCAGGCAGCGCTGCGTCGTGACGGCCTGTCGTTCGACGATGCTCGCGAGCAGGTCAAGCGCGAGATGATCATCAGCCGCGTGCGCCAGCGCCGGGTTGCCGAGCGGATTCAGGTGTCCGAGCAGGAAGTGAAAAACTTCCTCGCCTCTGACCAGGGCAAGATGCAGCTGTCGGAAGAGTTCCACCTCTCCAACATCCTCATCCCGACCCCGGAAGGCGCCAACTCGGCAGCGATCCAGGCGGCCGCTCAGCAAGCCGGCCAGGTCTACCAGCAGCTCAAGCAAGGCGCCGATTTCGCGCAGATGGCCATCGCCCGTTCGGCCAGCGAAAACGCCCTCGAAGGCGGCGACATGGGCTGGCGTAAAGCCGGTCAACTGCCACCTGAGTTCGCCAAGATGCTCAGCGGGCTCAGCAACGGCGAGATCGCTCAGCCGATTCGCATCCCCAATGGCTTCCTCATTCTGAAAATGGAAGAGAAGCGTGGTGGCAGCGAAAACGTCCTGCGCGATGAAGTGCACGTGCGCCATATCCTGATCAAGCCAAGCGAGATCCGCAGCGACGCGGCCACCGAGCAACTGGCCGAGAAGCTCTACGAGCGGATCAAGAACGGTGAAGACTTCGCCACCCTGGCCAAGAGCTTCTCGGAAGACCCGGGCTCGGCGCTCAACGGCGGCGACCTCAATTGGGTCGACCCGAACAGCCTGGTGCCTGAGTTCCGCGAAGAAATGGCCCGCGCCCAACAGGGTGAAGTGACCCGTCCGTTCCGTACCCAGTACGGCTGGCATGTGCTTGAAGTCATGGGCCGCCGCGCCACTGACAGCACCGACCAGGCCCGTGAACAGCAAGCCCTGAGCGTGCTGCGCAACCGTAAATACGACGAAGAGCTGCAAACCTGGCTGCGCCAGATCCGCGACGAAGCCTACGTTGAGATCAAGCTGCCTGGCGCCGACCAGGCCGCCCAGTGAAGCCCCTGCGCTTCGCCGTTACTCCCGGCGAGCCGGCCGGCATAGGTCCCGACCTGTGCCTGCTGCTCGCCAGCGAAGCCCAGCCCCACCCCCTGATTGCCATCACCAGCCGTGACCTGCTCGCCGAGCGGGCCACTCAGCTGGGGTTGGCTGTCGACCTGCTGACAGTCGCGCCGGGCAACTGGCCCGAGCAGCCAGCACCGGCCGGCAGCCTGTATGTCTGGGATACACCGCTGGCGACAGCGGCTGTGGCCGGCCAGCTCGATCAGGCCAACGCCGCATTCGTGCTGCAGACCCTGACCCGCGCGGGCAACGGCTGCCTTGATGGCAGCTTTGCCGGGATGATCACCGCGCCGGTGCACAAGGGTGTGATCAACGAGAGCGGTATCCCATTTTCCGGACATACCGAGTTTCTCGCCGAACTGACTCACACCGCACAAGTGGTGATGATGCTCGCCACCGGCGACCTGCGCGTTGCCCTGGTAACCACCCATCTGCCGCTGCGCGAGATTGCCGACGCAATCACCGCTGAACGCCTCGAGCGGGTCACGCGCATCCTGCATGCCGACCTGCGCGACAAGTTTGGCATCGCCAACCCGCGCATCCTGGTCTGCGGGCTCAACCCGCATGCCGGCGAAGGCGGCCACCTGGGCCGCGAAGAAATCGACATCATCAAGCCTGCACTGCAGCGCCTGCGCAACGAAGGCATGGACCTGCGCGGCCCGCTGCCGGCCGATACCCTGTTTACCCCAAAATATCTGCAGCACTGCGACGCGGTGCTGGCGATGTACCACGACCAAGGCCTGCCTGTACTCAAGTACAAGGGCTTTGGCGCAGCGGTCAACGTCACCCTGGGCTTGCCGATCATCCGCACCTCGGTCGATCACGGCACCGCCCTGGACCTCGCCGGCAGCGGCCAGGTCGACACCGGCAGCCTGCGCGTCGCGCTACACACCGCCTATCAGATGGCCGAGAACCGCACATGAACGAGCAATACCAACACCGCGCGCGCAAGCGCTTCGGCCAGAACTTCCTGCATGACGCCGGCGTAATCCACCGCATCCTGCGTGCCATCCATGCCAAGCCCGGCGAGCACCTGCTGGAAATCGGCCCAGGCCAGGGCGCCCTCACCGAAGGCCTGCTGAGCAGCGGCGCGCAACTGGACGTCGTCGAGCTGGACAAGGACCTGGTGCCGATCCTGCAACACAAGTTCGCCGGCAACGACAATTTCCGTCTACATCAAGGCGATGCGCTGAAGTTCGACTTCAACCAGCTGGGTGTTCCTGCCGGCAGCCTGAAAGTAGTCGGTAACCTGCCGTACAACATCTCTACGCCGCTGATCTTCCACCTGCTCAGCCACGCCGGGCTGATCCGCGACATGCACTTCATGCTGCAAAAGGAAGTGGTCGAGCGCATGGCCGCAGGGCCTGGCGGCGGCGATTGGGGCCGGCTGTCGATCATGGTGCAGTACCACTGCCGGGTCGAACACCTGTTCAACGTCGGCCCTGGCGCGTTCAACCCGCCGCCGAAGGTCGACTCGGCGATCGTGCGCCTGGTCCCGCATGAAGTCCTGCCGCACCCGGCCAAGGATCACCTGCTGCTCGAGCGCGTCGTGCGCGAAGCCTTCAACCAGCGCCGCAAGACCCTGCGCAACACGCTCAAGGCCTTGCTCAGCAATGAACAGATCGAAGCCGCCGGCGTCGATGGCAGCCTGCGCCCCGAGCAGCTCGACCTGGCTGCGTTCGTGCGTCTGGCTGACAAGCTGGCCGAACAGAGCGCCGCGTAACAACGATACCGGCCTGGCCTGGGTGCAGCCATTTGCGCCCAGGCCACCCCCCCCCTGAAGCACCTCCGCTGCGACACGACTGGCCTCCCGCCCCGCCGATAGCCTAGACTGCATGCACTGCCGTAATCGCGTGTTTGCTCAAGGCCATTGCATGTCCGACCCTCGATACCTGATCGACGTTAGCGTCGTCACCCGCTACCTCAAAGAACAGTCCGACCCCGACAACGAGCGCTTTGCGTTCGCCTACACCATTACCGTGCAGAACAGTGGCACGGTCGCAGCCAAGCTGATGTCACGGCACTGGCTGATCACCAATGGCAATGGCGAAGTCGAAGAAGTGCGCGGGGCTGGTGTGGTGGGCCAGCAACCGCTGATCGCGCCTGGGCAGAGCCACACCTACAGCAGCGGAGCGGTGATCAGCACCCACGTCGGTGCCATGCAGGGCAGCTATCAGATGTTCGCCGAAGACGGTAAGCGCTTCGATGCCACCATCGCCCCCTTCCGCCTGGCTGTACCTGGGTCGCTGCACTGATGGCTGTGTACGCCGTCGGTGATCTGCAAGGCTGCCTGCAGCCGCTCAAGTGCCTGCTCGAGCGCGTGCGCTTCAATCCAGCTGTCGACCGCTTGTGGCTGGTCGGTGACCTGGTCAACCGCGGCCCCGAATCGCTGGAAACACTGCGTTACCTGTACGCCATGCGCGACTCGCTGGTGTGCGTGCTGGGCAACCACGACCTGCACCTGCTGGCGGCCTGGCACAATGTCGAGCGCCTGAAAAAAAGCGACACCCTGCGCGAGATTCTCGAGGCGCCAGATGCCGATCAGTTGCTCGACTGGCTACGCCGGCAAAAACTGCTGCATTACGACGAGCAGCGCGGCGTTGCCCTGGTGCATGCCGGTATCCCACCTCAATGGACCCTAGGCAAAGCCCTTGAACTGGCTGCCGAGGTAGAGCAGGTACTGCGCGACGACACCCGACTCAAACTCTATCTGGACGGTATGTACGGCAACGAGCCGAACAAGTGGAGCAAGGACCTCAGCGGGGTCGATCGCCTGCGTGTGATCACCAACTACTTCACCCGCATGCGCTTCTGCACCGCCGCAGGCAAACTAGACCTGAAAAGCAAAGAAGGCCTGGACACTGCACCCAAGGGCTACAAGCCCTGGTTCGCGCACAAAGACCGCCGCTCCCGGCATGTGCAGATCATCTTCGGCCACTGGGCCGCCCTCGAAGGGCAAGCCGACGCCCCTGGCGTAGTGGCGCTGGACACCGGCTGCGTGTGGGGCGGCGCGATGACCCTGTACAACGTCGACAGTGGCGAAATGCACCGCTGTGACTGCGCCGACGACGGGACCCCGCGCCCGCCGGTCAGTCAGCTAAACTCAACGATCAGCCCAGAAGGAACCTCGCCATGAGCGAATTCAAGCGCATCCCTCCCGAGCAGGCTCAGGCCCTGCGCGAGCAAGGTGCAGTCGTGGTCGACATCCGTGACCCGCAGGCCTACGCCGCTGGCCACATCGATGGCGCTCAGCACCTGGATAACCACTCGATCAGCGACTTCATCCGCGCCGCCGATCTGGACAAACCCACCGTCGTTGTCTGCTACCACGGCAACTCCAGCCAGAGCGCTGCCGCGTACCTGATTGGCCAGGGTTTCTCCGACGTCTACAGCCTCGATGGCGGCTTTGAACTGTGGCGCAATACCTACCCCGCCGAGACCGCTACCAGCTCCGCCGAATAAATTTTCACTTAGCCTGCAGCCCGCGCCCCGTGCGGGCTGCGCCAGACCTGACGAACGGTCGCGGCAAACTTCTCGGCCTAGCGCCCTTGCCCTTGCGCAGAACCAACTACTCTTAAGCTCAGGCCATCCAAAAAGGGGAGAGCCGGTACACCGGCGTGCGGGTCATCGGTAGCGCTTCAAGGGTGTTCTGGGGGGTACACAGCGGCCGGCGAAATCCGGCAGCTGCCAGCATCAACTGATTGATCCGGCGTCGGCTCCACGTATCGAGCGAGGTGACGTCATGAGTATTTTTAGCCACTTCCAACAACGTTTCGAGTCAACCCGTCAGGAAGAGTTGACGCTGCAGGAATACCTGGAGCTGTGCAAGCAGGACCGCAGCGCGTACGCCTCGGCGGCCGAACGGCTGTTGCTGGCCATCGGTGAACCGGAGGTGATCGATACCTCCACCAACTCACGGCTGTCGCGCATCTTCTCCAACAAGGTGATCCGGCGCTATCCGGCCTTTGCCGACTTCCATGGCATGGAAGAGTGCATCGATCAGATAGTCTCCTACTTCCGCCATGCTGCGCAGGGTCTGGAAGAGAAGAAACAGATCCTTTATTTGCTCGGTCCGGTAGGTGGCGGTAAGTCGTCGCTGGCCGAGAAGCTCAAGCAACTGATCGAAAAAGTACCGTTCTATGCGATCAAGGGCTCGCCGGTCTTCGAGTCGCCGCTGGGTCTGTTCAATGCGACAGAAGACGGCGCCATTCTCGAAGAAGACTTCGGCATCCCACGGCGTTATCTGAACACCATCATGTCGCCCTGGGCGACCAAGCGGCTGGCTGAGTTCGGGGGCGACATCAGCCAGTTCAAGGTGGTCAAGCTGTACCCGTCGATCCTCAATCAGATCGCCGTGGCCAAGACCGAACCCGGTGACGAAAACAACCAGGACATCTCGGCACTGGTCGGCAAGGTGGATATCCGCAAGCTCGAGGAATTCCCGCAGAACGACGCCGACGCCTACAGCTACTCGGGCGCATTGTGTCGGGCCAACCAGGGCCTGATGGAATTCGTCGAGATGTTCAAGGCGCCGATCAAGGTCCTGCACCCACTGCTGACAGCTACTCAGGAAGGTAACTACAACAGTACCGAAGGCCTGGGGGCGATCCCCTACTCCGGGATTCTGCTGGCTCACTCCAACGAATCGGAGTGGCACACCTTCCGTAACAACAAGAACAACGAAGCGTTCATCGACCGGATCTACATCGTCAAGGTGCCGTACTGCCTGCGCGTCAGTGACGAGATCAAGATCTACGACAAGCTGCTGTTCAACAGCTCGCTGGCCAAGGCGCATTGCGCGCCCGATACCTTGAAGATGCTGGCCCAGTTCACTGTGCTGTCGCGCCTCAAGGAGCCGGAAAACTCCAACATCTACTCGAAGATGCGCGTCTACGACGGCGAGAACCTAAAGGACACCGATCCAAAAGCCAAGTCGATCCAGGAGTACCGCGATTCGGCCGGTGTCGACGAGGGCATGAACGGTCTGTCGACCCGCTTCGCGTTCAAGATCCTGTCCAAGGTGTTCAACTTCGACGCCCACGAGGTAGCGGCCAACCCGGTACACCTGCTGTATGTACTGGAGCAGCAGATCGAGCAGGAGCAATTCCCGGCCGAGGTGCGTGAACGCTATCTGCGCTTCCTCAAAGAGTACCTGGCACCACGCTATATCGAGTTCATCGGCAAGGAAATCCAGACCGCCTACCTCGAGTCCTACAGCGAGTACGGCCAGAACATCTTCGACCGTTATGTGCTGTACGCAGACTTCTGGATTCAGGACCAGGAGTATCGCGACCCGGAAACCGGCGAAATCCTCAACCGGATTGCCCTCAACGAGGAGCTGGAGAAGATCGAGAAACCGGCCGGCATCAGCAATCCGAAGGACTTCCGCAACGAGATCGTCAACTTCGTGTTGCGTGCCCGCGCCAACAACAACGGCAAGAACCCAACCTGGCTCAGCTACGAAAAACTGCGGGTGGTGATCGAGAAGAAAATGTTCTCCAACACCGAGGACCTGCTGCCGGTCATCAGCTTCAACGCCAAGGCCAGCAAAGAGGACCAGCAGAAGCACAACGACTTCGTCACCCGGATGGTGGAGCGTGGCTACACCGACAAGCAGGTGCGCCTGCTTTCGGAATGGTACCTGCGGGTCAGGAAATCGCAGTAAGCGGCTAGCTAGACGGCCCAGACCGCACGCTGTGCAGCGCACCGTTTCGACGTTGCGCCACAGCCTGCGGTACTGGTGGTGGCTGTTTCGTGCAGCGTCAAGCCTGCAGCTGTTGTCAGCGGAGAGACCATGAGCTACGTAATCGACCGACGCCTGAACGGCAAGAACAAGAGCACGGTCAACCGCCAGCGTTTTCTGCGCCGGTACCGTGACCACATCAAGAAGGCCGTCGAAGAGGCGGTGAGTCGTCGTTCCATCATGGACATGGAGCACGGCGAGCAGATCAGCATCCCCGGGCGTGATATCGACGAACCGGTGCTTCATCATGGCCGCGGCGGCAAGCAGACCGTGGTCCATCCAGGCAACAAGGAATTCACCGCCGGTGAACACATCGCGCGGCCGCAAGGCGGCGCCGGCGGTGGCGGCGGACGTGGCAAAGCGGGTAATTCCGGCGATGGCATGGACGACTTCGTATTCCAGATCACTCAGGAAGAGTTTCTCGAGTTCATGTTCGAGGACCTCGAGCTACCCAACCTGGTCAAACGCCAGCTGACCGGCACCGAGACTTACAAGACCGTCCGCGCCGGGATCAGCAATGAAGGCAACCCCGCACGCATCAACATCATCCGCACCCTGCGCTCGGCCCATGCCCGGCGCATCGCCCTGACCGGCAGCAGCCGCGCCCTGTTGCGTGAGGCCAAGGCGGAGCTGGCACGACTGAAAGTCGAAGAACCGGACAATTTCACCGATATCCAGGCAGTCGAAGCCGAAATCCAGCGGTTGAGCGCGCGGATCAACCGCCTGCCCTTCCTCGACACCTTCGACCTCAAGTACAACCTGCTGGTGAAGCAACCCAGTCCCAGCTCCAAGGCGGTGATGTTCTGCTTGATGGACGTGTCCGGCTCGATGACCCAGGCCACCAAGGACATCGCCAAGCGCTTCTTCATCCTGTTGTATCTGTTTCTCAAGCGGAACTACGACCGCATCGACGTAGTGTTCATACGTCACCACACCAGTGCCCGCGAAGTCGACGAAGAAGAGTTCTTCTATTCGCGCGAAACCGGCGGCACCATCGTCTCCAGTGCGCTCAAACTGATGCAGGAGATCATGGCCGAACGTTATCCGACCAACGACTGGAACATCTACGCCGCGCAAGCTTCGGACGGGGACAACTGGAACGACGATTCGCCGATCTGCCGCGAGATCCTCTCCAAGCAGATCATGCCGCATGTGCAGTACTACACTTACGTTGAAATTACCCCACGTGAGCACCAGGCGCTGTGGTACGAGTACGAGCGCATCGGCGATTCGTTCCCGGATACCTTTGCCCAGCAGCAGTTGGTCTCGGCCGGTGATATCTATCCGGTCTTCCGTGAACTCTTCCAGCGCAGGTTAGCCACATGACCGCCAGAGCACAGAGACGCCAACCGATTTCCACCGGGTCCGAGTGGACGTTCGACCTGATCCAGACCTACGACCGCGAAATCGGTCGGCTGGCCGAGCGTTACGCGCTGGACACTTACCCCAACCAGATCGAGGTCATCACTGCCGAGCAGATGATGGATGCCTATGCCTCGATCGGCATGCCGCTCGGTTACCACCACTGGTCCTACGGCAAGCAGTTCCTCAGCACCGAGAAGTCCTACAGCCGGGGGCAGATGGGCCTCGCTTACGAGATCGTGATCAACTCCGACCCGTGCATCGCCTACCTGATGGAAGAAAACACCATGTGCATGCAGGCACTGGTGATTGCTCACGCCTGCTACGGCCACAACAGCTTCTTCAAGGGTAACTACCTGTTCCGCACCTGGACCGATGCCAGCTCGATCATCGATTACCTGGTGTTCGCCAAGCAGTACATCGCCCAGTGTGAAGAGCGCCATGGCATCGACGCAGTGGAGGACCTGATCGACTCCTGCCACGCCTTGATGAATTACGGCGTGGACCGCTACAAACGCCCCTACCCGATTTCCGCCGAGGAAGAGCGCCGCAGGCAAAAGGACCGTGAAGAACATCTGCAACGCCAGATCAACGACTTGTGGCGGACCATCCCCAAAGGCGCCGACAAGGGCAATGACCGCGACGACGCGCGCTTCCCGGCCGAACCGCAGGAGAACATCCTCTATTTCATCGAGAAACACGCCCCATTGCTTGAGCCTTGGCAGCGTGAAGTGGTGCGCATCGTGCGCAAGATTGCCCAGTACTTCTACCCACAGCGCCAGACCCAGGTGATGAACGAAGGCTGGGCAACCTTCTGGCATTACACCTTGATGAATGACCTCTACGACGAAGGCCTGGTTACTGAAGGCTTCATGATGGAGTTTTTGCAGTCGCACACCAGCGTGGTGTTCCAGCCCGGCTTCGACAGCCCTTACTACAGTGGCATCAACCCCTACGCCCTGGGCTTTGCCATGTACGTCGATATTCGGCGTATGTGTGAACATCCAACTGATGAAGATCGCCGCTGGTTCCCTGAAATTGCCGGCAGCGATTGGTTGTCTACCATCAAGTTCGCCATGAGCAGTTTCAAGGATGAGAGCTTCATTCTGCAGTACCTGTCACCCAAGGTAATCCGCGACCTCAAGCTGTTCAGCATCCTTGACGACGACCAGCGTGATGACCTGCTGGTGCCTGCAATCCACGACGAAGACGGCTACCGCACCATCCGCGAACAACTGGCATCGCAGTACAACCTTGGCAACCGCGAACCGAACGTGCAGATCTGGAGCATCGACCGCCGCGGCGACCGCTCGCTGACCCTGCGCCACCAGCAGCACAACCGCAAACCATTGGGCGACTCCACCGAAGAAGTCCTCAAGCACCTGCACCGTTTGTGGGGCTTCGATATCCATCTGGAAACCGTGCAAGGTGACCAGATCATGAAGACCCATCACATGCCGCCACGGGGCGAACACGGCGACCCCGGCGACTACGGCCGGATGGACCTGGCGGTGATCCACCACCTCTAGCTCAGCCACCTCCATTGCTGTCGACAGGGTATCCTGTCGCCAGCAATGGAGGTTCTACATGCAGATTTACAAAGTCGGCGGCGCCGTGCGCGACCGCCTGCTCGGCTTGCCGGTAAGCGATGTCGACTGGCTGGTGGTGGGTGCAACGGTCGAGCAAATGCAAGCGCTGGGCTATCGCCCGGTCGGTGCTGATTTCCCGGTCTTCATCCACCCGAAAACCGGCGAGGAGTACGCACTTGCGCGCACCGAACGCAAGAGCGGACGCGGCTATGGCGGCTTTACCTTTCACGCCAGCCCCGAAGTTACGCTCGAAGAAGACCTGATCCGCCGCGATCTGACCATCAATGCCATGGCCGAAGACCTGCAGGGCAACCTATACGATCCCTACAACGGCCAGAGTGACCTCGAACAGCGCATCCTGCGCCATGTATCTCCGGCGTTCGCCGAAGATCCCCTGCGCGTGCTGCGGGTTGCGCGGTTCGCTGCGCGCTATGCCGCTTTGGGCTTCACGGTGGCCGCCCAGACGCTTGAGCTGATGCGCCAGATCACCGAGTCCGGTGAACTGCAGGCGCTGACTGCCGAACGCAGCTGGAAGGAGATCGAACGGGCCCTGATGGAAGATCAGCCACAGGTATTCATTGAAGTGCTGCGGGCCTGCGGCGCGCTCAAAGAGCTGCTACCCGAGCTGGATTCGCTGTTTGCCACGCCAGGTGAACGCGGCCAGGCCACCTTGGCCGTGTTGGCCCACGCCGCAGCCCATGAACAGCCACTGCACGTACGCTGGGCCTGCCTGACCCATGATCTGGGTGCAGCCATCAAAGCCGTCGGCCAGCGTTTCAAGGCACCTCGTGAATGCCAGGAACTCGCCTGCCTGGTAGGCGAATGGCAGCATCACTACCAGCAGGCAGCAGCGCTGGATGCCAGCACGTTGCTGAATATTTCGCAGAAGTTCGACGTCTATCGCCGTCCGCAGCGCCTGGAAGACTTCATCGCAGTCTGCGAGATGATTGCCCATGGACACTCGCTGCATGACTGCTCGCAGAGTGCCTACCTGCGCGGAGCAGCTGCAGCCGCGAAAGCCGTAGAAGTGAAAGATCTGGTCCAGCAAGGCCTGACCGGGCAAGCGCTGGGCGAGGCGGTCAAAGCCCAGCGATTGTCGGCACTGGAAGCCTATACCCAGCGCTGAATGCCGCTGTGACTGGGGCTCAGGTCCGGGTCAACTGCAAGCCGCGCCATTCAAACGGCACGGGTGCCAATATCTGATCGATGTTGGCATCCTGCCACAGCTGGGCCATGCGCTTGCCCTCACCGGGATGGACCAGCTGCGGCGCGACCTGCGACAACGGCAGCAGCACAAAGGCGTTTTTCAGAATCTCCGCCCGCGGCAATTCCAGGCCATCGAAGCTACCGTGCAGATCGTCATACATCAGCACATCGATATCCAGCGGCAAGCCCTTGCGCTCAGGCGCGTAGCGGCCGTTTTCCGCCTCGATCAACTTCAGCCGACGGTCCAGCTCGAGCAGCGGCAGGTCGGTTTGCCCGGTCACCACCAGGTTGTAGAACGGACCACTCTTGATCCCCACCGCCTGGCTTTCGAATACTGCCGAGCAACGCATGTCGCCGAGAAAGCTGGCCAGCGCGTCGAGCCCCGCACACAAGTGCCGCTCGCGCTCAACATTGCTGCCCAGCCCCAGATATACCGTGCTCAGAGACATCCGCGCTCGATCTCCACGCCAACACCACCACGGGCCGCCGGCACCGCGCCCGGCTTGGTCAGTTTCAGGCGTATCCAGGGGATATTGAATTCGGCCATCAACAGCGCGACCAGGCGCTCGGCGAAGGTTTCTACCAGTTCGAACCGCGCCTGTTCGGCAAAGGCCTGAATGCGCGCCGTGATGGTGGCGTAGCACAGGGCCAGGTTGAGGTCGTCAGTGGCGGCCGCAGGGCGGTTGTCCCACGCCAGACTCAGGTCCAGGCGCAGGCACTGGCGAATCTCCCGCTCCCAGTCGTAGGCGCCGATTACCGTATCGACTTCCAGGCCTTCGATGAACACTCTGTCCAAGCACTTCTCTCCACAGCACGACAAGGGCGACTGGCGCCGTTAGAATCAAGGCGTCCTCGCCCGGAATAGTTAGCATGTTTTGGTTATTGGCGATGCTCGCCTACCTGCTTGGCTCGCTGTCCTTTGCCATTGTTCTGAGCCGCCTCAGCGGTAACCCCGACCCTCGCTCAAGCGGTTCGGGCAATGCCGGGGCGACCAACATGCTGCGCCTGGCTGGGCGCAAGATGGCGATCCTGACCCTGCTGGGCGACCTGTGCAAGGGCATCGTGCCCGTGCTGCTGGCCGAGCAAGCCGGGCTGGGCCTGCAACAGCAAGCCTGGATCGGCCTGTGCGCGGTCATCGGCCACCTGTTCCCGGTGTACTTTCGCTTCCGTGGCGGCAAGGGCGTAGCCACTGCCGCCGGCGTGCTCCTGGCCCTGTACATTCCAGCTGCCTTGCTGGCTATCACGGCCTGGCTGATGACCTTCTACCTGACCCGCACCAGCTCGCTCGCCGCATTGATCGCCACTCCGCTGACCCTGCCATTGCTGGCCTGGCGCGAGCCGGCGGCGCTGCTGCCGATGAGTGTGCTGACGCTACTCATCGTCTGGCGCCATCGGCGCAACCTGCACGACCTGTTCGCTGGCCGCGAACGGCATTTCTGACGCCGCCCCAACCCTTAAAAAAACCGATCAGATCGGCGGCAACTGCTCCATCGGCCAGCGCGCCTGCACGCTGATCGCCAGATCCTGCTGCTGCCCGGCCAGCAAACGCTGACAACCGGCATAGGCGATCATCGCGCCGTTGTCAGTGCAAAAGCGCGGACGCGCGTAGTAAACATTGCCCTTGATCGTCGCCAGCATGCCTTCCAGCGATGCGCGCAACGCGGTATTGGCACTGACCCCGCCGGCAATCACCAGGCGCTTGAGGCCGGTCTGCTGCAGGGCGCGCTTGCACTTGATGGTCAGAGTGTCGACTACCGCCTGCTGGAACGCCAGCGACACGTCGCAACGGGTTTGCTCGGTGTCGTCACCGGCATCACGGCACTTGTTCCAGGTGTTCAGCGCTGAGGTCTTGAGGCCACTGAAGCTGAATTCCAGCCCAGGGCGGTCGGTCATCGGCCGCGGGAACGTGAAGCGCCCCGGCACACCCTGCTCGGCCAGGCGGGCGATTTCCGGGCCGCCGGGGTAATTCAGGCCGATCAGCTTGGCAGTCTTGTCGAAGGCCTCGCCGGCGGCATCGTCCAGGCTCTCGCCGAGCAACTGGTACTGGCCGATGCCATCGACCCGAACCAGCTGCGTATGGCCGCCGGACACCAACAAAGCGACGAACGGGAACTGCGGCGGCTGCTCTTCGAGCATCGGCGCGAGCAGGTGACCCTCCATGTGATGCACGCCGATTGCCGGGATATCCCAGGCAAATGCCATCGACTGCGCGCAGGAGGCGCCCACCAGCAGCGCGCCGACCAGGCCCGGGCCTGCGGTGTAGGCGATTGCGTCGATATCGCTGGCCACTGCGCCGGCATCCGCCAGTACTTCGCGGATCAACGGCAGCATGCGCTTGACGTGATCGCGCGAGGCAAGCTCGGGCACAACGCCGCCGTAGGCGCGGTGCAGGTCGATTTGACTGAACAGTGCATCAGCGAGCAAACCGCGTTCACTGTCGTATAATGCGACGCCGGTTTCATCGCAGGATGTTTCCAATCCCAGTACTAGCATGGGTCTGTGCCTTGTTTAGGCTGAATTCGAAGGCGCGCATGATAGTCCCCGTGCCCAGTGCCGACCAGCGGTTTTCGATCAGAGGCTTTGCATTCCGGTCAGCTTAGCGTTAACATCCGCAACCCTTGAAAACCGACGTTCTCCAGCGCATCTTTATTTTTGTCAGGAGCACGTCTACCCCGGTAACGAACGAAGGTAGCCCTGGATGCCAGCCGTCAAAGTAAAAGAGAACGAACCCTTCGACGTAGCTCTGCGTCGTTTTAAGCGCTCCTGCGAAAAAGCCGGTGTACTGGCTGAAGTGCGTAGCCGCGAGTTTTACGAAAAGCCAACTTCCGAGCGTAAGCGCAAGGCTGCTGCTGCAGTCAAGCGTCACGCGAAGAAAGTGCAGCGCGAACAGCGCCGCGCCGTTCGCCTGTACTAATACAGACGTTCGTCGCAAAGCTTCTGCCCTGCCCGGCTAACCCCGGGCAGTTGGCAGCAGCAGCTTCAAACCTCAGGCGCGAGCCCGAGGCGCCAGCTACCTAGAGCAGCCGGCAACCGTAACACACGTCAGAACTGGTCCTCGCGACCAGGCGTGCCGTCCCTGTCTGACGAGCCCTTGTGGCTGGCGACGCGCACACTCCCCTCGCTTGACCCTCACTGCATCGCACCGCACCCATCATTCCCGCACCCTTGCGTTAGCGATTAGACTTGCCGACTGCACGATGACGAGACTGCCATGGCCGGGCTGATTCCCCAGAGCTTCATTGACGACCTGCTTAACCGCACCGACATAGTCGACGTGGTGAGTTCGCGCGTCCAGCTGAAAAAAACCGGCAAGAACTACTCCGCCTGCTGCCCGTTCCACAAAGAAAAATCGCCGTCGTTCACGGTCAGCCCCGACAAGCAGTTCTATTACTGCTTCGGTTGCGGCGCCGGCGGTAACGCGCTCGGCTTCGTCATGGACCACGACAACCTGGACTTCCCCCAGGCCGTCGAAGACCTCGCCCGCAGTGCCGGCATGGAAGTCCCGCGCGAAGAAGGCCGGCGTGGCAACAAGCCACGTCAACCGACCGACTCGCCGCTGTACCCTTTGCTGGAAGCTGCCGCCGAATACTACCGCCAGGCGCTGCGCAGCCATCAGACGCGCAAGGCGGCCGTTGATTACCTAAAGGGTCGTGGCCTGTCCGGCGAGATCGCCCGTGATTTCAGCCTGGGCTTCGCCCCACCCGGCTGGGACAACCTGATGAAGCACCTGGGTGCCGACAGCCTGCAGCAAAAGGTCATGATCGATGCCGGCCTGCTGATCGAGAATGCCGAGAGTGGCAAGCGCTACGACCGCTTCCGCGACCGGGTGATGTTCCCGATCCGCGACAGCCGTGGCCGGATCATCGCCTTTGGCGGCCGCGTGCTGGGTGACGACAAGCCCAAGTACCTGAACTCGCCGGAGACCCCGGTATTTCACAAAGGCCAGGAGCTGTACGGCCTGTATGAAGCGCGCAAGCACAACCGCAGCCTCGACGAAATCATCGTCGTCGAAGGCTACATGGATGTCATCGCCCTGGCTCAGCAAGGCCTGCGCAATGCCGTAGCGACCCTCGGCACTGCCACCAGCGAAGAGCACCTCAAGCGCCTGTTCCGGGTAGTGCCCAGCGTGCTGTTCTGCTTTGACGGCGATCAGGCCGGTCGCAAGGCAGCCTGGCGTGCACTGGAGTCGACGCTGTCGAGCCTGCAGGACGGTCGCCGCGCACGCTTTCTGTTCCTGCCCGAAGGCGAGGACCCGGACAGCCTGGTCCGTGCCGAAGGCACCGACGCGTTCCGCGCGCGCATCATTCAGCACGCACAACCGCTGGCGGATTACTTTTTCGAGCAATTGAGCAACGAGGCCGATCCTCGATCACTGGAAGGCAAGGCGCACATGGCGACCCTGGCTGCACCGCTGATCGAAAAAGTCCCCGGCGCCAACCTGCGCCAATTGATGCGCAACCGCCTCAAGGAAATCACCGGGCTGGATACTCAGCAGGTCGAGCAACTGACGCAGAACGCGCCAGCGGCCAGCGTGCCCGATTACGACCCAGGCTTCGACTACGACGCCATGGCCAGCTACACCCCCGACTATGCCGACGCGCACCAGCCCGACTACGGCGCGCAGCAAGAGCAGCGGCCATGGACGCCGAACAAAGGCGCCGGCAAAAAGCAGTGGGAGAAAAAACCCTGGGACAAGAAAGGCGGCAATTCCTGGCAACGGGATGGCCAGCGCGAGGCGCCGCCACGGGTGCCGGCGCCGGTCGAACCGCCAACGCTGTCGGCCTTGCGCACCCTGCTGCATTACCCGCTGCTGGCTGGCAAGGTCGAAGACGCCAGCCATTTCGCCGATGAAGAGCATGTGTACAACCAGCTGCTGATTTCGCTGATCGAAGCTGCACAGAAGAATCCTAAGCTAAGCTCAATGCAACTGATTGCACGCTGGCACGGCACTGACCAAGGGCGTTTATTGCGCGCCTTGGCAGAAAAGGAATGGCTGATCGATGCCGATAACCTTGAACAACAGTTTTTCGACACCATTACTAGCTTATCCGCCCGCCAACGCGAGCGCAGCCTGGAACATCTGATGCGCAAAGCGCGTCAAAGTGACTTGAGTCCAGAGGAAAAATCTCAGCTTTTGGCCCTGCTGAGCCGCAAAGTTCCTGCACAAAACCCGACCTCATCTGGCGCGTGAGGCCCTTATTCGGGTATAATCCTCGGCTTGTTTTTTTGCCCGCCAAGACCTTCAGTGGATAGGGTGTTATGTCCGGAAAAGCGCAACAGCAATCTCGTATCAAAGAGTTGATCACCCGCGGTCGTGAGCAGGGCTACCTGACTTACGCGGAGGTCAACGACCATCTGCCTGAGGATATTTCAGATCCAGAGCAGGTGGAAGACATCATCCGCATGATCAACGACATGGGGATCAACGTATTCGAGACTGCTCCGGATGCGGATGCCCTGTTGTTGGCGGAAGCCGACACTGATGAGGCCGCAGCCGAAGAAGCCGCCGCAGCACTGGCTGCTGTCGAGACCGATATCGGCCGCACGACCGACCCGGTGCGCATGTACATGCGCGAAATGGGTACTGTCGAGCTGCTGACCCGCGAAGGCGAGATCGAAATCGCCAAGCGGATCGAGGAAGGCATTCGTGAGGTCATGGGGGCTATCTCCCATTTCCCGGGTACTGTCGACTACATCCTCGGCGAATACACCCGCGTCACCACCGAAGGTGGTCGCCTGTCCGACGTATTCAGCGGTTACATCGACCCTGACGACAATATCGCCACGCCGTCCGAAGAAGCCCCGCAGCTAGGCGCCAAAAACGCCGCTGCAGCCAAGGACGACGAGGAAGAGGACGAAGAGAAAGACGACAGCGAGGAAGAGGAAGAGACCGAAAGCGGTCCCGACCCAGTCCTCGCCCAGCAGCGCTTCGGCGCCGTGTCCGATCAGCTCGCGATTACCCTCAAAGTGCTCAAGAAGCACGGTCGCAGCCATGCCGAAAGCATTGGCGCGATGCAGGTTCTGGCCGAGCTGTTCATGCCGATCAAGCTGGTGCCCAAGCAGTTCGAGGTGCTCGTCGAGCGCGTTCGTGGTGCCTTGGACCGTCTGCGTCAGCAAGAACGCGCAATCATGCAGCTGTGCGTACGTGATGCGCGCATGCCGCGTGCCGACTTCCTGCGCCTGTTCCCGGGCAACGAAGTCGACCAGACCTGGAGCGGTGACCTCTCCAAGCGCAGCACCAAGTGGGCTGCAGCGCTGGGCGAAAAGAACGATGCCATCGTCGCCTGCCAGCAGAAGCTGGTAGACCTTGAAAACGAAACCGGTCTGACCGTTGCCGAAATCAAGGACATCAACCGTCGCATGTCGATCGGCGAGGCCAAGGCCCGTCGCGCCAAGAAAGAGATGGTCGAGGCCAACCTGCGTCTGGTGATTTCGATCGCCAAGAAGTACACCAACCGTGGCCTGCAATTCCTCGATCTGATCCAGGAAGGCAACATCGGCTTGATGAAGGCGGTCGACAAGTTCGAATACCGTCGTGGTTACAAGTTCTCGACGTACGCCACCTGGTGGATTCGTCAGGCCATCACCCGCTCGATCGCCGACCAGGCACGCACCATCCGTATTCCGGTGCATATGATCGAGACGATCAACAAGCTCAACCGTATTTCCCGGCAGATGCTGCAGGAAATGGGTCGCGAACCGACCCCGGAAGAGCTTGGCGAGCGTATGGAGATGCCTGAGGACAAGATCCGCAAGGTGCTGAAAATCGCCAAAGAGCCAATCTCCATGGAGACGCCGATTGGTGATGACGAAGATTCGCACCTGGGTGACTTCATCGAAGACTCGACCATGCAGTCGCCAATCGATGTAGCTACCGTCGAGAGCCTCAAGGAAGCGACTCGTGATGTTCTGGGCGGCCTGACCGCACGCGAAGCCAAAGTGCTGCGCATGCGTTTCGGTATCGACATGAACACCGACCACACCCTTGAAGAGGTCGGCAAACAATTCGACGTAACCCGTGAGCGGATTCGTCAGATTGAAGCCAAGGCGCTGCGCAAGTTGCGCCACCCGACCAGAAGCGAGCATCTACGCTCCTTCCTCGACGAGTGATGACAAACCCCGGCCCAGGCCGGGGTTTTTCTTGGCCATCGAAAAAGTGCCAGCACTGACCGCGCAGTTGTCGGGGGCAATCCCGCCAGCTGTTGAATTCCTGCCGAAGTTAATCGTCTTACCCTCACACCCCGCAGCAATGCACGGCTACACTCGAATTCAGACTATCTGCCTAGAGGCTGCTATGCCGAAAATGCCGGCCCTACTGTTGCTGATCCTGTTTTACTGGAGCGCAACGGCCGGCGCCCTGACCCTGACCGAAGACGAGCAAGCCTGGCTCAGCGCCCATCCACAGCTGCGCCTGGGCGTGGACGCATCCTGGCCCCCGTTCGAGTTTCGCGATCAGGAGGGCCTCTACCAGGGACTGGCCGCCGATTACATCAATGTGATCCAGGAACGTCTTGGCGTCACCCTCAAGCCGACCGAGCCAAAAACCTGGAGCGAGGTGCTTGAGCTTGCCCGCAACAATCAACTCGATCTGCTGCCGGGCGTGATGTCGACCCCGGAACGGCAGAACTACCTGTCCTTCACCCGCCCATACCTGGACTTCCCGATCGTTATTCTGGCCCATGAGGGCGGTCGCCAACCGCGCACCCTCAAAGATCTGTACGGGCTGAAGATCGCGGTGGTGGAAAACTACGCGCCCCATGAACTGCTGCGCACCCACCACCCCGACCTCAATCTGGTTGCCCTGCCCAATGTCAGCTCGGCCCTGCAAGCCTTGGCGACCGACGAAGTGGACGCCGTGGTCGGTGACCTTGCTTCAAGCATCTGGAGCCTGCGCGAGCTCAAGCTCGATGGCCTCTACGTCAGCGGCGAAACACCCTACCGCTACCAGTTGGCAATGGGCGTACCCCGGGACAACAAGCAACTGGTGGCCATCCTCGACAAAGTCATCGCCGATATGAGCAGCGATGAAGTCAATGACATCCAGCAGCGCTGGGTCGGCAACGTCGTCGATCAGCGCAGCTTCTGGCACGACATGCTGCTCTATGGCCTGCCGACAGTTGTGCTGCTGATGCTGGTTCTCGCTGCCGTCATCCGCATCAATCGCCGGCTCAGCTCGGAAATATCCCGGCGCATAGCGCTTGAACAGGAACTGCGCAGCAGCGAATACCATTACCGCAGCCTGGTCGAAAGCCTGTCGGCGGTCGCATGGGAAGCCGACGCCAACGATTTCACCTACAGCTACGTCTCGCCCCACGCCGAAGACCTGCTCGGTTACAGCCTGGGAGACTGGCTCAGACCCGGTTTCTGGAGCAGCATCGTGCATCCCGAGGACGCGCTCTGGGCCAAGGCTTACTGCGACAGCGAAACTGCCGCCGGCCGCGATCACAGCCTCGACTACCGCGTGATCCGCGCCGATGGCCATACGCTGTGGGTGCGCGATATCGTCAGCATGATCGAGCAGGGCCAGCGCTCGGTGATGCGCGGCCTGATGATCGATATCAGCGAGACCAAGCGTACCGAGCATGCCTTGCGTCTGTCCGAGCAGAAGTTTGCTTCGGTGTTCCAGCAATGCCCGGATATCCTCCTGATTGCTCGGCACAGCGATGGCTGCCTGCTTGAGGTCAACGAAGCATTCGAGGAGCAGATCGGCCTCGGCCCCAATCAGGTAATCGGCCGTACCGCTACCGAGCTTGGTCTGTGGGGCGTCAGCGGCAGCGGCCCGAGCGTACTGGAACGCTTGCACCTGGGCGGTATTCGCAATCTCGAGATGAGCTTCCGGCGCAGCAACGGCGAGTTGTTCACCGGCCTCACCTCGGCAGAGACCTTCGACCTCGACGGCACCCCGGCGCTGGTCGTGGCCGTACGCGACATCAGCCAGCTGAAGGAAACCCAGCAGCGCCTGCAGATCTCCGAAGAGAAATTCGCCAAGGCCTTCCACGCCTCGCCCGACGGCTTGCTGCTGTCCAGGCAGAGCGACGGCCTCCTGCTCGAGGTCAACGAAGGCTTCTGCCGCCTGACCGGCTACAACCTTGACCCGCGCCTTGACCAAACCTCGCTGGACCTGGGCATCTGGGTCGACCTCAACGAACGCAAGCTGCTGCTGAGCAAACTCAAGAAAGACGGCTTCGTGCGTGATTTCAGCTGCCACATTCGCCGCAGCGATGGTCAGATTCGCCTCTGTGAGCTGTCCGCCAGACCGCTGCCGATTGCCGGCGCCGACTGCATGCTGACTATCGCCCGCGACATCACCGAACGCCATCTCATGCAGGAAAAACTGCAACTGGCCGCCACTGTGTTTGAAAACACTGCCGAAGGTGTGTTGATCACCGACACCGATCAGCGCATCACTGCGGTCAACCGGGCATTCAGCGAGATCACCGGTTACAGCGAGATCGAAGCCCTCGGTCAGACCCCGCGCCTGCTCGCCTCTGGCCAGCATGACAGCGCCTTCTACGTTGCCATGTGGCACCAGCTGACTGCCGAAGGCCACTGGCAAGGCGAGATCTTCAACAAACGCAAGAACAGCGACCTGTACCCGAGTTGGCTGACCATCAGCGCGGTGCGTAACAGCGAGCGCGAGATCACTCACTTCGTGGCGGTGTTTGCCGACATCTCCAGCCTCAAGCACGCCCAGGCCAAACTGGATTACCAGGCGCATCACGACCCACTGACCGGCCTGCCCAACCGCGCCCTGTTCGAAAACCGCCTGCATGCCGCGCTGCAGTGCTCGCAGGTGTCCAACCGCCAGGGCGCGGTGCTGTTCCTCGACCTCGATCGCTTCAAGCACATCAACGACAGCCTCGGCCACCCGGTTGGTGACCTGCTGCTCAAAGGCATTGCCCAGCGCCTCAAGGAACAGGTGCGCGACGTCGACACCGTAGCCCGCCTGGGCGGTGACGAATTCATCATTCTGCTGCCTGGTCTGCACAAGCCAAGTGACGCCAGTGCCATCGCCAACAAACTGCTGGCCTGCTTCAGCGCGCCGTTCCAGGCCGGCGAACACGAGTTCTTCACCAGCGCCAGTATCGGCATCAGCCTCTACCCACAAGACGGCAGCGACGTCGCCAGCCTGATCCGCAACGCCGACGCTGCGATGTACCGCTCCAAGGCCAAAGGCCGCAACCGGGTCGAAGCCTACACCCGTGACCTCACGGCCCAGGCCAGCGTGCGCGTGGCCCTGGAAAACGAACTGCGCCGCGCCATCGATCGCAACGAGCTGAGCCTGTGCTACCAGCCCAAGCTCAGCCTCAAGACACAAAACCTGGTCGGCGCAGAAGCCCTGATCCGCTGGAACCACCCAACCTTCGGCGATGTTTCCCCAGAGCATTTCATCCACCTCGCTGAAGAGAACGGCACCATCCTCCAGCTTGGCGACTGGGTACTGGAACAAGCCTGCCGGCAGATGCACCAGTGGCAAAAGCGCTATCAGCCGTTCGGCCCGCTGTCGATCAACCTCGCCGGCGCGCAGATGCGCCAGCCCCACCTGGCCAAGCGCATCGAGCAACTGCTCAAGACCTACCAGCTCAAGGCCGGCGACCTGCAGCTGGAGATCACCGAAAACTTCATCATGAGCCAGGCCGAAGAAGCCCTCAGCGTGCTCCATCAGCTCAAGCAGCTCGGCGTGCAACTGGCGATCGACGACTTCGGCACCGGCTATTCATCCCTGAGCTACCTCAAGCGCCTGCCGCTGGACATCCTCAAGATCGACCAGTCGTTCATCCGCGGCCTGCCCGACGACCCGCACGACGCTGCGATCACTCGCGCGATCATCGCCCTCGGCCGGAGCATGCAGCTGACCATCATTGCCGAAGGGGTAGAGAACCAGGCGCAGCAGCATTTCCTCACCGCTGAAGGCTGTGAGCAGATCCAGGGCTATATCGTCAGCTTGCCGCTGCCGCCGGAAGAATTCGCTGCAGGCTTCCTGCGTTTAGCACTATCGGATCTTTCGGATGGCACCCATTCAAAACCCTAGCTATAATCCCCGCCACCTCTGGGGCCTATAGCTCAGTTGGTTAGAGCAGAGGACTCATAATCCTTTGGTCCACGGTTCAAGTCCGTGTGGGCCCACCAAATTGAAAGCCGCGCATTGCGCGGCTTTTTTCGTTTCTGAAATATCACTTACGGCCACGCAGCCGCTTCAGCCAGCACCAGGAAAGAGCAGTCCTCATTGCTAACCGTCGGACCAGCCCGCGCCAATGGCTACTTTGAGCCGAATAGCGTTTTTAATCGGCTCATTCTTGAAAACAGCACGCGTCAGGTGAAATCTACAAATCCCGCAACAACAGCGTCTTGCCCACATTACGCAGCACCTGGCTGTACTGCCGGCGCCAGTTATCGCGCCAGAACGCCGCATCGGCGGCGGTGCCGTCGGTGGAGCGGGCGCGGACGATATCGCTGGCGGCGACTTCTTCGGGTTGTTGCTGGCTCAACATGGGGAAGGCCATGTAACCGCGATAGTGCTGCGCCAAGACCTTGTCCAGAGCAGTGCCCGCGTAACCGCCTTGCTCCAGCAGGCGCTGACAGCCGCGGTTCGACAGCAGATAAGCATGGCTGCCGCGGGCACGCACCCGGGCGATGCCACGGCGCCAAGTCAACCAGACCTTGCCCAGGTTTGCGCCCAGGTAGAACAGCTCTGGATCGGCGCTCTGCAGAAAGCGGTTGACCTGCTCGACCTGAAACGGCTCGAACGCTACCAGCGTGGCGTCGTCCTCGAGAATCAACACGCGCCGACAGCCGCGCTCCAAGGCAATGCGCGCGCATTGAACATGGGAATCGAAACAGCCCCGTTCAGGGCTGTGCTGATCGCGCTCGACCAGCACATATTCGATCTTTAACCCGCTGTCTGCGAACTCGTGTTGCAGCAGCAGGCGGCGATCGGCGCGTTCGCGCAAGCTGATGCAAAAAACGCTATCGACCTGCAGCTGTGTAAGGTCCTTGGATCTGGTCATCCTTCCCATCTCTGGAACTGCGTAAAGACTTCAAGGGTTATCGCCAGGCATAACGTCCCGGTTGGCCTGACACCCACTGGCGTGTGAACTGCGATTGATTTCAAAAGTATAGATCAACTGCGCCAGTCTGCCCGCGACTGTGCCGCAGTGGGTTTATCTGCGTTATAAGTGTCGTCACTCAAGTTCCAGCTGCAGAGAGCCGACATGTCGCAACCGCGTCAAATCATCCTCGACGAAATCGATCGCCAGCTGATCGCCCTGCTTCAGATCAACGCCCGCGAAAGCGTCGCCAACCTCGCCCGGCAGCTGGGCATTGCCCGCACCACGGTCAATTCACGCCTGGAGCGCCTGGAAAACAGCAAAGTCATCGCCGGCTACGGCGTACGCCTGGGCCAGCGCCTGATCGGCGGTGGGCTGCAAGCTTATGTCGGGATCAAGGTCCAACCACGCGCGGGCAAGGAGGTGGTGCGGCGGATGACGGCCATGGGCCAGGTGCAACAGCTGTGTGCCGTGAGTGGCGAGTTCGACTACGTGGCGTGGCTGCACAGCGAATCGCCGGAACAGCTGGACCAGTTGCTCGACCAGATCGGCAGCCTGGACGGTGTGGAAAAAACCACCACGTCGATCATCCTCAGCAGCAAGATAGACCGCGGCCAGCCGATCTGAAAGCCACTTAATGCCTTCGTCATAACGACGTCATTAGCCTCAAAGTGACGAAAAAAAGATTAAAACGACGCCAGCATGAGTCTTAATAACGAACTGCGCACACCCTAGAATGATCCCAGGCATTTTCTATACTCGCGCTTCGCCCTCCGCGCAGCTCCTGGCAAGGTCATAACATGAACAACAATCGCCACCCCGCCGACGGCAAGAAACCAATCACGATTTTTGGCCCGGACTTCCCCTTCGCTTTCGACGACTGGCTGGAGCATCCGGCCGGTCTGGGCAGTATCCCGCTCGACCGCCAGGGCGAAGAGGTGGCGATTATCGGCGCCGGCATTGCGGGGTTGGTAGCGGCCTACGAGCTGATGAAGCTTGGCCTTAAACCAGTGGTGTATGAAGCGTCGAAAATGGGCGGCCGTCTGCGCTCGCAAGCCTTCAACGGCACCGACGGGATCATCGCCGAGCTGGGCGGCATGCGCTTTCCGGTGTCGTCGACGGCGTTCTACCATTACGTCGACAAGCTGGGCCTGGAAACCAAACCGTTTCCAAACCCGTTGACGCCAGCTTCGCCAAGTACCGTCATCGACCTCGAAGGCCAGACCTACTACGCCGAAAGCGCGGCGGATTTGCCAGCGCTGTTCCAGGAAGTCGCCGACGCCTGGGCCGACGCGCTGGAAAGCGGCGCGCGCTTTGGTGATATCCAGCAGGCCATTCGCGACCGCGATGTGCCGCGCCTCAAGGAGCTGTGGAACACCCTGGTACCGCTGTGGGACGACCGCACGTTCTATGACTTTGTCGCCACTTCCAAGGCCTTCGCCAAGCTCAGCTTCCAGCACCGCGAGGTGTTTGGTCAGGTTGGCTTCGGTACCGGCGGCTGGGACTCGGACTTCCCCAACTCGATGCTGGAAATCTTCCGCGTGGTAATGACCAACTGCGACGATCACCAGCACTTGATCGTCGGCGGTGTCGAGCAGGTGCCTCAAGGCATCTGGCGCCATGTGCCGGAGCGTTGCGCGCACTGGCCGGCAGGCACCAGCCTGAGCTCGCTGCATGGCGGCGCGCCGCGCACCGGGGTCAAACGGATTGCCCGTGCCAGCGATGGCCAACTGGCGGTCACCGATACCTGGGGCGGCTGCCGCCACTACGCCGCTGTGCTGACCACCTGCCAGAGCTGGCTGTTGACCACCCAGATCGACTGCGAAGAGTCGCTGTTCTCGCAGAAGATGTGGATGGCTCTGGACCGCACCCGCTACATGCAATCGTCGAAGACCTTCGTCATGGTTGATCGGCCGTTCTGGAAGGACAAGGACCCGGAAACCGGCCGCGATCTGATGAGCATGACCCTCACCGACCGCCTGACCCGTGGCACCTACCTGTTCGACAACGGCGACGACAAGCCGGGGGTGATCTGCCTGTCCTACGCGTGGATGAGCGACGCCCTGAAGATGCTCCCGCACCCGGTGGAAAAACGCGTGCAGCTGGCACTGGACGCCCTGCACCGGATCTACCCGAACACCGACATTGCCGGGCATATCATCGGCGACCCGATCACCATCTCATGGGAGGCCGACCCGTACTTCCTCGGCGCCTTCAAAGGTGCGCTGCCGGGCCACTACCGCTACAACCAGCGGATGTACGCGCACTTCATGCAGGACCACCTGCCGAGCGCGCAACGCGGCATCTTCATCGCCGGTGACGATGTGTCGTGGACCCCGGCCTGGGTCGAAGGCGCGGTGCAGACTTCGCTGAACGCGGTGTGGGGTATCATCAACCACTTCGGCGGCAAGACCCACCCGGACAACCCCGGCCCAGGCGACGTATTCGACGAGCTTGGGCCGATCGCCCTGCCCGACTGACCAGGAGGCGGCATGCACATCGCTCTGTTCCAAGGCCAGCCCGGCCCCCTCGACCTGGCTGGCAACCTCGAACGCTTGCAGCAGCAGGCGCGCCAGGCAGCCGCCAGCGGCGCACAGTTGCTGGTGTGCCCGGAGATGTTCCTGACCGGCTACAACATCGGCAGTGAACAGGTCGAGCAGCTGGCTGAAGAATCGGACGGGCCCTCGGCCATGGCCGTGGTCGAGATCGCCCAGGGGCTCGGGATTGCCATTGTCTATGGCTATCCCGAGCGCGGCGAAGACGGCGCCATCTACAACAGCGTGCAGTTGATCGACAGCCATGGCCGCAGCCTGGCCAACTACCGCAAGACGCACTTGTTCGGTGAGCTGGACCGGGCCATGTTCGATGCCGGCAGCAATCACTTCCCGGTGGTCGAGCTGAATGGGTGGAAGGTCGGCATGCTGATCTGCTACGACATCGAGTTTGCCGAGAACGCCCGGCGTCTAGCGCTGGATGGCGCCGAGCTGATCCTGGTGCCGACGGCGAACATGAAGCCATACGACTTCGTCTGCCAGGTGACGGTGCGTGCACGCGCCCAGGAAAACCAGTGCTACCTGGTCTACGCCAATTACTGTGGCGCGGAAGGCGATATCCATTATTGCGGGCAGAGCAGCATCATCGGCCCGGACGGTGCTGTGCTGGCGCTGGCTGGAGAAGATGAATGCCAGCTGCACGCGGAGCTGGACAGGCACCAGGTCGTGGCCGGGCGCCAGGCATTCCCGTACTTGCAGGACCTGCGGCGCGACCTGCACCAGCGCTGAGCGTGAATGCGCTAGCATGCGCACTCGCCCCGGGAGAACTCATGCCTGACGCCACTCGCCATCTGACCCTGGCCAACGGCCTGCACCTTACCTTGCGTCACGCGCCGCGCCTCAAGCGTGCGGCGGCGGCTTTGCGCGTGCATGCGGGCAGCCATGATGCAGCGACGCGCTGGCCTGGCTTGGCGCACTTTCTCGAGCACCTGTTTTTCCTCGGCACCGAGCGTTTCCCGCTGGAGGATGGCCTGATGCGCTACGTTCAGGGCGTTGGCGGCCAGGTCAACGCGAGCACCCGCGAACGCACCACTGACTTTTTCTTCGAAGTGCCGCCCGCTGCACTGGCCGGTGGTCTCGAGCGCCTGTGCCAGATGCTCGCCGAGCCGGACCTGAGCCTAGTGCGGCAAGTCAGTGAGCGCGAGGTGATCCACGCCGAGTTCATCGCCTGGTCGCGCAATCGTGAAGCGCAGGACCAGTTCACGCTGCTCCAGCGGCTAGCGGCGGGTCATCCGCTGCGCGCCTTTCATGCGGGCAACCGATACAGCCTGAACCTGCACAATCCGCAGTTTCAGCGCGAGCTCAGGGGCTTTCACCAACGCTTCTATCAGGGCGGGCAAATGCTCCTGAGCCTGTGCGGGCCGCAATCGCTGGACCAGCTGCAAGCCATGGGCGAGCGCTACGCCAGCGTTTTCGCCAGCGGCCAGCGGGTGATTCAGGCACTGCCACCGGCCTTGAAAGAGCAACTGCTGGTGCCGCCAGCGCCCAAGCACGGCCAACTCGAGCTGCTGTTCGCCCACGATGGATTGCCGGCGGGTGCACAGCAGGCCATGGAATTGCTGCTGGGGTGCATCAGCGACAGCCGCGAAGGCACTTGGCTGGACGCACTGCGCCAACGCAGCTGGGTGCGTGAATGCCAGCCAAAACTGTTGTATGCCTTCGCCGGCCAGTTGCTCTGGACGATACGTCTGCGCTTGACCGACAGCGCGCAGTTCGATGAGGTACGAGCGCTGCTGCACGGCTGGTTGCAGTTCATCAGGCAAGCAGACTTCGACGCGTTGAACGCAGCCTATGCTCAGCTGCAACAGCGCCGGGCGATGTCCGCCAGCGCATTGGAGCTGGCGCAGCGAGACAGCCGTGAAAACCCGCTGCAAGCACTCGATGCGCAATCGCTCCAGGCCCTGCCTGCAGTATTGGATAGCCTGCCGCTGCAGGCATACGGAAGCTGGCAACTGCCGCCCGCCAATCCTCTGCTGCTCGCGAGCCCGCCCAACACGACGGCAGCGCTACCAGCCGCCCTGAGCATCAGCGCCTGCCTGCCCAGCTCGCGCCAATACGCCGCGCTGTATCTGCGCTGGAGGATCGCAACACCTCTGCGCCAGCGCCTGCACGCAGTGCTGGTCAACGCACTGCGGCCGCTCACCGAGCGCGCCGAGCAGGCCTCGCTACAGATGGACTTCAGTAGCAGCGGCGAGTACTGGCAGTTACGCTGCGCCGGGCTCCCCGCGGCCGTGGTGCGGCTGGTTGAAGAGGCGCTGGCAGTGTTGAACCAACCTGCTGCTGACTGCTGGCAAGCACCCGTAGCGGATGAACCTGCGTTGATTCCGATCAGGGCGCTGCTCAAGCGTTGGCCCGACGAGGTAGCGATTGCGCCCACCGCTCAGCCAGATACTGCCGGAGTGCTGGATCAGGCGATCCTCGACCAAGTCTGGCGGAGCACTCGCTGCCGAGGCCTGGCGGTCGGCTTCGGCAACCCGGAACTGGCAGCATTGGGCTCGGCACTCAGCCACACGATGTGGGACGAGGCTGCCGACCAAGAGCAGTCGCTCGATGCCAGCACTGTGCCGGGCAAACGCTGGATATATGCCGACGTAACAGGCAGCGAACACGCGCTGTTACTTTTCTGTCCGCTGCCGGCGCAGCTACAAGGCGCCGGACGGCTGCTTGCACAACTGCTGCAGGGCCCGGTGTACCAGCGCCTGCGGGTCGAACTGCAATTGGGCTACGCAGTGTTCAGCGCCTTCCGCCAGACCGACGGCATCGGCGGCCTGCTGTTTGGCGTGCAATCGCCCCACGTCCGGCCGGAGCAGATCCTCGCACATCTGCTTGAGGTGTTCAGCGCAGGCGTGACCCTCGACAACGCCGCTCGGCAAGCTTTGGCTGATAGCTTAGACGAGGCAGCGATGCCCGACGCCGAGGTCGCGCAGTGGGCCTGGCAAAGCCACCTGGCCGGTGCAGCGGCCGATCTCGGGGGGCTGCAAGCAGCTATTCTGGACACCGATCAAGCCGGTCTGAACGCCTTGCTGACAGCCCTGATCACGGCCCAGCACGGCTGGCTATGCCTGGCCAACAGCCCAGCGCCTGACTCGCACTGACCGAGATTGTTACTCGCCACGCAACAACCCTTCTCGCAAAATGAACCTTCTGGTACATAATTATCTTGTAAGATAGCGCAACCTCAGCAAATGGAACCTCCTGCCTCAGGGGGTACCAAATAAGTAGCTGACAACCCTCAAGCCCCATCCCGAAGGAGTAATCCCATGTGGACCAAACCTGCTTACACTGATCTGCGTATCGGCTTTGAAGTGACCATGTACTTCGCCAACCGCTAAGCCTGGCTTGCGGTTAGACGCCTCGGTCCCGCCGGGGCGTTGTTGTTTTTGCCTACAGCATTTTGCATAGAGGGTGGCCATGTACGTCCAGATTCTTGGTTCAGCTGCCGGTGGCGGATTTCCGCAGTGGAACTGCAACTGCGTCAACTGCAAGGGTTTCAGGGATGGCTCGCTGCGCGCGCAGGCGCGTACCCAGTCATCGATCGCGCTGTCCGACGACGGCGAGCACTGGGTCCTGTGCAACGCTTCGCCAGATATCCGCGCGCAACTGCAGGCGTTTGCACCGATGCAGCCGGCCCGTGCACTGCGCGACAGCGGCATCGACGCGATCGTCCTGCTCGACAGTCAGATCGACCACACCACCGGCCTGCTCAGCCTGCGTGAAGGCTGCCCGCATCAAGTCTGGTGCACTGACATGGTCCATCAGGACCTGACCAGCGGTTTTCCGTTGTTCAACATGCTCAGCCACTGGAACGGCGGCCTGGCCTGGAACCGTATCGAACTCGAAGGCAGCTTCGTCATCCCGGCCTGCCCCAACCTCAAGTTCACCCCGTTCCCGCTGCGCAGCGCCGCGCCGCCGTATTCGCCGCACCGCTTCGACCCGCATCCAGGCGACAACCTCGGCCTGCTGGTCGAAGACCTGCGCACAGGCGGCAAGCTGTTCTACGCCCCAGGTCTCGGTCAGGTCGACAACTCCCTGCTGGAAATGATGCAGGGTGCCGACTGCCTGCTGGTCGATGGCACGCTGTGGCGTGATGATGAAATGCAGCAGCGTGGCGTCGGTACCCGCACCGGTCGCGAGATGGGCCATCTGGCGCAGAGCGGCCCAGGCGGCATGCTTGAAGTGCTGGACGGTTTCGCCAGCCAGCGCAAGGTTCTTATCCACATCAACAACACCAACCCGATCCTCGATGAAGACTCACCCGAGCGCGCCGAAGTCGAACGCCGCGGCGTCGAAGTCGCCTACGACGGCATGAGCATCGAGCTGTAGGAGCCGCACATGAGCGACGCAACGCCGATGTCGCCTGCCGAATTCGAGCAGGCTCTGCGCGCCAAGGGCGCCTACTACCACATCCATCACCCCTATCACGTGGCGATGTATGACGGCCGCGCCAGCCGCGAGCAGATCCAGGGCTGGGTCGCCAATCGTTTTTACTATCAGGTGAATATTCCACTGAAGGACGCCGCGATCCTCGCCAACTGCCCGGATCGAGAGATTCGCCGCGAGTGGATCCAGCGCCTGCTCGACCACGACGGTGCGCCCGGTGAAGACGGTGGTATCGAAGCCTGGCTGCGCTTGGGTCAGGCGGTTGGCCTGGACCCGGAGCAACTGCGCTCGCAAGAGCTGGTGCTGCCCGGCGTGCGCTTCGCGGTCGACGCCTACGTCAACTTCGCCCGCCGCGCCAGCTGGCAGGAAGCCGCCAGCAGCTCGTTGACCGAGCTGTTCGCGCCGCAGATTCACCAGTCGCGGCTGGACAGCTGGCCACAGCATTACCCGTGGATCGATCCGGCTGGCTACGAGTACTTCCGCACCCGTCTTGGCCAAGCCCGGCGCGACGTTGAGCACGGCCTGGCGATCACCTTGCAGCACTACACCACCCGCGCCAGCCAAGAGCGCATGCTGGAAATCCTTCAGTTCAAGCTGGATATTCTCTGGAGCATGCTCGACGCCATGAGCATGGCCTATGAGCTGGACCGCCCTCCCTACCACTCCGTCACCCGCGAGCGGGTCTGGCACAAGGGGATCACACTATGAGTCTTGACCGTCAACAGGTGCCCAGCTGGCGCCCAGGCTACCGCTACCAGTATGAGCCGGCGCAGCAAGGCCACGTCTTGCTGTACCCGGAGGGCATGATCAAACTCAACGAAAGTGCCGCGCTGATTGGCGGCCTGATCGATGGCCAGCGCTCGGTCGCGGTGATCATCGCCGAGCTTTCCCAGCAGTTCCCCGATGTGCCCGAGGTCGCTGACGACATCGAGCAATTCATGGAGGTGGCCCGTGCCGAACACTGGATCGTCCTCGCCTGAAACAGCCGGCAAAGCCGGCGTCGGCCTACCGCTGTGGCTGCTCGCCGAGCTGACCTACCGCTGCCCGCTGCAATGCCCGTACTGCTCCAATCCGCTCGATTTTGCCGAGCAAGGCCAGGAGCTGACCACGGCACAGTGGTTCAAGGTCATGGCCGAAGCGCGCGAGATGGGCGCGGCACAGTTGGGCTTTTCTGGCGGCGAGCCGCTGGTGCGCCAGGACCTTGCCGAGCTGATCGGCGAGGCCCGCCGGCTGGGCTTCTACACCAACCTGATCACCTCCGGCATCGGCCTTACCGAAAAGCGCATCGCCGAGTTCAAGACCGCCGGGCTGGATCACATCCAGATCAGCTTCCAGGCCAGTGACGAGCAGGTCAACAACCTGCTCGCCGGCTCGAAAAAAGCCTTCGCGCAAAAGCTCGAAATGGCCCGCGCCGTCAAAGCCCACGGTTACCCGATGGTGCTCAACTTCGTCACCCACCGGCACAATATCGACAAGATCGACCGTATCATCGAGCTGTGCGTGGCGCTTGAGGCCGACTTCGTCGAGCTTGCCACCTGCCAGTTCTATGGCTGGGCGCAGCACAACCGCGCCGGGCTGTTGCCAACCCGTGCGCAGCTCGAGCGGGCCGAACGCATCACCAACGAGTACCGCGAGCGGCTCAAGGCAGCTGGCAACCCATGCAAGCTGATTTTCGTCACCCCTGACTACTATGAAGAGCGACCCAAGGGCTGCATGAATGGCTGGGGCAGTATCTTCCTTACCGTCACCCCCGACGGCACCGCACTGCCCTGCCATGGCGCGCGGCAGTTGCCGGTGCAGTTCCCCAATGTCCGCGAGCACGACCTTCGGCACATCTGGTATGACTCGTTCGGCTTCAACCGCTACCGCGGCTTCGACTGGATGCCCGAACCCTGCCGCTCGTGCGACGAGAAGGAAAAGGACTTCGGCGGCTGCCGCTGCCAGGCGTTCATGCTTACCGGCGATGCCAGCAACGCCGATCCAGTGTGCGCCAAGTCGGCCGAGCATGGCATCATCCTCCAGGCACGTGAGGAAGCCGAGCACGCCCATCAGGCCATCGAAGAGCTGACATTCCGCAATGAACGAAACTCCCGAGTCATCGCCCGCGGCTGAGTTCAGCGCCGCCCAGGCCGTCGCCGCCGGCACCGACTTCGCCGACCTCAAGGTCGGCGCGGCTGGGCTGTTCTGGAACGAATTCCGCCCTGCCGACGGCGCTTGCCGCCTGTGGCACTGGCGCGAGCAGCAAGCCCATTGCCTGACGCCGGACGGTTTCAGCGCACGCAGCCGTGTCTACGAATACGGCGGCGGCAGCTTCTGCCTGGGCGAGGAGGTGCTGGTATTCGTCAACGAGTCCGATCAGCAGATCTACCTGCAAGGCCTCGATGGCTCTGCGCCACGCGCCCTGACCGCTGCCGCCGACTGCCGCTATGGCGATGTGCTGTGGCATGCCGGCGCAGTGCTCGCTGTCGAAGAGCAGCACGCTGACAGCGTTGTGCACCGCTTGGTCTGCTTCGCCGATGAGGGCCGTCAAGTGCTGGCCGAAGGCGCCGACTTCTATTCGGCACCGACCCTGAGCGAAGACGGCCAGCGCCTGGCCTGGATCGAATGGGACCGCCCGGCACAGCCCTGGACCCGCACTCGATTGATGTGTCGCCAGCGCGACAGACACGGCGAGTGGACTGCCGCGCTATGCCTGGCCGGCGATATCGACCCAGAGCAGTCCTTGCAGCAACCCCGCTTCGACGGGCAAGGCAGGCTGTATTGCCTGTCTGATCGCAACGGTTTCTGGCAGCCATGGGGGGAGATCGAGGGCGATTGGAAAGCACTACCAGCAGTCGCCGCCGACCACGCCGCCGCGCCCTGGCAACTGGGTGCCAGCAGTTGGCTGGCAATCGCACCTGATAGCTATCTGGCCAGCTGGTTCGAAAACGGTTTTGCCCAGCTTGGCCTGCACAGCGGTGATCAGGTTCAGCGCTTCGCCAGCGAGTACACCCGCTTTCGCAGTCTGGCTCTGGACGACCGCCATATCTACGCCATCGCCGCCTCGCCGATCAGCCCAGCCGCAGTCATCGCCATCGAGCGTGTCAGCGGCCAGACCAGCGTGCTTAGCGGCGGTGGCCTGCCGCTGCCAGCCGAGCGGGTCAGTCGCCCGCAGCCGATCCGCTATCCCAGCGGCGACGCCCATGCCTATGGCTTCTTCTACCCGGCGGCCAACCAGCCGCAGGGCGGCGCCGCGCCGCTGGTGCTGTTTATCCACGGCGGGCCGACCTCGGCCTGCTACCCGGTACTCGACCCGCGCATCCAGTACTGGACCCAACGCGGCTTTGCCGTGGCCGACCTCAACTACCGCGGCAGCAGCGGTTATGGCCGCGCCTATCGGCAAGCGCTGCACTTGCGCTGGGGCGAAGTCGACGTCGAAGACGCCTGCGCTGCAGTCAGTTACCTGGCGGGGCTGGGCCTGATCGACCCGCAGCAGGCGTTCATTCGCGGCGGCAGTGCTGGCGGCTACACCACCCTGTGCGCGCTGGCATTCGCCGATGTATTTCGCGCCGGCGCCAGCCTCTATGGCGTCAGCGACCCGCTGGCGCTGGCACGGGCGACGCATAAGTTCGAAGGGGATTATCTGGACTGGCTGATTGGCGATCCTGAACGAGACGCCGAGCGCTACCGCCAACGCACACCGCTGCTGCATGCCGAGCAAATCAAGGTGCCGATGATCTTCTTCCAGGGCGAGCTGGATGCCGTGGTGGTGCCCGAGCAGACTCGCGCCATGCTGGCGGCGCTGAAAGCTAACGGGATCGAGGCTGAAGGGCATTTTTATGCCGGTGAGCGGCACGGTTTCCGCAAGGCCGAGAACCTTGCGCATGCACTCGAGGAAGAATGGAAGTTCTATTGCCGGGTACTCGACCGTTGAGCCGAGTTCCCCGCAATTGCAACAGAGGGCCGCAGCGCGGCCCTCGTCACGTCAGCGCTTGGCGATGATATACACCGCGTGGATGATGCCGGGGATATAACCCAGCAACGTCAACAGGATGTTCAGCCAGAACGCACCGGCAAAGCCGACCTGCAGGAACACGCCAAGCGGCGGCAGAAGGATCGCGATAATGATGCGAATGAAGTCCATGCATGTCTCTCCGTCAGTGGTTACTACACAGACTCGCGCGCTTGCGCAGAGGTTCCGCAGGCACAACATCTTGCGCTAAAGGCAAAAAAACGCCCCGGGCCGAATAAGACAGGCCCGGGGCGATGCGCAGAAACGCCAGACGGTTCGTTGAAATAAGTGAGCGCTATTGCCGATCAGGCGCGCATCTCGCGACGGTTGTGCTGTTGCCCGTGCAGCCGGGCAAAGGCTCTGGCCAGCTTAAGCAGCATCTCGTCGACAAGCCCGCGGCTAATCGTCAGCGCCGGGGCAAAGCGGACTACATCGGGCTGGGGCGCCTGCAGCAACAAGCCCTCCTGCAATGCCGCCTGCACCAACGCTGGCGCCACCTCATCGTGTAACTGCAGCGCCCACAGCAGACCCTGCCCACGCACCTCGCCATGACCATAACGGCCGGACAACCTGCTCAGGCCTTCGCGCAGGTGGCGGCCGCGGTCCTTGATCTGCTCGAAGAAGCCAGGCGCGAGCACGCTCTGCAATACCGCCAGGCCGGCCGCGCACATCAGTGCATTGCCGTGCTGGCTGCCTTGCAGCTCGCCAGGCTCGGCGCAGCAGGCGCTACCGCGGGCCAGCAGCGCGGCGATCGGCACGCCACCCCCCAGGCCTGTGCCAAGGGCGATAATGTCGGCACGCACGTCATATCGCTGTTCGGCCAACAACGCACCGCAGCGGCCGATGCCGGTCAGTGCTTCGTCGAAAATCAGCAGAATGCCCAGCTCGCGGCACAGCCGTTCGACACCCTGGAGATACTCGCGGCTGGCCGGGATAACGCCGGCCTCGCCCTGGATCGGTTCGAGCATGATCGCGACCGTGCGCGAGTCGACGGCGGCGTGCAGTGCGCTCAGGTCGTTGAACGCCACCTGGCTGAAGCCCGACGTATCCAGACCGCGCCCGTGGCAGGCCTGGCTGGCCGTAATGACATGATCGGCGCCGCTGCGATGCAGTTGGCCCCATTTACGCGCCAGGCGGATCGCCGCTGCGCACGCTTCGGCACCGCTGTTGAGCAGGTACGCCTGGTCACTGCGGGTGCTCTGGCAAAGTTTCTGCGCCAGCAGCAACTGGTTGTGGTTGGTTAGCTGCCCGCCGCAGTTAAGCAATGTCTGGGCCTGAGCACTCAGCGCTTCGCTCACCACTTGCGGGCAATGGCCGAGACTGTTGCCTGCACTGCCTTGGGTGAAGTCCAGATAAACCCGACCGTCGTTGTCCCATAACCACGAGCCCTGCCCACGCACAAAAATCGGCGCAGGCAGCGCGGCGGACGCCATCAGCCATTCGCTCGATAGCGACGCGGCAGCTGCCGGTGCTGCTGGTACAGGTTCGACCACCGCGACAGCTGGCCGACGCAGCTTGAACAGATTCATCAGAACTCCAGACCGATATTTCAGCGTGGCCTATCAAAAGTGTTTTTCAGCGACTGCAACAATCGGTCGCTGCAACAGCAGGTAAATGCTTGAAAACGCCGCTAGACTAGGCACAACCGGGTACTCTGGCCATTTCGATTTCCCAGCTTTTTCGATAAGTGTTGCTTATGGATTTTCGCCAACTGCGTTATTTCGTCGCGGTCTATGAAGAAGGCCACGTGGGCCGTGCTGCCGAACGCCTGTCACTGTCGCAACCGGCCTTGTCCCAGCAGATTCGGCAGCTGGAACACAGCCTCGACCTGAGCCTGTTCGAGCGCAGCAACAAGCGCCTGCTGCCGACACTGGCCGCGCACACCTTGTACAACCATGCCCAGCCCTTGCTCGACGGCTTGCAGCGCGCCCATGAGGCTATGCGCAGCTTCAAAGGCCAGGCACTGCGTACCCTCGCCATCGGTGTCCTGCAGACCGTCCGCCCCGGGCTGGTGCCGCAGTTGCTGGAGCGCGTGCGCCGGGCGCAGCCGCACCTGGTGGTGCAGATCTACGAACTGTCGGGGCTGGAGATCGAGCGGCGTCTGCTCAATGGCAATCTGGATATCGGCATCAGCTATCTGCCGCCGCGCCAGGCAGGCCTGCACGGGCTGATGCTGTATGAAGATGAGCTGCAACTGGTCATCCCCAACACACACCCGTTGAAGGACTTCAAGAAGGTCTCGATCAGGCAGGCGGCTGAATTGCCGCTGCTTATGCTGGGTGAAGAGTTTCAGATCCGCCAGATCTGGAAGGAGCAGCTGGCCAGCCAGGGCCGCAGGCCGCAGGTACAGGCCGAGATGAACAACATGGCGGGAATCCTCGACAGCCTGGCGCACACCTCGCTGGCAACCATCCTGCCAGGGCGCGCCAAGGCAGCGGCCGAGGATGATCAAGGGCTGCTGTGGAAGCCCCTCAGCGAGCCGCGCGTACCACTCAAGGTTGGTCTGGTGTTTCGCGATGCGCAGCGCCAACAGGCGTCGCTGGAGCTGTTGCGCACATTGCTCGAAGAAGAAACCGACGGGCGCCCGCTGGGCGTGTCGCCGCTGGACGTACTGGGCTGACGGTAAAAACCACGCAACAAAGAAAACCCCGCCTAAGCGGGGTTTTCCAGACTGTTTCCCTGACATCCCTATCGCCTCACCATCCTGGCGAGATTCCTTCGTGTCCCTGTTCTGTCCTTTACGCTTCCTGCGTTCCGTCCATGTGAGAAATATTAGCTGTGGATCCAATCTGAGGATAGAGGCGAAAAGTCACCACGTCGTGTAGGAAAAGGCTTACAAATCACCCCAGCTTTGTTACGGCATGTGATCGAGGCGTCAGAACTGCGCAGCGTCCAACAGATACAGCGACTCGCTACCCGCCTTGACCGACGCCACCAACGAATCCACCCGCGGCAGCAACCGCGCAAAGTAGAAGCGCGCCGTGCCCAGCTTGCCCTGATAGAAGGCCGCATCGCCCTCGCCTGCCTTGGCTGCCTGGGCCATGCGCGCCCACATATAGGCATAAGCGACATAGCCGAACGCGTGCAGGTACTCAACCGAAGCTGCACCGATCTCGTTCGGGTTGAGCTTGGCCTGCTCGATAACCCACTCGGTCAGCCCATCCAATTGATCCAGGGCAGTGGCCAATGGCTGAGTAAACTCGCCCAGCTCGCTATCGGCACCAGCCACGAACTGGCGAATTTCGTCGGCAAACACCTGGTAGAACGCGCCACCGCTGGCGACCACCTTACGGCCCATCAGGTCCAGCGCCTGAATGCCGTTGGTGCCTTCGTAGATCTGGGTGATGCGCGCGTCGCGCACCAGTTGCTCCTGGCCCCACTCACGGATGTAACCGTGGCCGCCAAACACCTGCTGGCCATGCACGGTGCACTCAAGCCCGGTGTCGGTCATGAACGCCTTGGCCACCGGTGTCAGCAACGCCACCAGGTCCTCGCTGCGCTTGCGCGTGGTCGGGTCTTCGCTGTACTTGGCGTTGTCCAGTTGCAGGGCGACGTAAGTGGAGAACGCCCGGCCGCCTTCGATCAAGGCTTTCATGGTCAGCAGCATGCGCCGCACATCCGGGTGGACGATGATCGGGTCGGCGACTTTGTCTTTTGCCTGTGCGCCGACTGGCGAGCGGCTTTGCAGGCGATCGCGGGCGTACTCGACGGCGTTCTGATAAGAGCGCTCGGCCGAGGCCAGGCCTTGAATACCGACGCCCAGGCGCTCGTAGTTCATCATGGTAAACATGGCCGCCAGGCCCTTGTTCGGCTCGCCGACCAGGTAGCCGACCGCGCCGTCGAAGTTCATCACGCAGGTCGCCGAGCCCTGAATGCCCATCTTGTGCTCGATCGAGCCGCAGTGGGCCGAGTTGCGCTCACCCAGGCTGCCGTCGTCGTTGACCAGGAACTTGGGCACCAGCAGCAGGGAAATGCCCTTGGGCCCCGCGGGTGCGTCCGGCAGCTTGGCCAGCACCAGGTGAATGATGTTTTCGGTCAGGTCGTGCTCGCCACCGGTGATGAATATCTTGGTCCCACTGACCTTGTAGCTGCCATCTGCCTGCGGCTCGGCCTTGGTACGGATGATGCCCAGGTCGGTGCCGGCATGGGCCTCGGTCAGGCACATCGAGCCCGCCCAGACGCCGCTGTACATGTTCGGCAGGTATTTGTGCTTGAGCGCTTCGCTGGCATGAGCGTTGATCGACAGGCAGGCGCCTGCAGTGAGCATCGGATACAGCCCGAACGACAGGCTCGAGGCGTTGATCATTTCCTCGACCTGAGCCGAGATCGCCTTGGGCATACCCATGCCGCCAAACTGCGGATCACCGCCAACACCGACCCAACCGCCTTCGGCGTAGGTCTGGTAGGCCTCGATGAAACCGGCCGGGGTGCGTACGCTGCCGTTGTCCCAGTGGCAGCCCTCCTCATCGCTGGCGCGGTTGAGCGGCGCGATGCTGCGGGCGGTGACCTTGCCGGCTTCTTCCAGCACCGCCAGAGCGGTGTCCTGGTCGACCGCCTCGGCCAGTTCGGGCAGCTGTGCCCACAGCGTGGCCACGTCGAAGACTTCATTGAGAACGAAGCGCATATCACGCAGGGGCGCTTTATAGTCAGCCATGGACAACCTCTCACTAGTCGGGTCGGGGCGGTCCTGGCGAGGACCGCGGCACTGGAGTGAAATCAGTGTAACCGAACAACTTTTGCGAGACATAGGGTCATCACGTGACCCTACAGTCAACCCCAGTCAGCCTAAGTCATGCCATTCGCACAGCGCCGCGGCGTGATTGGTGGCCGAACATCACTACACAGTTACGCCCGGCAGCCTTGGCGCTGTACAGCGCCTCGTCGGCAGATTTGAGCACCGCCTCGGGGTTGCGGTGGTCGATCAAGCGTTCGGCCACGCCGATGCTGATGGTGACCGATACGGTAGCGCTGGCCGAGCCGCTGCGCCGTTGCCGGCCGGCGCTATCGTCCTGCGGGCGGCTGTTCTGGTCACGCAGCTGGATGGCGTAGTTGGCGATCATCTCGCGTACCGCTTCCAGATGCGGCAGACACTCTTCGGCAGTCTTGCCGGCAAACACCAGGGCGAACTCTTCGCCGCCATAGCGGTAAGCCCGACCGCCCCCCGTCACTTTCGACAGCCGGCTGGCAACCAGCCGCAGCACCTGATCACCGACGTCGTGGCCGTGGGTATCGTTGAATTTCTTGAAGTGGTCAACGTCGGTCATGGCAATCACGTAGTTGCGCCCCAGGCGCTGCATACGCTCGTTCAGCGCACGCCTGCCGGGCAAGCCGGTGAGCTCGTCGCGGAAGGCCATCTGATAGGCCTCATGGGCGACCGCTGCGGCAATCATCAGCATGACCTGGCTGCACATGATGTTCAGGGTGAACGGCAGGATGAAGGTTTTCGGTAACATCCACAGCAGGCCCAGCAAGCCGATGATCTGCGCCGCATGCAGCGGTCGCGGCTGGCGCAGGTACTGCACCGCCAGCAGGATGAAAACGATGACGAAGACCGGGTACGCCAGCTGGATCAGGCTCATCCACTGACCGTGCAGCGACGGCCAGCGGATCTCCGCCAGCCAGCCCAGCAGCGCCTCCGGAAAGCTCTGCTGCAAGGCCACCGCCACGCTGCCGACGGCAAACAGTACGGCAAAGCGGGCGAGCATGTCCTGGGCCAGATGAGTGCGTTCCTGCCAGGCGGCGAACAGGCCGAACAACGCAGGTAGCAGCAGGCAGACCAGATGAAAGATCACTGCAGCGTCTTCACGCACGCGGCCGTTGTCGCGATAGAAGTCGGTCTGGGTGTCGAGCAGGTAGTAAGCGATATACACCGTGACCATCACAAACAGCTCACGCTGCCGGCGGTACACCGCGCAATAGGCGCCGCCGAGCAGCAGCACCATGGTTGGCAGCACATTGAACAAAGACGTGAAGAAGACGCTGAGGTCTCTCACATAGGCCGCCGCCAGCCCCGACACCAGTAACACCAGTGACGGCAGGAAATGGCTTACGCGTACAGCGGATAACTGAAACAAGGGTATCTCCAACCCGGCAGATCAATAATGGCATTGTGCCTTTACTACATCGGCAGCGCACATGAATAGATGAATACACCAGATGTTTAACGGCAGGCGTGGAGCCAGGCTTAGCTTTTTCTGTGCATGGCGCTACGCGGCCCGGACGAGCGCTCACAAAAAAACCGCCTGCCGGTGAGGGCAGGCGGTTTTTGATGTTGCCAGCGCGGCTTAGATGGCTAGGCCGAAGTCTTCTTCTTTCATCGCCATCAGGTTACCGGCACCGGACAGCATGGTCGCTGCATGGGTGCGGGTACGCGGCAGGATACGCTGGAAGTAGAAGCGTGCGGTCTGCAGCTTGGCGGTGTAGAACGCTTCTTCGCTGGTGCCGGCGGCGAGTTTTTCAGCTGCCAGACGGGCGATATCAGCCCAGAAGTAGGCCAGGCAGGCGTAGCCCGAGTACATCAGGTAATCGACCGACGCGGCACCGACCTCTTCACGGTCTTTCATGGCGGCCATGCCGACTTTCATCGTCAGTTCGCCCCACTCCTTGTTGATCGCCGCCAACGGCTCGACGAATTCCTTGACCGCTTCGTTGCCTTCCTGGGCCTGGCAGAACTTGTGCACGATTTTGGTGAAGCCCTTGAGCGCTTCGCCCTGGGTCATCAGCACTTTACGCCCGAGCAGGTCGAGGGCCTGGATGCCGGTGGTACCCTCGTAGAGCATCGAGATGCGGCTGTCGCGCACGTTCTGCTCCATGCCCCACTCGGCGATGAAGCCATGGCCGCCGTAGATCTGCACGCCATGGTTGGCGGCTTCGAAACCGACCTCGGTCATGAACGCCTTGGCGATCGGGGTCATGAAGGCCAGCAATGCATCGGCCTTCTTGCGAGCTTCTTCGTCCTTGCTGTACTTGACGATATCGACCTGCTGCGCGGTGAAGTAGACCATCGCCCGGTTGCCTTCGGCAAAGGCCTTCATGGTCAGCAGCATGCGCCGTACATCAGGGTGGACGATGATCGGGTCAGCGGCCTTTTCAGGTGCCTTGGGGCCGGTCAGCGAGCGCATCTGCAGACGGTCGCGGGCGTATTTGAGGCCACCCTGGAATGCCACTTCAGCGTGGGCCAGGCCTTGCAGCGCGGTACCCAGGCGAGCGGTGTTCATGAAGGTGAACATGCAGTTCAGGCCTTTGTTGGCTGGGCCAATCAGGTAACCGGTAGCGCCGTCGAAGTTCATCACGCAGGTGGCGTTACCGTGGATGCCCATCTTGTGCTCGAGCGAGCCGCAGCTGACGCCGTTGCGCTCGCCGATGGCGCCATCGGCGCTGGGCAGGAACTTGGGCACGATGAACAGCGAAATACCCTTGGTACCAGCAGGGGCATCCGGCAGCCGCGCCAACACGATGTGGACGATGTTGTCGGCCATGTCGTGCTCACCGGCCGAGATGAAGATCTTGGTCCCGGAAACCTTGTAAGAGCCATCCGCCTGCGGCTCGGCCTTGGTCCGCAGCATGCCCAGGTCAGTGCCGCAGTGCGGCTCGGTCAGGCACATGGTGCCGGTCCATTCACCGGTGACCAGTTTGCTCAGGTAGGTGTCCTGCTGCTCGGCGGTGCCGTGCTCGGAAATGGTGTTCATCGCGCCATGGGACAGGCCTGGGTACATGCCCCAGGACCAGTTGGCTTCACCGACCATCTCGCTGACCGCCAGGCCCAGCGACTCAGGCAGGCCCTGGCCGCCGTGAGCAACATCATGGGCCAGGCTCGGCCAGCCGCCTTCGACGAACTGTTTGTAGGCTTCCTTGAAACCAGTCGGGGTCTGCACACCCGACTCGCTCCACTTGCAGCCTTCGAGATCGCCAACGCGGTTCAGCGGCGCCAGCACGTTCTCGCAGAACTTGGCACCTTCCTCAAGGATCGCATCGACCATGTCGGGCGTGGCTTCCTCGCAACCCGGCAAGCTCTGGTAGTGCGCTTCATAGCCGAGCAGTTCGTCGCGAACGAAGCGAATATCACGCAGAGGGGCTTTGTATTCAGGCATTGCGATGAACCTCTTGAGGAGTCCGGTGGAGTGAGCGCCGACAGCAACCGGCACTCGGTCAAACAGTTGTTTGAAACTTACGTTTAGGTGCAAACAAAGTCAAGAAGGGACTATGGTGCCATTTACGTCGTGAAACATGGCGTATCTGCCATGTACCCGTAAATGCAACTGCGGGCCTGACTGCATAGGACAACCGAGCAGACAACGGTGTTGTCTGGTCAGCGCCATCGCAGTCAGGCCCGCAGAGGTTTCAGCGAGATTAGCAATCAGGCGTAGGTGTCGATGAAGCGGCCGAGCATTTCGTCGGAAGCCTTGGCGACTTTCACACCAAGCTCGACTTCAGTCTTGCCCAGCGCCAACTGCACCGTACTGGTGGCCATGTCCATTTGCTGGCTACGGTCGACGGCGCGCAAGCGCTCGGCCTGATAGTCGCTGGACTGGCTGGTGGCGGCACGTTCGACGGTGCCGTTGGCGATCTGGCTGGCGGCCTGATCAACGCGGTTCTGGCCCGCCTGAATGGCGCCAAGACCTGCGTAGTAGGCAGAGCTACCGGTGATTTCCATGTCAAAACTCCGATGACGCTGGATAACGGACAAACTTCATTAAAGCAGGCCAACGCCGAAAAGGCCCGTTTAAATCGCTAATAGCCTAGTGCCATTCGATAGACCGAGGGTATGCGCGCGGAGCTTAATCAAGCAGGTCAAGCTGCAGATGTTCGGCCACGGCATCGGCGCTGGCTTGCTTGAGTTTGGGCACCCGCCCCAGGCACGGCGCGGGCAGGCGTTCAGCGAGGCTGGCCAGGTTTTCTTCCAGCCGCGAGGTGCGCGGCTCAATCACATTGGCCACCCAGCCGGCCAACTGCAGGCCATCGCGGGCAATCGCTTCGGCACTTAACAGCGCGTGATTGATGCAGCCCAGGCGCACGCCGACCACCAGGATCACCGGTAGCTTCAGCGCGATCGCCAGATCGGACAGGTTGGCATGGTCCGACAACGGCACCCGCCAACCGCCGGCACCTTCGATCAAGGTGAAGTCGGCGCCCTCTGCCAGAATCCCCTGCATCGCCTTGAGCAAAGCAGGCAGCGCCAGCGCCACGCCCGCTTCGCGCGCAGCCAGGTGCGGGGCGATTGCCGGCTCGAAAGCGAACGGATTGACCCGTTCATAAGGCAACTGGACGGTACTTTGATCAATCAGCGCTAACGCATCGGCATTGCGCAGGCCCTTGCTGGTCACCGCGCATCCCGACGCCACCGGCTTGGCCGCGAGGGTGCTCAGACCTTGCAGCCGGGCCGCATGGAGCAAGCCGGCAGCGATGGTGGTCTTGCCCACGTCTGTGTCGGTACCGGCAATGAAATACGCTTGGCTCATGTCATTCCCCAGCCTGCTGAGGCTTGCGCAGCACGGCATACACCACCTGATAGGTGGCCGGCAGGCCGGACGGCTGGCGCCAGTGTTCGTAGGCCTGCAGCAAACCCTGCATGCGCGCCCGCCCCGTTAGGCCAGCCGGCCGGCCAGGGTTGAGGTTATGCGCACCCAGCGCCTTCAGTTCATGGGTCAGGCTGCGTACATCGGGGTAGTGCAGCACCTGCGCCCGCTGTTGCAGAGCGAGCAACTGCAGGCCGCTGCCGGCACACAGCCGCTGGTAATCTTCGAACCGGCGGAAGCGGTTGACGTGGACCATGCCGTCTACTGCCTGCCAACTGGCGCGCAACTCTTCCAGAGTGCCTACGCACAGGCTGCTGAACGCCAGCACTCCACCAGGGCGCAACACCCGCTGTGCTTCGCCGAGCACGCTGGCGAACTGGCTGCACCACTGCACGGCCAGGCTACTGAAAATCAAATCGACACTGGCGTCCTGCAGCGGCAGGCGTTCGGCATCGCCGACCACGTGGAACTGCGCGCCACCTTGCTGCCGAGCGTGATCTAGCATGCCTTCGGCAATGTCGACGGCCACGCCGACAGCGCCGGCAAAGCGCTCGGCCAGCACGCGGCTGAAGTGACCGGTACCGCTGCCCAGGTCGAGCCAGCGGCTTGGGGTGAGATCAGCCGGCAACTGCTCGAGCAAAGCCACACCGACGGCGCGCTGCAACGCGGCAACGCTGTCATAACTGGCAGCAGCCCGCGAAAACGACGCCGCCACCTGGCGTTTGTCAGGCAAGCCGCCCGGCAGGGTCGGATGGGACAGATCAGTCATCGCCGCTCTCGTGCAAAAAAATCTTGATGCCCGCCGCCAGGTCCTGCGGATATTCCAGCAGGAAGGCATGCGAGGTGTTTTCAACCAGACCGACCTCGACGTCCGGGACCAGCTCGCACAGCGCCTTGGCTGCCTCTGCCGGGACCAGCACATCGCTGCCGGCAAACAGGTGCAACTGCGGCCCGGTGTACTCCACCAAGGCGTCGCGGGTATCCAGCTTGCCCAACACCTCCAGGCCGCTCATCAGGTACAGCGGATCAGTGCTCGGCAAGCCGACATTGAGTTGCTTGAGCACGGCCAACTGATCCGGCGCACCCTGGGTGCACAGCGAGCGAAAGCGTTTCAGGGTGACCTGCAGATGGCTGCGACAGCCGTCGGCAAAGGTGCTGAAGGTGTCTGCCGGCATGCCGTGCGGCCAGTCGGCGCGGCTGACGAAACTAGGATTACTGGCCAGGGTCAGCAGGCCGCAGCAGCGATCACCGCGTTTGCGGGCCAGCTCACTGGCGAGCATCCCGCCCAGTGACCAGCCACCCAGCCAAGTGTCCTGGGGCAGGGTGCGATCAAGATAGTCGACCCAGGCCTGGACATCGCCGTCGGGCAATTCCGGCAGCGCCAGCAGGTCGACCTGCAAGCGCGGATCCTGCGCGCGCAGGCTTGCCGCCAATGGATGCAGTGCAGCAGTACCCAGCCCCCAGCCGGGCAAGAGAATCAGGCGATTACGCATCGGCGCGCTCCAGTTGTGGATAACAGTCTGCCAATGCATTCAACAATAGCTGCACCTGCGCCTCGGTGTGCGCCGCGCTCAAGGTCACCCGCAGCCGCGCACTACCGGCCGGCACTGTCGGCGGGCGAATGGCGGTCACCAGCAAGCCGCGTTCGCGCAGCATCTGCGACAGGCGCACAGCACGGCCGCTGTCGCCGATCAGGATTGGCTGAATCGGCGTCTGGCTGTCCATCAGTTGCAGGCCGATCTGCTCTGCCCCCTCGCGGAACTGGCGGATCAACGCCGCCAACTGCTCGCGCCGCCAGCTTTCGTCACGCAGCAGCTGCAGGCTCTTGAGCGTGGCGCAGGCCAGCGCCGGCGGTTGGCTGGTGGTGTAGATGTAGGGCCGAGCGAACTGCACCAGTGCCTCGATCAAGTCATCACTGCCGGCAACAAACGCACCTGCGGTGCCGCAGGCTTTGCCGAGGGTGCCGATCAACACTGGCACCTGATCCAGACCAAGGCCGAAGTGCTCGACGATTCCGCCGCCGTTGGCGCCCAGGGTGCCGAGGCCGTGGGCATCATCGACCATCAGCCAGGCATTAGCTGCGCGGGCGGTCGCGGCCAGTGCGGGCAAGTCGGCGAGATCGCCATCCATGCTGAACACGCCATCGGTAACCACCAGAGTATTGCCGGTCGCCCGCTGCAGGCGGCTGGCCAGGCTCTGCGCATCGTTGTGCAGATAACGATTGAAGCGCGCACCGCTGAGCAGGCCGCCATCGAGCAGCGAAGCGTGGTTGAGGCGGTCTTGCAGCACCGTATCGCCCTGCCCGACCAACGCGGTGATGGCACCGAGGTTGGCCATGTAGCCGGTGGAAAACAGCAGCGCACGCGGCCGCCCGGTCAGCTCGGCCAGGGCTTCTTCAAGCTGGTGATGCGGGGTGCTGTGGCCGATGACCAGATGCGAAGCACCGCCACCGACCCCCCAGCGCTCGGCGCCGGCGCGCCAGGCAGCGATCACCTCAGGGTGATTGGCCAGGCCGAGGTAATCATTGTTGCAGAAGGCCAGCAGCGGCTGGCCATCGACCACCACCTGCGGCCCCTGCGCGGTCTGCAGCAGCGGCCGCTGCCGATACAGATCGGCCGCACGCCGTTCGGCCAGGCGCGCGGTGAGGTCAAAGGCCATTTCAGGCCGACGCTGCGTCGTAGAACATCTCGCTGCTGCGCTGCTCGACCAGGGCCTGCTCGATGGCTGCCTGATGCACTTCGTCAGCATGCTCTTCGCGCGCTTCCGGCTTGATCCCGAGGCGGGCGAACAGCTGCATGTCCTTGTCGGCTTGTGGGTTGGCCGTGGTCAGCAGTTTTTCGCCGTAGAAGATCGAGTTGGCCCCGGCCATGAAAGCCAGCGCCTGCATCTGCTCATTCATCTGCTCACGCCCGGCCGACAGCCGTACGTGCGACTTGGGCATGAGAATCCGCGCGACCGCAAGCATACGGATGAAATCGAATGGGTCGACGTCGGCCTCTTCAGCCAGCGGCGTGCCGGCAACCTTGACCAGCATGTTGATCGGTACCGACTCAGGATGCTCGGGCAGGTTGGCCAGCTGAATCAGCAGCCCGGCGCGGTCGTCCAGCGACTCACCCATGCCGAGGATTCCGCCGGAGCAGATCTTCATGCCGGCGTCGCGCACATAGGCCAGGGTCTGCAGGCGCTCGCTGTAGGTGCGGGTGGTGATGATGCTGGTATAGAACTCAGGCGAGGTGTCGAGGTTGTGGTTGTAGTAGTCCAGGCCAGCCTGGGCCAGCGCGACAGTCTGGTCCTGGTCCAGCTTGCCGAGGGTCATGCAGGTTTCCAGGCCCAATGCCTTGACCCCTTTGACCATCTCCAGCACGTAAGGCATGTCTTTGGCCGACGGATGCTTCCAGGCCGCGCCCATGCAGAAGCGCGTCGAGCCAATGGCTTTGGCGCGGGCGGCCTCTTCCAGCACCTTTTGCACTTCCATCAGCTTTTGCTTTTCCAGCCCGGTGTTGTAGTGGCCGGACTGCGGACAGTATTTGCAGTCTTCCGGGCAGGCGCCGGTCTTGATCGACAGCAGGGTCGAGACCTGCACACGGTTGGGATCGAAATGCGCGCGGTGCACGCTTTGCGCCTGGAACAACAAATCATTAAAGGGCTGCTGGAACAGCGCCTTGACCTCGGCCAGGCCCCAGTCGTGACGTGTTGTAGCAATTGTGCTGGCGCTCATCGGCGTTTCCTTATCTAGGCTCTGACTGGCGCGCAGGCCAAGAAAGCCGCCAGCGCATCACGGATAGGCGCAATATTTACGGAAGGGCCATGGACTGTCAACCAATACTCAGATGGCTGGTTTACAAGTGTACAAATATTAATCAAATGTGTTTGCTGTGTGATGAACACGCTTATCAGCCCTACCCGCTGTGCAGCGCCTGCGAGCAGGAATTGCCCTGGCTGGAGGAACAGTGCCTGCGCTGCGCGTTACCGCTGGCCATTGCCGGCCTGTATTGCGGCCCCTGCCACCGCAGGCCACCGGCCTTCAGCCAGGTGATTGTGCCGTGGCATTTCGGCTTCCCGCTGGACAGCCTGATCAGTCGCTTCAAGCATCGCGGGCAGTGGCCCCTCGGTCGTTTGCTGGCGGGCTTGCTCGGGGATGCGTTGGCGCATCGCTACACCGAAGGCTTGCCCAGGCCGGACTACTTGTTGCCAGTGCCTTTGGCAGCGCGTCGGCTGCGCCAGCGCGGCTTCAATCAGGCCGGTATGCTTGCGCGCTGGCTGTCAGGCCAACTGGGCATCGCCTGCAACGAGCGCTGGCTGCTGCGCACTCGCGACACCCCGGCCCAGCAAAAACTCGGCGCCAAGGCGCGCCGGCGCAATCTGCGTGAGGCGTTTACCCTGGCGCCAGGCGTTGATGTCGAAGGGCGGCACCTGGCAGTGGTCGACGACGTGCTGACCACTGGCGCCACTGCCCAGGCCATTGCCAAGCTGCTGCGCAAGGCCGGCGCCCAGCGGGTCGATGTCTATTGCCTGGCGCGCACGGCCAAACCTGGCCAGGCCTGAGCGGGCGCCGGGGTTGACTGATGACGCTACGGGAGGCAACTTCGCCAGTCTCACACCGCCTGGCTCAAGCGCATGTCTCTGCCCACCCAGCTCACCCAACACATCGCCCGCCGCCCGCAGCGCATAGCCCTGCTGCAGCACATCGCCGAGCAGGGCTCGATCACCCGCGCGGCGAAGGCTGCCGGGATCAGTTACAAGTCCGCCTGGGACGCCATCGACGAGCTCAACAACCTTGCCGCGCAGCCCTTGGTCGAGCGCAGCACCGGCGGCCGTGGTGGCGGCGGCGCGCAGTTGTCGACAGAGGGCCAGCGCGTGCTGCGCCTTTACTTGCGCCTGCAAGCGCTGCAGGCGCAAGTGCTCGAGGCCGCTGAACACAGTAGCGACCTCGACCTGCTCGGCCGGCTGATGCTGCGCACCAGCGCGCGTAATCAGTTGCAGGGTGAGGTCAGCGCAGTGAGCAGCGAAGGTCGGCATGACCGGGTGACCCTGGCGCTGAGCGGCGGGCTGCAGATTCAAGCGCTGATCACCCGCGATAGCACCGAGCGGCTGGAACTGGCGCCAGGCAGCCAGGTAGTGGCCTTGCTCAAGGCCGGCTGGGTGCACCTGCTCGGCCCGGAGGACACAGCAGAACCTGGCAGCAACACGCTCGGCGCCACGGTCGCCGAAGTGCTCGCTGAAGAAGAGGCCAGCTGCGAAGTGCGCCTGCAACTGAGTAATGGCCAGACCCTCTGCGCTTTTGCCGAGAGCCAGTGGCTGACAGCTCATGGGGTGACCACCGGCAGCGAACTACGTGCGCAGTTCCATCCGGCTTATGTACTGCTGGGCGTGCCGGCCTAGCGACCTCCGGTGCGCGGGGTAATGGAGTACCATGGTGCTCACGATGTCGCCCTGCGGAGCTCCAATGTCCCACCCTTTCGATACCCTCACCCCCGACCTGGTCCTTGATGCGGTAGAAAGCCTGGGCTTTCTCAGCGATGCCCGCGTGCTGGCGCTCAACAGTTACGAGAATCGGGTCTATCAGGTGGGCATCGAAGACCAGCAGCCGCTGATCGCCAAGTTCTACCGGCCGGGGCGTTGGACCGACGCACAGATCCACGAAGAACACGCCTTTACCGCCGAGCTTGCCGACTGCGAAGTGCCGGTCGTGGCGCCAATCAGCCATGAAGGCCAGAGCCTGTTCGAACATCAGGGCTTTCGCTTTGCCTTGTTCCCACGCCGCGGCGGCCGGGCGCCAGAGCCGGGCAATCTCGACCAACTGTATACCCTAGGCCAGTTGCTCGGGCGCCTGCACAAAGTCAGCGCCACGCGGCCGTTTGTGCACCGTGAGTCGCTCGCTGTGGATAACTTCGGGCATGCCTCGCTGCAGACCTTGCTCGACGGCAACTACGTGCCCAAGGAACTGCTGCCAGCTTATGAATCGGTCGCTCGCGATCTGCTCAAACGGGTTGAAGCGATCTACGCGCGCACCCCGCACCAGACCATCCGCCTGCACGGCGACTGCCACCCAGGCAACATCATGCACCGCGAAGACGCCTACCACCTGGTCGATCTGGACGACTGCCGGACGGGCCCGGCAGTGCAGGACCTGTGGATGATGCTCGCCGGCAGCCGCGAAGAACGCCTGGGCCAGTTGGCCGAGCTGATCGACGGCTACAACGAGTTCCACGACTTCGACCCGCGCGAGCTGCCGCTGATCGAGCCGCTGCGGGCCTTGCGCCAGTTGCACTACAGCGCCTGGCTGGCGCGGCGCTGGGACGACCCGGCGTTCCCGCGTAGTTTCCCCTGGTTTGGTCAGCCGCGTTACTGGGGCGATCAGATCCTTGCCCTGCGCGAGCAGATCTCGGCGCTGGACGAAGCGCCGCTGAAATTGTTCTAGGAGCAGGTGCAGGTCTGTCTACAATAGGTGTTGTTATTTAGCTACCTAAGCAAGGATTCGGCATGCACGCTGCAAACCCGCGTCGCGGGTATATTCTCGGCCTGACGGCCTACATCATCTGGGGTCTGTTCCCGCTGTACTTCAAAGCCATTCAGAGCGTGCCGGCGGTCGAGATCATCGTCCACCGGGTGCTCTGGTCGGCGTTGTTCGGTTCGCTGTTACTGTTGGTGTGGAAGCACCCCGGCTGGTGGCGCGAGTTGCGCGACAATCCCAAGCGCCTGGCAATCCTCGCCTTGAGCGGCACATTGATCGCCGGCAACTGGCTGACCTATGTCTGGGCGGTAAACAACGGGCGCATGCTCGAAGCCAGCCTCGGCTATTACATCAACCCATTGATCAACGTGCTGCTGGGCATGCTCCTGCTCGGCGAGCGTTTGCGGCGACTGCAGTGGCTGGCGGTCGGCCTGGCAGCGGTCGGGGTCGCACAGCAGGTGTGGCAGGTCGGCAGCCTGCCGTGGGTGTCGCTGGTGCTGGCGCTGACCTTTGGCTTCTATGGGCTGATCCGCAAGCAGGCACCCGTCGCGGCACTGCCCGGGCTGGTAGTGGAGACCTGGATGCTGGTGCCGCTGGCTGCGGGCTGGCTGTTGCTGCACCCGGCTGCCAGCAGCACGCAGGGGGATTTCTTCAGCAGCACTGAAGCGCTCTGGCTGATTGCCGCCGGGCCGGTCACACTGGTCCCGTTGGTGTGCTTCAACGCAGCCGCGCGACACCTGCCCTACACCACCTTGGGTTTCCTGCAGTACCTGGCACCGAGCCTGGTGCTGTTGCAGGCGGTGCTGCTGTTCGACGAGCACTTGTCGTCGAGCACGCTGGTCGCATTCATGTTCATCTGGGCCGGTTTGGCGCTGTACAGCGTGGATGCCTGGCTTAAAGTGCGCAAGCGCACCTGATCAATAAATGACCAAAAGCCTGCAGGCCACAGCTGGCGTGGCCTGCAGCAACCTCTCCAGAGGTTATCCACATGCTGATCCCCGCGCTTTGTGCACAAGCGCCTGATTACTGAGCGTTTTTTGCTCAATCCTCGGCAAGCGGCATGGGCAGTGGGCTGAAGCGGTACGCCCCCAGGTTATCCACAGGGACGTCCCCGTAAATCAGGGATAACCGCACCGCCCTGGCTGTGGACTATTCTTCGGCGCGCAGCTCAAGCTCGACCATCAAATCATCGGCCAGCGCTTCCAGGCTCTGCTGCAGATCCTCCAACGAAAGCGCCATCGGCAACGCCAGCAGCGCGTTGGCGTGGAACAGTGGCTCGCTGCTCATCGGCGCCGGGCGTACTTCAGTGGTGAAGCGCTCCAGATTTACCCCCTTGTCTGCCAGCAATCGGGTAATGTCGCGAACGATACCTGGGCGGTCATTGCCCACCAGTTCCATACTGATTGGCTTCCAGTTAGCCGCAGGCTCGGCGCCGCTCTCGGCGATCAGTACGCGGATGTTGTGGCTGATCAGTTGCTCCAGCGCTTTGACCAATTCAGCGTGGGACTCAGTCGGCACCGCCACCCGCAGGATCCCGGCAAACTGCCCGGCCATGCGCGACATGCGGCTTTCCAGCCAGTTGCCGTTGTGGCTGGCGATGCACTGGGCAATGCGTTCTACCTGCCCAGCCTGGTCGGGGGCGATCACGGTCAATACTAGGTGGTCCACTGCGTACTCCTCTGCCCTGCCAAGGTTTCAGCCAGGCCAAACATGGCGCAAAGGCTGGCAATCGAGTGAGTATAGGCAAGCTGTGGCAACCTGCCGCAGGGCAGTCCGAATGACTAATCGTGTACTGTTTCAAGATTTATCTGGAACAATCTACCTGTTTTTTGCGAACATGCGGCTTCCCAGCGTGACCCTATGCGACCAAATGGTCGCACAGCGACGCTTTTAGTCTGATGTTCACCCGCCTGCTGCTTCATGTAGTATGCCCCGACGCGGACTACAAAACGTCGCTGGATGTCTGCCGATGGCGCCTGTGAAAATACGCAAACCGCCCGCCAGCGCGTCTGGCAGGCCGCACCCAGCCGCCTGCGGGCATGTACTGGTGCGTGTTTGAAGAAGCGCTACAGGCTTAATACGATGAGCGAAATAGCTGAGCAGAGTGAGGCAAGCAATGACTGAACACGTTCAAGTCGGTGGCCTTCAGGTCGCCAAGGTGCTGTACGACTTCGTCAACAACGAAGCCATTCCAGGCACCGGCATCGTCGCCAAGGATTTCTGGCTCGGTGCGGAAAAGATCATCAACGACCTCGCTCCGAAGAATAAAAACCTGCTCGCCAAACGCGACCAGCTGCAAGCCCAGATCGACGCCTGGCACCAGGCGCGTCAAGGCCAGGCTCACGACGCCGCAGCCTACAAGGCATTCCTCCAGGAAATCGGTTACCTGCTGCCAGCAGCAGAAGACTTCCAGGCAACCACGCAAAACGTCGACGAAGAAATCGCCCGCATGGCCGGCCCACAGCTGGTAGTACCGGTGATGAACGCGCGTTTCGCCCTCAACGCCGCCAACGCGCGCTGGGGTTCGCTGTATGACGCGCTGTATGGCACCGACGCCATCAGCGAAGAAGGTGGCGCCGAAAAAGGCCAGGGCTATAACAAGGTCCGTGGTGACAAGGTCATCGCCTTTGGCCGCGCCTTCCTCGACCAGGCTGCGCCTCTGGCTGCTGGCTCGCACGTCGACTCCACCGGCTACCGTATCGATGCCGGCAAGCTCGTGGTTGCGCTCAAGGGCGGCAGCAACAGCGGCCTGCGTGACGATGCACAGTTGATCGGCTACCGTGGCGAGGCCGCGGCGCCAACCGCAGTCCTGCTCAAGCACAACGGCCTGCACTTCGAAATCCAGGTCGACGCCAGCACCCCGGTCGGCAGCACTGACGCCGCCGCCGTCAAAGACATCCTGATGGAATCGGCCCTGACCACCATCATGGACTGCGAAGACTCGGTTGCTGCAGTCGATGCCGACGACAAGGTGGTGGTTTACCGCAACTGGCTGGGCCTGATGAAAGGCGACCTGTCCGAAAGCGTCAGCAAGGGCGGCAAGACCTTCACCCGGACCATGAACCCGGACCGCGAGTACACCGCACCGAACGGCGGCAGCGTAAGCCTGCACGGTCGCTCGCTGCTGTTCGTGCGCAACGTTGGTCACCTGATGACCAACCCCGCAATCCTCGACGCGCAGGGCAATGAGATCCCGGAAGGCATCCAGGATGGCCTGTTCACCGGCCTGATCGCCTTGCACAACCTCAAGGGCACCACCACCCGCAAGAACAGCCGCACCGGCAGCGTCTATATCGTCAAACCGAAAATGCACGGCCCGGAAGAAGTGGCGTTTGCCGCAGAAATCTTCAGCCGCGTCGAAGACGTGCTGCAGATGCCGCGCAACACCATGAAGGTTGGCATCATGGACGAGGAGCGCCGTACCACGGTCAACCTCAAGTCGTGCATCAAGGCTGCGGCCGAGCGCGTGGTGTTCATCAACACCGGCTTCCTTGACCGTACCGGTGACGAAATCCATACGTCGATGGAAGCCGGCGCCGTTGTGCGCAAGGGCGCCATGAAGAACGAGAAGTGGATCGGCGCCTACGAGAACAACAACGTCGATGTCGGCCTCGCCACTGGCCTGCAAGGCCGTGCCCAGATCGGCAAGGGCATGTGGGCCATGCCTGACCTGATGGCGGCCATGCTCGAACAGAAGATCGCCCACCCATTGGCCGGTGCCAACACCGCCTGGGTGCCGTCACCGACCGCCGCGGTACTGCACGCCCTGCACTACCACCAGGTTGATGTGCAGGCGCGTCAGGCGGAACTGGCCAAGCGCGCGCCGGCCTCGGTCGATGACATTCTGACCATCCCGCTGGCAGCCGACACCAACTGGTCCGACGAAGAAATTCGCAACGAGCTGGACAACAACGCCCAGGGCATCCTCGGCTATGTCGTGCGCTGGATTGACCACGGTGTGGGCTGTTCGAAGGTGCCGGACATCAACAACGTCGGCCTGATGGAAGACCGCGCGACCCTGCGTATCTCCGCACAATTGCTCGCCAACTGGCTGCGCCACGGCATCGTGCGCGAAGAGCAGGTGCTGGAAAGCCTCAAGCGCATGGCGGCAGTGGTCGATCAGCAGAACGCTGCCGACAGCTCGTACCGGCCAATGGCACCGAACTTCGACGACAACGTTGCCTTCCAGGCAGCGCTGGAGTTGGTGCTCGAAGGTGCCAAGCAGCCGAACGGCTACACCGAGCCGGTGCTGCACCGTCGCCGCCGCGAGTTCAAGGCGCGCAACGGGCTGTAAGTGGAGAATGCTAGGGCCGCTTTGCGGCCCTAGCTTCACTCAATCCGCAATTCCTTCCTCACCAGCCGCAACAGCTTGTCCAGATCCGGCGGCTTGACCATGAAGTCCAGCACCCCAAGGTGCATCGCCTTGACGGCCTCTGGCACCTGCGACTCCCCCGACACCACCACAATGGGCAAATCTGCCCGCACCGAACTGCGAATCTGCTTGATCAGTTCAAGCCCATCCACTGGCCCCATGCGCAGATCGGTGATCATCATGCCAATACGCGGTTCACGCCTGAGTGCCCGCAACGCAGCCAATGCGCTCGACGCACTGATGCAGCGGATACCTTTGCGATTCAGATACCAGGCCAGGGCCCTACGGCTGAGGATGTCGTCGTCGACCACCAGCACCAGCGGCAGTTGCGGCGGTGGCGCGCTGACCAAGGCCAACGCCTCGCGCTCAGCGTCACTCAGAATGTCGTCATGCTCACCCATGGTCTTCCCGTTGAAATATCGTCTGCACAGCGTATGACCACAAATTCGCCGAATGTGCTATCGGCCCGTGCAGCCAACGTCGCCGAACGGGCGTTATGCCCTCATAGACTTACGTCCAATGGGCACGAACCGGCCGCCAGCCGACCATGGGGACCGAGAACAACAAGGCCGACTTCACTATATATAGTTAGATATATATAGATCGGCACAGCGATACGGTCAGCTCATGAGTAAAAAGGACGCCTACAGCCAAGCCGGCAGAACCGCGGTGTTGCAGAACATCCAGGGCACATTGCAGTTCCTGCAGCGCTTTCCGCCGTTCAAGCAGATGGAACACAGCCATCTGGCCTTTATGGTGGAGCAGTGCCAACTGCGCTTCCACGCCAGCGGCGAAAGCATCATCAAGCCCGCCGATGGCCCGGTCGAGCACTTCTATATCGTCAAGCAAGGGCGGGTCGTCGGTGAGCGCCAGCACGTCAGCCAGGCCGGGGTAGAAACTACCTTCGAGATCACCAGCGGCGAATGCTTCCCGCTGGCGGCCTTGCTTGGCGAGCGTGCGACCCGCACCGAGCACGTTGCCGGCGAGGACACCTTCTGCCTGCAGCTGAACAAAGCTGCGTTCATTCGCCTGTTCTCGATGTCGGATGTGTTTCGTGATTTTGCTCTGCGCGGCGTCAGCAGCCTGCTCGATCAGGTTAATCAGCAGGTGCGCCACCGTGCGGTAGAAAATCTCGGCAGCCAATATTCCCTGAATACACCGCTGGGCGAGCTGGCCATGCGTCACCCGGTGGTGTGCACTCCGGACATGCCCTTGCGCGAAGCGGTGCGCCTGATGCACGAACAGCAGGTCGGCAGCATCGTGATCATCGATCCGCAGCGCTTTCCGATCGGCATCTTCACCCTGCGCGACCTGCGTCAGGTAGTGGCCGATGCCAGCGCCGAACTGAGCGCGCCGATTGCCCTGCACATGACCGCCGCGCCGTTTTACCTGGCGCCGGATGCAACTGCGTTCGATGCGGCCATGGCGATGACCGAACGACATATTGCCCACGTCTGCCTGGTACATGAGCGGCGCCTGTGCGGGGTGGTGTCCGAGCGCGATCTGTTCTCCTTGCAGCGGGTCGACCTGGTCCACCTGGCGCGCACCATCCGCCATGCGCCACGGCTGGACACATTGGTGTCGCTGCGCGGCGAGATCAGCCAGCTGGTCGAGCGCATGCTCGCCCACGGTGCTTCGTCGACGCAGATCACCCAGATCATCACCCTGCTCAACGACCACACCGTGTGCCGGGTGATCGAGCTGGCCCTGGCCGAGCGTGGCGATCCCGGCGTAGCATTCAGCTGGTTGTGTTTTGGCAGTGAAGGCCGCGGTGAACAAACCCTGTTCACCGATCAGGACAACGGCATCCTGTTCGAGGCCGACGATACTGCCCAGGCCGACGCCCATCGGCGCGCCCTGCTGCCGTTGGCGCAGTACATCAACCAGTGCCTGGCGCAGTGTGGTTTCAGCTTGTGCCAAGGCAATATCATGGCCGGCAACGCCGACCTGTGCCTGTCGCGCAGCGAGTGGGCGCGGCGCTTTGCCGGGTTCGTCCGCGAGGCCAGCCCGGAAAACCTGCTCGGGTCTTCCATCTACTTTGACCTGCGCGCGGTCTGGGGCGATGAGCAGGCGGTCGAACAATTGCGCCAGGGCATGCTTGCCCAGGTCCGCGACAACCGCATTTTCCAGCGCATGATGGCCGACAATGCCTTGCGCCAGCGGCCACCGGTGGGGCGCCTGCGCGACTTCGTACTGACCCGTCAAGGCAACGACAAGGCCGCCACCCTCGACCTCAAGGTGCAGGGCCTGACGCCATTTGTCGACGGCGCCCGTCTGCTCGCCCTGGCCAACGGCATTGGCGCCTGCAACACCCTAGAGCGCCTGCGTCAGCTGGTCGCCAGAGAAGTCATCGATGCCCTGGACGGCGCCGCCTTCGAAGAGGCATACCACTTCATCCAGCAGACCCGCATGCAGCAGCATCAACGCCAGAGCCGCGCCAACCAGGCCTACTCCAACCGGCTCGACCCGGACAGCCTCAACCAGCTCGATCGACGCATCCTGCGTGAGTCGCTGCGCCAGGCTCAACGCCTGCAAAGCAGCCTGGCCCTGCGGTATCAGCTATGAGTCTGTTTACCTGGCTGCGCCCTTCCCTGCCTGCCGCCGTCGACCCGGCCATGCGCCAGCGCCTGGCGCAATTGCCCAAGCCAGCGCCGCCAGGCGTGCATTCGCTGCGCGAGCAGCGCTGGGTGGTCATCGACCTGGAAACCAGCGGGCTCAACCTAAACCGTGATCAGGTGCTGTCGATCGGTGCAGTGGCTATCGAAGACGGCGCCATCGATTTCAGCCAGCAGTTCGAACGCACCTTGCACCGCCCGGCGCAGAAGACCAACCCCAGCGTGTTGATCCACGGCCTCGGCCCGGATGCCCTCGCCGCCGGCTCAGCACCGGCAACGGCGCTGCTGGAGTTGCTCGAGTTCATCGGCGACAGCCCACTGCTGGCGTTCCACGCGCCGTTCGATCAGCACATGCTCGGCCGCGCCTTGAAAGACAGCCTCGGCCATCGCTTGCAGCACAGCTTTTACGACGTGGCCGAAATCGCGCCGATGCTCAATCCCGACACGGTAATGCGCGAGGCCGGCCTGGACGACTGGATCGGCCACTTCGGCCTGCAGGTGGATGAGCGCCATCATGCCAGTGCCGACGCCCAGGTCACCGCCGAGTTGGCCCTGATCCTGTTCAGCCAGGCCCGCCGGCAGCAGCTCGACAGCCCCCTGCAACTGAGCACGCGCCTGCAGCAATGGCGGCGGCGCAAGGCTCAGAGTCACAGTTGGTAATAGCTATCCGATAGACGTGGATTGCGTGCGGCCACCCGCCTCTGTAACAATCGCGAATAATTATCGTTAGTTAACGCATTCTTTCCGGGGAACGCTCTTGCCGTCTGCGCACAGTCCACATGCTGATCTGATCGGTGCGCTTTATCGCGACCACCGCAGCTGGCTGCTGGCCTGGCTGCAACGCAGCACGCGCTGCCAGCAACGCGCCGAAGACCTGAGTCAGGACACCTTCGTGCGCTTGCTCGGGCGTGACCAGTTGCCGGTGCCGCGTGAGCCAAGGGCGTTTCTTGCTGCAGTGGCCAAGGGTTTGCTGTTCGATCATTTCCGCCGGGCTGCGCTGGAGCAGGCTTACCTGGCGGAACTGGCGCAGATGCCCGAAGCCGAACAGCCCTCGCCGGAACTGCAACTACTGATTCTCGAAGACCTCAAGGCCATCGACCGCTTGCTTGGCAAACTGTCGAGCAAAGCCCGCGCTGCGTTTCTGCACAACCGCCTGGATGGCATGGGCCATGCCGAAATCGCCGAGCGTCTGGGCGTTTCCGTCTCCCGTGTGCGTCAGTATCTGGCCCAGGGCATGCGCCAGTGCTACATCGCTCTGTATGGCGAGCCGACGTGAGCACCAGCCCGGTCTCGAACAAGGTGCTGGACGCTGCAATCGCCTGGAAGCTGTGCCTGGACGACAGCCCCGGCGTGCCAGAGCAGCGTAGTGAGTTTCTACGTTGGCACGCTGCCAGCGAAGAGCACGCTCGCGCCTGGCGCCAACTGGGCATGCTCGACCAGCGTTTCAGCGCCGCAGTCGGCCCAGCGCGCAAGGCACTGCTGCAGTCGCGGGTCAGCTTGCGCCGGCGGGTTGGTACCCTTGGCGGCGGACTCGCCAGCGTGCTACTGGTCGCCGCGCTGGTCCTGCAACTCGATGCACCGTCGCTGTCGCCGGGTTACTGGCTGGCAGATCAGCGCACCGCCACCGGCGAATTGCGCACCCTGCGCCTGGAAGACGGCACGTTGCTCAGCCTCAATACCCATAGCGCCGTGGATATCGACTTCGAAGGCAGCCAGCGCGTGATCGTTCTGCATCAGGGCGAAATCTCGGTTGAAACCGGCCATGACGACCTGCGGCCGCTGCTGGTGCGTACCGATGATGGTCGCCTGCGCCCACTAGGCACACGCTTCCTGGTCAAGCGCGAAGCGCAAGGCACGCGTCTTGAAGTGCTCCAGTCGCAGGTCGCGGCAATGCCGTCCAACCGTGCAGATGAGCAAGTCCTGGCAGCAGGCCAGCAGGTCATGATGACGGCCAATGGCCTCAGCCAGATCAGCCCGGTTGCGGCCGGCGCCGATGCCTGGACCCGCGGCATGCTGGTGGTGGACAACGTGCGCCTGGCCGATCTTATCGCTGAGCTGGGCCGCTACCGCAGCGGCCATCTGGGCGTCGCGCCCGAGGTAGCCGACCTGCGCGTGACCGGCAGCTTCCCGCTGACCGATATCGACCTGGCACTGGCCTCACTGACCCCTGCATTGCCGGTCAAGGTCGAGCAGCGCACGCCATGGTGGGTCAAGGTCGTCGCGCAATGAGCCGCTAGCGGCAGCGCCGATAAATTTATTTCGACAGGCCCCTGTCACTTTTCAATTCTCGCCCGGCAAGGAAGCACAAAGCACTTATCCGTCGAGGAGCCGCTGCATGTCCCGTGCCGTTGATCGTATCCTGCGCCCCAGCCTGATGGCTCTGGCGATTGCCCTGTCTATCCCGATGGCCAGCCCTGCTCTGCATGCTGCCGAGCAATCGCAACTCGCCTATGACTTGCCCAGCGCGCCACTGGCGACGACCCTGAATCAGATCGCTAGCCAGGCGGGTATCGCCCTGGCGATCGACCCAGCCCTGGTCAGCGGGCGCACCGCGGCGCCGGTCAAAGGCCAGTACGATGCCCTCGGCGCACTGCAGGCGGCCCTGCGCGGCAGCGGCCTGCAACTGCAGCAGAGTAGTGTCGGCAGTTACAGCCTGGTGGCCACGCCGGAAGGCAGCCTGGCGTTGCCGGAGACAAGTATCAATGCCAACTCCAGCTATGAAAGCGCATGGGGCGCGGTCGACGGCTACACGGCAACGCGCACCGCAGCCGGCAGCAAGACCGACACCGCCATCGCCGAACTGCCGCGCTCGGTCTCGGTGATCACCCGCCAGCAGATGGACGATCGCCCGGTGCTCAGCCTCAACGACGCCTTGCGCTACACCGCTGGCGTACAAAGCAGCGGCTACGGCTCCGACTCGCGCAACGACTGGTTGCTGGTGCGAGGTTTTGTCCCGACCCAGTTCCTCGACGGCCTGCCGTTGCCCCGAGGCAATTACGCGACTCCCAAGATCGAGCCGTGGAACCTGGAGCGCATCGCCGTGTTGCGCGGGCCGGCTTCATCGGTTTACGGGCAGACGCCGCCCGGCGGTCTGCTCGACATGACCTCGCGCCGGCCGCAGGCGCAGAGTGCACACGAGATCGAAGTGCAGGCTGGCAGCAATCAACACAAGCAGATCAACTTCGACAGCACCGGCAAAGTCGACGAGCAAGGTGAGTTTCTTTACCGCGTCAGCGGCACGGTGCGTGACAGCAATTCCCCGGTTGATCACATTCCAGACAAGCGCTACAACCTGGCCCCAAGCCTGACCTGGAACATCAACGACGATACCAAGCTGACCCTGATCACTCAGTTCACCCGCGACGATACCGGCATTACCGGGCAGTTCCTGCCGCTGCAGGGCACCAAACTCGACAGCCCGGCGGGCAAGATTTCCCACCACAAGAACCTCGGTGATCCGGACTGGGAATCCTACGACCGCACTTACTATCACCTGGGCTACGCCTTCGAGACCCGTTTGAACGATGTCTGGCAGTTCCGCCAGAACCTGCGTTACGCGCGCAACGAGCTGGACTTCAAGGGTATTACTGCAGGCGGTCAGATCTGGCCCGCCGGTCCGGATGAAGCGGTAAGCGCCGACGGCACCGTGCAACGCACCGCCGGTATCGTTGAAGAAGACATCAGCCAGTTTGCCGTGGACAACAACTTCCAGGCCGACTTCAACACCGGCGTCGTCAGCCACACCGTGCTGCTGGGCCTCGATCACCAACGCTCCGACAGCAATGCTCGCTGGCGCTGGGGCTCGGCTGGCGTGCCGGCGAGCAACATCCACAACCCGATCTATGGTCAGGACTTCTCCAACGTCCAGTACTTCGACATGTACGACTACGACCAGAAGACCCAACAGACCGGCTTGTACGTGCAAGACCAGATGGCCTTGGACAATTGGCGCCTGACCCTCGGTGGTCGTGAGGACTGGGTCCACACCGGCACCACCTTCCACAATCAGGGTGATGCCACCAGCACCCAGCGCGACAAGAAGTTCAGCAGCAACGCCGCCCTGAGCTACGTCTTCGACAACGGCATCACGCCGTATATTTCCTATGCCGAATCATTCCAGGCGGCCATGGGTTCAGTGGTCAACAGCACCACTGCCTTCAAACCCACCGAGGGCAAGCAGTACGAGCTGGGCATCAAATACCAGCCACCGGGCAGCAGCGCGTTGTTCAGCGCAGCCGTGTTTGACCTGACCCAGGAAAACATCTCGGTTACCGAAGGCGGCGTGACCCGCCAGGTAGGCGAAGTGCGGGTCAAGGGCGTGGAGCTCGAAGCCACTGCCGACGTCAACGAAAACCTCAAGCTGGTGGGTTCCTACACCTACAACGATAGCGAAATCGTCAAAGGGCTCAGCGCTGAAGAAGGCAAGCGCATGGCTCAAGTACCGCGTAACCAAGCCACTGCCTGGGCGGACTACACTTGGCACAGCGGTGCGCTGGACGGCTTCGGGGTGGGTGTCGGCGTACGCTATGTGGGCGATACCTACGGCAACACGATCAACAGCGACTGGGGCCATGTCGGCTCGTACACCGTCTATGACGCCTCCGTGCATTACGACCTTGGCCGCTTGAACAACTCCTTCAAAGGCGTAACCGTCGCGGTAGACGCCAAGAACCTGTTCAACAAGGACTACCTGTCGACCTGTGATGGCTACTACTGCTACTACGGCGACGAGCGCAACGTGGTCGCCAGCGTGAATTACAAGTTCTGATGCAACGCTCAGCGGGCCTGCCGCAGTCTGGCATGCCCACTGACGCCCTCGTCAAGAGCCCGAAAAGATGAAAAGCCTCACCATCCGCCGCTGGTCGCAGGTCCACACCTGGAGCAGCCTGATCTGCACACTGTTCCTGCTCCTGCTGGCAATCACCGGCCTGCCGCTGATCTTCCATCACGAACTGGAACACCTGCTCGGCGACGCCCCCGTACTGCGCCAGATGCCTGCCGATACCCCGCACCTGGACCTGCAGCAACTGGTGCTCAAGGCAGAACAGTATCGTCCTGGCGAAGTCATGCAGTACTTCGGCTATGACGAGGACGAGCCCAACGGCGTAGTCGCCATCACTGCCGCCACGGCAGGCAGCGATCCCAACGACTCGCACACCTTCATGCTCGATGCGCGTACCGGCGAAGCCGTGCCCATGCCGGCTGCCAACGGCGGCTTGATGATGACCATCCTGCGCCTGCACGTGGACATGTTCGCAGGGCTTGCCGGCAAACTATGGCTGGCGTTCATGGGCCTGTTGTTCGTCGTCGCGATCATCTCCGGCACGGTGCTGTATGCGCCGTTCATGCGCCGCTTGCCGTTCGCCAGCGTGCGCCAGGACAGATCGCCGCGCCTGCGCTGGCTCGACCTGCACAACCTGATCGGCATCGTGACCCTGACCTGGGCGCTGGTGGTTGGCGTCACCGGGGTGATCAGTGCCTGTGCTGACCTGGTCATCGCCGCCTGGCGCAACGACAGCCTGGCAGCAATGGTTGCACCCTACCGCGACGCGCCGCCGCTGACCGAGCGTGCGTCGGCCAGCCAGCTGCTGCAGATCGCAACTGCCGCTGCACCGGGGATGCGTGCCGACTTCATCGCATTCCCCGGCACACGCTTCTCCAGTGAGCACCACTATGCCGTGTTCATGAACGGCGCCACGCATCTGACCTCGCACCTGTTCACCCCAGTCCTGATCGACGCCACCACCCTCGCCGTCACAGCAGTCGGCGAGCGGCCCTGGTACATGGACGCGATGGGCCTGTCGCAACCGCTGCACTTTGGCGACTACGGCGGACGGCCGATGCAGATCCTCTGGGCACTGCTCGACGTGCTGACCATCGTCGTGCTCGCCAGTGGCGTTTATCTCTGGTGGGGCAAGCGCCGTACCGGCGCGAAGGCCAAGCCATGAGCCATCGCTCGCAATCCACCTGGCGGATCTTTACCTGGCCTGTACTGATCGCGCTGCTGGGGGCAGGGGGGCTGTTCGCCGCGCTGCTGGGTGACGATGGCTGGGATGTTCTGGCCTGGGTCGGCCTGGGCATTCCTGGCGTGCTCGGCGTGCGGGCACTGATCAGGCGCAGTTGAGTTATCTGGTTACAACCACAGCAGGTTTGCCGTACCTAGGATGCAGGGTCCCCCATGACAAGGAGCGGGCCATGCAACCTCTCGAACTTATCCAAACACTCACCGGCCAGATCAAGGCGCTGCTCGAACCCCTGCCGGTCATCGAGCAGCCGCTGCACAATGATCTGCAGACGCGACGCAAGCTCCACAGCGACCTGGCCAGCTACTGGTCAGAACTCAATACTCAAGGCTTGAACCGCAAGCAGTCGCTGATCGCCCTGCGCCAGATTTACCTGCTGGCCGAAATCGACCTGCGCATCACTGACGACACGCTGAGCGCCGATCAGGCCGCACCGCTGCGCACTTGCATCGAGCAACCGCGCGCCTGGCAACGCCAGCAGATAGCGGCAGCACACCGACCTCAGGTCTACCGGCCCCTGCTGGTGAACCTGCAGCCCAACTGGCGCAGCTACCTGCCGGGGGTGATGGTGATCGTCGCGGGCACCCCTGAGGGCACGCTGCTCGACGCCGACAGCGAAACCGGCGAGGCACTGCTGTGCTGCCTGTCACAAGGCATCGAGGTATTTCCCTCGCTCAAGGCCTTGCATGACGAACTGTGCGAACGGCTGGACGACCCTCTACTCAGCAGCACGTTGCTGCACCTGTACGCCGACCCGCAATCCGCCGAGCAGGCGCGTCTGGCTGAGCGTCTGCGTTATGAGTGGTATGCCGATGATCCGATCGAAGCGCAGGTACAGCAACTGATCGACACCCAGCGCCAGCGCCTGAACCTGCCGTCGCTATGGGGCGACGACCAGCCGTCATCGACCACCACGCGACACGCGCAGGTCATGGCGGCACTCAGGCTCGAGGATGATCTTGGTAGCAAGGCAACGCTGAACACGCGCTATTCGCGGTTACTGGAAAAACACATGCCGGCATGGCTGCGCGATGCTGACACGCAAAGCCTCAGCCACATCATGCAGACCATGCAGGAACTGGTGGTGGCCAGTGAAAGAGCAGCGGCTCCAGGCATCCCCACCCAAGCGCAGTTTATTCAGCAGAACGATCTCAGGACATGGACGCGAGCCCGCCTGCAAGAGCGCCTGCTCGATGATTTCGGCCTGCAACTGCTACCACAGGACATAACGGTGAGCATCACGCGCGCCCGCCAGGTCGGGCCGCAGCCCTACCCGTTCAACCCATCCCTGTTCATTACCTGGCAAGGCCTCAAACAGGTCGGCAATGAAACCATTGAGATGGTCACCGAGCGCTTGCCACTGGACGATCTGGCCTTGGTCAACCTCGCCTGGTTCAATTACGACTACTGGTTGACCGCCCGTGTCAGCCATACCGAGGCACGCACGCTGTCCCCGGAGCTGACGCCGGCCTACGTGAAGACACTGGTGCGCAGCCTCAATGCCGGCGGGCGCTATGCAGATTTTCTCTACACCCAACTGGTCGACTCGCGCACGGGCCGCTGGCGCCTGCTGGCCCATACTCGAATCAACCGCGCCCGAATGCGTGCCGAAGCGGTCAAGGCCCGGTATGCCGGGCACTTCGCCGAACATCGCGCCGAGCGTGGTTACCGCTGGGCAACGGCGGTACTGGACCAACCCCACAACGCGCTCCGCCCGCCGGTAGATGGCCATACGGTCGTGGTGCGGCAGCTACTGATCCAGGGCCATACGGTGCAGGGGGTGCTACTGATAAACACTGCACAAGGCAGTGTGCCGTCGTTTCTCATGTACACCCCAGGCGCGCCAGACCGACGCAACTGGCGCGAGTTTTCCAGCACCCGGCAATTGCTGCGCACCCTGCGCGACAAACCGGCGCTGCGCCAGTACCTGGCCGCTCGGCTACCACAGGTCGAGGAGAGCGAGCTGCAACGGCTGTTGCTCAAAGGGGGCTTGGGCAGTTCTCTACGCCTGCCAGCCATTCACGACGATCTGTTCTTCGCATTGTATATGGCAGAGGTCCGCGCCCAACTTGCAGCAGTCGACACCAGCAGCCGGACGACCCGCGAGGTCAATGTTCAGTCAGTCATCGACCTGTCCTGGCGGTTGCTGGACCTGATAAGCCTGGTACTGCCTGCCAAGCCCCTCATGGCGTTATCGATCGGGCGAATGATCCTGGACATCTGCGATGGCATCCAGGCACACCAGCGAGGCGATATGGAAGGCGTGTTGCGCCATCTCTACAACACCATCAGCCATGCCACGGATGCGGGCGGCAGCTTCTTCGCTACCGGCGTCCTGCGCCGAGCGCTGCGCGGCTTGCCCAAGCAACCGCCACTGCCATTGCCGGCCCGCTACCAAGTCAATGTCGACACCAGCTCGTTGCGCTATCGCATCGATGGTGTGCATGACATCGGTGTCTACGAGCAGGTTTCGGCGTTTGGGGGCTTGTCGTTGTACTTCGTCAGGGACAACCACGGCAGTCATTACAAAGTCAGCTTCGATGGCGAACGCTGGCGGGTTATCGACCCTGAGCAACCGGATGCCTATCTACAGCAGCCGATCAAACGCCTGCGCAGCGGCGAGTGGGTGATCGATTCACCTGTGCTCTGGTATGACGGCCTGCCAGATCTGGCAGCGTTGTGTCATGACTGCCTGCTCACGCCAGCCCGCGCCGGCACCCCTTTGAGCAGCGCAGCGGGCTTGCACGCTGATGGCCAGCAGCTGTACCTGCAGACCCGCAGCGGGCAACTGGGCTTGCGCAGGCATTTGCTGGCAGACCAGTACCACCTGCTGATTCCCCCGGCTGAGCAGACAGGCGTCAAGCCTTGGGCGGTGCTGCGCTGGCAGGCGGACGAATGGCGCATCCGAGTGCGCCAGTCGGGCCGCAGCAGCGACTGGCTGGCGCTGCCCGAAGCCTACTCGGCGAGCCGCGGCAACAGCTGATCAATCCGCTTGTGCAAGGCGCTGTCACTCGGCCAGTTTCGCAGCATGCGCGCCCGGTCACGGGCATAGGCAGCCGCGAAGCTGAGTTGAGTGGCGTGCTGGCACATGGCGTCGAGGTCGATCAACGACCATTGGCCGTGCTGCCAGAACAAATTATGGCCTTTCATATCGCCATGGCTGATGCGCTCGCGGATCAACTGCTGCATCAACCTCAGCAAGGCCTGCAACTGCTCGTCGGGCGCATCGCCACTGGCGACGAAGGGCGCAAAACACTCGAGCAGATCCGGTCCATCGGCGTATTCGGTGACCAGATAGGCACGGCTGCGCAGGCCCATGACCCGTTGTTCAAGCACCGCCAGCGGCTTTGGCGTGGCGATGTCGAGAAAGCGCAGACGCTGCCCTTCGATCCACGAATGCCAGGCCCGGCTCGGGCGCCAGAAACGCTTCAACCAGTGCACGGTGTTCTTGATGTTGTAGCGCTTGAGCACCAGCGGCCGGCCGCCAACGTCGACCCGGGCAACGCTTGCGGCGCCACCGGTCTTGTACAGGTGGCCTTGGTCGATCAGCGCATCGGCCTGCTCCAGCACCGGCTGCATGGCCGCCACTTCGCTACGATCGATAGCACGCAGGCCAGACAGGCTGCGTTCGACGCTGAACAGGGTGCACTCGCGACCGGCCTTGTCCAGGAAGTCCTTGAGGCGCCAGGCGCGAACCTTGTCGACCTGCTTCTGCAGGGCTTCCAGCGGCAGCGCGTGCTCACCGTTGGCCAGCAGGTAATGCACCAGCAGCTCTTCGGTGAACGGCTCGAGGCGCTTGGGCAACTGGGCGAAGAACACGCCGAGGTTTTCCAGCACGCGCGGGCGTGACAGGCATTGGCCAGGCGTCTCGGCTTTGATCCCGGCACCATCGATCAGGTACAGCTGGCCACCGTGGCGGAGCAGGTTATCCAGATGCAGATCAGCCTGCCACAAGCCCTTGGCGTGCATCTGCGCAACCGCCCCAAGCGCCTCTCCCAGCACCTGTTGCTGCTCATCGGCCAGCGGCGCCAGCGCCTCGACCTCAGCCCAGGCAGCGCCCAGGCTCTGGGCGTTTTCCAGGTACTCGAACAACAGCCAGCCGCCCTCGCCCTCTTGCAGACCGTCAGCCAGCAGTTGCGGAGTGGTCAAGCCTTGCGCGGCAATCAGCTTGACGCCATCCAGCTCGCGCTGAAAATGCCGTGCAGCATTGCTGCCGACCAGCAGCTTGGCCAGCACCGGCTTGCCGCGCCAAATACCAGCACCGACGTAGCGTTGCCCAGGCAGCACCCGCAGCAGGCTGAGCAGCTGCAGCTCAGCGCTGCCAGCAGCATCGGCCAAGGTAATGTTCAGCGGCAGGCTCGGCGTGCGCCCAGCCGCCTTGAGTTCAGACAAACGCATCAACGGGCCTCTTTTTCATGCTGGCGGCGCACCAGCCGCTGCAGCCAGGTAGTCACCAGCGCGCTGTCGGCCGGTTGCTGCAGATAGGCCGCCAGCAGACTGCGCACATCGCCTTCGCTCCAGGCGCGGGCACGGCGCAGCAAAGGTTCCAGATCTTTCAGCCGGTCGCGCATGCCAAGCAGCAGCGGCCGGGTCTTTTCCAGGTCGATCAGTTGCGCCTGCCAGCCTTCGCGGCGCTCGCGCAGGAAGATGTGCTTGGGATAGAAGCAACCGTGCACCTGGCCGGCGGCGTGCAAGGTACGCCCCAGTTGGCCGCAGGCCTGGAGGATGCCCAGGCGTTTTTCGGCGGCCAGTTGCGGCCACTGCGCCAGCAGGCTGTCGAGGTCGTTCCACTCATCCAGGGCGCGAGTCATGAGCATCGCGCGGTGCTCGCCGTTGCCCTTGCGCTCACCGTAGAACACCGCCTGCAAGGCCGGGATCTTCAGCTTCTGATAGCGCGTGATATTGCGAAACTCGCGGGCAAATGTCGGCTCACCGAAGGGCCGATGCAGGGTGCGAGTGAAGTAGTTGAGCTGGCGTTTGAGGTAGTAGCCCTTGCCCTCCAGCTCCAGGCGAAACACGCTGCTCCAGCCGCCACGGCCGGTATTGGGTTCGTCCACCGCATCGAGTTGCAGCGCCCACAGCGCTTCGAAATCGTTCAAGCCGTGGCGTTGCAGCAGGGCAAGCTCGCTGCTGGCCAGATAGTCGGTCATTCCCTTCCCTCGAAAAAGCGCACCACTTCGCGTACCCGTTTTTTGTCGCTCGCGTTCAACCGCTGGTGCCCGCGGTACTGCAGGTAGAAGCGCAGGCGCTGAGTCGCCGACAGGTGATACTTGGCGACCTTGTCCAGGCAGGCCAGGTCCTTGATCACTCGATGGCGGAGCATGAAGCCGCGCCAGAAATCGCCGGTCGGGCAATCGATGAAGAATAGCGTGCCCTGATCGTCCACCAGCAGGTTGCGCCACTTCAGATCGTTATGGGTGAAGTGGTTGTCGTGCATGACCCGCGTATGCCGGGCCAACTGACGGCTGACGTGGTCGACCCAGGCGCGGTCGGCCAGGCGCGGATCATTGCGCTTGGCCAGTTCGGACAGGTCTTCGGTACGCGGCAGCTCGCGGGTGATCATCGCCCCACGGCCAAAGGCCAGGCCATTGCGCTCCAGGCCCCAGCCGATCACTTCGGCGGTGGGAATGCCCCACTTGGCGAACTGCTTGAGGTTCTGCCACTCGGCCTTGATCCGCGGCCGGCCCAGGTAGCGGCGCAAGTGCTTGCCGGCGCCGGTATAGCGTTTGACGTAGTAGTACACGCCATCGCGCTGGATCCGCACCACTTCGCTGAGCGGGTCACGGGTCAGGCGCTCGCCGTCGATGGCGAACACTGCCTCGAGGCTGCCGAAATCTGCTGCCAGGTGTTGATACTCCGGCAGCAGCGTCCAGCCCGCCATCAGAGTGCATCCCCGTAGCGTTGTTTGCGCGCGTACAGTTTCTGCGCCTTGCCTTCGAGCCAGGCCAGCAGGCGCGCCTCCTCGGTGAGGATCTGACGCAGCGGCTGCTGGAAGTAACCGCGCAGGAAGCGCAGCTTGTCGCGCCGGGTCAGGCCGATATCCAGCGCCGAGAAGTACAGCGCGGCCAGGTCCTTGTCGCGCCAGCGGCGGCTGATGCTGCTGCGAGTCTGGGCGCGGTGCAGGTCGATTACCGACAGTTTGAAGTCGTCGGCACTCACCGGGCGATCAGTATGCAGAAGGAAATGGCAGATGTAGCAGTCGCGGTGGTTGACCCCGGCGCGGTGCATGCCGCCGGTCATCTTCGCCACTTCGGCGATCAGCGCGTGTTTGAGGCGCGGCAGCGGCGGCTGCTTGACCCAGTCGATGCTGAAGTCTTCCAGGCTGATGGTCGGCGCCAGCTCTTCGGTGATGATGAACGAATGCTGCTGCGCCGGATTGCTGCCGCGCTCGCCGTAGGCGACTGCGGTCATGGTCGGCACGCCGACTTCATGCAGGCGCTGGATGGCGCGCCATTCCTGGCCGGCACCGAGTACCGGCAGCTTGGCGCTGAACAGGTTCTTGAAGATCTCGCCCCAGCCGATGCCACGGTGAATCTTGACGAAGTAACCTGCGCCCTCGACCTCGGTGCGCAGCGTGCGCCGGCCTTCCAGTTCGCGGAACACTTCGCCCTGCAGTTGCTCGGCGGCCTCGAAGGCATCGCGCCCGGCCCACAGCCGTTGGAACGGCTGCGCCAATATCAGCTTCATGCGCGCTCCTGGTTGAGGATCACATCGGCGGCATGCTGCGGCATGCTGTAGAGGTCGGCGCTGTCGGCAAACGCCAGGCCATTGCGCGACCAGGCCGCACGGGCCTCGCCGTCTTCGAGCATGCGTTGCAGGTAGCGGTCGAGCTGCTCCTGCGCGAACGGCTCATCAAGCACCAGGCCGCTGTCGGCCTCGGCGATGTAATGGGCATAACCGCAGACTTTCGAGACCAGCACCGGCAAGCCGGCGACCAGCGCTTCGAGCAGTACGGTGCCGGTGTTTTCGTTGTAGGCCGGGTGGATCAGCAGGTCAGCACCCAACAGGAAGCGCGGGATATCGCTGCGCCCCTTGAGAAATTGCACCTGCTCGCCCAGGCCCAGCCCGGCACTTTGCAGCTGGAACACTTTGGGGTCGTCCTGGCCGATGACCATCAGCCGGGTACGCTTGCGCAACGCCGCCGGCAGCGCAGCCAGCGCCTTGAGGCTGCGGTCGACGCCCTTGGTCTTGAAGCCGGAGCCGATCTGCACCAGCAGCAGGTCGTCGTCAGTGAGTTTGAACTCCTGACGGAACTGCGCACGGATTTCAGCGGCGTTGGCCGGTGCCCGACGGTCCTGGGAAATCCCTGGTGGCAGCAGATGAAAACGCTCCACCGGTGTACCGTAGTGTTTGATGAACAGCGGCTGCTGCACTTCGGAGATCATCAGGATCTCGGTGCGGGCATCCTTGGCGAACACCGCACGCTCGTATTCGGCGAAGTGGCGGTAACGGCCCCAGCGCCGGTACAGGCTGCCGCGCAGGGTCTGCGCCTTGTCTTCGAAGCAGCCGTCGGCAGCGTAGTAGACGTCCAGTCCGGGCATCTTGTTGAAGCCGATCAGGCGGTCGACCGGGCGCTTGGCCAGGTCAGCGGCCATCCAGGCGCTGAGCTTCTCGTTGCGGCGATGGTTGAAGATCGCCTTGACCGGCGCCACCAGCACTTCGAAGCCAGGCGGAACCTCGCCCTCCCAGATCAGCGTATAGACGCGGATCTGATGACCACGCTGCTGGCACTCCAGGGCAATGCGCATGAAGTCACGCTGCAGCCCGCCAAACGGGAAGTATTTGTACAGTACGAAAGCCAGTTGCATTAACGAACATCCTCAGCCAGCAGCAACGCGCTCAAGCGGCTCGCCACATGCTCGGGATTCAGGCGAGTGAAGCACAGCGGCCACTCGCGTTTGATATCGAACCGGCGCAGATCCTCGGCGCTCGGTTTATAGGTGCACTTCTTTTGCAGGCAGGGCGCGCAAGGGAAGTCGCTGGCCTGGTGGACCTGGACACGTCCGTAGGCGCCGGTCAATCCAGGGTTGGTGGGTCCAAACAGGGAAATGGTCGGTACATCCAGTGCTGCAGCCAGATGACCCAGGCCGGTATCCACCGCCACGCAGGCCTTGGCTGCGGCCAACACGCGAGCCACCCCTACCAGATTCAATTTGGGCAGTACCTGGCAATTACTCAAGCCCTGGGCGATGCGCTCGGCACGGTCTTTTTCGGCCTGATTGCCCCACGGCAGGCAGACCTGCAGGTTGCGCCGGCCCATGCGTTCGGCCAACTCGCGCCAGTAGGCCTCTGGCCAATGCTTGGTTGCCCAGGTCGTGCCATGCAGGAACACCACGAACGGCGCCGTGGGTGGCAATTGCAGACGGTCGAGGTCCAGGCCGTAGTTGCCGATGCCTTCGGGCAGGTCGTAAGCCAGCGCCAGGGCAAACAGCTGACGCAGGCGCTCCACCGCATGCTGGCCGACCGCAACCGACAACGGCCGGTCATAGAAGCGGCTGGACAGGCCTTCACGCGCCGAGAAGCGATCTAGCCCAGCCACCGGCGCCTTGACATAACGGGTCAGCCAGGCCGATTTGACCAGGCCCTGGGCGTCGATCACCAGGTCATACTGGCGCTCGCGCAGGCGCTGCTTGAAGGCTTTCCATTCACCGCTCTTGAGGGTCTGCCAGATGTTCTTGCGCCAGCGCCGTATCGCTACCGGAATCACCCGGTCGACCGCTGGGTGCCAGCTCGGGATCTCGGCAAAGCCCTCTTCCACCACCCAGTCGAAACGGATGCCGGGGATGGCGTGAGCGGCATCGGTCAGCGCCGGCAAGGTATGAATCACGTCTCCCAACGAAGACGTCTTGATGATCAGAACCCGCACTCAGTCGACCTCAGCCAGAACATCGATACGGTTCGGCCCAGCCAGATTATGCAGCGCGGCAATGACCTTGCCCGGCTCAAGCAGACGCAGGCAGTTGTAATGACCAAAGCGGCAGGTGCGGTCGAAGCACGGGCTGCATTCCAGGCCCAGGCGGACCACTTCGACTTGTTCGGCCAAGGGCGGGGTGAAGCCCGGCGAGGTCGAGCCGTACACCGCCACCAGCGGGCGGTTAAGCGCCGCGGCGACGTGCATCAGCCCTGAGTCGTTGGAAACCACCGCATCGGCGCAGGACATCAGGTCGATGGCCTCGGCCAGCGAGGTTTCGCCGGAAAGGTTGTAAGACTCTTCGCGCAGGCCGGGGATCAACCGCTCGCGGATGGCTTCGCCAACCGGGTGGTCTTTCTTCGAGCCAAACAGCCAGACCTGCCAGCCCTGGCGGATCATGGCGTCGGCGACTTCGGCGTAGTGCTCGGCCGGCCAGCGCTTGGACTCGCCAAACTCGGCGCCCGGGCACAAGGCCAGGACCGGCCGGTCCAGCGCCAGGCCGAACTTGGCCAGCGCGGCGTCGCGGCTCGGCGCCTCGATCTGCAGGCTTGGCCGCGGATACGGCTGCGGCAGCTCGGCGCCGGGCGCATAGGCCAGGGCCATAAAGCGCTCGATCATCAGCGGGTAACGCGCCTTGTCCAGCTTGCGCACGTCGTTGAGCAACAGGTAGCGCATCTCGCCGCGCCAACCGGTGCGTTTGGGGATGCCGGCAAAGTACGGCACCAGCGCCGACTTCAACGAATTGGGCAACAGGATCGCCTGGTCGTACTGGCCCGCCAGCGACTTGCCGATCCGCCGGCGCGTGGCCAGCTCCAGCGCGCCGTGGCCGAGCGGGAAGCTCAAGGCCTGGCGCACTTCGGGCATGCGTTCGAGCAGCGGCCGGCTCCATTCGGGCGCCAGCACGTCGATCTCACACTCAGGGTGCTGCTGCTTCAGGCACTGGAACAAGGTCTGCGCCATTACCATGTCGCCGACCCAGCTGGGGCCAATGATCAGTATTCTCATGCTTTGTCCAGGAACGCTGGGGGAAAGTGCAGCACGGTCTCCCCTCTTTATATTCAGGCTAGGTGGCGTGCAGTGTACCACTGGTGGTGGAGCAAGGCTTTTAGCGCCTGTAACGCAAAAGAACACGAGCTCAGCACGCCGCTCATAACCCTGTGGGAGCGGGTTTACCCGCGAAGAGGCCGGTCGCAGCCCCCTATTTGTACGGCGAAGGCTTTGCCTTCGTTCGCGGGTAAACCCGCTCCCACAAGTTTTTGCGGCGCAGCCTAACCCTGTGGGTTTACCGGGACGCCGGACTGCCGCGAAGGGCCGCCCTGCGGCCCCAGCGATTTCAGCTCAAACCCAACTCACCCCAGATCCGGCGCACTTCGGCGCGTTCAGTGGCGAACTGCGCGGCGTCGATCACCCCGGCCTGCTTTTGCAGGGCCTGGCGGTGCGAGGCCGAGCGAAACGCCTTGTACACTTCTCGCAGCAATATTGCATCGCTGGCCGGCACCAGCCCGGCCTGTTCGAGTTCTTCGAGGATGCGGATGTTGTCGGTCCAGCGCAGCAGCGCCGGGTGCGCGTGCGACCAGGCCAGCGCCGCGTACTGGACCATGAACTCGATATCGACGATGCCGCCGGCATCTTGTTTGATATCGAACGGCACGCCAGCCTCGAAGGCATTGCTCGCAGTGCCTGCCGCAGTCTGCTTGGTGCCCAGGCTGCCGCGCATCTTGGCGCGCATCTCGCTGACCTCGGCGCGCAGTTTGTCCAGATCACGTGGCTGGCCGAGCACCCTCGCCCGCACCGCTTCAAACGCGCTCGCCACGTCCTTGCAGCCAACCAGCACCCGCGCCCGTACCAGCGCCTGATGCTCCCAGGTCCAGGCTTCCCCTTGCTGGTAACGCTCGAACGCACCGAGCGAGCTGACCAGCAAGCCGGCAGCGCCCGAGGGACGCAGGCGCATGTCGACGTCATACAGCTGGCCGGAGTTGGTCTGGGTGGTCAGCAGGTGAATGATGCGCTGGCCCAGACGGGTGTAGAACTGCGCGCTGTCGATCGGCTTGGCGCCGTCGGTTTCAGCCTGCGGATCGCCGTCATGAATGAACACCAGGTCGAGATCAGAGCCGTGGCCCAGCTCGATGCCGCCGACCTTGCCGTAACCGACGATGATGAAACCTGGATCACACAGGCTGCCATCGCTGCGTTTGGGCTGACCGTGACGGGCCACGGTCTGGCGCCAGGCCAGCGCCAGCACCTGGTCAAGAATCGCCTCGGCCAGCCAGGTCAGGTAGTCACTGACCTTCATCAATGGCAGGTTGCCGCTGATCTCCGAAGCGGCCACGCGCAGGCTGTGCGCCAGCTTGAAGTGGCGCAGGGCCTCCATCTGCTGCTCGAGGTCGTCTTCAGGGATGCGGGTCAGCCGCTCGCGTAGCTCGCTGGCCAATTCCGGCGCCAGCGGCGGGCTGAACAGACGGCCCTCGTTGAGCAGCTCATCGAGCAGCAGCGGATAGCGGGCAATCTGTTCGGCGATCCACGGGCTGGCTGCGCACAGCGTCAGTAGACGGCGCAGGGCACTTGGGTTCTCGGTCAGCAACACCAGGTAAGCCGAGCGCCGCGCCACCGCCTCGACCAGCGGCAGTACCCGCTCCAATACCAAGTCGGGATTATCGTGTTCAACGGCCTGAGCCAGCAGGCGCGGGATAAATGCATCCAGGCGTTCGCGGCCCAGGCGCTGCATCGAACGCAGCTGCGGGCTAGCGCGCAGCCCGGTCAGGCGGCGCAAGGCATCGGCTGGCTGGCCGAAGCCGGCTTCTTCAAGCTGGCGGCAGGCGGCCTCTTCATCCTGGGCCTGCTCCCACAGCGGCGACCATTCGCCCCCCACCACCAGTTCGCCCTCGGCCTCGTCTTCATCCGGGTCAGCGATGACCTGGCGGAAGTGCCAGTCGATGCGTCCGCGCCAGTACATCAATTGGGCATGGAAGCTGTCCCAGTCGGCAAAGCCGAGGATGAACGCAACCCGCGCCCGATCGATGTCGCTGTCGGGCAACATCTGCGTCTGCCGGTCGGCAATGGCCTGGATGGCGTGTTCGGTATAACGCAGGAATTCATAGCCTTCGCGCAGCTCGGTAATCACTGCAGGCGGCAAATAGCCCTGCCCTTCAAGGGTGGCCAGCACCTTCAGCAGTGGCCGCTGCTGCAGGCTCAGGTCGCGCCCACCATGGATCAGCTGGAAAGCCTGGGCGATGAACTCGACCTCGCGAATGCCTCCGGCGCCCAGCTTGATGTTGTCGGCCATGCCCTTGCGCCGCACTTCCTGCTGAATCAGCTGCTTCATGGTGCGCAGCGCTTCGATTGCCGAGAAGTCCAGGTAGCGCCGGTACACGAACGGCCGCAGCATCTCCTGCAACTGGGCGCCGGCAGCCTGATCACCGGCCACAACACGCGCCTTGATCATGGCGTAGCGTTCCCAGTCGCGGCCCTGGTCCTGGTAGTACTGCTCCAGTGCATTGAACGACAGCACCAGCGCGCCGGCCGAGCCGTAGGGACGCAGGCGCATATCGACGCGAAACACAAAGCCATCGACGGTGACCGGATCGAGTGCCTTGATCAGGCGCTGGCCGAGGCGGGTGAAAAACTCCTGGTTGTCCAGCGAGCGCTTGACCCCCTCCGTCTCGCCGCCCTCGGCAAAGGCGAAGATCAGGTCGATGTCCGAAGACAGGTTCAGCTCGACCGCACCCAGCTTGCCCATGCCCAGTACGACCATGTGCTGCGCCTCGCCACTGCGGTTGCCGATCGGCGTGCCGAACTGCTGGCAATGCCGCGGGTACAGCCATTGGTAAGCCTGGTCGATGCAGGCGTCGGCCATATCTGACAGGTCGCGGCAGGTTTCCCCCAGCGCCGCCTGGCGGGTAATGTCGCGCCAGATGATGCGCATCTGCTGACGGTTGCGGGCCCGGCGCAGGTTGCGCGCCAGCTCTTCTTCGCTCTGCGCCGCCTGGGCCACTGCGGCAATCCGCGCGGTCATCTCGCCCGGCGCATAGGCCTGCTCCAGATCACCGCTGGCCAGCAGCTCGAGCAACATACCCGGCTCGCGCTGAGCCTGATCGAAGATGAACTCGCTGGCGGCAGCCACCTGCTCGAACTGCTGCCGATGCTCGGCGCTCAACGTAGACAGGCCAGGGTCGTCCTGACTGCTCAGCGCCTCGTTCAGCAGCTGTTGGTTACGGACGACCAGTGGTTGCAAGCCAGCGGGCAGATCGAGAGGCAAAGGCAGACGCATGGGCTATCCTTGATCGGCAACAAAGGGAGGGGTGTAATTGGCTACGGGGAAGCGGGACCGCGGTTGAAGTGTCATACAAAAGTTGTAAATAGCTGAAATCAACGAATCATTGGCATTAAACATCAAGATCCACCCGCCTCAGCTACATCGCCAACCAACATGAACGTTTTTCCCCACAAGCCAGGGTGCGACCAAACGTCGCATTTCTGTAGTATTACTACTACCCCGACCGTGTAAAAGCATGAAATGCGAAAGCTTTTGTAGTAAAACTACACGGCGCCGGGTCACACTCCGGTAATCCAAGAATTCACGACGTCTGCCCATAAGGCCAGTCGCAAACTCAGGCAGCCGATTCTGGTTGCCTTTCCGCCCTGGAGCAAGCCATGCAAGACCTCGATCCAATCGAAACCCAGGAATGGCTGGATGCCCTGGAGTCGGTCCTCGACAAAGAAGGCGAAGACCGCGCTCATTACCTGATGACCCGTATGGGCGAGCTGGCCACCCGCAGTGGTTCCCAGCTGCCGTATGCCATCACCACGCCATACCGCAACACCATCCCTGTCACCCACGAAGCACGCATGCCTGGCGACCTGTTCATGGAACGCCGCATTCGCTCGTTGGTGCGTTGGAACGCACTGGCCATGGTCATGCGCACCAACCTGAAGGATTCGGACCTGGGCGGACACATCTCGAGCTTTGCCTCCAGTGCCACCCTGTATGACATCGGCTTCAACTACTTCTTCCAGGCCCCGACCGACGAACACGGCGGCGACCTGATCTTCTTCCAGGGCCACGCCTCGCCTGGCGTCTACGCCCGTGCCTTCATGGAAGGCCGGATCAGCGAAGAGCAGATGAACAACTTCCGTCAGGAAGTCGATGGCAAAGGCCTGTCGTCCTACCCGCACCCATGGCTGATGCCTGATTTCTGGCAGTTCCCGACCGTTTCGATGGGTCTGGGCCCGATCCAGGCGATCTACCAGGCGCGCTTCATGAAGTACCTCGAAGCCCGCGGCTACATCCCGGCCGGCAAGCAAAAGGTCTGGTGCTTCATGGGCGACGGCGAGTGCGACGAGCCGGAATCCCTGGGCGCGATCTCCCTGGCTGGCCGCGAGAAGCTGGACAACCTGATCTTCGTCATCAACTGCAACCTGCAGCGCCTCGACGGCCCAGTGCGCGGTAACGGCAAGATCATCCAGGAACTCGAAGGCGTGTTCCGTGGCGGTGGCTGGAACGTCAACAAAGTGGTCTGGGGCCGTTTCTGGGACCCACTGCTGGCCAAGGACGTCGACGGTATCCTGCAACGTCGCATGGACGAAGTCATCGACGGCGAGTACCAGAACTACAAGGCCAAGGACGGCGCGTACGTCCGTCAGCACTTCTTCAACACCCCAGAGCTCAAGGCCATGGTCGAAGACCTGTCCGATGACGAGATCTGGAAGCTCAACCGTGGCGGCCACGACCCGTACAAGGTCTACGCGGCGTACCACCAGGCTGTGAACCACAAGGAACAGCCGACCGTCATCCTGGCCAAGACCATCAAGGGTTACGGTACCGGTGCTGGCGAAGCCAAGAACACCGCGCACAACACCAAGAAGGTCGACGTCGACAGCCTGCGTCACTTCCGTGATCGTTTCGACATCCCGGTCAAGGACGACGAGCTGGAGAACCTGCCGTTCTTCAAACCAGAAGAAGGCAGCGCCGAGGCCCGTTACCTGGCCGAGCGTCGCTCCGCCCTGGGTGGCTTCGTACCACAGCGCCGCGCCAAGAGCATGAGCATCCCGACCCCGCCCCTGGAAACCCTCAAGGCTATCCTGGACGGTTCGGGCGACCGTGAAATCTCCACCACCATGGCCTTCGTGCGGATCCTCGCGCAGCTGGTCAAGGACAAAGAGATTGGCCAGCGCATCGTTCCGATCATCCCGGACGAAGCCCGTACCTTCGGTATGGAAGGCATGTTCCGCCAGCTGGGCATCTACTCGTCGGTCGGCCAGCTCTACGAGCCAGTCGACAAAGACCAGGTGATGTTCTACCGCGAAGACAAGAAAGGTCAGATTCTCGAAGAAGGCATCAACGAAGCCGGCGCCATGTCGTCGTTCATCGCTGCCGGTACTTCGTACTCGAACCACAACCAGCCGATGCTGCCGTTCTACATCTTCTACTCGATGTTCGGCTTCCAGCGTATCGGTGACCTGGCCTGGGCCGCTGGCGACAGCCGCACCCGTGGCTTCCTGATCGGCGGTACCGCCGGCCGTACCACCCTCAACGGTGAAGGCCTGCAGCACGAAGACGGTCATAGCCACCTGCTGGCCGGGACCATCCCGAACTGCCGCACCTACGATCCAACCTACGGCTATGAGCTGGCGGTGATCATTCAGGACGGCATGAAGAAGATGACCGAAGAGCAACAGGACATCTTCTACTACATCACCGTGATGAACGAATCCTACCAGCAGCCGGCAATCCCGGCCGGTGTCGAGGAAGGTATCGTCAAGGGCATGTACCTGCTCGAAGAAGACACCCGCGACGCGGCACACCACGTTCAGCTGATGGGTTCCGGCACCATCCTGCGTGAAGTCCGTGAAGCTGCGAAGATCCTGCGCGAAGAGTTCAACGTCGGTGCCGACGTGTGGAGCGTTACCAGCTTCAACGAACTGCGTCGCGACGGCCTCGCCGTAGAACGCGCCAACCGCCTCAAGCCTGGCCAGAAGCCACAGCAGACTTACGTCGAGCAGTGCCTGACCGGTCGCAAAGGCCCGGTTATCGCATCGACCGACTACATGAAGATTTTTGCCGAGCAGATCCGTCAGTGGGTGCCGAGCAAAGAGTTCAAAGTCCTGGGTACCGATGGTTTCGGTCGCAGCGACAGCCGCAAGAAGCTGCGTCACTTCTTCGAAGTTGACCGTCACTTCGTGGTGCTGGCTGCCCTGGAAGCCTTGGCTGACCGTGGCGAGATCGAACCGAAGGTGGTAGCTGATGCCATCGTCAAGTTCGGCATCGACCCGGACAAGCGCAACCCACTGGACTGCTGAGGAGTATTTTTAAGTGAGCGAACTCATTCGCGTACCTGACATCGGCAGCGGTGAAGGTGAAATCATCGAGCTGTTCGTCAAGGTTGGCGACCGCATCGAGGCTGACCAGAGCCTGCTGACCCTGGAGTCCGACAAGGCCTCCATGGAGATTCCGGCGCCTAAAGCCGGCATCGTCAAAGAGCTCAAGGTCAAGCTGGGCGATCGCCTGAAAGAAGGCGACGAACTGCTGGTTCTGGAAGCCGAGGGCGCTGCGGCGTCCGAGGCTCCGGCCGCTGCTGCGCCTGCCGCCGAACAACCTGCTGCCGCGCCTGCGCCAGCCGCCGAGGCTGCTCCTGCGCCGGCCGCAGCTCCTGCTGCTGCCACCGTGCAGGACATCCACGTGCCGGACATCGGCTCGTCGGGCAAGGCCAAGATCATCGAAGTACTGGTCAAGGCCGGCGACACCGTCGAAGCTGACCAGTCGCTGATCACCCTGGAGTCCGACAAGGCCTCCATGGAGATCCCTTCGCCTGCCGCTGGCGTGGTTGAAGAAGTGATCGCCAAGCTGGACGACGAAGTCGGCACCGGTGACCTGATCCTCAAGTTGAAGATCGCTGGCGCCGCACCTGCTGCGGCCCCTGCCCAGGCGGCTGCCGCACCGGCCAAGGCTGAGGCTGCTCCGGCTGCCGCACCTGCCGCCGCACCGGCTCCAGCTGCTGCACCGGCCCAGGCTGCTGCCCCGGCTGCTGCCAGCAACGCCAAGGTCCATGCCGGCCCTGCGGTACGTCAGCTGGCCCGTGAATTCGGTGTCGAGCTGGGCGCTGTTTCGGCTACTGGCCCGCACGGTCGCATCCTCAAGGAAGACGTGCAGGTCTACGTCAAGGCGATGATGCAGAAGGCCAAGGAAGCGCCGGCCGCCGCCGGTGCAACCGGTGGTGCTGGTATCCCGCCGATCCCGGTGGTCGACTTCAGCAAGTTCGGTGAAGTCGAAGAAGTGGCCATGACCCGCCTGATGCAGGTCGGCGCTGCCAACCTGCACCGCAGCTGGCTCAACGTGCCGCACGTGACTCAGTTCGATTCGGCTGACATCACCGAGCTGGAAGCCTTCCGTGTCGCGCAAAAAGCCGTAGCGGAAAAGGCCGGCGTCAAGCTGACCGTACTGCCGCTGCTGCTCAAGGCCTGCGCCCACCTGCTCAAGGAGCTGCCGGACTTCAACAGTTCGCTGGCACCAAGCGGCAAGGCAATCATCCGCAAGAAGTACGTCAACGTCGGTTTCGCCGTCGACACCCCGGATGGTCTGCTGGTCCCGGTCATCAAGAACGTCGACCAGAAGAGCCTGCTGCAACTGGCTGGCGAAGCTGCGGCACTGGCTGAAAAAGCCCGTACCAAAAAGCTTTCGGCCGACGAGATGCAGGGCGCCTGCTTCACCATCTCCAGCCTCGGTCACATTGGCGGCACTGGCTTCACGCCGATCGTCAACGCGCCGGAAGTGGCGATCTTGGGTGTATCCAAGGCAACCATCCAGCCAGTCTGGGATGGCAAGGCCTTCCAGCCCAAGCTGATGCTGCCGCTGTCGCTGTCGTACGATCACCGTGTGATCAACGGCGCCGCTGCTGCGCGCTTCACCAAGCGCCTGAGCGACTTGCTGGGTGATATCCGCACCATCCTGCTGTAATGCTGCAACTGCTGCCCCGGTACATGCCGGGGCAGCAGGCACCACTTTCGAGCTGCCACGCTCGTACCTCAACCCCGCCCCTGGCGGGGCTTTTTTTTGCCCGCAAAACTGCAACCGGCTGCAGAAACTCACACCCCTGCCGATAAACTGCCAATAGCCCGACATGGCCGCTTGCCAGCCTTCGGGACATGATGCAACCTTGCCAGATGCGCTGCCTGCCAGGCCCTGTCACCCTCTTCAAGCGAGTCTTCGATGAAAAGCCAACCCGATGCCGCGACCCGAGTGGCGGCCGAGGTCGTGACCCAGCTACCCGTGCCCTCGCGGCTGGGCATGCTGCGTTTCGAAAGGCTCAACGAAGCCAACTGGGCGATGCTCTACCTGGACCCCAACTGCGACCGCCAATTCGGCCTGCCTGCCGCTGAGCTGTGCGCGTTGGTCAGCTCGCCGTATGCAAGCCTGATGGAGCCCGAAGCACGCTATCGCCTGCATGACGAGATCCAGCTGCAGCTGTCGCGCCGTGGTCATTACCGGGTGCGCTACACCCTGCACGTTGGCCCGGCGCCATTGCGTTTGCTCGAGTGCGGCGAAGTCTACAAGCAGCATGGCCGGCAGCTGCTGCGCGGGTACCTGACAGTGCTCGATGATCACGCCGAAGACAGCATCAACATGACCGCCAGCGACCTGGAAACCCGCAACAACCGCCTGCAGATCGCTCTGCAGCTGAACCAGCGCGCGCAGCAGGAACAGCTAGAGCATCTGGAGCGGGTACGAGCCCAGCAAGACTTGATTCTGCGCCTGGCGCGGCAGCGCTACAGCGCCGACAACTCGCTGCTCGAAGCCGCCGAGCTGATCACCCGCAGCGCCTGTGAAATCTACAACGTCGACTGCTCGAGCATCTGGTACCTGCATGACCAGCAGCTGGAGCCGATTACCGCCTGGTACCGGCTTGACCAGGAGCACCGCCTACCGGCCCCGATCGACGCCAGCCAGTTCCCCGACTACATCGAAGCGCTGCATGCCAGCCGCGCCATCGACGCGCACAACGCCAGCCACGACCCGCGCACCCGTGACATGGCGCAGAGCCTGTTCCCGGCCTCCGACAACGCCATGCTCGACGCCAGTATCCGCGTCGACGGCCAGGTAGTCGGCGTGCTGTGCCTGGAGCAAACCGGCATGCCGCGGGCCTGGCAGTCGGATGAAATCGCTTTTGCAGGCGAGCTCGCCGACCAGTTCGCCCAGGTCATCACCAACCACAACCGGCGTACCGCTGCCAGCGCGTTGCACCTGTTCCAGCGCGCGGTCGAGCAGAGCGCCAGCGCCTTTTTGCTGGTCAACCGCGACGGCGTGGTCGAGTACGTCAACCCAAGTTTCACCGCGATCACCCAGTACAGTACCGATGAGGTCCAGGGCCATCGCCTGTCCGAGCTGCCGGCCCTGGAAAACCTCAGCGAACTGCTGTTCGATTCGCCGTCGAGCCTGGATATGGGCAACAGCTGGCAGGGCGAATTCAAGAGCCGGCGCAAGAACCTCGAACCTTACTGGGGTCAGCTGTCGATTTCCAAGGTGTACGGCGACAACCGCGAGTTGACCCACTACATCGGCATCTACGAAGACGTCACCCAGAGCAAGCTGGCTCAGCAGCGCATCGAGCGCCTGGCCTACACCGACAACCTGACCAACCTGGGCAACCGCCCGGCGTTCATTCGCAACCTCGATGAGCGCTTCAGCCGCGACAGCGCCAGTTCGCTGTGTCTGCTGCTGGTCGACATCGACAACTTCAAGCGGATCAACGACAGCCTTGGCCACCAGACCGGCGACAAGCTGCTGGTGAGCCTGGCCCGACGCCTGCGCAACAGTCTGACCGTCGGCGGCATCCTTGCGCGCTTTGCCAGTAACGAATTCGCCGTGCTGCTCGACCACACCAGCCTGGAGGGCGGCCAGAGCATTGCCCTGCAACTGCTGCGTACCCTCGACAAGCCGATGTTCGTCGACAACCAGCTGATCAACGTCACCGCCTCGGTAGGCCTGGCCTGCGCGCCGCTGCACGGCAGCGACCCGCAGACCCTGATGAAAAACGCCGGCCTCGCCCTGCACAAGGCCAAGGCCAACGGCAAGCATCAGGTGCAGGTGTTCACCGAAGTGCTCAACGCCGAAGCCAGCTACAAGCTGTTCGTCGAGAACAACCTGCGCCGCGCCCTGACCCAGAACGAGCTGGAGGTGTTCTACCAGCCCAAGCTGTGCCTGCGCAGCGGGCGCCTCCTCGGGCTGGAAGCGTTGCTGCGCTGGAACCACCCGGAGCGCGGCATGATCCGCCCGGATCAGTTCATCAGCGTGGCCGAAGAAACCGGCCTGATCATCCCCATCGGCAAGTGGGTGGTGCGCCAGTCGTGCCGCATGAGCCTTGAACTGAGCGCCGCTGGACTGGGTGACCTGCACGTCGCCATCAACCTTTCACCCAAGCAGTTTTCCGACCCGGAGCTGGTCAGCTCGATCGGCTCGATCATCAAGGAAGAAGGCCTGCCTTCGCACTTGCTGGAACTGGAGCTGACCGAAGGCTTGCTGCTTGAGGCAACCGAAGACACCCACCGCCAGCTGATCGAACTGAAGGCGTTGGGGCTGACCCTGGCGATGGACGACTTTGGTACCGGCTACTCGTCGCTGAGCTACCTGAAGAAATTCCCGATCGACATCATCAAGATCGACCGCAGCTTCATCAACGAAATCCCGGACAACCAGGACGACATGGAAATCACCTCGGCGGTGGTGGCCATGGCCCACAACCTCAAGCTCAAGGTAGTCGCCGAGGGCATCGAGACCCCTGCGCAGCTGGCCTTCCTGCGCCGCCATCGCTGTGACGTCGGCCAGGGCTACCTGTTCGATCGGCCAATCCCCGGCCGCGAACTGGTTGAGCGCCTCAAGCGCTACCCGCGCGGACCAGTGGCCTGACAGCGCGCTCAGTCTCGGGCACTATACAAGTCATTCGGGCCGCAGCAGCGCGTTGACGGCCCCTGCCTACATCTACTGAATATACAGAGGAGCGGCCATGGTCCTGCGTTCGGAAATCCTGGTGAACAAAAACGTCCTGCCTACTGCGGAACAGGCCCTGCCTGGCCGCGAGACGCCGATGAGCCTGCCCGAGATGCATTACGTCTTCAACGAGACGCCGCTGCTTGGGCCGTTCTTCCAGAACGTCGATTTCGCCATCTTTGGCCTCGGTTGCTTCTGGGGCGCCGAGCGCCGCTTCTGGCAGCGCGAAGGCGTGGTCAGCACGGTGGTCGGCTATGCCGGCGGCTTCACTCCGAACCCAACCTACGAAGAAGTCTGCTCGGGCCTGACCGGCCACACCGAAGTGGTGCTGGTCGTGTTCGACAAGGACAAGGTCAGCTATCAGGAGCTGCTGGCGATGTTCTGGGAGCTGCACAACCCGACCCAGGGCATGCGCCAGGGCAACGACGTCGGCACCCAGTACCGTTCGGCGATCTTCTGCACCAGCCCCGAGCAGCTCGAGCAAGCCAACGCGAGCAAAGCGGCCTACCAGGCTGAGCTGGACAAGGCCGGCTTTGGCCCGATCACCACCGAGATCGAGCAGGCGCCAACGGTGTACTTCGCCGAGGCCTACCACCAGCAATATCTGGCCAAGAACCCCAACGGCTACTGCGGCATCGCTGGCACCGGCGTGTGCCTGCCGCCGAGCCTGCAAGGCAACTGAGGCCCGGCCATGAGCACGATGACCCTGTTCCACTCGCCGCTGTCGCCGTTCGTGCGCAAGGTCATGGTGGTGCTGCACGAAACCGGGCAACTGCCGCGGGTACAGTTGCAGGCAGTGAATATCAGCCCGGTGGCTGGCGACGCGCAACTCAATCAGGACAACCCGATCGGCAAGATCCCGGCCTTGCGCCTGGAAGACGGCACTGTGCTGCATGACAGCCGGGTGATCTGCGAGTACCTCGACAGCCAGCATGTCGGCACCCCGCTGATCCCGCGTGAGGGCTCGGCCCGCTGGCGCCGGCTGACCCTGGCGGCGCAGGCCGATGCGATCATGGATGCGGCGGTATCGAGCCGCTACGAGAGCTTCCTGCGCCCGCAGGACAAGCGCTGGGATGGCTGGCTCGAAGCGCAGAGCGAGAAGATCCGCCGCAGCCTGGCCAACCTGGAGCAGGAGCACCTGGCCGAGCTGATCTCCGGGTTCGACATGGTCGCCATCGGCGTCGCCTGCGCGCTGGGTTATCTGGACCTGCGCCAGCCTGAGTTCGGCTGGCGTGAGCGCCAGCCCGGCCTGGCGGCCTGGTACGCCGAAGTGTCGCAGCGGCCTTCGCTGCGCGCCACTGCGCCAGCTGCCTGACGACGGCAAAAGGGGCCGCAATGCGGCCCCTCTTTCAGCGCTGGCCTGGCGCAAACAGCAGGCCGATCTGCAGCGCCAGCCGGCGCCCCAGCTCACGTTCCTCCCTCATGCCGACCTCCCCACCCGCGACCAGTCCAGGCGCCGGGTCAGGACCATGAATACGCCGAGCAAGCCAAAGCACAGCAGCGAGCCCATCAACAGCGCGTAGTCCTCGGCGCTGAGCAACCCGAACAACATCGCGTAGAGCACCGCCAACCCGCCAGCGAAGCCCAACCCGCGCCAGACACTGCGCAGCACGTGGCTGAGGTAGAAGCCGATCAGCAGCACACAAGCCGACGCCGACAAGCCGTAGGCAGCGCCGAAACCCAGGTGCTCGGACAGTGACAGCAACAGCAGGTAGAAGAACGCCAACGCCACGCCAACCAGCACGTACTGCACCGGGTGCACGCTGAGGTTTTTCAGCACCTCGAAGAGGAAGAATCCGGCAAAGGTCAGAGCAATGAACAGCAGCGCATATTTGATCGCCCGCTCGCTCTTGAGGTACTGGTCGACCGGGTCGACAAAGCTCACGCCAAAGGTGCGCTGCTTGTACTCACTACAGTCGGCGACCGTCGCACACTGGCGCAGGGCATCTTCCAGGTTGGTGGCAAAGAACGAGGTCTGCCAATGGGCCTTGAAGCCCTCACCGCTGATCTCGCGCCGGCTTGGCAAGTAACTGCCGACAAAGCTTGGGTGCGGCCAGTTGGCCTGCATGTCGACACTGCTGCTGCGCCCGATCGGCAGCACGTACAGCTGCCCGGTGCCTTGCAGGGCAAGCTCGAAGCCATAGGTGAACTCGCGCGCCTGGTGGCCATCGAACTGCGGCAACGGCACGTGCACACCGCCACGCATCCAGTCCAGGCCAGTACCTGCAGCGAAAGGCAGGCGTTGATCGTCCAGCTGCAGTTCCAGGTTGCTCTCGATGCCGCGGATGTCGCTGATGCCAACCACCAGGAACGGCTTGTCGAAACGGTAGTCCTCATAGTCCTTGTCGATGCCCCAACGCTCGGGCAGCTTGAACCGCCCGGCTATCTGACTCTTGGCGTGGAACAGCCGCGCCTGATAGATGCCGCGGGCGCGCAGTTCGGTATCGATGTTGATGTCAGCGTCGAACGTCTCCGGCAGGAAGTACAACTGGCCGTTAACGGTGACCGTCTCCTGTACGCTCTGGCCGTCCTTGTCGATCCAGCGCCGCTCGTACTTGCGGTACGGCACCACCAGCAGTGGACCGGAGATCAGCTGATCGAAGCTTGAGCTCTGGGCGATGTCGGCCAGCACGTTGTCGCGCAGGTTCTGCCGGTCCTCGATCAGGCCACCGATCATCAGCAGCGGTATCAACAGCAGCAACATCAGCAAGGCGATCATGCCGAGCTTGAAACTCAGGGTCTTGTTCATGGGTGGAGGCTCCGTTGGCGATGGGCACAGTCTGTGCCGCGCCTGTGGAGCCAGCAGGGAGCCAATGTGGAGATTGCGTGGAGATACTGTGGTGAGTTGCAGTTACCAGCTTCGCCGCCGACACCGCCGGGCCAGCTACGCTGGCCTTGTGTCGCGAGAGGGTCGCGAAGCGGCCCCAGCAATTCAACAGACGCGCCGCAGCGGCAGCCACAACCTCACCCGCACGCCGCCTTCGACGTTATCCACCGCCAACTCGCCACCATGCAGCTGCATCACCTCGGCGACAAAATTCAGCCCCAGACCGCTGCTCTTGCGCCCACTGCCTGGTCGCGGCAGCGAATAGAAGCGCTCGCTGACGCGCCCTATCGCGTATTGCGGAATTGCCTCACCCTGGTTGAACAGGCTCAACGCGACCCGCTCGCCGCCCTGCTCCAGCTCGAACAGCAAAGTCCCACCCGCCGGGGTGAAGTCCAGTGCATTCTCGAGCAGGTTGGCCAACGCCTGGCGCATCAGGTACGGATCACAACGCAACCGCACCGCCGCCGGCACGCGCTGGCGCACCTGCAAGCCAGCGCTGTCGATACGCGCTGCGTGGGCCAGCAGCAACTCGTCGACCAGCACCGCCAGCGCCACCTCCTGCTCATCCTCCAGAGCCTGCATCTGCTCGACCTGGGCGAGATTCAGCAAGCGTTCGATCATCTGCTGCAAGCGCCCGCTCTCACGTTCGATATTGCTGGCAAAACGCAGCCGCTGCTCGGCGGGCATGTCGCCCTGCAGCAGCTCGGAGGCGCCACGAATCGCCGCCAGCGGGCTTTTCAGCTCGTGGGTCAGGGTATGCACATAGCGCTCGACATAGGCCTTGCCGGCAAGCTCGGTGCGCATCCGCTCGACTGCGGTGGCGAGTTGCTCGAGCTCGCCGCCCTTGTAATGCGGCAACGCCGCGCGCTGACCCTCGCTGACCGCCTGGGCGTAGTGGGTGAGCCTGCGCAGCGAGCGCGCCAGCCACCACGACAACAGCGCACCGACCAGCAGGCCGAGGATGATCAAGCCCAGCCCAAGATTGAGCAGGCGCCGCTCGGCGCGGTCGATGTACGGCTGCAGCGAGCTGTTGGGCTTGGCCACGGTGACCACGCCGATGATCTTGCCGGCATCCATGATCGGCGCCGCGACGTGCATCACCGAGGTGCTTTCGTCATCCGGATCGCTGCGTGAAGAGCGCGCACCGTATTGCCCGTGCAGGGTCAGGTAGACGTCGTTCCAGCGTGAGTAATCCTTGCCCAGATCGACCCCGGCCGAGTCGAGCAGGACGATGCCATTGGCGTCGGTCACGTAGATGCGGTGGCTGACCTGATTCTTCGCCAGCCCCCAGATCTGCGCGCCGGGGCGGCGCTGACCGTACGATTCAAGCAACTGCGGCAAGCGGCTCTGGCCAAGGGTCCCGGCCTTGACGTCGTCGTGAAGGATCTCCGCCAGCAGGTTGGCGGTGTCGACCAGGGTTTCTTCGGAAGCCTGGCGCACCACCGGGCGGATCTGCTCACGCACGGTATTGAGCAAAAAATAGCCAGCCAGCCCGACAAACAGGAAGTACACCAGAAAGATCCGAATACCTAGGCGCATCAGGCGTGTTCCGGGCTGTAGCTGTAGCCCAGGCCGCGATGGGTCTGGATCGGCTCGGCGTCAGCGGCGACCTGGCGCAGCTTGGCGCGCAGGCTCTTGATATGGCTGTCGATGGTGCGCTCGTAGCCAGCGTCCCCTGCTACCCCCAGCGCGTCGAGCAACTGCTCGCGGCTGAACACCCGCTGCGGCTGCTCAAGCAAGCACTGCAGCAGGCGAAACTCGTGACGGGTCAGGGCCAGGCTGACACTGCGGTAAACGATCTGCATGCGCAGCGTGTCGACCTGAAACAGCGTCGCCACAGCGGGCGTTTCGCTGCGCGGCGCCATGCGCTTGAGTATCGCCCGCACCCGCGCGGCCACCTCGCGGGGGCTGAACGGTTTGACCACGTAATCGTCGGCACCGATCTCCAGGCCCAGCACCCGATCGATCTCGGCGTCGCGGGCGCTGAGAAACATCACCGGCACTTCGCTGAAGCGGCGCAACTGGCGGCAGGTTTCAAAGCCACTGATGTCGGGCAGGCCGATGTCGAGAATGACCAGGTCGGCCGGCTGCAGGCGCTGGCGCTCGACGGCGGCGCTACCCAGGGTCACCCACTCGGTGCTGTGGCCGTCGGCTTGCAGGGCGTAGATCAGGGTGTCGGCGATGGCGGATTCATCTTCGACGATGAGGATATGGGGCATTCTTGGCGACAAGCCTCAAGCTGCAAGCTTCAACTAGAAGCGGATCGCGTGAACTTACACCGATCCGCTGTTTCTTGCAGCTTGTGGCTCGCAGCTTGAAGCTGCTCCGTCAGCACTCAGGCTTGCCAGCGGTAAACCTGCGCGCGGGGTTTACCGCCGCCTTGAACTCGCGCAGCGCCTTGGCGCCAATCAACAACGGATAGTTGAAGCTGCTGCGGTCGGTCAGGTTGACCTCGACGGTGCGCTTCTCGCCGCCCAGGCACAGTTCCAGGTCGACCACCGGCCGGCGCGCTGCCTCAGCGCTGTCGCCTTCGTCATCGTCCTCGTCGGCGCGGCTCTTGATCTTGCTGATGCGCGCAACCTTGTGCTCGTAGACCTTGCCGTCGGCATCCTTGGTTGCCAGCTTGAAGCGCACCCAGTCCTCGCCATCACGGGTAAAGCGCTCGATATCCTTGGCCGACAGCGACGCCGTCAGCGCACCGGTGTCCATCTTGGCCTTGAGCGTTTCACCGCCGATCTCCGGCAGGCTGATGTACTCGTAGCGACCATACAGGGTCGGCTCGGCGGCCATGACCGGCAGGGCGAGCAGCGATAACAGGGCAAGCAGTGGTTTCACGGGCTAACTTCCTTGAGACGGGACAGTGCTTAGACTGCACAAGCGCGATAGGTTCGTCGCAAGAGCTTATCCAACATAATGTGAAACATTTGTCCCGGTCGTAGGCCATTGGAAGTTTGGCGTAGGCGATAACCACACTTATCATTGTCGACCGCTTATTTCACACAACAAGAGTCTCCTTATGCGTCGCCTGCTGACCGGCATCCTCACAACCATTCTGCTATTGCTCAACACCGTGGTGATGATCTGCCCGTTGATGGTCTTCGCCCTGCTCAAGCTGGTGCTGCCGGGCCGAGGCCGTGACTATGCGTCTGCAGGCGTGATGTGGATGGCCGAGACCTGGTCGGAGATCGACAAGGTCATTTTCGCCCTGTGCATCCCTACCCAGTGGGATATCCGCGGCGTCGACAAGCTGCGCCAGGACACCTCCTACCTGTGCGTGAGCAACCACCAGAGCTGGGTCGATATCCCGGCGCTGATCGAAAGCCTCAACCGCCGGGTGCCGTTCTTCAAGTTCTTCCTCAAGAAGGAACTGATCTGGGTGCCGCTGCTGGGCCTGGCCTGGTGGGGCCTGGACTACCCGTTCATGAAGCGCTACAGCAAGGCGTTTCTGGCCAAGCACCCGGAGCTCAAGGGCAAGGACCTGGAAATCACCAAGGCCGCCTGCGAGCTGTTCAAGCGCCAGCCGGTGACCGTGGTCAACTACCTTGAGGGCACGCGCTTCAGCGAGGCCAAGCGCCTTGAACAGCAGTCGCCGTACAAGCACTTGCTCAAGCCCAAGGCCGGTGGCGTGGCGTTCGTGCTGGCGGCGCTGGGCGAACAGCTCGACGCTCTGCTGGATGTGACCATCGTCTACCCGGGCGACCAGGCGCCGGGCTTCTGGGCCCTGCTCAATGGCAGCATCAGCCGGGTGATTATCGACATTCGCGTGCATGAGCTGGAGCCGGCGTTGTGGGCGGGCGATTACGAGAACGACCCGGTGTTTCGCGAGACCGTGCAGGCCTGGGTGAACCAGCTGTGGGTCGAGAAGGACCAGCGCATCGAGCAGTTGCGCGCCGAGATGCGCTGAGGCTTGCAGCGGCTGAGCCGGCCTCTTCGCGGGGCAAGCCCGCTCCCACAGGATGTGCGCTTGTGGGAGGGGATCAATGTCCATCAGCCGCAGACGGACAGGAACGTAGGAAGCGCCCTAACACTTCTGCCAGTTATGCAACATCTCGCAGGCCGGGAAACTGTGCTGATCAAAGACTCAGCGCCTGCGAGGCCAGCCCCGTGAACAAACGCCTTAACTTCTACCAAAGCGGACAGATCAATCTCGAGATCACCGGCAACCAGCACTGGAAGCTACTGCAGGGGGCCGGTCAGCCGCTGGCTGAGCGGCGCGACAGCCACTCGGGCATGGACATTCAGCTGTTGATAACGGACAGCCAGAAGTCCGTGTTGAAGACGCACGGCGGCCTTGGCGCAGCCACTTGCATCTATACCGCCTATGGGCATGACGCTCGGTCACAGCCTGCGGCGCCGCGACTTGGGTTCGCGGGTGAACCTCCCGAGCCATTGACCGGCAACTACCTGCTGGGCCAGGGGTATCGCGCTTATAGCCCGGTACTGATGCGCTTCCTCGCACCTGACAGTCTGAGTCCGTTCGAGGAAGGTGGCATCAATACTTATGGCTACTGTGCGGGCGACCCCGTCAACTATTCAGACCCGACAGGGCATCAGCAAGGGTCGTTAGCAGAGCTTCTGCAAGCCCGGATAAAAGAAATGGGCTTGGCTTCCGCAAAACGTTCCACCCCGCAACCGGTCAAGAAACTGCCCGGCAAAGACGCATCAGTAGAACCCCTGCGCTCCATAATGATAAAAGAGAAGCGCGCTAACCGACCGGAAAAGTCAGTACGCTTCGCTGACACGCCGGGTCGCAGTGACGTGAAAGCGGATACCCCGACCGCCTTGGTGGCAGCACCAACGGCTCAGTCAATCTTCAAACAAAGGATGGCGCTCTCAAGAGCGTCAGGGAATATCTACGCTGAGCTTGAAAAACTGGAGCACTACTATGTAGGGGCTTTGAATTACTCCGGGAGTTCGCCCCAAGCCAGACGCCCGCCAGGCAAACTGATATCAGCAAAACTGAGAAGCATCGGCGAGCAAATCGGCAACAGGCGCCAACGGCTATTCGAGCTTCGCGACGCCGCCGAACGCCTTAGAACCTGATCAAACCGAAGGTGTTGTCGCAGGCGCCGGAGTGGTCCACAGGCTACCCAGGTTCTGCAGTAGCGAACCGGCGATGCCTTGTTGACCGAGGTACTGGAGAATCAGCGGGGCGAACTGACCGATCATGCCGGTATCCATGCCCAGGGCCTTGAAGGCGCTGTCCAGATCGCTGCGGTCTTCGACGTTGTTGCCCAGCGCGTTGCTCAGGGCCGATTGTTTGTCGCTGTTCTTGCCGAGCAATTCGCCCAGGCCACTGAGGCCACCGAGGGCGTTGGCGCCGGAGAGCAGGTCCAGGCCGGGCACGGCCTTGGTCAACTGGCCGTAGTCGTCGCTGCTGAGGTTGTTGCGCGCCAGGCCGAGCATTGCCCCGGCGCCGCCCACGGCCTGTTCGGGGGTGATGTTCAATTCGCTGCCCAGGGTGTTCAGCAGGTTGGCTGACTCGGCGGGGGCCTGCACCTTGCCTTGAGTATTCTGGTTTTGCACCGCGGACACAGCGTTGGCGGCGTCGCTGAGGTTGAAGGCGAACGCTGGCGTGGCGGCCAGGGTCATCAGGGTTGCCAGGGTGAACGCTTTCATCGGGAGGACCTCGTCGGCCGGAATGGCCTGGGAAACGAGGCATTCGACTGGGGGTTTGCAGGTTTGTTCCGGGCCGGGTATCGGGCCGTTTTCATCCAGCGGGGGGTGGTTTTCGGGCTTCCTGCTTGACGGCAGATCGCCGGGGCTGCTGCGCAGCCCTTTCGCGACACAAGGCCGCTCCTACAAGTACGGCGCTGCCTTGAGCCTTGCGCTGTATCTGTAGGAGCGGCCTTGTGTCGCGAAAGGGCCGCGCGGCGGCCCCAGCAATCTGCAAGACACAACACTATTAGCTGAATCCCACTTGCCAGGGGCAACCGACCCTCTCCGCATCAAGGGCGACAACTGTACGCAAGGTGGAAAGACCGGTGCATGACGAACAACTACCGAAAACCTCGCACTTTCCCCAGTTACCTAAACCACCCCAATCGCCGACCCTCCGAGAGGCTTGAATCATTCAGTTACTAAGCACCACTCTCAAAAGGGCATCCAGCATGAAAAACGCTGAACAATCTTTACTGTTTTATGACTCCAACAAACTTGTCACCCTCAGCCAAAAGACGTTCAACCATTCTCTCCTTCGCGCCGGTAACGCATCAATGGCCGAACAGCGTGCACAAAGCGACGGTCAAACAACCCTATTGGCAACGGATCTCACGGGCTCCGTCACGCACGCAAAAACAAACACCGATCGCGAGCCCGCCACCTACACAGCCTACGGATACCGTGCACCTTCCGACACCGCGCCTGCCTTGGGTTTCAATGGCGAATACCTGAATTCGACCCTCCCCCTGTACTTATTGGGCAACGGACATCGATCATTCAATCCCGCCCTCATGCGATTCCAATCGCCCGACAGCCTGAGCCCTTTCGGAAAAGGCGGTGTGAATTCCTATGCGTATTGCGGGGGCGACCCTATCAATAGGCTCGACCCCTCTGGCCGTTTTTTCCGTAAGCTGCTAAGCGGCATAAAGGGCGCTAAAAATCTCATGAAACTACGGGTGCCCAGAAAATTCAGGGCGACCCCTGACACGCCGTCGACTCAAGGCGAACCCCCACCTGCTTACCACAGGTATACCAATGCAAACTCCAAGCCGGTGCCTCCCCCGCCGTACCGACCACTTCCCTACTCTGAACGTCCTCCCAAAGGCCATGTGACAGTAGCAACCCGCCCGGCAGAAGACCCACCTAATTACTGGGGCAACACCACCGTCCGCCGTCTTACTGAGCGACAGTGGGTACGTATAGAGGAAAGGATCAGCATCCTTAATAGCCAGGAGGAGATCGGGCTACGCGCTATTTCCAACACCAGAGTCCGTGCAGACGTTGACGAGTACACAGCGCTGGTCTTACGTATTCGTCAACAACGCGAAGAACTCTGGGTGCGGCTAGCTACCAGCGTCTTGGAATAGCTATGAACATGAGTGATCTGAAAAAGGGTGAATCAATGAAACGCTCGGCCAGCCATCTGTATTTCTATAGCGGTGACACGCTTTCCACCATCAAGCAAGGCTCACAGAGCTATACGCTCTTGCGCAGTGCTGATATGCCCCTTGCCGAACAGCACGCGGACCCTGCACCGAACCCCGGCCTACTGACCATCAACGACAAACGCGCCATGCTGAACGCACGTGGTGAAGAAAACGCACAATCGCCGGCCTTGATACCGTAAGCCTCATAGCCGCCCTCGAGGCAAAAAAAACCCCTCATCAGAGGGGTTTTCTCAACGCCTTGTAATCACGCCGCACTGAACGTTTTATGCGGATCAATCACAAACTTCTTCGGCACTCCCGCATCAAACTCGCCATACCCTTCCGGCGCCTGATCAAGGCTGATCACCTGCACGCCCACCACTTCAGCAATATTGATTCGATCCCACATGATCGCCTGCATCAGCTGGCGGTTGTACTTCATGGTTGGGGTCTGGCCGGTGTGGAAGCTGTGCGATTTCGCCCAGCCCAGGCCAAAGCGGATGCTCAGCGCGCCGATCTTGGCGGCGGCATCTACCGCGCCCGGGTCTTCGGTCACGTACAGCCCGGGGATACCGATGTTGCCGGCAACGCGGGTCACCTGCATCAGCGAGTTCAGCACGGTGGCCGGCGCTTCATGCTTGGCGCCCTCGTGACCATGGCCGCGCGCTTCGAAGCCGACGGCGTCAACGGCGCAATCCACTTCCGGCTCGCCGAGGATGTCGACGATCTGCTCGTGCAGCGGGGTGTCCTTGGACAGGTCGACCACCTCGAAGCCCTGCGACTTGGCATGCGCCAGACGGGCCGGGTTGAGGTCGCCGACGATTACGCAGGCGGCGCCCAGCAGCCGTGCCGAAGCAGCAGCAGCCAGCCCGACCGGGCCGGCACCGGCGACATACACGGTGCTGCCAGGGCCAACCCCGGCGGTCACAGCGCCGTGGTAGCCGGTAGGCAGAATGTCGGACAGGCACGTCAGGTCACGGATCTTCTCCATGGCCTTGTCGCGATCCGGCAGTTTCAGCAGGTTGAAGTCGGCGTAGGGCACCAGCACGTATTCGGCCTGGCCGCCGGTCCAGTCACCCATGTCGACATAGCCGTAGGCGCCACCGGCGCGGGCCGGGTTGACGGTGAGGCAGACGCCGGTGTGCATCTCTTTGCACGAGCGGCAGCGGCCGCAGGCAACGTTGAACGGTACCGAGACCAGGTCGCCGATTTTCATCCGCTCGACGTCACGGCCCATCTCGATGATTTCACCGGTGATCTCGTGGCCCAGCACCAGCCCGACCTGGGCGGTGGTACGGCCACGAACCATGTGCTGGTCGGAGCCGCAGATATTGGTGGAGACCACCTTGAGGATCACACCGTGCTCGATCTTCTTGCCGCGTGGGTCCTGCATTTTGGGGTAGTCGATGTTCCGCACCTCGACTTTACCGCCGCCGAGATACACCACTCCACGGTTACCAGACATGCTCTTACCTCGCTTGATTTGTACTTATGCAGCGTTGGTTGAAGCGCCGCCATCCATGGGCGGCATGTGTTACTGGAATGGGGGAATTGTGGGCTTGTGGCGGGGAAATGCCGTGACTGGAAACGACAGTGGCTTGCCCGCAGGCGTCAGGTGGGTCTGGAGATAGCCGGGGGCGCTTTGCGCCCCTTTCGCGACACAAGGCCGCTCCTACAAGGACCGCGTCGGCCCAAACTACGCGGTCTTTGTAGGAGCGGCCTTGTGTCGCGAAAGGGCCGCAAGGCGGCCCCGACGATCTCAGAGCACCACCGTCCGATTGGCGTTGAGAAACACCCGCCGCTCAATGTGATACCCCACCGCCCGCGCCAGGGTCAGGCCTTCGATATCACGCCCCTTGGCAATCAGGTCTTCGGGATAGTGACTGTGATCCACCACTTCGACCCCCTGGGCAATGATCGGCCCTTCATCAAGGTCGTTGTTGATGTAGTGCGCCGTGGCACCGACCATCTTCACACCCTTGTTGTAAGCCTGGTGATACGGCTTGGCACCCTTGAACCCAGGCAGCAACGAGTGATGAATGTTGATCGCCCAGCCATCCAGGCGACGGCACAGTTCAGGCGACAGCACCTGCATGTACCGCGCAAGAATCACCAGCTCGGCACCACTCTCCTCGATCACCTGCAGCACCTTGCGCTCTTGCGCAGGCTTGTCCTTGGGGTCGAGGGCGAAGTGGTAATACGGGATCTTGTGCCAATGCGCCAATGGCTCGAGATCGGGGTGATTAGAGATCACCGCGACCACGTCCATCGCTAGCTGACCAATGCGCTGACGGTACAACAGGTCGTTCAGGCAGTGATCGGCCTTGGACACCATGATCACCACCTTGGGGCGGTGATTGGGTGCGGTCAGCTCGAAGGTCATGCCAAACGCATCGCTGCGCTCGGCCAGGCCATCACGAAAACCCGCCTCATCGAAATCATCTGGCTGGCGGAACTCGACGCGAATGAAGAAGCGCCCCGACAGCCGATCATCGAAGGAGTGGTGCTCGGTGACATAGCAACGCTGCTCGTAGAGAAACCGCGTCACCACATCGACCGTGCCGAGCATGCTCGGGCAGTCGGCGGTGAGAATCCAGGTATCCGGTGCCCGACTCATGCGTCTCTCCTTAGGCTTCGATGCTCAGGCCGTATTCAGCCGAGGCGTCCTGCAGCCACATCCACCAGTAATCGGCGAAGCTGCGGCGAATCACCAGTTCCCAGGTATCTTCACCGGTGCGGCGGATCACCAGCTGCGACTTGGCGAACACCGTGCCGACCGCTTTGCCCACCGGGAAGTTGTTTGGATGTACATCATAGCTGGTGGATTTCATCAGCACGTCGCGCACGTTGGCGCCCTGCAACTCGAGCAGGGTCTGCCCGCCGCTGACATTGACCACCTGAATGTGCAAGCCCGCGAGGGCGTCGCGCAGTTGCTGCTCGACCACAAACTCCTGCCCGCCCGGGACGATCAGCAGCCACTCATCCGGGCCAACCCACTGCAGCGAGGTCTCGCCCTTCGCGACCACGGTCAGGGCTACCGGCAGCTCCAGGCCGAGGGCCTTGTGTACACCGCTGGCAAAGGCCGGATCATGGCCGTCGCCACGCAAGGTCAGATGACCAAGCAGTTTTTTCTCGCGCAGGGTCACGCCTGCGTTGTTGCGGCCCTTGCCCACCAGGCTGGCGAGGTCTGCATGATGCAGCGGCGTCTGGGCCTTGGCCTCGGCGCCGGGGTTTTGCTGGAAGACGTTGATAGCGCTCATTGTTACCTGCCTTGAATTCTTGTGTTCAGGCGTGGCAGCGGCGCTCGGCCGCGGCCACGAGAGTTGAGCATCGGTCTGGCGTCAGACGTTCTGCCGCTCACCCTTCGGATCGAAGAACACCGAAGACACAATCTCTGCTTCGATCACGCTGCCATCGGCCTGCGGCGAATACACCCGCTCACCCATGCGCTTGAGACCACCCTTGACCACACCCATGGCGAACGAATAGCCGAGAGAGTTGGAGGCATAGCTGGAGGTGACGTGACCGACCATGTCCATCGGGATCGGCTGCTTCGGATCGAACACCAGCTGAGCGCCTTCCGGCAGCCACTGTTTAGGGTTGATCGGCTTGAGCCCGACCAGTTGCTTGCGGTCTTCGCGCAGGCAGTCTTCGCGGTTCATGCCACGCAGGCCGATCCACGAGTACGGCTTGTTGCGTCCGACACACCAACTCATGTTGAGGTCGTCGGCGTTCATCGAGCCATCGGTATCCTGGCCAACGATGATGAAGCCCTTCTCGGCACGCAGCACGTGCATGGTCTCGGTGCCATACGGGGTCAGGTTGTACTGTTTGCCCGCCGCAACGATCTTCTCCAGCACACCCATGGCGTAGTTGGCCTGGACGTTGACTTCGTACGACAGCTCACCGGTGAACGAGATGCGGAACACCCGCGCCGGCACGCCGCCAACGGTGCCTTCCTTCCAGGTCATGAACGGGAAGGCGTCCTTGTCCAGGTCGATGTCGCTGATCTCGGCCAGCAGCTTGCGGCTGTTGGGGCCAGACAAGGTCATGGTTGCCCAGTGGTCGGTGACCGAGGTGAAGTACACCTTCAGTTCCGGCCATTCGGTCTGCAGGTACAGCTCCATCCAGCCCAGCACGCGCGCTGCGCCGCCGGTCGTGGTGGTCATGATGAAGTGGTTGTCGCCGACGCAGGCGGTCACGCCGTCGTCGAAGACCATGCCGTCTTCCTTGCACATCAGGCCATAACGGGCCTTGCCCACATCGAGCTTGGTCCAGGCGTTGGTGTAGATACGGTTGAGGAACTCACGCGCATCCGGGCCTTGAATGTCGATCTTGCCCAGGGTCGAGGCGTCCAGCAGGCCGACGCTGTCGCGCACGGCCTTGCACTCACGCTCAACGGCAGCGTGGATGTCTTCACCGGGTTTTGGGAAATACCACGGACGTTTCCACTGGCCGACATCCTCGAACTCGGCGCCGTTTTTAACGTGCCAGGAATGCAGTGCGGTGAAGCGTACCGGCTCGAACAGGTGACCACAGTGACGACCCGCTACCGCACCGAAGGTAACCGGCGTGTAGTTGGGGCGGAACATGGTGGTGCCCATCTGCGCAATGCTGATACCCAGCGAACGGGCGGCGATGGCCAGGCCGTTGATGTTGCCCAGCTTGCCCTGGTCGGTACCAAAGCCCAGCGCGGTGTAGCGCTTGACGTGTTCGACCGACTCGAAGCCTTCACGGGTCGCCAGCTCGATGCCGGCAGCGGTGACGTCGTTCTGCTGGTCAACGAACTGCTTCGGCCCACGAGTGCCTTTGTCATGCGGCACCTGGAACAGGGCCAGAGTAGGCTCCTCGGTGCGCTGGACGGCTTTGGGCAGGGTACCGACCACGGCCTTGAAGCCGGCTTCGGTAGCGGCGCGCACGCCACCTTCAAAACCATCGGCCAGGACATCACCAAGCGGGTAGACGCCATTCATGCCGCCAACACAGACGCGTTTTTGCGGCGCATCACCCGGGACAAAACCGAGGATGTCTTCACGCCATACCGGACGCCCGCCAAGGTGCGAGGCCAGATGGACGATCGGGCTGTAGCCGCCGGAGGTCGCGATCAGGTCGCAGGCCAGGGTTTCGCCGGGGCTGGTCACGGTGAACGCCTGGGCGTCGATGGCGGCAACCCGCGCACCGGTCACATGCTTGCTGCCAGTCGCTTCAACCACAGCGCTGGAGGTGAGGATGCGAATGCCCTTGGCGCGTGCTTCTTCCACCAGCGAACCGCGTGGGTTGTGGCGTGCATCGGCGATCGCGACCACTTGCAGGCCGGCATCGTGCCAGTCCAGGGCAACGCGATAGGCGTGGTCGTTGTTGGTCGACAGCACCAGCTTGCGCCCAGGCGCCACGCCGTAGCGACGCACGTAGGTCGATACAGCGCCGGCGAGCATGTTGCCCGGCACATCGTTGTTGCCGTACACCAGCGGACGCTCGTGGGCGCCAGCCGCCAGCACAACTTGCTTGGCACGCACGCGGTGGACGCGATGACGCACCTGGCCAATCGGCGCGCGGTCACCGAGGTGGTCGGTCAGGCGCTCGTGGATGGTCAGGAAGTTATGGTCGTGGTAGCCGTTGACGGTAGCGCGTGGCAGTACCAGCACTTCGGCCATGCCTTGCAGCTCGGCCACGGTAGCCGCGACCCAGTCGGTGGCAGGCTTGCCATCGAGAGTCTCACGGCTGTCGAGCAGGCTGCCGCCGAACTCTTCCTGCTCATCGGCGATGATCACCCGCGCACCGCTGCGGCCAGCGGCCAGCGCTGCGGCCAGGCCGGCAGGGCCAGCACCGACGATCAACACGTCGCAGTGGTGGTTCATGTAGTCGTAGCTGTCCGGGTCGTTCTGCAGCGGCGCGCGACCGAGGCCGGCGGCTTTGCGGATGTACTTCTCGTAAGTCATCCAGAACGATTTCGGGTACATGAAGGTTTTGTAGTAGAAGCCCGGCGGCATCATGCTGCCACCGACCTTGCCGAGGATGCCCATCACGTCGTTGTTGACGTTCGGCCAGCCGTTGGTGCTGGTCGCGACCAGGCCGGCATACAGCGGCTGCTGAGTGGCGCGCACGTTGGGGATCTGGGTGGCTTCGCTGGAACCGATCTGCAGGATCGCATTCGGCTCTTCGGTGCCGGCTGCAATGATCCCGCGAGGCCGCGAATACTTGAAGCTGCGGCCGACCACATCGACGCCGTTGGCGAGCAACGCGGCAGCCAGGCTGTCACCTTCGTAACCCTGATAGGTCTTGCCGTTGAAGCTGAAATTGAGGACTTTGCCGCGGTTGACACGGCCGCCGCTGGCAAGGCGATAACTCTGGCTCATACTTTTTCCCCCAGGCCTTTGACGGTCGACGGCGCGGCGCTAGCCTTGCTGGCGGCAGTGATCTGCGGCTTTTCGCCGATCTTGTAGGTTTCCAGAATTTCGTAGGTCACGGTGTCGCGGGTGACGTTGAAATACTGGCGGCAACCGGCGACGTGATCCCACAGTTCGTGGTGAATGCCACGCGGGTTGTCGCGGAAGAACATGTAGGTACCCCACTCCTCGTCGGAGCAAGCCGCCGGATCGAGCGGGCGGGCAATATGGGCCTGGCCTGAGGCGTGAAACTCTTCTTCGGAGCGCAGCTCGCCGCAGTGGGGACAGAAAATATGCAACATGACGATTGTCTCCGATTAGTGGGCGACGGCCGCAGCGCCGTGTTCATCGATCAGCGCACCGTTGTAGAAGCGGTCGATGGAGAATGGCGCAGCCAGTGGGTGCATTTCGCCTTTGGCCAGGCTTGCGGCAAACACGTTGCCTGAGCCTGGGGTGGCCTTGAAGCCGCCGGTGCCCCAACCGCAGTTGAAGAACAGGTTCTTCACCGGGGTCTTGGAGATGATCGGGCAGGCGTCCGGGCAGGTGTCGACGATGCCGCCCCATTGGCGGTTCATACGTACCCGCGAGAGGATCGGGAACATCTCGACGATCGCCTGCAGGGTGTGCTCGATCACCGGGTACGAACCGCGCTGGCCGTAGCCAACCCAGCTGTCGATACCGGCGCCGATGACCAGGTCGCCTTTGTCCGACTGGCTGATGTAGCCGTGTACCGCGTTGGACATGATCACGCTGTCGATGATTGGCTTGATCGGCTCGGAAACCAGCGCCTGCAGCGGGTGCGACTCGAGCGGCAGACGGAAGCCAGCCAGGCGCGCCATGTGCCCGGAGTTACCGGCAGTGACCACGCCGACGCGCTTGGCGCCGATGAAGCCCTTGTTGGTCTCGACACCGATCACCGCGCCGTTTTCCTTGCGGAAACCGGTCACTTCGGTCTGTTGAATCAGGTCGACGCCGAGGGCGTCGGCAGCGCGGGCAAAGCCCCACGCCACGGCATCGTGACGGGCCACACCACCACGGCGCTGAACGGTTGCACCGAGGATCGGGTAGCGGGTGTTCTTCGAGCAGTCCAGGTACGGGATCTCGGCCGCGACCTGGTCGGTATTGAGCAGCTCGCCGTCGACGCCGTTGAGGCGGTTGGCGCTGACTCGACGCTCCGAATCACGGATGTCCTGCAGGGTGTGGCAGAGGTTGTAGACGCCGCGCTGGGAGAACATCACGTTGTAGTTGATGTCCTGCGACAGGCCTTCCCACAGTTTCATGGCGTGCTCGTAGAGCTTGGCCGACTCGTCCCACAGGTAGTTGGAGCGCACGATGGTGGTGTTGCGCGCGGTGTTGCCGCCGCCCAGCCAGCCTTTTTCGACCACGGCAACGTTGGTGATGCCGTGCACCTTGGCCAGGTAGTAAGCCGTCGCCAGGCCATGCCCGCCGCCGCCTACAATCACCACGTCATAGACCTTTTTCGGGGTCGGCGTGCGCCACATGCGCTGCCAGTTTTCGTGGTGGCTGAGGGAGTGTTTGAAAAGGCCGAAGCCCGAATAGCGTTCCATTGTCTGTTACTCCACTCAGCGGTAAACCGGGAAGTCGGCGCACAGTGCGGCGACCTGCTTGGCAACGTCGGCTTCAACGTCGGCGTCGCCCAGGTTGTCGAGGACATCGCAGATCCAGCCGGCCAGTGCCACGCACTGAGCCACCTTGAAACCGCGGGTTGTGACCGCCGGGGTGCCGATGCGCAGGCCCGAGGTAACGAACGGCGACTGCGGGTCGTTGGGTACGGCGTTCTTGTTGACAGTGATGTGCGCGCGGCCCAGGGCTGCGTCAGCGTCCTTGCCGGTCAGGCCCTGACGGATCAGGCTGACCAGGAACAGGTGGTTGTCGGTACCGCCGGACACCACGTCATAACCGCGCTTGATGAACACTTCGGCCATGGCCTGGGCGTTGTCGATGACCTGCTGCTGGTACTGCTTGAAGCCAGGCTCCTGCGCTTCCTTGAAGCACACTGCCTTGCCGGCGATGACGTGCATCAGCGGGCCGCCCTGGGCGCCGGGGAATACCGCCGCGTTGAGCTTTTTCTCGATGTCCGGGTTGGCCTTGGCCAGGATCAGGCCGCCACGTGGACCGCGCAGGGTCTTGTGGGTGGTGGTGGTGACCACGTCGGCATACGGCAGCGGGTTCGGGTACAGGCCTGCGGCAACCAGGCCAGCAACGTGGGCCATGTCGACGAACAGCAGCGCACCCACCTTGTCGGCAATGGCGCGGAAGCGCGGGAAGTCGAGGGTCTTGGAGTACGCGGAGAAACCAGCAACGATCATCTTCGGCTGATGCTCGACCGCCAGGCGCTCGACTTCGTCGTAGTCGATCAGGCCGGTGTCGGTGTTGATGCCGTATTGCACCGCGTTGTACAGCTTGCCCGAGGACGAGACCTTGGCGCCGTGGGTCAGGTGGCCACCATGGGCCAGGCTCATGCCCAGAATGGTGTCACCGGCTTGCAGCAAGGCCAGGTATACAGCGCTGTTGGCCGACGAGCCGGAGTGCGGCTGGACGTTGGCGTAGTCGGCACCGAACAGCTGCTTGGCGCGCTCGATGGCCAGCGCCTCGACCTTGTCGACGTGCTCGCAACCGCCGTAGTAGCGCTTGCCCGGATAGCCTTCGGCGTATTTGTTGGTGAGGCCGCTGCCCTGGGCCTGCATCACGCGCTTGCTGGTGTAGTTTTCCGAAGCGATCAGCTCGATATGATCTTCCTGCCGTTGTTCTTCGGCATTCATCGCCGCCAGCAGCGCGTCGTCGTAACCCTGGATCTGGTCTTGCTTGCTGAACATCATATGTCTCCCGGCAGCGATCATTTTTTGTCAGTAGGGTTCAGTGCCCCTTTGTGCCGATGGTATGACTGCGGCGGGTGGGTCAGATGCCTGCGCACGCCTTGCAATGGCGCGTTTACGACATTCGCCGGTGGGCTGTCGCGCGTGGGCATGCTTGCCAAAATCAGCCATCGGCCTGCGCCCGCGTGCTTGAGCCGCCGGCGGGCCGGGCAATTGCGCCGTGCACGGTTGTATAGGCAACCGGGTAAATGATCGTTTAGAGTGCATCTCTGCGTCGTTCACAGGACCGTGTCATGACAGATAACAGCCAGCAATTCGCCAGCGACAACTATTCCGGCATCTGCCCCGAAGCCTGGGCGGCGATGGCCAAGGCCAATCAGGGCCACGAGCGCGCCTACGGCGACGATCAGTGGACCGAGCGTGCGGCGGCGTACTTTCGCAAGATCTTCGAAACCGACTGCGAAGTGTTCTTCGCCTTCAACGGCACCGCAGCCAACTCGTTGGCCCTGGCCTCCTTGTGCCAGAGCTACCACAGCGTGATCTGCTCGGAGACCGCCCACGTCGAGACCGACGAATGCGGCGCTCCGGAGTTTTTCTCGAACGGCTCCAAGCTGCTCACCGCGCCCAGCGTCAACGGCAAGCTGACGCCTGAGTCGATCCGCGAAGTGGCGCTCAAACGCCAGGACATCCACTATCCGAAACCACGCGTGGTGACCCTCACCCAGGCCACCGAAGTCGGCACCGTGTACCGCCCCGACGAGCTCAAGGCGATCAGCGCCACGTGCAAGGAGCTGGGCCTCAACCTGCATATGGATGGCGCGCGCTTCACCAATGCCTGCTCGTTCCTCGGCTGCTCGCCGGCCGAGCTGACCTGGAAGGCCGGCGTCGATGTGCTGTGCTTTGGCGGCACCAAGAACGGCATGGCCGTGGGCGAGGCGATCCTGTTCTTCAACCGCGAGCTGGCCGAAGACTTCGACTACCGCTGCAAGCAGGCCGGCCAGCTGGCATCGAAGATGCGCTTCCTCTCCGCGCCTTGGGTGGGGCTGCTGGAAGACGGCGCCTGGCTGCGCCACGGCAACCACGCCAACCACTGCGCGCAGTTGCTGGCCTCGCTGGTCAGCGACCTGCCTCAGGTGAAGCTGATGTTCCCGGTGGAAGCCAACGGGGTGTTTCTGCAAATGCCGGAGCCGGCGCTCGAGGCGCTGCGCAACAAGGGCTGGCGCTTCTACACCTTCATTGGCAGCGGCGGCGCACGCTTCATGTGCTCGTGGGACACGGAACTCACGCGCGTGCGTGAGCTGGCGGCGGATATCCGCGCCGTCGTGGCAGTCACCCCTCTGTAGAGCCATCCCTGTAGGAGCGGCCTTGTGTCGCGAAAGGGTCGCGCAGCGGCCCCAGATTCTCAGCTTCGCCGCCACTATCGCCGGGCCAGCTTCGCTGGCCTTTCGCGACACAAGGCCGCTCCTACAGGCTCGCGGCAACCCCCGGCGACTGCCCTTTACAGCCTGAAACCACCCATCTGCCGCGCCAGGTCATCGGCCAAGCGGCGCAGTGCCTGGCATTCCTCGCGACAACCAAGCACCTCGGCGGCGGTCTGCCGGGCCAGGTCGGAAATCCCCTGCACGTTGCGATTGATCTCTTCAGTCACCGCTGACTGCTGCTCGGTCGCGGTGGCCACCTGCTGGTTCATGTCACTGATGCGCTCGACCTGATCGGTGATCGCCCCCAGCGAGGCGCCGGTGCGCTGGCTTGCTTCAACCCCGCTACCGGTGGCCAGCTGGCCTGCCTGCATTGACGTCACAGCCACGCCGGCGCCCTGCTTGAGGCGCTGAATCATCTGCTGCACCTGATCGGTAGACAGCTGCGTGCGCCGGGCCAGGGTGCGCACTTCATCGGCGACCACGGCAAAGCCGCGGCCCATTTCACCGGCGCGGGCCGCCTCGATGGCCGCATTGAGGGCGAGCAGGTTGGTCTGCTCGGAAACGCTGCGAATCACCGCCAGTACCTCATCGATCGAGGCCACTTCCTGCGCCAACTGGCCCACCGCCTCGGCGGCCCGGCTGATTTCACCGGACATGCCGTGGATGCCCTGTACCGACTGCTGCACCTGCTGGCGCGCCTGCACCGCTTCGTCACGTGCCGACTGCGAGGCGTACGCCGCATGTCCTGCGTTTTGCGCAACGTCCTGCACAGTCAGGCCCATCTGGTGCACGGCGGTGGCAACCATCTCGGTCATCTGTTGCTGACGTTCCGAGCGGTCGGCGGTGTTGCCGACTACCTGCGTCACCTGTTCGACCGAACGGTGCAGGCGCTCGGTAGTGCTCAGCACCTCGGCGATCAGCGCCCTCTGGCTGTCGAGAAAGCGGTTGAAGCCGCGAGCCAGGTCACCCAGTTCATCCTCGCGGGAATCATCCAGGCGATGGCTCAGGTCGCCGGCGCCGCCACCGATCTGCACCAGCGCCGTGGTCACCTGACGGATCGGGCGCACCAACCCGCGCGCCAGCAGCACCACCAGCAGCAATGAGAGCAAAGCGACTGCCCCACCAATCAAGCTGGTCAACCATACCGCCTGGCGCATCTGCGCGTAGATCTGCGCCTGCGGCACTTCGGCCACCAGCGTCCAGTTGAGATCACGCAGCGGCAGACTCAGGGCCAGATACTGCTCGCCGTCACGTTCGAACTGGCTACGCTGCAGGCCTGCGCCCTGCCCCAGTAAACGCTTGGCGGCGTCGCCACCGACCTGTTCGGCGAGCGTGCGTTTGGCGCTGTATTGGTTGTCCGGGTGGACCTGGATCAGGCCGTCGTTGCGCACCAGCATGACCCTGCCCTGCTCGCCAAAGCTGAAGTCGTGGATCAGCTTGGACAACTCGGTCAGGCGCAAGCCCATGCCGGCGATGCCGACCAGTTGCCCGGCCTTTTCGATGCGGTAGTCGATGAACAGCGCCACCTCGCCGGTGGCGCCATCCACGTCGATATTGATCAGCCGCTCGGCACCACTGTCGATGTAGCCATAGAACCACTGGTCCTTGGGGTTCTGCCGGCCAAGGGTGCGATCCAGGCCTTTCTCGTTGTAGTAGTGGCCGCTCGCAGTGGCGGCGAACAACGCGGTAAACGCATGGTTGCGCTGCTTGGCAGCGTCCAGGTATTCGATGAAGCGCGCCGCCTCGGCGGGATTCTCACCGGCAGCGAGCCAGTCACGCAGCAGGGTATTGCCAGCAATATCGGCGGCCGCCACCAGCGGCTGGCTAAGCATGCGCTCGATATCGTTGCGAATGGCCTCGATGCTGGCCGGCAGAGCGGTGTCGAGCAAATAGCGCTCGGTCAGGCGATTGACCGCCACGGTATAGATCGCAACCACCACCAGGATGCTCACCAACAGGGCCGTGCCCATGCCTGCGATCAACTGCAACTGGATACTTCGCCGCCAGATACGCATACGTTTTCCTCCGCCAGGATTCTTGTTTTTGGAGATTGTATACACTTACGTATCCATTCAATCCAGCAATCATCGACAAATGCTGAACGCAAAACGGGGAACAGCCACGCGTCACCGCATGGCTGCCCCCCGCTCGAATTTTGCCTGTTGGCTGGTGCTTTACTGCTCGCCGATGGTGCGTGCGATGGCATCTACCGTGGCATCGATCTGCGCCTGGGTGCGGGCGAGCGTCACTTGATGCTCTTTTTGCAGTTCGATCTGCCGCGAGCACAGATTCAGCGCCGCCAGCACCAGCAGCTTGTCACCGATCAGGGTCGGGTACTGGCGCTTGGTTTCGTTGAGGGCGGTGTTGAGCATCCGCACAGCCTGCGAGAGGGTCTCTTCCTGGCCTTCAGGGGCCTTGATCGAATAGTCGATACCCAGAATCGACACGACATTGATCGGCTGCGCTTGCAGTTTCATCCGTTGACGACACCTGCGCTGGCGCGCTCAACCAGCGCCTGGATACGCGCAGCAGTGGCGCCGTGTTTCTCTTCCTGTTCCATCAGCGACAGCTGCAGGCTGTCGTTGTCTTCCTTGGCCTGGGCCAGTTCCTGGGCGATGGCAGCGTTCTGCTCGCTCAGCTGGGTGTTTTTCTGCATCAGGTCGTTGACCAGCTGCTCGAGTTGATTCAGGGAAGTTTCCAACATGGGGTATGTCTATCTCGGGTTGTTGCAGAGGGCGCACACGATAAAGAAAAGCACGCGCCCCCGCCATTAAATATCGGGTCAAAAGGCTTCAGCCAGGCCAGATTGACAGGGGATCGGCCACCTTGTTCCGGCCTGGGTCAACCGCCGGTCAGGATTTGTCGCGGCCAACTCGGGCTTTCGCTCATCGAACTCAAGACTGGCCGGTCACGACCGATAGCCATACAGGTCTTATCTCGACGCAAGGATTGCGCGCCCCCTTACCTTGCCTGGATTGTCCAAATCATGTCCCTACGCAATATGAATATCGCCCCGCGCGCCTTGCTCGGGTTTGCCTTGATCGGCGCATTGATGCTTGGCCTTGGCGTATTTTCGCTGGTCCAGATGGGCAAGATTCGCCAGGCGGGTGTCGCCATCGAAAGCATCAACGTGCCGAGCATCAAGACCCTCGATGAGCTGACCGCGCTGAGCCTGCGCTTGCGCACGCTGTCCTATCGTCTGCTGGTCAATCGTGACCCGGCCACTCAGCAAGACACCCTGCGCCTGCTGGACGAGCGCAACGCGCAAATCGACAAGGCCCGGAGCCGTTACCAGACGTTTATCGTCGCCGCCGAAGAACAAGCCGCGTTCGATCAGTACGGCCAGTTGCTGACCCAGTACCGCCAGCTGGAAACCCGCATGCGCAACCTGAGCCAGGCCAACCGCATCGAGGAACTGGCCGACCTGCTCAACCGCGACCTGCTGACCAACTCCGAGCAGATCAACAAGGTCATGAACACCCTGCTGGAAATGAACACCGAGCAGGCGCGCAACGCCAACGCCACCGCCGCCAACCAGTACAGCACGGCGTTCACCCTGGTGATCGGCCTGCTCATCGCCGCCACCGTGCTGACCCTGATCTGCGCATTGCTGTTGACCCGCAGCATCGTCAAGCCGATCGAAGAAGCCTTGCAGGCAGCTGAACAGGTCGCCGACGGCGACCTCACCCACACCATTCGCGCCGAAGGCAGCGACGAAGCAGCGCGCCTGCAGCGAGCCATGGCCCGCATGCAGGAAAAGCTGCGCGACACCCTGCACCTGATCGCCGGCTCCTCTACCCAGCTGGCCTCGGCGGCCGAAGAGCTCAACAGCGTGACCGACGAGAGCGCGCGCGGCCTGCAGCAGCAGAACGCCGAAATCGAGCAGGCCGCCACTGCCGTTACCGAGATGACCAGCGCGGTCGAGGAAGTGGCGCGCAATGCCGTCAGCACCTCGGAGGCTTCGGCTGAAGCCAGCCGTTCCACCAGCGATGGCCGTGACCTGGTACTGGAAACCGTCAGCGCCATTGAGCGCATGAGCGGTGACGTGCAGGGTACTGCCAAGCTGATCACTCACCTGGCCGAACAGTCGCGTGATATCGGCAAGGTACTCGACGTGATTCGCGGCCTGGCCGACCAGACCAACCTGCTCGCCCTCAACGCCGCCATCGAGGCAGCGCGGGCCGGCGAGGCCGGGCGTGGTTTTGCCGTGGTGGCTGACGAAGTGCGTGCACTGGCGCATCGCACCCAGCAGTCGACCAGCGAGATCGAGCGCATGATCGGCACCATCCAGGGCGGCACCGGCCAGGCGGTCGAGTCTATGCGCACCAGCACCGAACGCGCCGAATCGACCCTGAACATCGCCCGCGGCGCGGGCCTGGCGCTGGACACCATCGCCACGGCCGTAGCACACATCAACGAGCGTAACCTGGTCATCGCCAGTGCGGCCGAAGAGCAGGCTCAGGTCGCCCGCGAAGTCGACCGTAATCTGGTCAACATCAACGACCTGTCGGTGCAAAGCGCCACGGGGGCACACCAGACCAGCGCGGCGAGTGCCGAGCTGTCGCGCCTGGCCGTTGACCTCAGCAGCCTGGTTGCACGCTTCCGCGTCTGACCCAGGCTGCAGCGCTCAAGCGGCCTCGGCTTAGTACTCGATACGAACGTCGCCGCGCGGCACGCTGCAGCAGGAGAGGATGTAGCCCTCGGCTTCATCCTCTTCGGTGATGCCGCCGTTGTGCTCCATGTCCACTTCGCCGCCCAGCTTGAGCACCTTGCAGGTGCCGCAGATGCCCATCCCGCAGGCTTTCGGGATCATCAGGCCAACCTTGGCCGCCGCCGCATGCACGGTCTCGCCCGGGGCCACGCGGATGCTCTTCTCGCTGCCGACGAACTCCACCAGGTTCAGATCGGACAGATCCACTTCCGGTGCATCGGCTGCCTGTTCGGCGTGCTCGACAGCGTCGGCCTTGGCCTCCGCCGGGGTCGCGCCAAACGACTCCTCGTGGTAGTTCTTCATGTCGAAGCCGACCGCGTCGAGCATACGCTTGACCGCGCTCATGTACGGCGTAGGCCCGCAGCAGAACACCACGCGCTCCATGTAATCCGGGGCGATCAGCTCCATCAGGCGCTGGTTCAGATACCCCCGATAACCTGCCCACGGCTCGCCCAGCCCGTGCTTCTCACAAATGATGTGCAGGCTGAAGTTGGGGATGCGCGAGGCCATCTGTTCCAGCTCGCGGTGGTAGATGATGTCCTTCGGTGAACGCGCGCTGTGGACGAACACCATGTCGACATTGGCGTTGGTGTCATAGAACCAGCGCGCCATCGACATCACCGGGGTGATACCGACGCCACCGCTAAGGTAGAGCACCTTCGGTGCCGGGAAATCGATTGCGTTGAACAAGCCGACCGGGCCGTGCACCGGCAGTTCGGCGCCTTCGTGCATGGTGTCGTGCAGGTAGTTGGACACATGCCCACCCGGTACCCGCTTGACCGTGATCGAGAAGCTGTACGGCACCGACGGCGAACTGGAGATGGTGTACGAGCGCATCACCTGCTTGCCTTCGATTTCAAGCTCCAGAGTGACGAACTGGCCGGGCTTGAAGAAGAACATGATCGGCTGGTCGGCCATGAAGCAGAAGGTGCGCACATCCCAGGTTTCCTGGATGACCTTGACGCAGCGCACGATGTGGCGGCCGTTGGCCCAGGTCTGGGTGCTGACCGGGTTGAGGAATGTTTCGGACATGTTGTTCTCCAACGGCCGACTACCGGCCTTTTATGGCTCCGATAATGCTCAAGGCCGTGGCCCGGCACATTCCCATCAGCGACATCGGCGTGCTTATCGCGACCAGCCCCGCACGACAAGGGCTGGCGCGTCGGAATTCGATTCGGCCATGTCGCCCATGGATACGGCTCAAGGCGCCCTTGATCGCACACTCCACGGCAAATAGACCTGATGTTTTCTGCACCTGCCTTGCGGCACTAAAACAACGATTAGCCACCTTTCGCCGGCCTTTATCGGCCTTGAGGATTACAACGATGGACGTCACCGCAACCCTGAGCCTGGGCGATCCACTGGAAGCTGCACGCAAGGCCACCGCCGAGATGCTGCAGACCCGCGAGCGCACCTACTCGCTGCCCCAGCCGTTCTACACTGACGAGCGTCTGTTTCAGATCGACATGCAGGAAATTTTCCAGAAGGAATGGCTGATCGCGGGCATGACCTGCGAGATCCCGACCAAGGGCAACTTCCTCACCCTGCAAGTCGGCAAAAACCCGATCATTGTCATCCGCGGCGCCGAAGGCAAGGTGCATGCGTTCCACAACGTCTGCCGCCACCGCGGCTCGCGGCTGTGCACCAGCGAGAAGGGCAAGGTCGCCAAGCTGGTCTGCCACTACCACCAGTGGACCTACGAGCTGGACGGTCGCCTGCTGTTTGCCGGCACCGAAATGGGCGATGACTTCGACATGAAGGAGTACGGCCTCAAGCCGGTCAACGTCAAGGTCGCTGGTGGCTACATCTTCATCAGCCTGGCGCAGAACCCGCCGGCGATCGACGAGTTCCTGGCTACGCTCGACCACTACATGGAACCGTACGACATGGAGAACACCAAGGTGGCGGTGCAAACCACCTTGCTGGAGAAAGCCAACTGGAAGCTGGTGCTGGAGAACAACCGCGAGTGCTACCACTGCTCGGGCTCGCACCCAGAGCTGCTCAAGACCCTGCTCGAGTGGGACGACACCAACGACCCGCGTGCCGATCAGTCGTTCAAGGACCACGTCGCCGCCTGCGCTACGGCCTGGGAAGCGGAAAAGATCCCTTACCTGCACAAGAGCCACGGCCTGCGTAACCGCATCGTGCGCATGCCGCTGCTCAAGGGCACCGTGTCCATGACCATGGACGGCAAGCAGGCGAGCAAGAAGCTCATGGGCCGCATCCAGAACCCGGACCTGGGCTCGATGCGCATCCTGCACCTGCCGCACTCCTGGAACCACTGCATGGGCGATCACATGATTGTCTTCACGGTGTGGCCGATCAGTGCTCAGGAGACCCTGGTCAGCACCAAGTGGCTGGTCCACAAGGACGCTGTTGAAGGCGTTGATTACGACCCAGAGCAGATGCGCAAGGTGTGGGACGCGACCAACGACCAGGACCGCCGTCTTGCTGAAGAGAACCAGCGCGGGATCAACTCCACTGCTTATCAGCCTGGGCCGTACTCCAAGACTTACGAGTTTGGTGTGGTCAACTTCATCGACTGGTACAGCCAGCGCGTGCTGGAAAACCTCGGGGCGGAACCTGCGCCTTATCTGAAAGAAGTCGTTACGCAGTAATAGACCTGCCGGGCATGCCTATGGGTGTGCCCGGCAAGTTGTCCACAGGTACCCGGCAGCATCCTCAGACCTCGCTCCACTCCCCTCCTGATCAATTATTGATCAATTCCATGCAGGCCTTTAGATACGTGGCTTGCAGCGGATGCCGAACATGTTGTCCACAGAAGCGCCAACAGACTTTGTGAACAACGTTCGCTACACATGTGGATAAGCTATCGAGAGCCCTGAATCTCAGGCATCTGAGCATCATGTGAAGAAGATTGATCGAATTTTGATCAATTCCATGTAAGCCACGGACTACGTGGCCTAGCGAGTTAGCCGAACAGTTTATCCACAGGCCGGCTAACAGCGATTGTGGGCAACTTCAAAGCTCGAACACGCAAAAAAGCCATGAAAATCCATGGCTTAGCCTGATCAATTATTGTACAGCTGGCTGTATGCCGCGAATTCAAAGGGCTGCAGGCATTAGCGAACACTTTATCCACAGCCTGGCTAACAGCAAATGTGCGTAACACCACTGCCCCCTGTAGGGGCGGCCTTGTGTCGCGAAAGGCCCGCAGAGCGGGCCCAACGATGTCAGCGGTGAAGTTGAAATGCAGGGCCGCTTCGCAGCCCTTTCGCGACACAAGGCCGCTCCTACAGGGACCGCGCGCCACCGCCGTACCCGCATGAGTCGGGAGGCCGCTACTAGCGCAGCACTCCTTCCTCTACCAGCAGCTTGAGGATGGCGTCGGCGCCTTCCTGGGGAGAAACATCCTTCAGCACCTTGCCGCCACCACCGCTGGCCTTGGCTGTTGCAGCCTTCATCCGATCCGCGCCGCTCTTGGCCTTGATCACCTTGAGCCGCTTGGGCCGTGGCCGGGCCGGTTGCAGCTCGGCATCCGCCAGCAGCTCATCTTCGACAATCGCCACATCACGCGCTGCCAGCACTCCACGCCGCGCAGGTCCGAACGCGCTTTGGCGTGGCTTGGGCGCTGCGTTATCCACAGTGGCCAGCAACGGCAAGCGCACTTTCAACCGGCGCCGCTGACCACGCGGCAGCGCCTGCAATACCTGGGCGGTGCCATTCTCGATCGACTCGACCTCGGCCAGCCCAACAATCAATGGCCACCCCAGCTTCTCGGCGAGCAAGAACGGCAACATGCCGGAACCCTCGCCGGTCTCGGCCTGGCTGCCGGTCAACACCAACTGGGCGCCAGCATCACGTAGATAGTCGCCAAGCACCTCAAGCACGTCCGCTCCGGCCGGCTGTTCGAGCACATCCAGATGATCCAGGCCCATGCCCAGATAAGCACGCAGCGCCTCCTGGCGGTGATCGCCAGCATGTACCACCTGCAAGTTATCCCCAGCCAGCTGCAACCCCAGCTCGACCGCACGGGCATCCTGCTCGGCCCGGCGACTACGGCCAGAGCCGGGATGAGCACCAATGGAAACCAGGCTAATGACCTTTGTACTCATGTTGGAACCCTTATGCCGCGTCGCGCTGGCCGCCGCTGCGGTAGTTATCCACAGCTTCGATCAGAGCCTGAAGAATCGCCGCGCTGTCGCCAATCACTGACAGGTCGGCCCGTTTGATCATGTCGCAGCCAGGGTCCATGTTCACCGCCACCACCTTGTCACAGGCACCAATGCCCTGCAGGTGCTGGATCGCGCCTGAGATGCCGACCGCGACGTACACCCGTGCGGTAACCCAGGTACCGGTGGCACCCACCTGGCGCGTACGCGGCATGAAGCCGTCGTCGACCGCCACCCGCGAGGCACCTTCGGTGGCGCCCAATGCAGCGGTGGCACGGTGGAACAGCTCCCAGTCCTTGACGCCGTTACCGCCAGAGACGATGAATTCCGACTCGGCCATGGCAATGGCGGCCGGGTCGACCGCCACCGAGCCAAGGTCTTCGATGCGCGACAAGCTGCGCGCAACGCTTGTGGACAACTCGACAGGCAGCGCCTCATGGCGGGTTTCACTGACCGGCTCGGCGCATTCGGCAGCAGCCAGAATCAGCCGTGCCATGCCCCGTTGCAGGTCTTGTTGGCCCGCGCCAGCACGGCCGATGCACTGGCCATCCTTGATCTGCCAGACCCGCGTCGCCGGGCGTTCACCCAGTGATGCAGCAAAGCGCCGGCCAAGCTCACCGCCACCGGTGCGGCTGTCGGGCAGCAGCCAGTGCTGCGGGGCAAACTGGTTATCCACAGCGCGCAGGCCCTGCACCAGTTGCTCCGGTGCATAACCCTGGAATGCCTCGCCTTCGATCACCAGCAGGCGATCGACACCGGCGGCGCCGAAGTTGCTTTCCTTGTGCTCGCCAAAAACAATTGCCAGCACAGCGCCATCCTTGCCGGCCAGGCTGTGGGCCAGGCCGAGCAAGTCGCGGTCGTGAGGGCCAAGGCGGCCGCCGACCATGTCCGGGACCACGGCGATGTAGAACGCAGGATCTGCCACCTGATGTAGCGGCAACTGCACTTCAGCTGCAGCCGTACGCCGGCCCCCGGTAGCGGTGCCTTGTTGCGCACCGCTGCGGTCCAGGCGTTTGAGGCCGCTGGCCGCAATGAAGCCTGCGGCAATTGCGTGGGGGTTCTTACGGATGATGCCATTGGGCCCCATCCAGCTGGTTTGCTGGGTCTGCATCGCTGCGTGCAGCGGATGCAGACGGTTACGGGCGATCCACTCGGCGCGTGGGTCGCGGCGGATGATGTCGCTCATCAATGCACCTCCGCAGGTTCACGTTTGGCTGCTGCAGCTTTCGCAGTAGCTGGAGCATCGGCTTCGATCAGCACATCGGCGACCAACTCGGCGAGGTCCTTGATCAGTGGCCGTGGTTCGACCACGCCTTCAAGCATCGCGGTGCACTGTGGGCAACCCACGGCGACCACTTCGGCCTCGGTTTCGCGGATGTCGTCCATGCGCATATCGGGGATCCGTTGCTTGCCCGGGATGTCGGTGATCGGCGCACCGCCACCGCCGCCGCAGCAGCGTGAACGGAAGCCCGAGCGCTGCATCTCGCGTACTTCGATGCCCAGCGCCTTGAGCACTTCGCGCGGCGCCTCGTACTCGCCGTTGTAGCGGCCCAGGTAGCACGGGTCGTGATAGGTCACGCTGGAACCTTTGTGCTGGCCTAGGTTGAGCTTGTTGGCGGCGATCAGCTCGGCGATATAAGTGCTGTGGTGCAGCACCTGATAGTCACCACCGAGCGCGCCGTATTCATTCTTCAGCACATGGAAGCTGTGCGGGTCGCAGGTGACGATGCGCTTGAAGCGGTATTGCGCCAGGGTCTGGATATTGCGTTTGGCCAGTTGCTGGAAGGTAGCTTCATCGCCCAGGCGACGGGCGACGTCGCCGCTGTCGCGTTCTTCCAGGCCGAGCACGGCAAAGTCCACGCCTGCCGCCTTCAGCACTTTGACGAAGGCACGCAGGGTGCGCTGGTTGCGCATGTCGAAGGCGCCATCACCGACCCAGAACAGCACCTCGGTGGTTTTCACCTCGCTGAGCAGCTGCAGGTTGAGGTCGGCGGCCCAGTTCATTCGCCCACCCGGGTTGAAGCCGCCCGGGTTGTCGGTGGCGATCAGGTTGTCGAGCACCTCGGCGCCCTTGTTCGGCGTGGCGCCGCGTTCCAAAGTCAGGTGACGGCGCATGTCGACGATGGCATCGACGTGCTCGATCATCATCGGGCATTCCTCGACGCAGGCACGGCAAGTGGTGCAGGACCACAGCGTGTCGGCATCGACCAGGCCATTGACGATCGGCTGATGCGGATGGCCGCCATGCTCGCCCAGCGGCTTGCCCGGATACGGGCTGCCGGCGAACTTGGCGTCGGTGCCACCGGCCAGGCCGATGACCATGTCCTGGATCAGCTTCTTCGGGTTCAGTGGCTGACCGGCGGCGAACGCCGGGCACATCGCCTCACACTTGCCGCATTGCACGCAGGCGTCAAAACCGAGCAGTTGGTTCCAGGTGAAATCGGCAGGCTTTTCTACACCGAGCAGCGCGTTCGGGTCTTCCAGATCAATTGGCTTGAGCCCGGTCGAGCGGCCACCGCCAAAGCGTTCGGCGCGGCGGTGCCAGGCCAGGTGCAGAGCACCGGCGAAGGCGTGCTTCATCGGCCCGCCCCAGGTCATGCCGAAGAACAGCTCGGACACGCCCCACAACACACCAAGGCCCAGCACCGCGACCATCACCCAGCCGCCAGTATTGGCGGGCAGGATGCCGGCCACCGGCAGCGTCGCAATGAAGAAGCTTGCAGCGAATATCAACAGGCTTTTCGGCAGGCGCATCCACGGCCCTTTGGACAGCCGCGCAGGCGGATTGAGGCGCCGCTTGAAGACGAACAGTGCGCCGGTGAACATGATCACGGTGGCGACCAGCAGGGCGTAGCCAAGGATCTTGTTCTGCAGGCCAAAGCCATGCACCAGAATCGCCAGCGCTGCCGACAACACAAAGCCGCCTGCAGTGGCGACGTGGGTGTTGGACATGTACTTGTCGCGCTCGACCACATGGTGCAGATCCACCAGGTAGCGCCGCGGCATGGCCAGCAGGCCGCCGAGCAGGTTGACCTTGGACGGCCGGCCACGGCGCCACATGCGCACCCGGCGCAACGCGCCGAGCACTGCCAGGCCAAGGGCCGCGAACAGCAGAATGGGTAGAAGGGTGTTCAACATGGGAGGCTCCCACAACAGCTGAAATCGTGCGCCGCTCTCAAGCAAGCGCGGCGCGGACCCCTGTACGAGCGGCCTTGCGTCGCGAAAGGGCTGCAACGCAGCCCCAGGATCTATGTAGCGTCACAAGATCGCCGGGGCCGCTTCGCGACCCTTTCGCGACACAAGGCCGCTCCTACAGGAGGGCCAGTTCATGTGCGATCGATCAGAAGTCCTTGCACAGGCGCAAGGCGTCGTAGATCGCCGCGTGCACGTTGCGCTGGGCCACGCAGTCACCAATGCGATAGAGCAAGTAGCCTTCGCCCGGCTGGCTGAGGATCGGCTGTGGCTTGATGGCAAACAGCGCCTCCACATCGATCTGGCCCTTGTTGCGCGACCCCTCTTTGAGCCCGTAGTACAGCTCTTCGTCAGGACGCACACCGTTCTCGATCACCACCTGGTCAACCACCCGCTCTTCCTTGGCCCCGGTGTATTCGTTTTCCAGCACCGCGATCAGCTTGTCGCCTTCGCGGTAGACCTTTTCCAGCATCAGGTCGCCGGTCATGATCACTTCTTTCGGGTACATGCTGCGGTAGTAGGTCGGGAAGGTGGTGCCGCCCATGGCCACGCCTGGCTTGATGTCATCGGTGACGATCTCGACCTGGCTGCCCTTGTCGGCAATGAAGTCCGCGGTCGACATACCGGTGAATTCGCAGATGGTGTCGTACACCAGCACATTCTTGCCCGGCGCAACCTTGCCATCGAGCACGTCCCAACTGCTGACCACCAGGCCTTCGGCAGCGCCCCAATGCTCGTTCTGCTCGACGAACGGATGGCCGCCGACCGCCAGCACGATCACGTCCGGGCGCAGGTCCTGGATGGTCGCGATGTCGGCCGCAGTGCCCAGGCGCAGGTCGATCTTCAAACGGGCGAATTCGAGCTGGTACCAGCGGGTGATACCGGCAATCTGGTCGCGTTGCGGAGCCTTGGCAGCAATGGTGATCTGCCCGCCCATCTGCTCTTTCTTCTCGAACACGGTGACGTCGTGGCCACGCTCGGCGGCAACCCGCGCCGCTTCCATGCCGGCAGGGCCGGCACCGACCACCACCACCTTGCGTTTGACGCCGGTAGTCTTCTCGATGATGTGCGGCACGCCCATGTATTCACGGGAGGTCGCGGCGTTCTGGATGCACAGCACATCCAACCCTTGATACTGGCGGTCGATGCAGTAGTTGGCACCGACGCATTGTTTGATCTGGTCGATCTGGCCCATCTTGATCTTGGCGATCAGGTGCGGGTCAGCCATGTGCGCCCGAGTCATGCCGACCATGTCGACATAGCCGCCCTCGAGGATGCGCTGCGCCTGGTTCGGGTCCTTGATGTTCTGCGCGTGCAGTACCGGGACCTTGACCACTTCCTTGATGCCGGCTGCCAGGTGCAGGAACGGCTCGGGCGGGAAGCTCATGTTGGGGATAACGTTGGCCAGGGTGTTGTGGGTGTCGCAGCCCGAACCGATCACACCGAAGAAATCGAGCATGCCGGTCGCATCGTAGTACGCGGCGATCTGCTTCATGTCTTCGTGGCTGAGGCCATCGGGGTGGAACTCGTCACCACAGATGCGCATGCCCACGCAGAAGTCGTCACCAACCTCGGCGCGCACGGCCTTGAGCACTTCCATGCCGAACTTCATCCGGCCTTCGAAGCTGCCGCCCCATTCGTCGGTACGCTTGTTGACCCGCGGGCTCCAGAACTGGTCGATCATGTGCTGGTGCACCGCCGACAGTTCGACGCCATCCAGGCCACCTTCCTTGGCCCGGCGCGCAGCTTGCGCATAGTTGCCGATCACCCGCCAGATCTCTTCCGGCTCGATGGTCTTGCAGGTCGCACGGTGCACTGGCTCACGCACGCCCGACGGCGACATCAGGGTTGGCCAGTTGAAGCCGTCCCAACGCGAGCGACGGCCCATGTGGGTAATCTGAATCATGATCTTGGCGCCGTGCTTGTGCATGGCGTCGGCAAGGTTCTGGAAGTGCGGGATGATCCGGTCGGTCGACAGGTTGACCGAAGCCCACCATTCCTGCGGGCTGTCGATGGCAACCACCGACGAGCCACCACAGATGGCCAGGCCGATACCGCCCTTGGCCTTCTCTTCGTAGTATTTGACGTAACGGTCGGTGGTCATGCCGCCGTCGGTGGCATACACCTCGGCGTGAGCAGTACTCAGCACGCGGTTACGGATGGTCAGTTTGCCGATCTGGATCGGCTGGAACATTGCTTCGAAGGCCATGACGCTATCTCCGGCTCAGGCTTACAACGGCTTTGTAACGAACAGGCCATCTTCGTGGCCCTCTTCCGACCCGCCGTAGACCTGCTCTGCCACGGTGCGCAGCGAGCTGCCACGGGCGGCGAGAATCTGGTCCATGGCGCCGGCAAACCAGCCGGTGAACATGTAGTCGACCTTGCGGCCAACCTTGCCGTACACATAGACGAACGCCGAGTGCTTGAGCCTGACGCTGCAGGTGCCCTTGTCGAGGTCGATGGCTTCGATTTCAAACAGGCCCCAGCCGCGCTGGGACAGGCGCTTCATGTAGTGTTCGAACACCGCCACGCCTTCCAGGCCATGGCATTCGGCTTCTTTTTCACACCAGTGCCAGGCCGACTTGTAGCCGGCCTTGTAGAGGATCTCGGCATAGGCGTCGGCGCCCAGTACTTCTTCGATACCCATGTGGTTGTTGACGAAGAAATGGCGTGGCACATACAGCATCGGCAGCGCGTCGGAAGTCCAGACACCGGTCTCGCTGTCGACTTCGATTGGCAATTGCGGGGCGATCTTGGCCATGGAAACTTAACTCCAGAAATTTTTGAGAGATGGCCCAGACTGTTTTGGCCTGGGCAGAGCGGTTTGGAGTGCGGCTTACTCGCCCCACACATCCTTGAGCACGTTGACCCAGTTCTCGCCCATGATCTTGCGCACCACGCGTTCGCTGTGGCCGCGCTTGAGCAGGGTTTCGGTGAGGTTGGGGAACTCGCCTACAGTGCGGATGCCAAGCGGGTTGATGATCTTGCCGAAGTTGGTCAGACGGCGGGCGTAGCCCTTGTCGTGGGTCAGGTATTCGAAGAACTCCTGGCCGTGACCCTGGGTAAAGTCGGTGCCGATGCCGATGGAATCTTCACCGACGATGTTCATGGTGTATTCGATCGCCTCGGCGTAATCGTCGATGGTCGAATCGATGCCCTTGGCCAGGAACGGCGCAAACATGGTCACGCCAACGAAGCCGCCGTGGTCGGCGATGAACTTGAGTTCGGCATCGGACTTGTTGCGCGGGTGTTCTTTCAGGCCCGACGGCAGGCAGTGCGAGTAGCACACCGGTTTTTTCGATTCGAGGATGACTTCTTCGGAGGTTTTCGAGCCAACGTGGGACAGGTCGCACATGATCCCGACGCGGTTCATCTCGGCGACGATTTCGCGACCGAAACCAGACAGGCCGCCATCACGCTCGTAGCAACCGGTGCCGACCAGGTTCTGGGTGTTGTAGCACATCTGCACGATGCCGACGCCGAGCTGCTTGAACACATCGACGTAGGCGATCTGGTCCTCGAAGGCGTGGGCGTTCTGGAAGCCGAAGAGGATGCCGGTCTTGCCCAGTTCCTTGGCCTTGCGGATGTCGGCGGTGGTGCGTACCGGCATCACCAGGTCGCTGTTGTCGCGGATCAGCTTCTGGCTGGCGGCGATCTGGTCGACGGTGGCCTTGAACCCTTCCCACACCGACACTGTGCAGTTGGCTGCGGTCAGGCCGCCTTTACGCATGTCCTCGAACAGCTCGCGGTTCCACTTGGCGATGATCAGGCCATCGATGACGATGCTGTCGGCGTGTAATTCGGCTGGGCTCATCAGGCTGTCCCCTTTTTGATATGGGTTGCGCCGAATCAGGTGTCGGCGTTTAGGGCCAGCATATGCCTGCGCGAACGACGAGCCGGATGCAAAAACGACAAGGGCCATACCGAAAGCGTCAAAGCCCTCATCGCGACAGTTGGCTTCATGACAAATGTCGCTCAAGCCTGTTCAAGGGGGCAGCGCTGAGCGAGAATTGCCCGACTTTTTCATGGGAAGTGAACATGCTGCGGATCAATTCATTGATAGGCCTGACTTTATTGTTGAGCGCGCCGTTCGCGTTCGCCGCCGACGATGAGTCCACCCCATGCGACAACGTCGACAGCGATGCCCAGGGCTACGCCTGCGCCGCCTACAACAAGCAGACCGCCGAACGTGAGCTGCAAGCGGCGTTCGATGACCTGATCCAGCGGATTCGCGACCAGTATCCGGATGAGGGCGACAAGGTGCAGAGCCTGTCCGAGCGTTTCCGCGCTGCGCAGACCCTGTGGACGCAACTGCGCGATGCCGACTGCAAGGTCGAGACCGCCGCTGAAAAACCCGGCAGCAAGGCCTTCGAAGCCGCCTGGAACACCTGCGTGGCGCAGCGCAGCGATGATCGCTCCGAATACCTGCAGTCGATCGGCCAGCAATAATCCGCCGCCTTCATGACGCCGCACTGGTGTGGCGGTCGGCCCGCGGGCAGCGCTCGAAGCGTGCCCGGTAACAGCGGGTAAAGTATGACGCCGAGTCAAAGCCGCAGGCGATGCTGACCTGCAGCACGCTCATGTCGGTCTGGCGTAGCAACTGGCGCGCCTTGTCCAGCCGCAGGCGCAGATAGAAGCCGCTCGGCGTGTCGTTCAGGTGCAGCCGGAACAACCGCTCCAACTGGCGCCGGGTGACCTGGATCAGGTCGGCCAGCACCTGGGTATGCAACGGCTCCTCGGTATTGCGCTCCATCTCGCCGATCACCTTGACCAGCTTCTTGTTGCTCAGCCCGTAGCGCGCGGCAATCTGCATGCGCTGGTGATCCTGGCGCGGGCGGATGCGGCCGAGCACGAATTGCTCCGAGACCTGTACCGCCAACTCGCTGCCATGGGCCTGGGCGATCAGATCGAGCATCAGGTCGATCGAGGCCGTACCACCGGCACAGGTGATCCGCCGTCGGTCGATCTCGAACAACTCCTGCGTGGCCTGCAAGCGTGGGTAGCGCTCCTTGAACGCTTCCAGCGCTTCCCAGTGCAAAGTCGCCCGGTAGCCTTCGAGCAGGCCGGCTTCAGCCAGCAGCATCGCGCCGGTATCGATCCCGCCGAGGATCACTCCTTCATACTCGAGCCGGCGCAGTGCCTGCTGCAAACCCAGGCTGTAGTGCGCCAGCGGGTCAAAGCCGGCCACCACCAACAGCATCTGCGGCGCCGCCTCCCCCGCCAATGCAGCATCGGCATTGACCGACATGCCATTGCTCGCCTGCACCGCGCCGCCGTCCAGGCTGAGCACGCGCCAGCGATATAACGTCCCGCGAAAGCGGTTGGCCACCCGCAACGGCTCCAGGGCACTGATGAAGCCCATCGCGGAAAAACCCGGCAACAGCAGAAAGTGAATGGTAACGGCCATCGAGGGCTCCCGCACAAGGTAGTCGCCAGGGTGCAAATGTTGGTCGCCAGCGTGCGACTTTTGCCTGGGCTTGCCGGGTAGCTTAGTCACACGGCCCGCAGAGGTCGCCCACCATAACAACATGCACTGCCGATGGAGAGCCACCATGCACAGCTTGATCCGCCGCAGCCTGTTACCCCTTGTGTTGAGTACCAGCTTTGCCCTGCCAGCATTTGCTGGGGAACCTGCGGTGTGCCAGAAGGTCCGCCTCGGCGTGGTCAACTGGACCGACGTCATCGCCACCAGCGCGATGGCTCAGGTATTGCTCGATGGCCTGGGTTACCAGACCAAACAGACCAGTGCCTCGCAACAGATCATCTTTGCCGGCATCCGCGACAAGCGCCTGGACATGTTCCTCGGTTACTGGAACCCGATCATGAACCAGACCATCACCCCGTTCGTCGAGGCCAAACAGGTCAAGGTGCTCGCTGAGCCGAGCCTGAACGATGCCCGCGCTACCCTGGCGGTGCCCAAGTACCTGGCTGATCAGGGCCTGCAAAGCTTTGCCGACATCCACAAGTTCGAGAAGCAGCTGGGCGGCAAGATCTACGGCATAGAGCCCGGCTCAGGTGCCAATACCCAGATCAAGGCAATGATCGCCAAGAACCAGTTCGGCCTGGGCAAGTTCCAGCTGGTCGAGTCCAGCGAGGCCGGCATGCTCGCAGCGGTTGACCGCGCGGTACGGCGCAAGGAAGCGGTGGTGTTCTTCGGTTGGACCCCACACCCGATGAACGTCAACATCGACATGGTCTACCTGGGCGCCAGTGAAGACGCCCTCGGCCCGGACGAAGGCCGCGCCACAGTGTGGACAGTGACCGCGCCTGACTATGCCGAGCGCTGCCCCAACGCCAGCCGGCTGCTGGCCAACCTGACCTTCAGCGCCGAGACCGAGAGCCGCATGATGCAGCCGCTGCTCGATCACAAGGACGCGCTGGAATCAGCCCGCAAATGGCTGCAGGAGCACCCCGAAGACAAAGCCCGCTGGCTTGAAGGGGTGACCACCTTCGACGGCAAGCCGGCTGCCGACAACCTCAAGCTCAGCGCCAACTGATTCGGCTTTTCCGCCCACTGACCGGTTCAACCGGTCGGTGCGGGAGCCCTGCACCCGTATTTTGACCAGGAACCCCCAGCATGAACCACGACGTCATCATTACCTGCGCCCTCACCGGCGCTGGCGACACGGTCGCCAAGAGCCACCTGGTGCCGATCACCCCGGCGCAGATCGCCGCCGCCGCGGTCGAGGCCGCCAAGGCCGGCGCCACGGTCGTCCACTGCCATGTCCGCGACCCGCAGACCGGCCGTTTCAGCCGCGATGTCGAGCTGTACCGCGAAGTCATGCAGCGCATCCGCGAGGCCGACGTCGACATCATCGTCAACCTCACCGCCGGCATGGGTGGCGACCTGGAAATCGGCCCGGGCGAGTCGCCGATGGACTTCGGCCCCGGCACCGACCTGATCGGCCCGCTGGAGCGGCTGGCGCACATCGAGGCGCTGCTGCCGGAAATCTGCACGCTGGACTGCGGCACGCTCAACTTCGGCGATGGCAACGCCATCTACGTGTCGACTCCGGCGCAACTGCGCGCGGGCGCGAAACGGATCACCGAGCTGGGGGTCAAGGCCGAGCTGGAAATCTTCGACACCGGCCACCTGTGGTTCGCCAAGCAGATGATCAAGGAAGGCCTGCTCGATGACCCGCTGTTCCAGTTGTGCCTGGGCATCCCCTGGGGCGCGCCAGCCGACACCGGCACCATGAAGGCAATGGTCGACAACCTGCCGCAGGGTGCGACCTGGGCTGGCTTCGGCATTGGCCGCATGCAGATGCCGATGGCCGCGCAAGCCGTGCTGCTCGGCGGCAACGTGCGGGTCGGTCTGGAAGACAACCTGTACCTGGACAAAGGCGTGCTGGCCAGCAACGGCCAGCTGGTCGAGCGTGCCGTGGAGATCCTCAGCCGGCTCGGTGCACGCGTGCTCACGCCGGCTGAAGGTCGGGCAAAAATGAACCTCAAGCGCCGGTAATTGCCTCAGGAGTCGAACATGCCTTTCATTACCGATATCAAGATTTTTGCCGCGCTTGGCAGTGGCGTCATCGGCAGCGGCTGGGTCGCCCGCGCCCTCGCCCACGGCCTTGATGTAATCGCCTGGGACCCAGCCCCCGGTGCCGAACAAGCCCTGCGCCAACGGGTTGCCAATGCCTGGCCCGCGCTTGAGAAGCAAGGCCTTGCCGCAGGTGCCGCGCAACAGCGGCTGCGCTTTGTCGACAGCATCGAAGACTGCGTGCGCAACGCCGACTTCATCCAGGAAAGCGCACCCGAGCGACTGGAGCTCAAGCTCGATCTGCATGCGCGCATCAGCGCTGCCGCCAAGCCCGCTGCAATCATCGCCTCGAGCACCTCAGGGCTGCTGCCGAGTGAATTCTACGAGTCGGCCAGCCACCCGGAACGCTGCGTGGTCGGCCACCCGTTCAACCCGGTCTATCTGCTGCCGCTGGTCGAAATCGTTGGCGGCCGCAACACCGCTGCCGCAGCCATCGAAGCCGCCAAGGTCATCTACACCGCGCTCGGCATGCGCCCGCTGCACGTGCGCAAGGAAGTCCCCGGTTTTATCGCCGACCGCTTGCTTGAAGCGCTCTGGCGCGAGGCCTTGCACCTGGTCAACGACGGCGTCGCCACCACCGGCGAGATCGACGATGCGATCCGCTTTGGCGCCGGCCTGCGCTGGTCGTTCATGGGCACCTTCCTCACCTACACCCTGGCGGGTGGCGACGCTGGCATGCGCCACTTCATGGCCCAGTTCGGCCCGGCGCTGAAGCTGCCCTGGACCTACCTACCCGCGCCGGAGCTCAGCGAACAGTTGATCGAAGACGTGGTTGCCGGCACCTCGGAGCAACTCGGCGAGCGCAGTATCGCGGCCCTTGAACGCTACCGTGACGACACCCTGCTGGCCGTGCTGGAAGCGGTGAAAACCAGCAAAGCCCAGCACGGCATGAGCTTTGCGGACTGAGGAGCAGACGATGCCTGCACAGATTACCTACCGCACCCCAGTCCAGGCGGACTGGGTCGACTACAACGGCCACCTGCGCGATGCCTATTACCTGTTGATCTTCAGCTACGCCACCGATGCGCTGATGGAGCAGATCGGCCTGGACGCCGACGCACGTGGGCACAGCGGCCATTCGCTGTTTACCCTCGAGGCGCATATCAACTACCTGCACGAGGTCAAACTGGGCAGCGAGGTGTGGGTGCAAACCCACATCCTCGGCTTTGACAGCAAACGCCTGCACCTTTACCACAGCCTGCACCGGGCAGACCTCGAACAAGCACTGGCGGCCAGCGAGCAGATGCTGTTGCACGTGGACCTGGCCGGGCCCAGTGCGGCGCCGTTCAGCGACTACAGCCGGTCGCAACTGCAGGCCATGGTTGCGGCTCAAGCGCCATTGCCAGCAGACACATGGATCGGTCGTACCTTGCAGCTACCGGGCAAAAAAAACCCCGACAAGCCGTGAGCTGCCGGGGCGGGAGAGTGAGCGATATTCACTGTGACGAGTCAGGGTGACCAAACCCCACGTTGCGGTGAATGACCCCAGTGTGCGGGCCCATTGGTTGATCGAGTTAGCCATGAGCGACCTGTTCATAGCCAAAGCAGCCACCTCGGCATTCTGTTGTTGCGGGCATGTCGCGGTCGTCACAGAATCGGTCGTAAATCACAGCAGCACTCTCTTGGCGATAAGAAGGGACAACAATCATGATGCATGCGGATTTGATTGATCAGGACGACCTGCTGGGGCAAATGCGCGCTCGCGGCTTTGATATTCCCGCCGGCGCCAGCGCCGAGCAAGCCTGCGAAGTGGTCGTGCGCGGGCTGACCGAACCCAACGCACGTGCACTCAAGGGCATGGTCGAGCAGATGTACACCGGCAGCGCGACAATCCTCCCGGCAGTGCGCCAGGCCATCGAAAAACAGCTGCTGCCGGCGTTGGCGCAGTTCAACAAGCGCGCCTGATTCGGCTCATGCGGGCTGGGGCTGGGGCTCCAGCTCCAGCGTGCGCTCGAACAATTCGCCGAGGCCGACCTGGTGGGTCACCCCTACCACGGTACTCTGCGGCAACTCGCGACGGAGCATGCGCAACAGGCCATAGGCGGCGTTGAAGTCGAGCTGGCTGGTGGCTTCGTCCAGGTACAGCGTGTCGGGTTGGTACAGCAACGCCCGCGCCAGGCTCAGGCGCTGTTGTTCACCGCCACTGAGCACCCGCTCCCACTCTGCTTCGTCACCCAGGCGGCTGACCAGCTCGCTCAAACCGACCTTGACCAGTGCGTCGATCAACAGCACATCGTCGAAGCGCTGCAACTGCGGATACGCCAGCAGTTCATCCAGGCGCATCTGCGGCAGATACGGCTTTTGCGGCAGCAGCAGGCTGCGCCCGGGCGGCAACTGCCAATTACCCCGGCAGTACGGCCACAAGCCTTGCAGGGTGCGCAGCAGGGTCGACTTGCCCAGTCCGCTGCGGCCGGCCAGGCGCAGCCACTGGCCCTGGCCCACCCGCAGATCGAGATTACTCAGCAGCGCACTGCCATCTGGGCGGCACAGGGTCAGCCCTTGCGCGCACAGGCAACTGCCCTGCGGCGCGCTGACTACCTGCTGCCGGCTGGCTTCGATGGCCCGCTCGAACTGATCCAGCCGCTCCAGTGCCGCGCTCCAGCGCACCAGCTTGTTGTACAGCTTGATGAACCAGCTCAACGAATCGTGCACGGCGCTGAACGCGCTGCGGATCTGCATCAAGCCACCCAGGGTGATGGCTTTGCTCATGAACGCCGGCATGGCCGCAAACACCGGAATGATCAGGCTCAAGCGCTGGTAGGCGACGGTAAACAAGCTCAGGTCGCGCTCACGGCCGATCAACTGCCGCCAGTTGCTCGCAATCGCCTGAAAACGCCGGGCCAGTTGCTCGCGCTCGACCCCTTCGCCGCGGTACAGGGCGATCTGCTCGGCATGGTCGCGCTTGCGCAGCAGGCTCGCGCGAAAGTCCGCCTCATGGTGCTCGCGTTCGTAGTTCAGCGCGTGCAGCGGCTTACCGATCAGGTGCGTAAGGACACTGCCGGTCAGGGTATAGATGACCACGATCCACAGCAGATAGCCGTGCACGGTAACGGTTGCGCCGAACAGGCTGAAGGTCTGCACCCCGGACAGGTTCCACAGGATCAGCGCAAAGGCGCCAACCTGGGCCAGGTTGATCACCAGTGACGCCACCAATTCGATGCTCAGCCCCACCATCAGGTCGACGTCCTGGGCGATACGTTGGTCAGGGTTGTCCGGCTCGCCGCTCAGGCCCAGCCGATAGAAAGCGTGATCAGCCAGCCAGGCATCGGTCAGGCGCGCAGTCATGGCCTGGCGCCAGCGCAGTTCAAGACGTTTGCGGATGTAATCGAGGCCGACGATGATCAGTACGTAAGCGCCCAGGTACAGCGCGTACTGGCCCACCAGCCCATACAAGGCAGCGGTATCGAACGCCGCCAGGGTGTCGTAGAAAGTCTTGCTCCAGCTGTTGATCAGCACATTGATCTGCACCACCAGCAAGCCCAGGCCGATCACTGCCGCCAGCATCAACCAGCCTTGCCACTGGCCGCGATCATGCCAAAAGGGCCGGCTCAGACGAACGAATCTGCGCAGCGTATTCACAGCGCCTGCTCCAGCGCAGTCACCGACGGCAGCAAGCGCAATTGCACCTGATTATCCTGCGGGAACAACAGCCGCGCCTGCTGCTGCAGGGCCGGCAAGCTTAGCGCTGCCGGCAACTGCGCCTGGCTGCGCAGGTAGCGTGGGTCTTGCCAGTGACGTTCGCTGAGGATCAAGCGCTTGAACTGAGTCTGCGGGTCGTCGCGGCGCTTGGCTTCCTGGCGGGACAGTTCGCTTCGTTGCACGGCGACCCACTGTGCATCCACATCCAGTTCGGCCAGGGTCTGCTGCGCCAGCGCCCACAGCTCATCGACCCGGGCCGGGTCGCAGGTGAAGTTCAAGCGGCTCTCGATGCGCTGGGTCTGTGGGTTGAGTTCGCTGTCGAACTGCAAGCGGTAGATCCCCGAGGCTTCCCCGCGCAGGCGCTGCTTGAGACGCTGGTTGGCCAGATCGCGCAGGGTGGCCACGCGCATGGCCGCTTCAGGGCTCCAGGCCTGCGGCTGATAACTGCTGGCCTCGAGCACGGCCCTGGGCTCCAGCGCGATGGCCAGGTCATGCCGACGCTGGCCGGGTTGCTGCATAACCGGCTTGCTCGGCAAGACGGACGTGCGCGGCACGCTGGCGAGCTGCTCGCGCACCAGCGGCTGCAGTTGGGCAGGGTCAATGTCGGCCATCAGGTAGTAGGTGACAGGCGCACCCGCCAAGCGCTGCCAATCAGCACGCAGTTGCTCGCTGGTCAACGCTTGCAGCGTGGCAGGCGTTGGCGACTGCCACACATCGGCGCCGAACTTGAGCCGACGCTGCTGGCTGTCCTGCTGGCTGCGCACATCATCCGGGCGGCTGTTGCTGCGAGCCAGCAGATCCGCGCGTGCCTCGCTGAACAGCGCCGGGTCGATGTTCGCCTGCTGGCTCAGGCGATAGCTCTGAAACAGGCTTGGCAGCTGCTCGGGCGCTGCGCTGAGGTTCATCTGCAGGCGCTGCGGTGAGTGCTCCAGGCTGATGGTGGCGCGCTGCTGTTTGCGCCACTCGGTCAACGCCTGGCTTGCGCCTGCCTGCGGGGCACTGGCCAGCGCCAGTTGCGCCGCCATCTGCAAGCGCCAGGCCGGCGCACCGTCGATGTTGTAGCCCGCCGATGATTCCGCTTGCAGCAACCACTTGCCGTCCGGGCCGTTGCGGCGCAGCCAGACCAGCCGATCACCGTTGCTCAACTGCCAGTGCTCGACCTGCTCTTGAGCAAAAGCCTTGCGCGCAACGATGGTGCCGGCCGGGCCGGGTGCAGGCAGCTCGAAGCGAGGCGTTGCAGCGACCTTGGGCGCTTCGCTGACGGGTGCCGACAGGCGTGTCTGGGCAATGCTTGCCTGCAGCGCTTCGACTTGCGCGACCGTCGGCAGGCGCACCAGGCTGGCCTCTGGCGCGCTGATCTGCAGCACCCGGTCACGGCTGGCGAGCCAGCGCTGCAGGCGCTGCTCAAGGTCGCTGCGATCGATCTGCTCAAGCACTTCGAGATAACGCCCGGCGGTGGCCTGACGATCGGTCACCCGCCCTTCAGGGGCAGTAGCGTTGCTCAGTTGCTCGACCCACTGTTCGAAGCTGCGCGGTTTGGTATTGGCCACCGTCTTCTCACCGAGGCCGCGAATATGCGCCTGCTCGCGTTGGAAATCGGCCTCGCTGAACCCATGCTGGCGCAGCCGCTCGATCTCGCTGAGCAACTGGCGTAGCGCCTGATCGTGGGCCTGGCCCTCGACACTGGCGGCGATCCCCAGCACGGTCGACTGCCTGCCAATCAGGGTCTTCTGCGCAATCAGGCTACGCACGCCCGGTTGCAGCGGTTGGCGGCGCAGGCTGTCGAGCAGGACGGCCAGGGTCATGCGGTCGATCAGCCGCTCACGCAAGGCATTGCGGCTGCTGCCGCGGCTGTCCGGCTCATGCAGGCGCAGCAGCAGCGAGACTTGATTGCTGCCCGACTGCGGGTCGTGCAGGTGGAAGACCTTGAGGCTGTTGTCCAGCGGCAGGTCGCGATAGGCCCGCGCCGGGCTGCCAGTGCCAGCGGCCTTGCCGAAGGCCTGCTCGATCTGCGCCAACATCGCCGCCGGTTCAAAGTCACCGACCGCCGAGATGACCATGTTGCCAGGCTGGTACCACTTCGCCTGGTACGCCTGCAGGCTGCCCAGGCTGGCACTGCGGATCGCCGCTTCATTGCCGATGGTGCGGTGTTCGGGGTAGCGCGAGCCGACCCGCTGCGACGCCGTGCGCTGCTGGTTCATGCGCTGGGCCACGCCAAGGCCGCCGCGCCATTCTTCGATGACGATCGGCCGCTCGCGCTCAAGGTCCGCCGCCGTGTAGTCAGCCGCAAAAACCATGTCTGCAAGTACCTGCAAGGCCTGCGGAGTCTGCTTCACGCCAGCCGGCGGGCTGAGCATGTACTGGGTGCGTTCATAGTTGGTCATGGCATTGAAGTGCCTGCCCTGCACCCAGCCCAGCTCGGTCATGCGCTCGCGCACGTTGCTGTTCTGCCCGGCGCGGCTGTGGAACAGCAAGTGCTCGACCATGTGCGCGACGCCAACCTGGTCTTCAGCTTCGTCGATGGAGCCGGCGTTCACCGCCAGGCGCAAATCGAGCCGGCCGGGCTGGCTGGTCTCGCGCACCAGCCGGTATTGCAGGCCGTTGGCCAGGGTACCCTGGCTGACTGCCGTGTCCCACGGCAGCGGTGTATCGGCGTCAGGCAGCGCTGCGCAGGCGCCGAGCAGCAGCGGGCCAAGCAGGCCGGCAATGAGCTTTTTCATCAAGGTGTCCACGGTTTTTTATAGGAGGATCAGAAGCGGTAGCCGACTTCCAGCCAGTACTGGCGGCCGACTTCGTAGCTGACCAGGCTGACCGACTCGCGGCTGGCGATCTTGTTGACCCGGTCAGTGACGTTGGTCACGTCGACATTGACGAACATCGCCTGGTCCTTGCCGGTCGGGATCTCCCAGGCCACACGCATGTCCCAGGTTGGCGCGCCGGGGGTAGCTACGGTTTCGTAACGCTTGAGCACCTCACCGTTGACCTCGGCATCCGGGCTGACCCCGACTACCTGGTCGTACGGGCCGCGGTAGCGGAAGAAGTTGCTTACCGACAGGTTCCACTGAGGGATGTCGGTGATGGTGGTCAGGCGCCCGGTCCACGGCCGATTGAAGTCACTGGCCGGTAGTTCGTGGTAAGCGATGCGCTTGCCGTCGAGCACCACGTCTTCGTTGTCCAGCTGGTCGCCGTCCAGGCCTGCTTCGTAGGTGGCGCCATAAGCATTTTTGGAACGCGACCAGTCCAGTGCCAATTGCACACTGGTGCTGGTGCCATGGAAACGCAGCGGCTGCATCGGCGTGACCGTCAGGCTGAGGTTTTCACTCTTGCTGCTGCCCGCATTGAGGTAGGTGTAGTAATCCTTGCTGTAGCCCTCGGGGATGTCCTTGGCGTCGAGGTAGTAATACGGACGAGTCCGGTAGATCTGCCCCTTGCCGGTGCGGTTGACGTACTTGAGCTGGAACTCGGTGTTGAACCAGCGTTGATTTAGACCCAGCATCCACTCATCGTCGTAGGGGATGTCCATCGTCGAGAACTTGCTCAGGTTCGGGTTGCGGCTGGCCAGGGTCCAGTCGTCAGACTGGGCAGTGCGGGTATAACGATTGGTAAAACCCTGGCGCCCATCGGCAAGTCGGTACTTGAACAGGTTGCGACCGTAGTAACGGTTGGCGCCGAACACCAGCACTGTGCTGCGATCACCGAAGAAGTCGTAGTCGCCGGCAAAACGCGGCGCCAGGCTTTTCTTCTCCATGTAGTCATCACCCTCATAGCGCAGGCCCGGGCGCAGGGTGAGGTTGCCGTAGCCGATTTCATCCTGAATGAACAAAGCGTACTTCTTCTGCGCCATGTCGATTTTGCCGGCACCGTAGTTCATCATCGCCGAGCCCCATTGACGATTCTGACCAGTAAGCAGCAACCCGTTGGAGCACCATGGGTCGCTGCCGCCGCAGGCACCGTTGTCGCGTTTGAGGGTGGTGATAGACAACGCCGAGTCTTCCCGCTCCCAAGTGGCTTGCTGGTAGCCAAGTTCAAGGCCTGTGGTCAGGCTGTGGGTACTGCTGCCCAGGTTGAAGGTCTGCCAGTCGGCCTTGAGCTTGTAGTCGAGGCTGCGCTGGGTCTGGTAGATATCACCAAAACCACCCTCCGAGCTGCGCGCATTGTTCAGGCCCGGGTTACCCCAGTCCTTGCTATCGGACCAGTACCACTTGATCTCCTGATCGCGATCAGACTCGCGCGACGCATACAGATCGCTCATGGCCAGTTGCTGAGTCCAGCGCGCGTTGTCGCCCTCATAGATGGCCTTGAACGAGCCCTGCCAGCCGCCATTGATATTGGTGTAGCCGGAGTCCCGGTAGTCTTCCCGGTAGTAGGTGTTTTCCTGTGGCGCGTAGACGATCGAGGTGTCCAGGGTCAGGCGGTCGTTGACCGTCCAGTAGGTGTTGAGCAGGAAATTGTCGAGCTGGCGGGTCTGCTCCTGGTCGTTGTCGCTGGTGGGGCTGCTGTAGCCGTTGGCGTAGCCGCGCAGGGGCAGGTACGAGCGCTTCTGCGAGAAGTGCAGCAACGCGCCGAAGTTGTCGGTGAGGTGGCCCTCGAGGGTGCCGCGCAATGTCGTCTTGGTGAACTCCGGCTGGTTTTTCTCGTTCGACGAGGTCTCGAAGTTCTCTTTGTTTTCCCGGGTGATGTGGTAGCTGGTCCACTCCGAACGGGTCATGGCGTAGGAAATCTTGCCGTGCAGATCCTGGCTCGGGCGGCGGGTGATGGCATCGACCACACCGCCATTGAAGCCGCCAAACTCGACCGGCACGTTGCTGTCGTAGACCTTCACTTCTTCAAGCAGGTCGGCGTCCAGCGCGATGCCGTGGGAGCGGCTCGGCGCCGAGTCGAACTGGCGGGTTTCGTTGTAACCGTGGGCACCGGGGTCGAGGTCATTGTTGATCGAGATGCCATCGATCATGAAGTTGTTCTGATAGAACCTGGCGCCGTTGATGCTGATGTCGGCCGGGTCGATCTCGCCGGGCGTGTTCGAGCTTTTCTGGTCGGTGCTGAACTGCACGTTGGGGTGCATCTGCAGCAGCGTGGTGATGTCGCCGTTGGCCCCGGGGAAGGCTTTGATCGCCTTGCGGTCGATGACCGTGGCGCCCATGTAGCTGTTTTCTTCGGTATCGCCCAAAACCACCGTGTTATGCAGCTCCAGCGCGCCGTCGGCGGCGCTTTGCAGGCGACGAAAGACCAGCGCGCCGTACTCGTAGTCCCAGGCCAGGCCGCTGCCCTGGAGCAAGCGCGACAGGGCGATTTCGCTGCTGAACTGGCCGCTGATGGCACTCGACTGCAGGCCGTCGAGCAGGTCCGGGTCGACCGTCACCTGCAGGTTGCTCTGCTGGCCGAAGTTGATCAGCGCGATAGCGAGATTCTGCGCGGGGATGTCGAACATGTGCACCTGGCTCAACAGCGTGCGCTCGGCGGCCTCTTCGGCATGCGCTGGCAGCGCGCCAAACAAGCAGCACAACCCAAGCATGCCGCCGCCTGCGGCGTTCTTCAGGCGCAACGACCAACCCCGCGCTGGGCGCGACCTACGGCTTGTTACTACAGTCATCCCACGTCCCCGCCCCGAACACAGTCCGGGTAGCAAATAGAATACGAATCGATCTCAGTTATTGCGCGCGGGGTAGAAGACGGGGTGGTTCGGGGATTTTTCAGAAAATTTTGAAATATTTTTTCTGGGAATGGCTTCAGGGCTTTCGCTCAGCCCCGACCAGGCCTCAAGGCCGGCTGACGACAAGCAACCAGGGGCCAAAATTTTCGACCTTGCCACCATGTGGCCGCAACACGGCGTTCAGCGCCGCCTGGGGTTTGCGCAGGTCATACACGCCGGTCACGCGTTTGCTGCCCAAGCTCTGATCGCGTAACAGCACCTTGCCTGGCAGGTAACGCTCAAGCTCGCCGATCAGCTCGGCTATCGAGACGTCATCGGCAATCAACTGGCCCTTGCGCCAGGCTGCCGCCTGCGACGGCTGGAAAGTGCGGACCTGGACCAACCCGTCGATATAGCGCAGGCGCTCCCCCGCCGTCAGCGCGCTGGACAACACCCGCGCCTGGCTGGCATCAGCGACGCGCACCGAGCCGTGCTCGACCTCGACGTCCACCTGCTGCGGGCGCAGCTCAACATTGAAAGCAGTGCCGGTAACCGTCACCTGCACAGCGTCGGCGCGGACATGAAACGGCCTGGTAGCGTCCGGGGTGACTTTGAAGAAGGCCTGCCCGGCGAGCAGACGCACATCGCGTTGAGTGCCGGCGTACTGGACGGCGATGGCGCTGTCGCTGTCCATCTGCACCACACTGCCATCGGCCAGGGTAATGTCGCGGGTTTCGCCCTGGCCGGTGCGGTAGTCGGCCTGCATGCGCAAGCTGAGCGCAGGCGCCAGCGCCACCAGCAAGCAGGCAGCTACAGCCGCGCCGAGCCAGCGCCGCCGGCGCCGCGTTGGCCGAGCCGCTGGCGGCAGCGAAACGGGATTGCTGGTTACCGGCAGCGGCCACTGGGCGGCGCTGGTCGGCGCCAGTTGAGCGGTCAGGCGCCAGACCCGCTCGGCCTTGCCATAGGCCTCGGCATTGGCCACATCGCTGGCGCACCACTGCGCAAGCTCAGCCCGCAGCTGAATGTCGTCGGGCGCCTGCTGCACACGCAGGAGCCAGTCCAGCGCCTGGTCACGACGGCTGGAAGCGGGGTCTGCTGACGTCATGTGCGGCCAGTCTCCTGTGGATTAGCGGGCGCGAAGGGTCGCATAGAGTCGGCCCGTTGAGCAAAAGACGCGGCAGCGCGTGGTTTTTTCACAGATGCATTCAAAGATCGCCCTCCAGCCGCTCCAGACAATGGCGCAGGGCATCGTGCACCAGTTGATGGACGAGGCTGACCGAGACGTTCAGGTGGTTGGCCACCTGCTGCAAGGTGAAGCCGCCGAGGCGATGCATCTCGAACGCCAGACGCGTGCGCTCGGGCAGCTCTTCCAGCGCGCGGCTGATGGCTGCCAGCTCATTCTGCTGGCTGACGGATTGCTCCGGGGAGGCGCTACTCGAGGGTAAATCGGCGAGCAGCTCATCGCCGCCGGGCTGGGCCTTTTCGGTGGCATTGCGGCGGGTTTGATCGAGCGCCAGGTTACGCACGATGCGGTACAGGTAGCTGGCTGGGTGACGGATATCGGCGCTGTCGTCCTGGCGGCTGAAACGCAACCAGGCTTCCTGCACAACATCCTCGGCGCGGGCGCGGCAACCCACGATCGGCGCGGCGTAATCAAGCAACGCCGCCCGGTGGCTCAGGTACAGCTGCAGTTTGTCGTCCGCCACGGGGTGGTATGCCAGCAATGCTCGGGGCGGCGATGTTACCTGTAGTCGAGAATCATTATCAACCGATTCACGCTACCTAGCCCCGCCTTCGCGGCAAATCCGCGAAGGCCTGCTGAGAGTTACAGCCTTACGCTGGCAAACGTCGACTCGTTGCGCGCCTGGCTCAGTGCAGCCAACGGCCCACTGTGCGGCGACAGGGTCATGGCCTGCGGAATTGGCATCATTGCCACCTGCTGGGTGGTGTTGGAGCCGACACGCTCATCGCGCGGCGGAATGCCGAAGTACTCGCGGTAGCACTTGGAGAAATGCGGCGTGGAAACGAAACCGCACACCGAAGCCACTTCGATGATCGACATCGGCGTCTGCTTGAGCAACTGGCGGGCGCGGATCAGGCGCAGCTTGAGGTAGTAACGCGACGGCGAGCAATGCAGGTACTTCTGGAACAGGCGCTCGAGCTGACGACGCGAGACGGCGACATAGACTGCCAGCTCGTCGAGATCGATCGGTTCTTCGAGGTTGGCTTCCATCAGCGCGACGATCTCTTGCAGCTTCGGCTGGTTGGTGCCGAGCATGTGCTTGAGCGGCACGCGCTGGTGGTCCTGTTCGTTGCGGATGCGCTCGTAGACAAACATCTCGGAGATGGCTGCCGACAGTTCACGGCCGTGATCACGGCTGATCAGGTGCAGCATCATGTCCAGCGGCGCGGTGCCACCGGAGCTGGTGAAGCGGTTGCGGTCGAGGGTGAACAGGCGGGTGCTCATGTTGGCCCGCGGGAACGCCTCCTGCATCGACGCCAGGCACTCCCAGTGCACGCTGCAATCAAAGCCGTCGAGCAGGCCGGCACAAGCCAGGGCCCAGCTGCCGGTGCACACCGCACCGAGGCGACGCGACTGACGCGCTTGCGCCTGCAGCCAGGTGACGTGCTCGCGGGTAACCGTGCGCTGAATGCCGACACCGCCGCAGACAATCACCGTATCGATCTGCGGCGCGGCGTGCATGGAGGCATCCGGGGTGATCTGCAGGCCGTCGCTGGCCCACACCTGGCCGCCATCGACGGTCAGGGTATGCCAGCGATACAGCTCGCGACCCGACAGTTGGTTGGCCATGCGCAGCGGCTCTACCGCCGACGCCAGAGATATCAGGGTGAAGTTGTCCAGAAGAAGAAATCCGATGGACTGGGGTGCGCTGCGGTTCTGGGTTTGGGTCCCGGAAGTGTACGACGTCATCGCGATTTCTCCTCACTCGAATACAGGGGTGCCTCAGGCGGGCACTGGTTCTTGTCATGGCCCCAGTTCGTCTGCGGGGGCTCTGTTGATAGCAACTACCGATTACAACGCAATTGGCATGCCTAAATTGAATGGCCCGCCAACAAAGTCCAAAAACGACCTTGCGCACCAGCGTCCATGGGCTTCTGCTACCGCGACAGTTCTAGCCGCAAGCCCCGCCGTAGGGCTTTTCGTTATCGCCCGTGAGCATTTAAGTAGCAGTGCTGGGAAACATGTCTCTAAACGACATGTAACCTTGTCACCGCTCCAGTATCAGCCTGTTAAACAACTTGTTTGAAAATACAGATGACCGGCGCACCAAAAAGAGGCGCAGTGGTCATTAATGGCAAATTCGAGTTGTGCGAGGTGCGCATTCGGCTGCAAAAAAGGGCCGCATGCGGCCCTTGGGGATCAACGCTGAATCAGCATTCGATGACGCTGACGGCAAGACCTCCGCGGGAGGTCTCCTTGTACTTGTCGTGCATGTCGGCGCCGGTATCGCGCATGGTGCGGATTACCTGATCGAGCGAGATGAAGTGCTCGCCATCACCGCGCAAGGCCATCTGCACTGCGTTGATTGCCTTCACTGCGGCAATTGCATTGCGCTCGATGCACGGCACCTGAACCAACCCGCCGACCGGGTCGCAGGTCAGACCGAGGTTGTGCTCCAGAGCAATTTCGGCGGCGTTTTCCAGTTGCGCCGGAGTTGCCCCAAGCACTTGAGCCAGGCCGGCGGCGGCCATCGCGCAGGCGGAGCCAACTTCACCCTGGCAGCCCACTTCGGCGCCCGAGATCGAGGCGTTCTTCTTGCACAGAATGCCTACCGCAGCTGCAGCCAGGAGGAAATCAACCACGTGGCTTTCATCGACCACGTCGGAGAAGCGCATGAAGTAATGCAGCACCGCCGGGATGATCCCGGCAGCGCCATTGGTAGGCGCGGTGACCATGCGCCCGCCGGCGGCGTTTTCTTCGTTGACCGCCAGGGCGAACAGGTTGACCCACTCCATTGCACTGAGGGTCGAGCCGATCACGTTGGGCTTGCCCAGCTCTTGCAGGCTGCGGTGCAGCTTGGCTGCCCGGCGACGCACATTGAGCCCACCAGGCAGGATCCCTTCATGCTTCAAGCCGTTGTTGACGCAGTCCTGCATGGCGCTCCAGAGCTTGATAAGGCCGGCGCGAATCTCTGCCTCGCTGCGCCAGACCTTCTCGTTGGCCAGCATCAATTGCGACACGCTGAGGTCGTTTTGCTTGCACAGCCGGAGCAACTCGGCAGCGCTGTTGAAATCGTACGGCAGCTCGGTCTGATCTGCATCGAGCACACCGCTGGCGGCCTGCTTGGCGTCGACCACAAAGCCGCCGCCAACCGAGTAATAAGTGTCCTGGTGCAGCTCGCCGTGCGCGCCCTCGGCCTTCAAGGTCATGGCGTTGGGGTGGTACGGCAGGTTCTCGTCGAGCAGCAGCATGTCGCGCGCCCAGACAAATTCGACCGGCAGGCGGTTGTCCAGCAACAGGGTATTGGTTTCGCGCAGATCGGCAATACGCGGGACGATCTGGCTTGGGTCGATAGCGTCTGGCCATTCGCCCATCAGGCCCATGATGGTGGCGTGATCGGTGCCATGGCCGATGCCGGTGGCCGACAGCGAGCCATACAGGCGCACCTCGATACGCGTCACTTGTTCAAGCTCGCCGCGCTCACGCAAACCCTCGACGAACAGCGCTGCGGCGCGCATTGGGCCGACAGTGTGCGAGCTGGAAGGCCCTACACCAATCTTGAACAGGTCGAACACGCTGATGGCCATGGTCGGATCACCTCTTGCTGGGCTTGTCTGGCCGCGCCATGTGGCGCGTCTGGCAACTGCTAGGCTGAACCTGCGAGCTGCCGCTATTACCCGCATCATCAGCCTTTTGCGCCGCCACTCGCCGTCTGCAACCGACGTACTTTTGTCAGGCCGCGCCGCGATGTACTGGCGCTGCTACGCCACTGTTCAAGCCGTTTTCGGCTGGGCAAATGCCGCAAAGAGGGGGTGCAGGGGGTGGAAAAATCCATATGCGACATTGCCCGTACTGGATACGACCCATCCTGTACTGGATGCGACTCAGGCAGTAGGCGATTGCCCGGCGCTGGAGGATTATCGAAAGCGACTCGTATTGCACGGCCACGCAACCTGCCCTCTGCAGGCCTGGTCGACCGGACCCTGAGAAGCCCCGGCGACCCACGCGAACCCGAAGAAAAAACTACAGGAGTCCACCTATGAAAGGTTCACCCTCGCTGTTGCTGGTTGCGATGCTCACGGCACCGTTGCTGGCTCAGGCTGCAGAGCCGGAACAGTGTCAGACGGTACGTTTTTCCGATGTCGGCTGGACCGATATCACGGTAACCACGGCGGTTACCAGTGCGGTGCTCGAAGCGCTGGGTTACAAGACCCACACCACCATGATCTCGGTCCCGGTGACCTACAAGTCGCTGGCCGCAGGCAAGGATCTGGATGTATTCCTCGGCAACTGGATGCCGACCATGGAAAACGACATCAAACAGTACCGCGACGCCGGTACCGTCGAGACCGTACGCGCCAACCTGGAAAACGCCAAGTACACCCTGGCAGTGCCACAGGCGCTGTATGACAAGGGCCTGAAAGACTTCGCCGACATTGCCAAATTCAAAGACGAACTGGGCGGCAAGATCTACGGCATAGAGCCTGGCAACGATGGCAACCGCACCATCCAGAGCATGATCGACAAGGATGCCTTCGGCCTCAAGACGGCCGGTTTCAAGATCGTCCAGTCCAGTGAAGCAGGCATGCTGTCGCAGGTCGATCGCTCGCAGAAGCGCGGTGAAGCGGTGGTGTTCCTCGGCTGGGAACCGCACCCAATGAACAAGCGCTTCAAGATGCAGTACCTGACCGGCGGCGACGACTTCTTCGGCCCTGATTTTGGCAAGGCCACCGTGCTGACCAACACCCGCAAGGGCTACACCCAGGAGTGCAGCAACGTTGGCCAGTTGCTGAAGAACCTGTCGTTCTCGCTCAACATGGAAAGCGAGCTGATGGGCAATGTGCTCGACGACAAGATGAAGCCTGATGCCGCGGCCAAGGCGTGGCTGAAAAACAACCCACAAGTGCTCGATACCTGGCTCGCCGGAGTCACCACCGTAGATGGCAAACCAGGGCTGGAGGCAGCCAAGGCCAAGTTGGCGCAATAACCAACACACAACCGGCACTCTCTCGGGGCAGGACCGTGCCTGCCCCGGACTGATTCCAATCTATGCAGGTGGAAGCTCGCTATCATGCTTATTGATCAGAAAATACCTCTGGGGCAGTACATCGCGTCGTTCGTCGAATGGCTGACTCAGAACGGCGCAGATTATTTCGATGCCATCGCTCAAGGCCTGGAGTTCATGATTCACGGGGTGACCAGCGCCCTGACCTGGTTCAACCCACTGGTGCTGATCGCACTGTTTGCCGCCCTGGCGCACTTGATCCAGCGCAAATGGTCGCTGACGGCCTTTGTCGCACTGTCGTTTCTGCTGATTCTCAACCTGGGCTACTGGCAGGAAACCATGGAGACCCTCGCCCAGGTCACCTTCGCCACGGTGGTATGCGTTGCCATCGGCGTGCCGGTGGGCATTCTTGCCGCGCACAAACCGATGTTCTACACCGGCCTGCGCCCGGTACTCGACCTGATGCAGACGGTACCCACCTTCGTCTACCTGATCCCAACCCTGACCCTGTTCGGCCTGGGCGTAGTGCCGGGGCTGATCTCTACCGTGGTGTTTGCGATTGCCGCGCCGATTCGCCTGACCTACCTGGGCATCTGCGACGTACCGCAAGAGCTGCTCGATGCCGGCAAGGCCTTTGGCTGCTCGCGCCGGCAACTGCTGACGCGCATCGAACTGCCACACGCAATGCCGAGCATTGCCGCTGGCGTCACCCAATGCATCATGCTGTCGCTGTCGATGGTGGTGATCGCCGCCCTAGTCGGCGCTGACGGCCTGGGCAAACCTGTGGTCAACGCACTGAACACCGCTGATATCTCCCTGGGCTTCGAAGCAGGCCTGGCGATCGTGCTGCTGGCAATCATGCTCGACCGTATCTGCAAGCAACCTGAAGCTACGGCAAGGAGTGAGGCATGAGCATCATTCGATTCGAAGACGTCGACGTCATCTTCACCAACAAGCCGCGCGAGGCGCTGTCGCTGCTCGACCAGGGCCAGACTCGCGAGCAGATCCTCAAGCAGACCGGCCTGGTGGTCGGCGTCGAAAAGGCCAACCTGGACATCCAGAAAGGCGAAATCTGCGTGCTGATGGGCTTATCCGGTTCGGGCAAGTCGAGCCTGCTGCGCTGCATCAACGGCCTTAACACGGTCAGCCGCGGCAAGCTGTTTGTCGAGCACGAAGGCAAGCACATCGACATCGCCCACTGCACCCCGGCCGAACTGAAGATGATGCGCACCAAGCGCATCGCCATGGTGTTCCAGAAGTTCGCCCTGATGCCGTGGCTGACGGTGCGGGAAAACATCAGTTTTGGCCTAGAGATGCAAGGCAGGCCCGAGAAGGACCGGCGCAAGCTGGTGGACGAGAAGCTCGAGCTGGTTGGCCTGACCCAGTGGCGCAACAAAAAACCTGATGAGCTCTCCGGCGGTATGCAACAGCGTGTCGGCCTGGCCCGCGCCCTGGCCATGGATGCCGACATTCTGCTGATGGACGAACCGTTCTCGGCCCTCGACCCGCTGATCCGCCAAGGCCTGCAGGACGAGCTGCTGGCGCTGCAGAGCAAGCTGAACAAGACCATCGTGTTCGTCAGCCACGACCTCGACGAGGCGCTCAAGCTGGGCAGCCGCATCGCGATCATGAAAGACGGCCGGATCATCCAGTACAGCAAGCCCGAAGAAATCGTGCTGAACCCAGCCGATGAATACGTGCGCACCTTCGTTGCCCACACCAACCCACTCAACGTGCTGTGCGGACGCAGCCTGATGCGCACCCTGGACAAGTGCAAGCGCGTCAATGGCTCAGTGTGTCTGGACCCGAGTGGCGACTCGTGGCTCGACCTGGGCGAAGGCAACTCGTTGACCCGCGCACGCCAGGGCCAGAACGGCATGGACATGCAGAACTGGGCGCCGGGGCAGGATGTGGCGTTGCTCGACCGTCGCCCGACCGTGGTGCACGCCGATATCGGCATGCGCGAAGCGCTGCAGATTCGCTATCAGACCGGCAACAAGCTGGTGCTGCAGGATAACGACAAGGTGGTCGGGATTCTTGGGGATACCGAGCTGTATCACGCGTTGCTCGGCAAAAATCACGGTTGACTGCTATTGGGGCTGCTTCGCAGCCCTTCGTGGGTAAACCCGCTCCCACAGGTTTTGCAGCGCCGCCGTGAACCTGTGGGAGCGGGTTTACCCGCGAAGGGCCGCAAAGCGGCCCCAATACAATGGCTCAGCGAACGACGATACCGCGCGCGGCCATGTAAGCCTTGGCCTCGGGCACGGTGTATTCGCCAAAGTGGAAGATACTCGCTGCCAGCACCGCGCTGGCATGCCCTTCCAGAATGCCGTCCGCCAGATGCTGCAGGTTGCCCACACCACCTGAGGCAATTACCGGAATCCCCAGCGCATCGCTGATGGCCCGGGTCACACCCAGATCAAAGCCGTTTTTCATGCCGTCCTGATCCATGCTGGTCAGCAGAATCTCACCGGCACCCAGGCCTTCCATCTTCTTCGCCCACTCGACTGCATCGAGCCCGGTCGGCTTGCGCCCGCCGTGGGTGAAAATCTCCCAGCGCGGGGTTTCGCCCGGGCCAGAGACCTTCTTCGCGTCAATGGCGACCACGATGCACTGCGAGCCAAAACGCTGCGCAGCCTCGCCGACGAACTCGGGGTTGAACACCGCCGCGGTATTGATCGAGACCTTGTCGGCACCAGCATTGAGCAGGTTGCGAATATCCTGCACGGTGCGCACGCCACCGCCCACGGTCAGCGGGATGAACACCTGGCTGGCCATGCGCTCGACGGTATGCAAGGTCGTGTCACGGCCATCGACGCTGGCGGTGATGTCGAGAAAGGTGATCTCGTCGGCGCCCTGCTCGTCGTAACGACGGGCGATTTCTACCGGGTCACCGGCATCGCGGATGTTCTCGAACTTGACGCCCTTGACCACCCGGCCGTTGTCCACGTCCAGGCAAGGGATGATGCGCTTGGCCAGTGCCATGGGTTGCTCCTCAGCCTTGGTAGGTGTCGCAGAAGGCCTGGGCCTCGGCGACGTCCAGGGTACCTTCGTAGATCGCCCGGCCAGTAATGGCACCGACGATCCCCGGCGCCTTGGCGTCGAGCAGGGCACGAATGTCACCCAGGTTGTGGATGCCGCCCGAGGCGATCACCGGGATGCGCGTGGCTTCGGCCAGGGCTTTGGTGAAGGGCACATTGCAGCCCTGCATCATGCCGTCCTTGGCGATGTCGGTGTAGACGATTGCCGACACGCCATCAGCCTCGAAACGCTTGGCCAGGTCGATCACCTGCACCGAGCTGACCTCAGCCCAGCCGTCGGTGGCGACGAAACCGTCCTTGGCGTCCAGGCCAACGATGACCTTGCCCGGAAACGCCTTGCACGCTTCGGCGACGAACTCAGGCTGCTTGACCGCCTTGGTGCCGATGATCACGTAGCTGACGCCGGCCTTGATGTAGTGCTCGATGGTTTCCAGCGAGCGGATACCGCCGCCGATCTGGATCGGCAGTTGTGGGTAGCGTTTGGCGATGGCAGTAACCACTTCGCCGTTGACCGGCTGGCCTTCGAAGGCGCCGTTGAGGTCAACCAGGTGCAGGCGGCGGCAGCCACCCTCGACCCATTTGGCGGCCATGCTCACCGGGTCATCGGAGAACACCGTGGAGTCTTCCATGCGGCCCTGACGCAGGCGCACGCAAGCACCGTCCTTGAGATCGATAGCGGGAATAATCAGCATCTTGGCAACCTGTCTAATCGTTGGGGTTCAGGGCTTCTCGAGCGCCCACAGGTCGCTTTCGATGCTCTCGAACCGCTCCTTGAGGTGCAGCTGAACATCGGCAATCGCCCTGTTGTAGTAATACGGAGCCACTTCTCGGGAAAACAGGTCGAGGACCTCGGCCACCTCGAACGACCCCAGTTCAAGCTCGAAGCGGTCTTCAAGAAAGCGCTTGAGCTTGTCCAGGGCCTCGCGCTCCTGTTCGGGGGCGAGGGTCAGGATCGGTGGCTTGGTCCGCGACTTGCTCATTTACCAGCGGCCATCCCAGGCAGCGAAGTTCTGCAGCAACTGCAGGCCATGGGTATGGCTCTTCTCCGGGTGGAACTGCACGGCAAAGCGCGAGCCTTCGGCCAGCGCAGCAGCGAAGTCGACGCCGTAGTGGCCGCGACCGACTACCTGGCCAGGCTTGCCGGCATTGATGTAGTAGCTGTGCACGAAGTAGAAGCGGGCACGGTCTGGGATGTCATGCCAGAGCGGGTGCTCGATGGCATGGCTGACTTCGTTCCAGCCCATGTGCGGCACCTTGAGGTGCTCGCCCTGCTCTTGCAGGTCCTTGCCGAAGAAGCGCACCTGGCCGGGGAACAAGCCGATGCAATCGACGCCGTCGTTTTCTTCGCTGTGCTCGAGCAGCGCTTGCATGCCGACACAGATGCCGAGAAACGGCCGGTCCTGGCTGACTTCACGGACCAGGCTGTCAAAGCCCAGCCGGCGAATCTCAGCCATGCAGTCGCGAATCGCGCCTACACCAGGGAACACCACGCGATCGGCCTCGCGGATCACCGCAGCGTCGCTGGTGACCAGCACCTTGCCGGCGCCTACATGCTCAAGCGCCTTGGCCACCGAGTGCAGGTTGCCCATGCCATAGTCGATTACGGCTACGGTCTGCATTTACAGGCATCCCTTGGTCGACGGCATTTGCCCGGCCATGCGCTCGTCCTGCTCGACCGCCATGCGCAGGGCACGGCCGAAGGCTTTGAACACGGTCTCGATCTGGTGGTGGGTGTTGTGCCCGCGCAAGTTGTCGATGTGCAGGGTGACCAGCGCATGGTTGACGAAGCCCTGGAAGAACTCCTGGAACAGGTCGACATCGAAGCCCCCGACCGAAGCCCGGGTGTAAGGCACGTGCATCGACAGGCCTGGGCGGCCGGAGAAGTCGATGACCACACGCGACAAGGCTTCATCGAGCGGCACATAGGCGTGACCGTAACGATAGATGCCTTTTTTGTCGCCAACGGCCTTGGCAAACGCCTGGCCGAGGGTGATGCCGACGTCTTCGACGGTGTGGTGATCATCGATATGCAGGTCGCCCTTGCATTCGATGTCCAGATCGATCAGCCCGTGCCGGGCGATCTGGTCGAGCATGTGTTCAAGGAAGGGCACGCCGATATCGAATCGGGCCTTGCCACTGCCATCGAGGTTGATCGAGGCCTTCACCTGGGTTTCCAGGGTATTGCGCTCGACGGAAGCCTTACGTTCGACCATCACCAGCTCCGCAAAATCATTGGGCGAAAAGGTCGACATTATAGGCCTAGAACGCGCCAGCTTGAAACGCGGATGACATATGGCAACTCGCCGGGGCAAATGCAAACGCGGGTAAACCCACTGGCACCAGGGCTATAAGCACCCTGCGACAGCGAATTTACCCGCGTTTGGCCCGGTTTGGCTGGCATGCAAGCCAGCCAGCGCGGTTGTCAGTGGAACAGTACGGCAGTCTTTTGCAGGGTAATCCAGATACCCCACGCCAGCGGAATCACCACCACGGCCCAGGCCAGCAGCACCAGCGGAAGGCTGCCCGGCGCGGCGTGCCATTCCAGCGAGCGAGCATTGTCGACGCCTTTGTCGTGGCTCAGCGCGCGCTCGGCCGCAAGCTCGGCATCGGTCATGAAGTACTTGTCGGCCACCGGACGCACCAGGGCGTTGCAGATAAAGCCCAGCACCAGCAGACCGGCGAGGATGTACAAGGTCATGTCGTAGGCCGCCGCACGGGCAACCCCGGCCGCCAGTTGCGACTCGCGCAGATAGGTGATCAGCACCGGGCCGAGCACGCCAGCAGCAGCCCAGGCGGTCAGCAGGCGACCATGGATCGCACCGACCATCTGCGTACCGAACAGGTCAGCCAGGTAAGCCGGCACCGTCGCGAAACCACCACCGTACATCGACAGGATGATGCAGAACGCCGCCACGAACAGCGCCACGTTGCCCAGATGGCCCATGTTCGGCACCAGGCTGTAGAGGCCGACGCCGAGGGCGAAGAAGGCAAAGTAGGTGTTCTTGCGGCCAATGTAGTCGGAGAACGAAGCCCAGAAGAACCGCCCACCAATGTTGAACAGGCTGAGCAGGCCGGTGAAGCCGGCGGCGATTGCCGCGATCTGCGCCAGTTGCGCGCTGTTCAGCTCGCTGAAGCTCAACTCGTTGCCGATCAGCTTGCCGGCGAACACTTCCTGCAGCAGTGGCGAGGCCATGCCGAGGATGCCGATACCGGCCGAAACGTTCAGGCACAGCACCAGCCAGACCAGCGCGAACTGTGGGGTTTTCCAGGCAACGCTGACATGCACGTGACGGTCGGTGACCATCGCGTTGGCTTTTTTCGCCGGCGGCGTCCAGCCCTCAGGCTTCCAGCCGGTTGGCGGTACGCGGTAAGTCAGAGCGCCAGCCGTCATGAACACGAAGTAGATCGCCGCCATGACCACAAAGCTCTGCCACACGCCGACTTCAACCGAGCTGCCGAAATGGCCCATCAGCGCAGTGGCCAGGGGAGCGCCGACCATCGCGCCGCCGCCAAAGCCCATGATCGCCATGCCGGTAGCCATGCCGCGCTTGTCCGGGAACCACTTGATCAGGGTCGACACTGGCGAGATATAGCCCAGTCCCAGACCAATACCACCGATCACCCCCGAGCCGAGCCACATCAGCCACAGCTGGTGGGTCTTGATGCCGATCGCCGAGATCAGCAGGCCACCGCACCAGCACAGCGCCGAAACCAGGCCAGCCTTGCGTGGGCCGGCGTGTTCCAGCCAGCCGCCGAGCACGGCAGCCGAACAGCCGAGGAAGACGAAGAACAGCGTGTAGATCCAGCTCAGCATCGAGATCGGCCAGTCACACTCGGCGCTGAACATCCGCGTGATGAAGCCCATGTCCGCCGAACAGGCAACCGGTGCGGTGATGCCGATGGCTTGCGACAACGGCAGCCAGAACACCGAGAAACCGTACGCCATGCCGATGCACAGGTGGATTGCCAGCGCTGCTGGGGGCACCAGCCAACGGTTGAAGCCCGGCCGGGCGATGATGCGCTCCTTGGACAGGAAGCCCGGCGCGCGCGCCGCTTCTCCCGCAGTACTGCTGCTCATGGTGTTTCCTCTTGTAAGTAGACGTTGCCTTCGGCTCTTCGGCCTGGTTGGCTGCACGCACGCTGCGATCGGACATTCACGGCATCCGCGACAATCGGTCGCGTAATGCGGCGAAAGCGGCGCAAGGTTAACCAGCTGAAACGCTCAATGGAAGCAATCTGACATCGTTATTTTTTGCCACCTGCGCAAGCCGGCTGAACTGTAGAGTAGCTGGCGGTCAGAAACTGATAAGCCTGAGTAGAACCAGGCTGCGCAACCCGGCGAAACCGATACTTAGGCAGGAAATAACCTATATCTACTGGCGGGTACTCAGGCTAACCAGCCACGGCGCTATACTCTGGCGCTTGAATTTTCATTTCGGACTACAAGGACTCGCCCATGAAAGCGTTCGGCAAAATCCTGGGGCTGGGGCTTCTCGGGTTGCTGCTGATCATCGTGGCACTGGGCTTTGCCCTGACCCACCTCTTCGATCCCAACGACTATAAAGACGAGATTCGCCAGCTGGCACGGGACAAGGCTCATGTCGAGCTGACCCTCAACGGTGACATTGGCTGGAGCCTGTTCCCGTGGCTGGGCCTGGAGCTGCATGAAGCCAGCATCGCCACCCTGAACAAACCCACCGAACCGTTTGCCGACCTGCAGATGCTCGGCCTGTCGGTGCGCGTGCTGCCATTGCTGCGCCGTGAAGTGCAGATGAGCGACGTACGCGTCGAGGGCCTCAACCTGAGCCTGGTGCGTGACGAAAACGGCCACGGCAACTGGCAGGACATCGGCAAACCACTGCCGACCCAGGCCAGCACCACCCCTGGCCAGCCTGCGCCGGCGGCGAGCGAACCAAAAGGCAGCGAAGAAAGCGCCAGCGAGCGCTCGGTCAAGCTGGATATCGACAGCCTGACCGTGAACAACGCCCGCGTGCAGTACACCGATGCCAAGACTGGCCAGAGCCTGACCGCCGAGAGCATCCAGCTGAGCACCGGCGCGGTCCACGAAGGAGCGAACATCCCGCTCAAGGCCAGCGCCTTCATCAGCGCCGCGCAACCGAACATCAAGGTGCGCAGCGAGCTGGCCGGCGAACTGCGCTTTGATCGCAAGCTCAAGCGCTACAACCTCGAAGACATGCGCCTGTCCGGCGAAGCCTCGGGCGAGCCGTTTGCCGGCAAGAGCATGACCTTTGCTGCTCAGGGCCAATTGCTGGTCGACATGGCTGCCAATGTCGCGTCCTGGAATGGCCTGAAGGTTTCCGCCAACCAGTTGCGTGCACTGGGTGAGCTGAACGTGCGCGAGCTGGACAAGACGCCGCTGGTCGGCGGCGGTATCTCCATCGCCCAGTTCGACCTGCGCACCTTCCTCGACAGCATTGGCCAGCCATTGCCAGCCACTGCCGACCCGGCCGCCTTCAGCAAACTGGAACTGGTCAGCCGGCTCAGCGCCAGCCCGACCAGCCTGGCTCTGGAAGGCCTGGCAGTGAAACTGGATGACAGCAGCTTCAGTGGCCGCGTAGCGGTTGAAGACTTCGCCAAGCAAGCCCTGCGCATTCAGCTCAAAGGCGACAAGTTCGACGCCGATCGCTACTTCCCGGCCAAAAGCGAGCAGGCCAAGGGCGCCAAGGCGGCGCGTCAGGCCGAGGTCCAGCAGCAGGAAGCAACCGCCGTTGCCGGTGCCGGCAGCTCGCCGCTGCCAAGCGCACCGACCCAGGTTGCCTGGAGCACCGACAAACTGCTGCCGGTCGACCGTCTGCGGGCCCTCGACCTGCAAGCCGACCTGAGCTTTGGCGCACTGACTCTGGACAAACTGCCGATCAACGATGCCCAACTCAAGGCCAGCGGCCAGGGCGGTTTGATTGCTCTGCAAAGCCTGCGCGGCGAGTTGTATAACGGCACCTTTGAAGCAACGGGCAGCGTCGACGTACGCCCGGCCGTGCCGCAGATCGGCATCAACACCAAGATCAACCGGGTCCCGGTCGAGCACTTCATCAAGTCCGACAACCCGGAACAGGCGCCGCCAGTCAAAGGCCTGCTGACCCTGAGCAGCGACCTGACCGCCAGCGGCAACAGCCAGAAAGCGCTGATCGACACCCTCAACGGCAACGCCAACTTCACCATCAACGATGGTGTGCTGGTCAATGCCAACCTTGAGCAGCAGCTGTGCCAGGCCATCGCCACCCTCAACCGCAAACAGTTGAGCGGCGACCCGCGTGGCAAGGACACTCCATTCCAAGAGCTGCGCGGCAGCCTGGTAGTGCGTAACGGCGTGGCCAGCAACCCTGACCTGAAAGCGCGCATTCCCGGCCTGACCGTCAACGGCCAGGGCGACCTGGACCTGCGCGTGCTCGGTATGGACTACCGCGTTGGCGTGGTGGTCGAAGGTGACCAACGCGCCATGCCGGACCCTGCCTGCCAGGTCAACGAGCGTTTTGTCGGCGTCGAGCTGCCACTGCGCTGCCGTGGCCCGCTGGAACTGGGTGCCAAAGCCTGCCGCCTGGATCAGGACGGCCTGGGCAAGGTCGCCGCCAAGCTGGCCGGCAACCGCCTCAAGGACAAGATCGACGAGAAACTCGATGAGAAGCTGGGCGACAAGGTCAGCCCGGAACTCAAAGACGCGCTCAAGGGGCTGTTCAAACGATGAGCCCCGAGCAATTCTCCGGCGCCGTGCTGGCATGGTATGACCAGCACGGCCGCCACGACCTGCCCTGGCAGCAAGACATCAACCCGTACCGGGTATGGGTCTCGGAAATCATGCTGCAGCAGACCCAGGTCAGCACCGTGCTGAACTACTTCGACCGCTTCATGCAGGCCCTGCCCACCGTGCAGGCCCTGGCCGAAGCGCCGGAAGACGAAGTGCTGCACCTGTGGACCGGGCTCGGTTACTACACCCGCGCCCGCAACCTGCAGAAGGCCGCGCAGATCGTCGTCAGCCAACACGGTAGCGAGTTCCCGCGCAGTGTCGAGCAGCTCACCGAGCTGCCCGGCATTGGCCGCTCCACAGCCGGCGCGATCGCCAGCATCAGCATGGGTATCCGCGCGCCGATTCTCGACGGCAACGTCAAGCGCGTGCTGGCCCGTTTCACCGCCCAGGGCGGTTATCCGGGCGAACCCAAGGTTGCCAACGCCTTGTGGGCGACAGCCGAGCGCTACACCCCACAAGCCCGGGCCAACCACTACACCCAGGCGATGATGGACCTTGGCGCAACCCTGTGTACCCGCAGCAAGCCCAAATGCCTGATCTGCCCGCTGCAGCGCGGCTGCGAAGCGCACCTGCTCGGCCAGGAAACCCACTACCCCGAGCCCAAGCCACGCAAGGCGCTGCCACAGCGGCGCACGCTGATGCCGATGCTGGCCAACCGCGAGGGCGCCATCCTGCTCTACCGGCGCCCGTCTAGCGGCCTGTGGGGCGGTTTGTGGAGCCTGCCTGAGCTGGATGACCTCAAGCAGCTCGATGACCTCGCCTATCAGCACGGCCTGCGCCTGAACGGCACACAGGCGCTGGACGGCCTTACCCATACCTTCAGCCATTTCCAGTTGGCCATCGAGCCCTGGCTGGTGCGCGTCGACCCACTGGGTACGCACGTGGCCGAGCCTGACTGGCTCTGGTATAACCTCGCCACCCCGCCGCGCCTGGGCCTCGCCGCCCCGGTCAAGAAGCTGCTGAAACGCGCGGCCGACGAATTGATTGCAGGAGAGCCGCAATGACCCGCACCGTGAACTGCCGCAAATACCACCAGGAACTGCCCGGCCTCGAGCGCCCACCGTACCCGGGTGCCAAGGGCCAGGACATCTTCGACAACATCTCCCAGCAAGCCTGGGGTGATTGGCTCAAGCACCAGACCCTGCTGATCAACGAGAAGCGCCTGAACATGATGAACGCCGAGGACCGCAAATTCCTCCAGGTGGAGATGGATAAGTACTTCTCCGGCGAGGACTACGCCAAGGCCGAAGGCTACGTTCCGCCTAGCGAATGACCCCGTAAAAGCGTAAGCGACGGAATTAATTTAAAAAATTTTCAAAAAGTCGTTGACGCAAACCTGAAAAAGTCTTTTAATGCGCCCCGTTGCCCAGATAGCTCAGTCGGTAGAGCAGAGGATTGAAAATCCTCGTGTCGGCGGTTCGACTCCGTCTCTGGGCACCAAAACACTAAAACCCTGAATCGAAAGATTCAGGGTTTTTTTATGCCTGCGCGTTATTCATGCACTGCTGTTGACCCGTATCAACAGGCCCGTTGCCAGCATTCCTTAGCATGATCGGTGGACACTCGAACCGACCCGCAAGGATTTCCATGAGCGACGAATCCACCCCGCTTCTCTCCCCCGCCCCTGCTGCCGACACCAGCGCCACCCTCAGCGCAAGCGCCACACCGGCCCCGCGCAGCCGTCGCCCACGCCAGCGCAAGCCGGCCGCCAAGGTCAGCGCCGAACCGGCGATTCTCAGCATCAGCCAGCAGCCCGCCGCGCTGCAGGTGGCCAGCGCACGCAAAGGCAGCAACGAGGACAGCACCTCGGCGCGCCTGCCCGCCAGCTACCCGTACCGCACCCGGCTGCGCCGCAACGAATACGAGAAGGCCAAGACCGAGCTGCAGATCGAGCTGCTCAAGGTGCAGAGCTGGGCCAAGGACACCGGCCAGCGCATTGTGGTGCTGTTCGAGGGCCGTGACGCGGCCGGCAAGGGTGGCACCATCAAACGCTTCATGGAGCATCTGAACCCGCGTGGCGCGCGCATCGTGGCGCTGGAGAAGCCTTCCGAGCAGGAACAGGGCCAGTGGTATTTCCAGCGTTACATCCAGCACCTGCCGACCGCCGGGGAAATGGTCTTCTTCGACCGCTCCTGGTACAACCGCGCCGGGGTCGAGCGGGTCATGGACTTCTGCACCCCGATGCAATACCTGGAGTTCATGCGCCAGGCGCCAGACCTTGAGCGGATGCTCACCAACAGCGGCATCCTGCTGTTCAAGTACTGGTTCTCGGTCAACCGCGAAGAGCAGCTGCGCCGTTTCGTCTCGCGCCGGGACGACCCGCTCAAGCACTGGAAGCTGTCGCCGATCGACATCAAGTCGCTGGACAAGTGGGACGACTACACCGGCGCCAAAGAGGCGATGTTCTTCCATACCGACACCGGCGATGCGCCGTGGACGGTGATCAAGTCGGATGACAAGAAGCGCGCGCGGATCAACTGCATCCGCCACTTCCTGCATTCGCTGGAGTACCCCGGCAAGGACCTGCGCGTGGCCCATGCGCCCGACCCGCTGCTGGTCGGCCGGGCATCGCGTGGCTTTGAAGAAGATGAGGCGCCGGCCGCCTGATCGCGACGCGTGCCTCTTGGGTTTGTCGGGCAAGTGCGATTCAATACGCGCACTTTTGCCCCTCCAAGGATTTCAGGCCCCATGGCTTCCAACACCAAGCAGCAAAAACGCGCCAAGCGCGCCGCCAGCAAAGCCAAGCAAAACCGCATGGTGCGCAGCGGCCAGGCAGTCAAGGCGAGCGCCGGTGACAGCGCCAGCGTCGAGCAGATCTTCAACAAGGCGCTGGAGTCGGACAGCTACAGCGAGCTGTTCAGCAAGATGAAAGCCGCTCAGGAAACCGGCCTGGTGGCAATGATCGCGGTGTTCCTGGTCGACCCACTGCTGACCCTGGTGCTCAAAGGCCACAAGGAAGAGCACGCCACCGACTACATCGTGCTGGTGTTCACCGCCTACCGCACCTGGCTGGACGGCGCCGACGAAGAAACCACCATGGCCTGGCTGGAGAGCGACGAGTTCCAGGAAGCGTACGTAGCGGCCTCTGAAGTGGTAGCCAAGCAGCAGCTGCAACAGAAGCAGTTCGGCTAACTCTGCCTCAGCGCCCCCCCCTGTAGGAGCGGCCTTGTGTCGCGAAAGGGCTGCGCAGCGGCCCCGGATTCTCAGCTTCGCCGCCGAAATTGCCGGGCCCGCTATGCGGGCCTTTCGCGACACAAGGCCGCTCCTACACCGGCAGCGTTGCGACATTAAAAAAGGCCGCGCCCTGAACCAGAGCGCGGCCTTTTTGCATTCAGCTCAACGAGCCGGCAGATCAGTTACTCAGCACAACCCGCCCAGCTGCCACGGCGGCCTTGCGCTTGCGCTGCACCAGCAGGCCGGCAGCGACCACAGCCAGGCTCAGCAGCGCGGTGGCGATGATCTCGATGCGGTGGTCTGGACGAATCGCCATCACCACCAGCACCGCGACGATAAAGGCGATGGTCACCCAGGTCAGGCCCGGGAACAGCCACATCTTGAACTCGATCTTCTCGCCGCGTGCTTCACGCTGGCTGCGCATGCGCAGTTGCGACACGGCGATCACCAGGTACACCAGCAAGGCAATCGCGCCGGAGCTGGCCAGCAGGAACTCGAACACCTGCGCTGGCGCGACGAAGTTGGCAAATACGCAGAGGAACGCCGCAGCGGTCGACAGCAGCACTGCCCAGTGCGGCGTACCCGCCTTGGTGGTGCGCTGGGCAACGGCCGGCGCATCGCCACGCTTGCTCAGCGAGAACAGCATGCGCGAGGAGGTGTATAGCGCCGAGTTGAGGCAGCTGGTCACGGCGATCAGGACGACGATGTCGACGATCAGCTTGGCATTCGGCACGCCGATCATGCTCAGCACGGTCTGGTACGAACCGGTGGCCGCCAGGGCTGGGTCGTTCCACGGCACCAGGGCCACGACCAGGAAGATCGACACCAGGTAGAACAGGCAGATCCGCCAGATCACCGAGTTGGTGGCCTTGCTGATCTGTTTGCCCGGGTCTTTCGATTCGGCGGCGGCGATGGTGACGATTTCAGTGCCCATGAACGAGAACATGGTGGTCAGCATGGCTGCCAGCACTGCGCCGAGGCCGTTGGGCATGAAGCCCTGGGTGTCGAACAGGTGGCTGACGCCACTGACCTGGCTGCCCGGCACCATACCGAACATGGCCGCGCAACCGACCACGATGAAGCCGATGATCGCCAGTACCTTGAGCAGCGCGAACCAGAACTCGAATTCGCCGTAGTTCTTCACACTGAACAGGTTGGTAACGGTCAGCGCCAGAGTGATCAACAGCGAGAACGCCCACAGATCAACCGCGGGGAACCAGGCATTGAGGATCGCAGCCGCAGCGTTGGCTTCGAGCGGGATCACCAGCACCCAGAACCACCAGTACAGCCAGCCGATGGTGAAGCCGGCCCAGTGGCCGATCGAGCGATCAGCGTAAGTCGAGAACGAACCAGTGTCGGGCGAGGCGATCGCCATTTCGCCAAGCATACGCATCACCAGCACCACCAGGGTACCGGCTGCCGCGTAGGCCAACAGCACAGCAGGGCCGGCCGCCGCAATGGCGTGTCCGGAGCCAACGAACAGCCCCGCGCCGATTACACCGGCGATGGACAACATGGTGACGTGACGCGATTTGAGCCCCTGAGCGAGGTCATTGGAATTGTGCTTACCGCTCATAAAACTACCTTTGTAAGGAGGTGGACTACCTGAATGACTGGCCAGCGCACCCGGGATTTAGGTAGGCGTCGCTGCATTCTGGAAATCTCCTGTGGCAATTACCGCGCCATCTCCGTGCTTAGCTCATCAGCGCCAGGCCCGATATCAATCCCGGCGGGGCCTGCAGGGCATCTGGCCAAGGCTTGACCGAATGCACATCAAATCGGCTTGTGCCGAGCAGATTACTGAAATACCCACTTACAAATGCACCAAAGGTGCTCCTTGGTAACACCCGCGCACAAAATCGAAGCGCCCAGGTGCAACCGTCAGCGCAACCTCCATTCAAGCGAAAAAGAGGGCAGTAGCCACTACGGCTAAAAACGGCTTCCCAGTGCGGTGCAAAACTGGCACCATCGCGCCTTTTTTCATCAAGGCTCTGGTGCTGGGCACAAGGCCGGCGGACATCCTCGCGACGTTGCACTGCAACGATGCGACAAACTGCCCCGCCAGCGACCTGAGCCCCTTGCGACCCCGTTGGCTGTCAATGAGCCGCTATGCTAGCGTGGCGCTCGCCAGGAAGGCCGCCAACAGCTGGGAACGCACCCGAACCGAAGAGGACCGCACATGGCCCAGGCCACGCCCGCGCTGGAAATCCGCAATCTGCACAAGCGCTACGGCACCCAGGAAATTCTCAAGGGCATTTCCCTGACCGCGCGCGATGGTGACGTGATCTCGATCCTCGGATCGTCCGGTTCCGGCAAGTCCACCCTGCTGCGCTGCATCAACCTGCTGGAAAACCCGCATCAAGGGCAGATCCTCCTGGCCGGTGAAGAGCTCAAGCTCAAGGCCGCCAAGAACGGCGACCTGATCCCATCGGACAACCGCCAGATCAACCGCCTGCGCAGCGAAATCGGTTTCGTCTTCCAGAATTTCAACCTGTGGCCGCACATGTCGATCCTCGACAACATCATCGAGGCGCCGCGCCGCGTGCTTGGCCAGAGTAAGGCCGAAGCCACTGAACATGCCGAAGCGCTGCTGAACAAAGTCGGTATCTTCGACAAGCGCCACAGCTATCCCGCCCAGCTTTCCGGTGGCCAGCAACAGCGTGCTGCCATTGCCCGTACCCTGGCCATGAAGCCCAAGGTGATCCTGTTCGACGAGCCAACTTCGGCGCTCGATCCGGAAATGGTCCAGGAAGTGCTTAACGTTATCCGCGCATTGGCCGACGAAGGCCGTACCATGCTGCTGGTAACTCACGAGATGAACTTTGCCCGCCAGGTGTCCAGTGAAGTGGTTTTCCTGCACCAGGGCCTGGTTGAAGAGCAAGGAACGCCGCAGCAGGTCTTCGAAAACCCGAACTCGGCGCGTTGCAAGCAATTCATGTCCAGCCACCGCTAACGGAGCAATACATGCAGACCTACAAGAAGTTTCTCCTGGCCGCTGCCGCCACTTTGGTGTTCTCGGCCAATGCCCTGGCCGCAGACAAACTGCGCATGGGTATCGAAGCGGCCTACCCGCCGTTCAACAACAAGGATGCCAGCGGTAACGTGGTCGGCTTCGACAAAGACATCGGCGACGCCCTGTGCGCCAAGATGAAAGTCGACTGCTCGGTCGTCACCTCCGACTGGGACGGCATCATCCCCGCCCTGAACGCGAAGAAGTTCGACTTCCTGGTGTCGTCGCTGTCGATCACCGACGAGCGCAAGCAAGCGGTTGAATTCACCGACCCGTACTACTCGAACAAGCTGCAGTTCATCGCACCGAAGAACGTCGACTTCAAAACCGACAAGGCCTCGCTCAAAGGCAAGATCATCGGCACCCAGCGCGCGACCCTGGCCGGCACCTGGCTGGAAGACAACTACGGTAGCGACGTGCAGATCAAACTGTACGACACCCAGGAAAACGCCTACCTCGACCTGATCTCGGGCCGCGTCGACGCCATCCTCGCCGACAAGTACGTGCAGTACGAGTGGCTCAAATCCAACGACGGCAAAGCCTATGAGTTCAAAGGCGAGCCGGTGATGGACAGCGACAAGATCGGCATTGCCGTGCGCAAGGGTGACGACAAGTTGCGCGACCAGCTCAACGCTGCCCTGAAAGAAATCAAAGCCGACGGTACGTACAAGAAGATCAACGACAAGTACTTCCCGTTCAGCATCGAATGATTCGCCCGACCGGCACGCCCTAGCGGCGTGTCGGTCCCTAGAACGCACCTAATCAATGAATATTGACCTGCACGGATTCGGTCCGGCCTTGATGGCTGGCACCCTGATGACGGTAAAACTGGCGCTCTGCGCCTTGCTGCTGGGGCTGATCCTGGGCCTGCTCGGCGCCCTTGCCAAGACTTCTGCCCTCAAGCCACTGCAATGGCTTGGCGGCTTCTATTCGACCCTGGTGCGCGGGATTCCCGAGCTGCTGTGGGTATTGCTGATCTATTTCGGCACCGTCGGCCTGGTCAACAGCCTCGGCGACGCCCTGAACATGCCCGGCCTTGAGCTGAGCGCATTTGCCGCCGGCGTGATCGCGCTGGGCCTGTGCTTTGGCGCCTACGCCACCGAAGTGTTCCGCGGCGCGATCCTGGCGATCCCCAAGGGCCACCGCGAAGCCGGTCTGGCCCTGGGCCTGTCCAAAGGCCGCATCCTCTCGCGGATCATCCTGCCGCAGATGTGGCGCATTGCCCTGCCTGGCCTGGGCAACCTGTTCATGATCCTGATGAAGGACACCGCGCTGGTGTCGGTGATCGGCCTTGAAGAAATCATGCGTCACTCGCAGATCGCCGTGACCGTGAGCAAGGAGCCGTTCACCTTCTACATGGTTGCCGCGTGCATCTACCTGAGCCTCACCGTAGTGGCGATGGCCGGCATGTACTTCCTGGAAAAACGCGCCGCTCGCGGCTTCGTGAGGGCTGAATAATGAACTGGGAAGTCATCATCAAATGGCTGCCACGCCTCGCCCAGGGCGCGACCCTGACCCTGGAGCTGGTGGCCATCGCCGTGATCGCCGGCCTGATCCTGGCGATCCCGCTGGGCGTCGCCCGCGCCTCGCGCCACTGGTATGTGCGCGCCCTGCCCTACGGCTACATCTTCTTCTTCCGCGGCACGCCGCTGCTGGTGCAGCTGTTTCTGGTGTATTACGGCCTCGCCCAGTTCGAAGCCGTGCGCAACAGTGTGCTGTGGCCGTACCTGCGCGATCCGTTCTGGTGCACTGTGCTGACCATGACCCTGCACACCGCCGCCTACATCGCCGAGATCCTGCGTGGCGCGCTGCAGGCCATCCCCAAGGGTGAAATCGAAGCAGCGCGGGCTCTGGGCATGTCCCGCGGCAAAACCCTGTTCTACATCATGCTGCCACGCGCCTCGCGCATCGGCCTGCCGGCCTACAGCAACGAAGTGATCCTGATGCTCAAGGCCAGCGCCTTGGCCAGCACCGTGACCCTGCTCGAACTCACCGGCATGGCCCGCACGATCATCGCCCGCACCTACCTGCCGGTGGAGATCTTCTTCGCGGCCGGGCTGTTCTACCTGGTCATCTCGTTCCTGCTGGTGCAAGGCTTCAAGCTGCTGGAGCGCTGGTTGCGGGTGGACGCCTGCCAAGGGCGCTAAGGCGCCCATGGCCATCCTCGAAACCGACCAGCTACGCGCCCGCTTCCACGCCCTCGACCAGTTTCTGGTCGAGCATCAAGCGCTGTGGAAGCCCAGGCCCTTCACCGCCTTGCAGCTCGACTGGGAACAGCAGTACCCAGAACTGGCCAGTTGGCTGCGCCAGTGCACCCTCGAAGACGCCGAAGCCAACCTCGACCCAAACCTGCCACCCGCACCTTATCCACAGCTGGCCGCCCAGGCTCAGCAACTGACCGCCCTGGATGAGTTGCCCGACGCAGGCTTATCGCCCGCCGGCCACCGCCTCGACGTCAACGTGCCCGGGCGCAAGTGGCAGCAGATCGAAGCCTTCAGCCGCCGCCTCGGCTTTCGCCAGCAGACCCAGCACTGGCTCGACTGGTGCGCCGGCAAAGGGCATCTCGGCCGCCGCTTGCTGCAGCCCGGCCAGCAACTGACCTGCCTCGAGTACAACCCCGAGCTGGTCGCTGCCGGCCAGGCCCTCAGCGACCACCACAAGCTGCCCGCCCAGCACCTGCATCAAGACGTTATGGCTGCCGAAAGCGCCCGCTGCCTCGACCAAAGCAAAAGCGTGGTCGCCCTGCACGCCTGCGGCGATCTGCACGTGCGCCTGCTGCAGTTAGCCGCCAGCCAAGGCTGCCAACACATCGCGTTGGCGCCCTGCTGCTACAACCGCATCCAGGCCAGCGCCTATCAGGCCCTGTCCAGCAACGCCCGCGCCTCGACTCTGCAGCTCGACCTCGACGACCTCGGCCTGCCCCTGAGCGAAACCGTCACCGCCGGCGCCCGCGTCCGCCGCCAGCGCGACGCCTCGATGGCCCGCCGCCTAGGCTTCGATCTGCTGCAACGCGAACAACGCCAGAACGACAGCTACCTGCCGACGCCATCGCTGCCGGTCAGCTGGCTGGACAAGACCTTCGCCGCGTACTGCCAGGACCTCGCCGCGCTCAAACAGCTGCCCCTCACCGGCAACCCCGACTGGGAGGCACTCGAAGCCGCCGGCTGGCAACGCCTCGCCCAGGTACGCAACCTGGAGCGCGTACGCAACCTGTTCCGCCGCCCGCTGGAGTTGTGGCTGGTGCTCGATCGAGCGCTGTACATGCAGGAACAAGGCTACAACGTGCGCCTTGGGCTGTTCTGCGACTACGCCCTTACACCCCGCAATTTGCTACTTTTGGCCGAGCGCGAGTGATGAGCAACCTGTGGATAAGTCTGTGCACAAGCTTTTGATGAAATTGGCGGATTTGTGGATCCAACTGGCTATTTAGGGCCGTCTGCTTATTCGCTTAAACCTTCAAGCCCAGCAAAAACAGCACTTTGCGCAAAGACCGACGGTTACGACCAACGGTATGCCCGCACGGCAATCCTGGCATGCCGCTTGTGCATAAGCATTTTCAGAATTGTCCGAAAGCGTGATGGCCACCCGCCTTCGCCCATGCCTACTGAGTTACAATTGCCCGCAACAAAGACTGTCACCGAACGGACTTCGACATCGTGATCCCGATCAAATCCACCGCCCTGCTCAGCTTCGCCCTCGCCGTAACCGGCTGCACCAACACCACCAGCAACGCCCCCGGCAAAGCCCTGGGCTGGGACACCCCCGCCATGCAACTCGGCGGCGACCGCGGCCTGCCGCTGCACGTCGCACAGCCCTGCCGCAAGCGCGGCTGCGACAACGACAAGCTGTTTTTCAACCCCGCCAAGGCCGAGCCAGGCATAAACACCATCCACCGCGGCTGGTAGGAAATTTCTCCTTTCAGGCCGGTGAGTTACGGGTTTTTGCATTGATTGCAAGGAAGTGGTTTACACGGCTGCTCGGATAGCTATAATGCGCCCCTGTGCCGGTATAGCTCAGATGGTAGAGCAACTGACTTGTAATCAGTAGGTCCCGGGTTCGATTCCTGGTGCCGGCACCATACACACACGAAAAACCCGCCTTCTGGCGGGTTTTTTCGTTTCTGCCCCCAGCACAGCGCCGCCCCTGTAGGAGCGGCCTTGTGTCGCGAAAGGCCGGCAAAGCGGGCCCGGCAGTATCAGCGACAATGCTAAAACCGCTGAGCCGCTATGCGCCCCCCCTCCCCAACCGGCCCGCCCAGCCCGCCATGCCCCCTCCCCACATGAGATCCCCGCACTTCTCTCGTAGCGCTCCCAAGTTCACCTACTGAAGCCAGCCCGAGCGCGGTCGGCGTAGGAGCGGCCTTGTGTCGCGAAAGGGCCGCAAAGCGGCCCCAGCAATCCCAACCCAAACCGCAGAGCCCGCCAAATAGAATTAGCTGTAATGCCACGACTAGCGCATGCACATCATTTCGCAAACGCCCAATCTCAGCTGTCCTGAAGAACTGTCAGTGCAACCTCAGCCAACAAACCCGATCGGCTTTTGTGTTCTGGATTGCTTTCACAAAAGCATAGATCCGGCTCAGCAAATCAGCCGGCAAGGTGACTTTGAGTTCTCCGCCTGGCCGGCGTAGCTGTTGATGCCCATAAATGCCGAAGTGCAACCGAGATAGTCTGAATTCTCGGCCTGCACAACTTGCTGGCGTTGGGAATCTCTTGTTGATCCTCAGCAAGCAGCTCAAGCGTCCCCTATAAGGGTCGCCCTCGATTGGCACGCCGGGATGGTGCCAACGTATGCACCGGGCCATGCCAAAACATTGAGGACTCAACTAATCCCTTTGCTCGACGCCAGACTGATCGTTGAGCTGCACATCCATGACCTCACGCACCCCTGAAAGCTGTGACAAAGCGCGGCCCAATCGACGTGGCGCACAGGATCAAGAACTACCTGCAAAGCATCATGCATGAAGCCAAACGGCTGCGACTGATCACGGCGAATCCGGCTCACGACCTAGATGGCTCTATCAAGACACCACGGGTAACTCACCGACCCGCACTACCCCTATTGCGGCTCCCAGAGCTATTGGCATGCATCGAGGACTACAGAGGTCGCCCACTCACGCGCCTCACGGTGATGCTGTCGTTGCATGTATTCGTACGCTCCAGCGAACTGCGCTTCGCCCGTTGGAATGAGTTCTACCTCAAGCGCGGAATCTGGGAGATCCCCGACACCCGCCCGGCGCTGGACGGAGTGCCCTTTTCCACAAGGGGTAAGAAGATGGCCGGGGACATTCACGTTGTACCCTTATCGCCGCAAGCCGTGGCCTTGCTTGAGCAGATCTGCGCGATCACCGGCAAGTTCGAGCTGGTGTTCGCGGGAGATGCCAAACCGTGGAAACCGATGTCCGAGAACACGGTGAATGCCGCGCTCAGGACGATGGGCTATGATACCAAGGTGGATATCTGCGGCCACGGATTCCGAGCCATGGCGTGCAGTGCGCTGGTTGAGTCCGGGCTTTGGTCGGAGACGGCTATCGAACGCCAGATGAGCCACAAGGAACGCAATAACGTGCGCGCCGCCTATACCCACAAGGCCGAATTCCTCGAAGAGCGCCGGATGATCATGACCTGGTGGAGCCGGTTTCTAGAGACGAACCGCGAGGACCATGTGACGCCGTATGAGTTTGCCACGCAGACGGGCGAGAACGTCACGCGGCTTCGCAGTGCCAAAAGGACCGAGTAACCCGCCGCACCACCACCTCAACTCGCAGTGAAGTTACCCACAGCACCGCATGAAGCTCCTCCGCGCGGGTCCTTTCAAACGGGGCTGCAAAGCCGCCCCGTTTGAAAGGACCATACCTAAGAAAAAAACTGCTGGCACAGAGTGCGTCTGTGGAAAACCACTGATGTCCACCGGGGGATAGTTTTATCCACAGGTGCTAAATCCCTGAAATCGCTTTGCTTGACGAGGCGTAGACCGGGAGTTGCAAGCGCTGTCGATGACAGCACCCCGGGTGACCCGAACCTTAAAGGTCACGCCGCTCCCGCGGTGGTTCTCCCCAAGGGCGATTCGCATCCGGCAGCTCGCCCGGTCACTACCCATGTGATGGATGCTCTTACACATATAGCGCTCGTGCGCCAGATACACCGTACCTCGCTGCCCTGCAGCAACCTATCCGCTTGGCCGAATATTGCGCCAACCTGTGCCCGTCTCTTTCTTCTGGAAAGAGACGGGCACTTCTACCACTGCTGCAGCCCTGATCGCACAAGGCTTTGCGGCATTCACCCTCGTGACAATCGGCGTGACAAACGCCGATGTCACCAGCAACAGCGCTGTAGATGATGGTGCCGCAGACCAAGGAAAGGACTGCACCTGACTGACAGTCAGGTATGCCCCGGTCATCGCATTGCTGCGTTCACCCGGCTCAGGATCTTCAGGCGCTGGTTTAGTCAGCCAGCACTGCCTCCACCCGCCCACCGGCAACGGTGTTCAGGAGGCCAGATCATGAGATGCCCTTGCTCTTGGTCGTAAAGAGCCGCCAGTCCCGCGTTAGAGGACATCCCCACAGGTCGCAGGGGCCTTGACCCCTGATAACACTCAGCATTCTTGGCGGGATGACGTGGGGCGAGGATCGGAGAGCGAACGATAAGGTGACAGACATGGCATTGGTGGGTAGGCATGACGGCCGCAATTTTGGCTACGGCAGGCAATTGAGCTATGCAGGGCCGCAGGCACTGAAAGACATGTTCGGCGGTGGCCATTCCGGAACGGTCAAAGCGCACTGTGACCGGTGGTTGGCATTCGTAAAGTGGTGTCGCTCCGAACAGGGACCCGGTATCAATGATGCGCGGCAGATTGACCGAAAGGTGTTGACCGACTACGCGGCGTATCTGCGCGCCATGGTTAGGTGTTGGGTATGCAGCGCACCGGGGTCCGTCATTCGGTGCCGCAGGGTCAAGACCGTGAACAGGTTAAGCAGATCGTCAAAGCGCTTTGCAGCCAACATCAGCTACGGGCTGCTGCGATTGTTCTGATGGCGCGATCCACCGGCATGCGCTTGCGTGAGGCCATCTTGGCGGATCTGCCAAGGCTGAGCCGTGAGGCTAACAAGCTAGGCAGGATTAACATTCAGGATGGTACCAAAGGTGGCCGCGCCGGCACCTCGGCGCCACGTTGGATCGCAGTGAACGACCATGTTCGATGTGCACTTGAGTTTGCACTACGGGTGTCGCCTGCCGGTAGCCGCAACATGATTGCGCCACACGAAAGCTACCTGAATGGTCTCCAAGACATCATCCGACCTGGAAGAGAGATCCTGCACGCACACAACCTTAAAGGTTTGCATGAGCTACGAGCGGCATACGCATGTGAGCGCTACGAGCAAATCACCCAACATCGCGCGCCTATCAATGGCGGCCATTGTCACCAGTTAGATAGGAACCTTGATCGTGAGGCCCGGAAGCAAAACAGCATCGAGCTGGGGCACGGTCGGATCGACGTGGTAGCCGTCTATATTGGAGGGCGGACATGAGTAAACCATTCGACATGAAACTGTTCTTGGGGGGAATGCTTGTCGGGTCGCACGCGACACGGCAACGCCATATACGGCAAGCGAAGGCCATCCAGAATGAAATTGCAGAGCGCTGGCAGCTACGGACACCTTGGGCTTGGCAGCGAAAGCATTTGGCTTGGTTTCTTGACCATTGCCTTGCCGAGCGAAATGAGGAGACCTGTTACTACTATCTGCTCACAGTCCGGTTGTTCGCTCGGCGTCTAGGAACGTCATGGGTTTTCAATATCTGAGAGGGATTTTGCACCGATAATCACGACCGCCAGCTATCAGCCGATAGGAAACGTATGGCTCAAGCCACTCGTAGAAATAACGAGTGTTAGGCACCCCTCCTCTAGGTCGCGGAATTTGATCATTGAGAGCCTCAACCCTAACAACCTAGCGCATTTAAAACAGTTCGAACTAGCACCTATTTTCTCGCAAGTGGCCCGCCAATTCAGACCGTAGGGCAACGATTTCATCAAGTGATCATCAGTGGCCCAACGACAGTGATTGGCCAGACCACGAGAAGGGGCATAGAAAAAAAACTCCCAATGTGGCAGTCTGCCAGCACGCTGGAGCAACGGACTCACAAGGAGAAAGCATATGATAGTTGGGCTGTTATTAAGAAACTACAAAACATACCAAAGTATAAATTACATACCTCTGTCCAACGGCAGCATGTTTTCCGCAATAGTTGGCGAAAATGGCTCAGGCAAGAGCTCCGTTCTAGAAGCGCTTGATAGTTTCTTTAATTCCGCAGAGTGGAATTTAAATCACAGCCTGGCGAAAGGTTATCTCGAACGAGAACCATATATTTGTCCTATTTTTCTGATAAAAAAGGATTCTTTGCACTTCGAGCACGAAGAATATAATGATTTCCTTGAGGAAATAAGTCAAATAATATGGTCGGCAACTCCTCAAGAATTCGGTTCATCGCCGAAACCAGTCAGCGAGTTCTGTTTAAATAGAGATATTTTATTGAATAGTGGTTACGGTGCTCACAGCCACTACCTTATTCCCTTAGGACTGATTAAAACAGCCGCAGGCGCCGCACCCATCACATATTTCTCCATATTTGAATCTCTGGATAAATTCAAGGCCCTACAAGAAAATTCACTTTGGCCAGATTTTGAAGACGCAATATTTCAATACGCACATACAACATATCAATATATATACATCCCATCCGAAATAAACTTTAAAGAATACACCAAAATAGAAAGCAAAACAGTTCAGGCACTTCTAGGAACAAAAATTGAAGAGATCGTAAGGAACATAGTAAAAAAAGCGACTGTCACCGACATTAACCAGAAGCTCAATGCATTTTTAGCAGAAATCTCCAATACGCTTGAAAATTACGAATACAAAAAACCTGCAAAAAAGCAAAACCTATTTAACCAGTCCCACTTGACTGAAAAAATCATAGAAGCTTTTTTTGATAGCAAAGTCCTTACGAAAACAGTTGGCAAAGATAGTGTACCTGTAAACAACCTGAGCTCTGGAGAAAAAAGACAAGCTCTGATAGATATTGCAAGAGCCTTTCTTTTAGAGACTGAAGCAACCAGAGAGCAGCATGTTATATTCGCTATAGATGAGCCGGAATTATCCTTGCATATTTCCGCATGCTTCGAACAATTCGAAAAGCTAAAAGATATCTCTCAAGCTCGGGTTCAGACAATCGTCACTACTCATTGGTACGGGTTTATGCCAATTGTATCAGACGGCGTGGCCGTTTACTGCCCTAAGCTTGAAAGCGAACTAATAATGATTGATCTTCGGTGTTTCAGAGAAGACATCGCAAAACTTAGAAAAACAACTCAAGGCAAGCTACCGTCGGACATAGAGCTCAAAGGATTAAATGATCTCGTCCAATCAATGATAGCTTCCATAACAGGCAAAGACTATAGATGGATAGTTTGCGAAGGCTCGGCCGATAAGATTTACCTCGACTTCTATTTATCTAGGAAAAAACTGTTCATTTTGCCAGTTGGTGGATCCAAGCACGTCAAGAAAATTTTTAGATATTTAGAGATGGCTCTTGACGACCATCGAGACGACATTAAAGGTAAGGTTTTTTTACTTCTAGACACTGATAAAGCATTCGAAAAATATGATGCCAACGACTCCATTAAGCCAATTAAAATCAAGAGAATTCACAATGACATTGCTGAAAGCAGAACAATTCTGAAGCCTACAAACAACACTGAATACCACCCCCCGACGGTTATCGAGGACACACTAATCCCAAATGACTTCATAGCCACACTTAGAAGCTTCGAAAGCGATCCGGATTTTGCGGCATATGTCGAGCCTCTCTTAGAGGCTATGAACCATGACCATGAAGATTGGCCTGCGGCGCTGGCGTTCGATTTGCGGACAACAGAGCAACGCAGTATGGAGCAACTATTCAACCTACCTAAGTTCAAAGTTAAGTTTGCGCTAAAATATACTGAGACTGCCGATGTGCAAAACACTCCATTATGGATGAATGACGTAACAGACTTCTTATTCCCAACAGTTAAGAAAGTTCGTACTGCCAAATCAAAAGCTTAGCGATAGGGATACCTAGTTGAAAAAATGGATAGGCTTGTTTCCTGTAATAAGGAAACAAGCCTGGACCATATTTTTCGCCCTTAACGGCTGCTGCGTTGGTTGTATCGTCCATAGATTTGCAAAAAGCCTATAATACTTTGGAGCTGATAAATACCCTCGCCGAAGGGCCGGCACTAATTTAAGCCGGCCACCAATGACGGAGATCGTTCTGAAGCGGCCGAACTAGTAGTAAAACTACGTTCCCTGATCGAAAACTATAAAATCCTTTCAGGAAGCAGCTTTATATCAAGGATCAATGTATTCAGGCCATCAACGGCAGCACAAAAGCCGTAATCAAGAAGAGGGCTCTGAATCTACAACCAATAAATCACGCGCTGTCGAAATGACAATAGAGCCACCAAACCTTCCAAATACTTATTTGATCTTCAACCCTATATCAACAATCGCTTTTGCGAAGGTGTCATTGCTTGGCTCCTCTAATATAATCAGTGGAATCTCAAGTGCATTGCACACTAGTTGCGCCTGAGAGCGTTCCTCCGCTATGAATCTGACAGTATGGTCGACATCTGATTCCCTGCCATCTCGCTCACGAATTCGAACTGCAATAGTATGAGCGTCCGCCTCTAACAAAATTACACCCTCAAGGCTCAACGCCTTGAATACGTCCGCTCCCAAACGGGAAAACTTGCCTTTGATATTCAACAATACAAAATGCCCATCCAGTATCAGTCGGATACCAGCTTTATTATAGCGAGCGACAGCTGCAACCAGAGCGGCTTGGTTGGCCTCCACATCACTAGCCCGCTTGTCTATTGCCCAACTGGGTAGTGCACGCTCACTTTTAATCAATTTGCTGGCAGAAGTATGCATCAGACCTAAGTGCTCAGGAAGCTGAGAGGCCAGGTGTGTTTTGCCAACGCCATGCACACCAGCGACGAAGATATTCATACAAAATTCTCCGATGGAAACATTGCACTCATCACTCGCGAGAAATCTGTGGGATCGAGGTACATAAATGACTGGGGCGGAGTGAAACTTGGAAAAATCTCCTTGGGGTCGACTTGGGTGTCAGCGACCTTGACACGATTTATCATAACGCCAAATGCGGTTTTCTTACCCTTGGTGTAAGCTTTAAGCTCGTCGTAGGTAACCCCACCACCGTTGGTATTGGCCAAGGTCCAGAGGCTCTCAAAGTCGCACTCTTCGATCCGGTCTATAAAGGCCACACCAACCAATTTTTGAATCGGTGCTGACGAATACAGCACCATCACGCCGACATCGTTAGATGGCCAGCTACGGCGCAATTCGACACGTTTCGTTCCGGCAAGGATCAGATCTGCATACTTAGGTTTGATCGACAGCAGAACTGCCCTACCGCTCGGTTGCTCGGAGGATTCGGGAAAAAGAGTCATCAGAAATTTTCGTAATGGATTGAATTGGACCCTTGGCAATCCGCAGGCGCTTTAGAGTTGCGTAATGCAAAGGACTCTCAAAGTGGCTGATCAATCGAAAAAGCATCACCTTGGTCTCGGTTTGTGCCATTTCCTCTATCTGCTGGTCGGAATACACCGTTCTGCGGCTTACAATCCGCGCGATCTCATTGGCCGATCCAGACCACTCATAGCTTTCGACTACACCCAAGGTTGTTAAAGCGCGCATGTCCCGGCTACGATAAAATAGGACAATATCCCCAGGGCGTGGTTGTTTACTAGGAGTGTGGCAAAGATAAGCAAGCTTGATAGCATTACCAACATGGCGTTGAGGATGAAAATATGGAAGTGCATGCCCTGGGTCTTGATAGTCCGGAAATAAAATGTCATGAAACTGAGGCTGGATCGGGACCAAAAATTTCTGGACCTCATCACCACTAAGGTAATGCGGATAATACAATTTTACATACTTGAACGGTTCAATCTGTAGCGCAGGCGGATCAATCGGATGAGCCTTCACATAGACAGCGTCTCCTTGATAGATACCTGCGTAGCTAAAACCGAAGTCTTCAATCAAGGTCGTCAGTTGCGTTTGCTGACCGTTATTGGCGTGAAGGAAAATTGATTCGCACTGATGGTTTGTCGCGTATTTAAAAGCCGCGCGGAGGAACAACTCTCCGACCTTGCGCCCACGGACGGTTTCGCCAACTTTGAACGTGCATAGTTTCAGTGAGCGGCCAGCGAGCACATCCCCATCGTCTGTGACGGCTTCGTCGGTCTGGACTGCGAAGATGCAGATGGCGGCTATCTCATCGGCACCGTCACGATAGACCCAGGCTCGTCGACCCTCCATAGCCTTACGACGAAACCAGTCGTTAAAGCCGTCATAACCTGCCCGAATGCTATCAAAGAATGATCCTGCCAACTGATGGGTCAGTGTATGTAGCTCGACATTACCGATGTTGGGAAGCTCTACATCGCCCGGCTCATGCAGGCGGCATAGCCAATCGTTGGCAGTCTGGATGAAATACACGCGGCTGCTGAGACCCCGCTCACGCGCCTTGCGGTGCAGCCCCTGATCTTCGGTCACCAGCGCATGCGCAGCATTGCTTTCCAGCGCAAAGAGAATCTCATTGTCACACGCGTCATTTACGGATGTGTGAAGCGTGTTCCACGGGCAGGCTGGCCCAGCCTGCAGCTGAGTGTACTGGCCGAGCCTCGCCAATGTGCGTTGGCGTCGTGTCTCGTCGGAGTCACGCTGGATATCCGCGACTGACGCAGGGTGATAAAGTAATTGGTGGCCGTGCGCATTACACAGCCTCACGAAGTTTGAAAGACTGGGCTGCAGCACTACCATCGAGTCCTGAAGTGGGATCAGGATGTTGGTATCTAAAATAAAGCGAAGTCGTAGTGCCAAGGATCCCTCCAATTGGCGATCTTACATACAGTATCTATTGAGTATGGAGCTTACGCCATTTTACCTTTTATTACCAAGCTCGTCTGGTGCGGTAATTGGAGTTGCTAACGCCAGACAAACGCCGGACAGGTATCAAAGGATAGTTTTATAGATAGACTCATTCAAATATTTAGTTAAAACACTTTTAAATCAGATATTTAGCAATGCTTTCGACTCTTGGTGCCGCACCATACACACAAAAAAACCCGCCTTCTGGCGGGTTTTTTCGTTTCCGGGTTCAAGACATTCCAGCGACGCCCCGCTAGTGACCTCCTAAAGCGACACGTTCAATGACATGCCGGATGGCGCCGACGTGGTCACCGAGCCACGCCAAAGCTGTGCTGCGCCCAAGAAGAGTCGTGTATTCCCCCTTGCGCGGTGGCAGAGGACCGCTGAGTGGATAACTTCAAACGAATTCTCCAGTCAGATTGAAGTTCACGTTGCTCGGATGCAGACGGAACCTGGCACTGGCTCAGCGTGGAGGACTTGAACTGGATATCTTAACCGCCCAAGGCATCAAGCTCGCCATTGTGGCGGCAACCGGACTGTCCAAAGACGCGCTGCATATCTACGTGGGCATGGCGATCTATTTGACGCTGATCGTTGGCATCCGGCGATTCCGGCCATACCTTGGCTGGCTAGCGGTTTTAATCATTGCATGTGCTGGCGAGTGGATAGATCGACGAGACGATATTGGAAGCTTCGGATACTGGCGCTGGCAGGCAAGCGCTCACGACCTTCTGAACACCTTGTTTTGGCCGACGGTACTGACGCTGCTTTGGCTTTTAGAATGCCGCAGTAAGTAAGCGTACGCCCGTAAGACTCTCGCGATCTGCTCTATGTGATGCTTCATTCAGTGGGTGCTATGGAAAGCCCCTTGCATTAAAATCCCGCCATCATAATAATGAGATCGATTACCATTTATGCCTCGGTGTCTCTCTCATGTCGGCGCTTGATCATTCGGCTCTTCATCGGTTGTACAGCGAACATAACAGCTGGCTGAAAGGCTGGTTGCGTGTGCGTTTGGGCAACGCCGCCGATGCTTCGGACCTGGCTCAGGACACGTTCCTGCGGGTGATGACGGCGCGCAATGACGCACCCATCCGCGAACCTCGTGGCTACCTGAGCGCCATCGCCCGTTCGCTGCTGATCGATAAATGCCGTCGCCGCGCCATTGAGCAGGCTTACTTGCATGCGTTGGCCCAACGGCCGGAACCGGTGGATGTTTCGCCGGAGATTCGCTTGTCCATCATCGAGATGCTGGTGGCGGTCGATAGCCTGCTAGATGAGCTGGGCCAGCGCACGCGGGAGATTTTCCTGGCGGTGCAGCTCGAAGGTCTGAGCTACGTGGCGGCGGCCGAGCGGTTTGGGGTGTCGGTGACCACGGTGAAGAATCATCTGATTCGCGCCATGACGCGCTGCCTGTTGCTGGTGGATAACTGATGCCTGCGTCGCCCAACCTGGAGACGCTGGAGGCGGCCGCCACCTGGTATGTGCAGCTCAATGACGGCACCGCCAGCGAGGCGCGCACGCGGGCGTGGCAGGCGTGGGTACAGGCCAGCCCTGACCATGCGGCGGCATGGTCGCGGGTTGAAAAGCTTCAGGAGCAGTGGGCGACAATACCGCAGCAGGTGGCGTTGTCTGGCCTCGGTGCAGCGCAGGCACAACGCCGTGATGTACTGAAGATTCTCGGTATGCTGATAGCGGTCGGCGGTGGTACATGGATGGCCGTTGAGCAGGTGCCGTACCGCTCGATGCTAGCGCAACAGCGCACGGGCATCCGGGAACGTCGTTCGCTGCGCCTGGACGATGGCTCGCAACTGGAACTGAACGCCGACACCGCACTGGACATCCATTTCGACTCCAGACAGCGGCTAATCCAGCTACTCCGTGGCGAAATTATTGTGCAAACCGCCAAGGATCCCGCCCAGCGCCCCTTCATGGTTCAGACCGCGCAAGGTAGCGTGCGCGCGCTCGGCACCCGGTTCAGTGTGCGACAACTGCCCGAGCAAACCCTTGTCGGTGTGCTGGAGGCGGCGGTTGAAGTCAGCCCGCAAAGGCATGCCGATCACCCGCTGCGCCTGGAAACCGGCCAGCAGGTCACGTTCGATCGTGATCGGATAGGCAGCGTCCGCCCCCTGCCAGCGGGTTCGACCGCCTGGGTGCAGGGCATGCTCAGCGTCGATGATTGGCGGCTGGGCGACTTCATCGAGGAGTTGGGGCGCTATCGACCGGGCGTCCTGCGCTGTGCCGCCGAGGTTCGGGGGTTGAGCATTTCCGGCGCTTTTCGCATCGATGATACCGATACCGTGCTGGAGAACCTGGGCAAATCCTTGCCGGTGAAAGTGCGTTATCTGACGCGTTACTGGGCCAGCATTGAACCGGCTTGAAGCCGCGTCGCAGAATCTTCAGCGGCAACCTTGCTGATTCAGATTCTCATCCGTCAATGACATAAGCCGCGATACAGCGGGTTTCTGCCAAGACAACGGAAGGATCACCGAATGCCCCCGCTTTCCCACAACACTCCGACGCTGCTGAGGCGCGCCGTGCGCCTGGCCGTTCTGGGCGCTTCCCTTGCCAGCCTGTCTGGCCTGGCGCTGATGCCGGCTCAGGTCATGGCGCAGAGCCTGACCGCTTACCAGGTCGCCCCCGGGCCGCTGAGTACCGCCCTGGCCGAGTTCGGTGTGCAGGCGGGGGTTACCATTTCGTTCGACACCGAGCAGGCTCGGCATCTCACAACTGACGGGCTCAAAGGCTCATACAGTGTCGAGGAAGGGCTGTCGCGCCTGCTCGCCAACAGTGGCCTGCAAGCGCAACGGCAGAGCAATGGCGGGTACGTTCTGGTCGCGAACAGCACCGACGATGCCCTGGAACTGGGGGCTACGCAAATCACTGCCAACCAGTTGGGCACAGTGACTGAAGGCACTGGCTCATACACCCCCGGCACTATCGCTACGGCGACGCGCATGGTGCTGACGCCTCGAGAAACACCGCAATCGATCTCGGTAGTAACCCGCCAGGCGATGGATGACTTCGGGCTTGTAGCCATCGATGACGTGATGCGCCATACCCCGGGCATCACCGTATCGACCTATGACACCGAGCGTACCAACTACTATTCCCGCGGGTTCTCCATCGTCAACTTCCAGTACGACGGTATCCCTACTCTGCGCGACGCCCAATATTCGGCGGGCCAGACCCTGACCGACATGGCGATCTATGATCGCGTCGAAGTTCTCAAGGGCGCTACAGGTCTGCTCACCGGGGCAGGCGGTCCAGGGGGTACCATCAACCTCATTCGCAAAAAACCGACCTCCGCGTTCAAGAGCAGCATCGAACTGGGCGCCGGCTCCTGGGACAACTATCGCTCCCAAGCCGACGTCAGCGGTCCCCTGACCGAAACCGGCAACGTCCGCGGCCGTGTCGTAGCGGCGTATCAGGACAAACAATCGTTCCTTGATCATTACTCGCGCAAGACCGGTGTGCTCTACGGCATCCTGGAGGTCGACTTGGATGAAAACACTCTGCTGACCCTCGGTGCCGATTATCAGGACAGCGATCCGAAAGGCTCCAGTTGGACCGGTACACGCACCATCTTTGATGCGACCGGCAAAAAGCTGGACCTGCCGCGTTCGTTCAACAACGGCCCAAAATGGGGCTCTTGGGAACAGTACAGCCGCACGGCCTTCGCGAGCCTGGAACATACCTTTGATAATGGCTGGGTCACCAAAGGCCAATACAACCACCAGATCAACGGCTATGACGCTCCCCTGGGCTACATCTCCCAGGACTCCGCCACCGCCAGCTCCATCTACGCGCGCAAATACGTGGGCAAGACCACCAGCGACAGTCTCGATGTATACGCCTCGGGGCCATTCGAGCTGTTCGGCCGAGAACACGAAGTGGTGATCGGCCAGTCCCTGTCCATTTCCAAATGGAAAGCCAAGGACTACACCGCAACCACCTACTTCAACAACTCCTATGATTTCTACAACTGGGACGGCGATGCCGCCGAGCCGCTGTGGACCGCCACCAAGTTCAACGACGAAACGACCCGCCAGACCGGCACCTACGTCACCGGTCGCTTCAGCCTGACGGATGAACTGCACCTGTTGCTCGGCTCACGTATTGCCAACTACCAGGTGACCGGGACCAGCGACACTCAGGAAAGCGGTAAGGTGGTGCCGTATGCCGGCCTGACATATGACCTGAACGACAATTTCACCGCGTACGCCAGCTATACCGAAATCTTCCAGCCACAGACTCAGTACCGCACCCGCACCAGTGCCATGCTAGCCCCCAACGAAGGCAAGAACTATGAGTTCGGCCTCAAGGGTGAGTTCTTCGGTGGCCGCTTGAACTCCAGCCTCGCCTACTTCGAGGTGCACGAAGAAAACCGTCCGCTGGCCGACACGGCCTGGAACTCGCAGCCGGGCGTCGACTACTCGTACATCGGCACCAAGACCAAGACCAAGGGCTACGAAGCGGAAATCTCCGGCGAATTGGCCAAGGGCTGGCAGTTGCAAGCGGGGTATACCCATAAGATCGCGCGCAATAGCGATGGTGATAAAGTCGCCACCTGGGAACCGGAAGACCAGGTCAGCTTCTACAGCACCTACAAACTCCAGGGCAGCCTGGACAAGCTCACCGTCGGTGGCGGCGCGCGCTGGCAAAGCGCTGGCTGGCAGACCGTCAACAACTGGGGCTACCCCGGTGGTGGCCGCTACGAGAAATTCACCCAAGACCCCTACTGGCTGGTTGATCTGATGACCCGCTACCAAGTGACCGATAACCTTTCGGTCACCTTCAACGTCAACAACCTGTTCGACAAGCACTATTACACCAACATTGGTTTCTATGACTCGGCCTACCCTGGCGACCCACGCAACATGATGGTCACCACGCGCTGGGATTTCTGATCTCTGCGATCAAACCGGTTTCCTTTCTGCTGCTCATGCAACAAAGCCCTCGTAGCGATACGAGGGCTTTGTTTTAGCAGCCAGCGCGGAAAACCGGCATCAAGTAATCGATGGCTTTCTCTTCTTCGGGCGGCATCTTCTGGTTCAGCTCGACCGGCTTGAATACAGGCCACCTCGATAAAGGGGACGCCGTAGGACATTTCCCAACCTGCAACCAAATGCTTCAGCCGAGGGCTCTTCGGAACTATCCTACGCTGCTTGCGGAAGCTTCCATGTTGTCGGGGAAATACCTCAGGGGTACCGTCCCTGGGTCGTCATTTGCGCGACCAAGGTGTGAGAACCTTGTAAACATGTTAGCGGCCAATCAATGGCGGTCGTACGCGGGCAGACTTCGGTCTGGCCGGGTTTTTCCATGTTTACCGGTTTCTCACTCCGCGTACGACTGCCACCCACCCCGTGAGAAGGGAGGTGGTGACAGTCCCTGTGTAAACACGGAGATCCACCATGAAGAAACTCGTCCCCGACCCACCCCGCCAAGATTTCACCCAACTCTCCTCCTTCAGCCTCCATTCAAACGTCACTACTTCTGAAATCCTTGCCCATGCCAGCGAACTGCTGCTTGGCGTAGCCGAAACCATCGACCAACACCGCCGCGCCCATCCTTACCAGGCCGGGCTGAACATGCTGGCGAACGCCGCCCATACCACCGATGCCTCACGCGCTCTGATTGACTACGCATTGACCTGCCTGCCCGCCAAGCCGGAGGAATGCTGAGATGAGCGACGATCAAAAAACCAACGTCACGGCCGGCGTCGAAACGTTTTTCGAATCGGGTGAAAGGTCCTCTCACATATTTCGGGTCATGCCCGGAGTGCCGTTCGAGCATGCCTATGAACACGTGTCAGTACTGCTGGGCTACATCAAGCATCTGGTCCGCGAGGGCGATATGGAGAATGACCACAAGCTGCTGGGCGCAGCGGATTACCTGAGCACCTTCGCCAAGGCGATCATGGACGACATCGAGATCGCGCGAAACCGAGCTCAACGCACAACGGCATAGAAGCAGGAAGGGCCGCTCGGCGGCCCCACACTGCGCAGCCAGCCGAGTACGAGGTAAGCAACATCAAGTTGATTACGATCAAAATCCACATTCACGCCAGCAGTAGGCTAAGCGCAATGACCGCCACAACGAGGGCGCTGCATGGCCAAGAAATTCCCCCTCAACCCAAGCCATCCCGAACGCATTTGTTGGGGGTGCGACCTGTACTGCCCGGCCAAAGCGCTGGCCTGCGGAAATGGTGCGGATCGGACGATGCATCCTGCCGAGCTGTTTGGTGAGGATTGGCACGAGCACGAAACGTGGTCGGAAGACGCAGACGTCAAGCGCGGTGAGGATCTGCCGCTAAGTTCGAGCACCTGATTGTGCGCTTCAGTTACCGAAGCTCTGCACAAAGGGTCCTGCACTCTGCTTGATCGCCGCGACCACGTGCGGCGCCTGTTCGCATAGCTCCGGCGCTTTGGCCAGTACTTGCTCAAGCGCCTGCAACTGCTTGCGGATAACTTCACCCGGTTGCGTTACACCACACGTGTCGGCGAAATCCAGCAAACCCTGCCTGGATGCAAACAGAGACTTGTTGCCGGCGAGCGTCAGTGCGATCACGTCTTCGGGGATGTAAGCCGTGGTGTTGACGATGTCGTAAGCGGGCGCCAGGCGGGCATCGCGCATCACGGGGTCAGAATAGAGCAGGCCAAAGTTTTTCAGATGGGCATCGCCGTTACCGACGATGCAGCTTAGCGTGACCATCTCGAACAGTTGCGTGAGAGAGGCATTGAGGTGCTCGGGTGCGCAGAACACGCGGATTGCCTTGGCAATCGCTGCATAACTCTTGCTGTACTTCTGCTCTGCTGGCAGGCCCATCAACGCCGTCATGTCTTCAAAACCGATTGGGTTGTGCTGCTCGTCCCGGTCGAAGCGGCGCATGACGAACAACTTGGCGTTGTCCGAGAGGAAGAACGGCGGCACGGGCAGCCCTGAGGCCTGAGCGATGGTCATGCACAGGTACTCATTGATGGCCAGGCCGGGGGACTCGTCGCGGCCACTTTTGATGATCAATTCCGAAGTCTTCGAGGTGAACCCTTGCGGTGTTGAGTTTTGCTGTTCAGGCACCAGGACTTTGGGCTGCACACCCGAGATACCGGCACGCAGAATGTAGCGATCCACCAGGTCGGCGAAGATGTCGTGCGAGCCGTCCCAAGATAAAATTTCGTCCAGCTTTTCGCCAGGAAACTGCTCACGCTCAAGCAACGCATCAACTGTGCGCGAGCTGACGTGCACCCGGCCTATGGGAGAGCTGCTGCCAGATAACGCCAGTAGCAACATGGGGTCGACTTTAGCGATCTTTGCCAGGCGGTTGCGTAGCTGCTCGAGCACGTAACCTTCAGGCAAGTTCATCTGAAATACCGGATGCAAATCTCGATGGCGGTACTCTTCCGCGCGGGTAGGCATGAGCAGGCTGACTGCTGCGTGCGGGTCAGCTTCGGCAGCGTAGCGGAACAGATAATCAGCAGCGCTGGTCAGGATTGTTCCACTGAGCCCTTGGGGTGTCGTTACCGTTAATGAAGCGCTCATTCAAACATCCCCTGGACCTCTTCCAGCGTGGGCATAGCCGCAGCAATCACCTGCAGCTCGCAATTCATCGCGCCAAGGGCTCTGGCATAGGCGCCGATAGCAACGGATAGGCTACCTTTTTCCACAGCGATGATTTTCTGACGAGTAAGGTTTGCCAGCTCTGCAAGCTGTTGCTGGGTGAGCCCTCGATGAAGGCGCCGTGTGCGTATTTGTCGCCCTAAGCGCTGAGTTAGCAGTTCGTGGTCCATGTTTAGAATACGAGACAATTGGATTGACATGTAACGTATACGTGACCAGATCGAAAATCAATTGATATGTGGTGAACTGCTGGCCTCGGCCATATGCCGGACCGTTTTGGCAGTTTGCTGAGCCGGTGATCTTCGCTCAAAGCGCAGGTTCAGGGAGGCCGGGTTTGTATACCTCGAGAAGCGAGTAGAAGACGGGTTCTTGGCCCTCGCGGCGCTCATGCTCGTAGCTGAATCACCGCAAACTACTGCTGATCGCCTCATCTTCAATCAGGTCAGTGAGCAAATACTGGAGGTGATTGCCCTCGCCAACCTTCGAGCCCATCAACTCCAGCTGACTTTTGGTTGTGTGTCGGTCGCATTCTGCAACGGCCATATGTGAGTTGAACGCTTCTCGCACGTTTTATGAGAGACCAAGCCAATGTGGCATCCAGCCCAGCAGGAAGCCGAAACCGCCGCTCGTCAAAGTGCAGGTAACTGCCTTTCGGATCGAACGGATGGGCCAGCGCGAAATATTGCGCTGCCTGATCCTGGTGCTGTGCGCTGATGAGCGCGAGCGGGTCCGTGATGACCTCGGGCGGGCGCTTGATGATGCTCATTCCAGATGTCCCTCGATTTGGAATGAGACTACAGCACTAATCCAACTCCCTAAAACGCAAAAAGGGCCGCTAAGCGGCCCTTTCCGTCACCCAACCAGAATCAGAAGATGCTGATCGGATACTCAACAAACACACGAACTTCGTTGCCGTCGTCGTTGTAGCCGTTCTGCTGTACCGCGTTGTTGGTACGCAGGAACGAGCCACGCAGTTTGACCGACAGGTCCTTGGCCGGGCCGTCTTGAACGACGTAACGGACCTGGCTGAAGATCTCGCGCTCTTTGCCTTCGCCGAAGCCTTGTGGGTTGGCGACGTTGCGGGTGTTGATGTTGTCGCCGACAACGTAGGCCAGCTTGTAGGTCAGGCCAGGCACGCCGAAGGTGCTGAAGTCCAGGCCGTAGCCGAGCTGCCAGGAGCGCTCGTCTTCAGCGTTGAAGTCAGACCAGTACGAGTTGGCCAGGTAGATGGTCGAACCACCGTCACCCACGCCGCCTTCGTTCTGGTACCAGCCGTAGTTGTAGCCGGTGCTGCCGGTGCTGCGCTGGTGCGCCAGGGTGAACGAGTGCGCGCCGTAGGCGTAGGTAGCGGCCAGGCTCCAGATGGTGTTGGAGTCGCCGTTCAGGCCTGCAGCCTGGACGAACTTCTTGTCGATGTCCGACTTGTAGCCGTTGAAATCGAGGGTCAGCGACTGGTCAGCAGCGATCGGGAAGACGTAGTTCAAACCCAGGTAGTGCTTCTTCATGACGTCTTCGTTGTCGGCTGTGTACAGCGACGCGGTGAAGTTGTCGGTGAACTTGTAGCTACCACCCAACACATTGATCGACTTCAGGCCACCGCTGTCGCGGTGCTCGGCGCTCTTGCGCACTTCCTGAGTGAAGCGACCGGCGTTCAGCTCGAGGCCTTCGATCTCCTTGGAGGTGATCATGGTACCGGTGAAGCTTTCTGGCAGCAGGCGCGAGTCGTCGTACTGCAGAACTGGCAGGGCCGGCATCTGGTCACCGTACTTCAGCACGGTGTTGGAGATGCGGAACTTGACCGCAGCGCCAGCACGGGCGAGGTCGTTGGCAGCAGCGCTCTGGCCATCTGCGTCAACGGTGTTTTCCCGCTTGAAGAAGTCGATACCGCCGCCGCCGTTACGGCCTTTGCCGCCGTCCAGGCGCAGTGCGTACAGGCCGAAGGCGTCAACGCCTACGCCGACGGTGCCTTGGGTGAAGCCGGAGGAGAAGTTACCGATGAAGGCCTGGCCCCATTGGGACTGGTCATTGGTGCCGTGTTTCTTGTCACGGTTGATGAAACCGTTGCGCAGCAGGATGTTGGCGTGGCTGTCTTCAACAAAGCCCTTGCTCTCGGCCTGGTCATTGGCCTGTGCCTGGGTCGCGGCAACGAGTGCCAGGGCGATCAGGCTGATCCTGGTTTTCAACATTTTCTTTTCCTTTATTTTTAATCAAAAACACTGTGCATTTTTACGCCCGGAAACCAACGCCCCTTCGTAGGTTCGACGTTATGCGGATCCAACTGACAAGCCGTGCCGATGCTCAACTGGCGGGCTTTCGCAGCCGCATGGCCATGTCATGGCCAGCAAGCGATGGCGAATCCTAGCCGCCCCTGCTTCTCAATGTCAAAAAATCGTGAAAGGCAGGTGTATATAACCAAAAAAACACCTCGCAATAGTGCATTTCAATGCGTATCTGCCCTTGCGTGGGGCATTTTTTCCCACAAGGCGGTGATTCAACCTACATACAACAATAAATGGCTCTACGATCAGCGCCGCCGACCCTGTTACATCGAGATACACATGTAAAGACAGGGCTTTACGAATTACCCGAGCAAGCGCTAATAGCAAGCATTACCATCCGCATCCATTTTTCATTAACTGCTTGTTTGGATGCCGTCATGCGTGTGCCTCGCCGCCTTTCGCCCCTGTCCCTGAGCCTGTCGCTGCTGTGCAGCGCGGGCGTTGCCACTGCCGCCACCACTACCCTGCCAGAGCTCTCGGTCACCGCCGATGGCGAGCGTGAACGGGACAACCCCCGGGTCAAGGAAGTCAGCACGGCGACTCGCACCTCCACAGCGGTGCGCGACGTACCGCAAGCCATCGACACGGTGAAGACCAGCAACCTGCTGGATTACGGCAGCAACAACCTGGGCAAGGCGCTGGAAGGCATCCCCAACGTCAGCAGCGGTGCCGATACGCGTTTCGACAGCGTGCGTATCCGCGGCTTCGAGAGCAGCAACGACTTCTATCTGGACGGCATTCGCGACGACAGCCAATACATACGCGATCTGCACAATATCGAGCGGGTCGAGGTGCTCAAGGGGCCGGCCGCGGTGCTGTATGGCCGTGGCGGCCAGGGCGGTATCGTCAACCGGGTGAGCAAGGCGCCAGAGCATGGCCGGCGCTCGAGCATCGAAGCCCAGGCGGGCAGCGAAGATATGCGCAGCCTGTACGCCGACCTCAGCGCCGACCCAAGCGACACCATCAGCCTGCGTTTGAACATGGGCAACCTCGACTACAATAGCTTTCGCGATGGCGTCGATGGCAACCGCCAGCTGTTCGCGCCGTCGATGAGCTGGCAACTGACGCCAGACCTGAACTGGCTGGTGCAGTACGAATACAGCCGCTTCAACCGCACCCCGGACCGCGGCATTCCCGGCGTCAATGGCCGCCCGGCCGACGTCGACCGGGGCACGACTTACAGCGATACCCAGCGCGACTTCATCGATGACCAGGCGCAGTCGCTGCGCTCGCGCTTGAACTATCAGCTCAGCGACAACTGGCAGCTGCGCCACACGCTGGGCCTGTTCCAGCTCGACAGCCAGTTCGACAACACCTACGCCACCGGCTACAACGCCGCCAGCAACACGGTGACTCGCCAGCGGTGGCAGCAGGATCTGAAAACTCGCAACCTGTTCAACAACCTTGAAGCCGAAGGCGAGTTCGCCACCTGGGGCCTGCACCACACCGTGCTGGTCGGCCTGGAGCTGGGCCACCAGCGCCGCGACCCGCTGTTGCGCAATGCCTTGCCGACCAACCGAGGCGGCACGCCGGTGCCGAGCCTGAGCCTGGACAACCCCGACCGCGGCCTGCAACACAATGGCCGTATGCAGGTGTTCAGCAACAACCACACCGTGGTCGACAGCCGCGGCTTGTACCTGCAAGACCAGATCCGCCTGAACGAGCAATGGCAGATTCTGGCGGGGCTGCGCTTTGACCGCTTCGAGGTCGAGACCACCAACCGCCTTAACAGCGCCAGCGAGCCGCAAACCAGCACCAGCACCAGCCCGCGCATCGGCGTGGTGTACTCACCGTGGCGCGAGCACTCGTTCTACGCCTCGTGGAGCAAGACCTTCTCGCCAGTCGGCGGTGGCCTGATCGGTATCACGCCGGGCGCCGCCGGCAATACCAACAAAACCGACCCTGAGCTGAGCCGGCAGAAGGAAATCGGGGTCAAGAGCGACTGGTTCGACGAGCGCCTGAGCACCACCCTGGCCATCTATGAACTGGAGCTGTACAACCGTCGTACCCGCGATGCCGATAACCCTGAACTGTTCCTGCTCAGCGGCCTGCAACGCTCACGCGGCATCGAGCTGACCGCGACCGGCAACATCGTTGGCAACTGGTATGTGCGCGGTGGCATCGGCCTTCAGGATGCGACCATCGTCAAGGACAACAGCAACCAGCAAGGCAACCGCATCAACGATGTAGCCAAGCGCAACGGCAGTCTGTTCATCAGCTGGAAACCGCAACTGGGCTGGTACGCCGAAACCGGCCTGACAATGGTTGGCGAGCGCTTTGCCGACAACCAGAACACCACCCTGCTGCCAGGCTATGGCCGCTGGGACGCGCTGGTCGGCCTGCGCACCACGGACTGGGATGTGCGCGCCGCACTGAACAACCTGACCGACAAGACTTACTACGCCTCCGCCACCAGCGCCGCACAGATCCAGCTGGGCGACCCGCGCAGCCTGGTCGTGACCGGCACCTACAACTTCTGATTCACTCGCCCATTAAAAACGCCACCGCAATCAGCGGTGGCGTTCTTGTTCAACAGCTCGGGAGCACTGCCTGCTCAATGCCAGATGGCTACCAGCGCCTCAAGCTCAGCATCGCTGATCAGTCCTCGTGGATAGCGCTCATGCAACAGACGTCGGGTATCGGTCGTCCTGACCCGCTTGCTTCCATGGTGCTTCAACCACTGCGTCAGCATTTTGAGCGATTGGTGATTTACTGCCGATGGGTGCAAAACCGACTCACTTGCTGCATTCATTTCAACACGTACTCCCTGGGCCCGTGAGCGGCTAACTTACGTTGAGTTTGTGACAGATCGGTTTAAACCTATCTGCTTGAAACACAATGGGAAACGATACAAGAGGTGTGCCATTTACCGCGTCTGCCGTCGGCCGCGCATAAAAAAAGCCCGTCAATCGACGGGCTTCTTTTCTATCAGGGAGTTAGCGCTTGTGCGGCGCCGGTTGTTGCTGAGTCAGGCAGTGGATGTTACCGCCACCGAGAAGCAGCTCGCGGCCGGGGATCATCACCACCTCATGGTTGGGGAAGATCTTCGCCAGGATGGCTCTAGCTTCGGCATCTGCCGGGTCATCGAAGCTTGGCGCGATGATGCCGCCGTTGACGATCAGGAAGTTCACGTACGAGCCCGCCAGGCGCTCGGCAGGGCTGCGCTCCTGGCTACCGGCCACCTGGTCGACGCCTGCGCACTCTTCTTCGGTTGCGTAGAGCGGGCCTGGGATCGGCATCTTGTGCACTACAAAGGTGCGGCCTTTGGCGTCACGGGTGTTTTCCAGCACTGCCAATGCGGCGTGGCAGCGCGCGTAGTTGGGGTCGTTGGAATCATCGGTCCAGGCCAGTAACACCTCACCTGGGGCGACGTAACAGCAGAAGTTGTCGACGTGGCCATCGGTCTCGTCGTTGAACAGGCCGTCAGGCAGCCAGACAATGGTGTCTACCGCCAACTGGTCGCGCAGGATCTGTTCGATCTGCTCGCGGCTCAGGTGCGGGTTGCGGTTACGGTTGAGCAGGCACTCTTCGGTGGTGATCAGCGTGCCTTCACCGTCGACGTGGATCGAGCCGCCTTCAAGCACGAAGCCTTCGGTCTGATAACGCTGGCAGCGTTCCATTTCGAGAATTTTGGTGGCGACGTCTTCGTCACGGTTCCACGGTGCATACAAGCCACCATCAAAACCGCCCCAGGCGTTGAAAGCCCAATCGACACCGCGCACTTCGCCGTGGTCGTTGATCACGAAGGTCGGGCCGGTGTCACGCACCCAGGCGTCGTCGTTGCTCAGCTCGACCACGCGGATGTTAGGCAGGTCGAGTTGGCGCCGGGCGTTCTGGTATTGAGCAGCAGACACCCCAACCGTCACCGGCTCAAAGCGAGCGATTGCCTTGGCCAGGGTCACGTGCGCCGCCTGCACCGGCTTGCCACCGAGGCGCCAGTTGTCCGGGCGCTCGGGCCAGATCATCCAGGCCTGGGTCTGTGGCGCCCACTCGGCAGGCATATGGAAGCCATCGGCACGGGGAGTCGAGGTGAGGGTTTTCATCGGTGTCCTCTGCATTACAGTTGAGGTATGTGCGGGCGCACAGGGTAACCCGGCATGCACTGAGAGCAGTTATAGCCGATAATTATCTGTAATTATAGTAACGAAGAAGAAAATACAGACGAAGGGCCATCTCAATAACCGATAACAATCGAGTATTGAGACGGCCCAGTTCGCTGCTAGAGGCCTTCTTGCAGGATGCGATCCACACAATCGACGAAGTAATCGACGCTGGCCCGGGTGGTGCACATCGGTGGTTTGATCTTGAGAATGTTCAGGTAATCGCCGGTTGGCTGCATGAAGATGCCCAGATCGCGCAGGCGATTGCACAAGGTAGTGGTTTCTTCAGTGGCCGGTTCAAGGGTGTGCCGATCACGCACCAGCTCCAGCCCCAGATAGAAACCGGAGCCATGGGTAGCACCCGCCAGCGGATGTTTATCGACCAATGCCTGCAAGCGCGCCTTGAAGTAGCCGCCGACCTTGCGGGTGTTGTCCCACAGGCCCTCCTCCTGCATCACGTCGAGCACGGCCAGGCCGATCCGGCAACTGACCGGGCTGCCGCCGGCGGACGAGAAGAAGTACCCCTCGGCTTCCAGCGCCTCGGCAATCTCACGACGGGTGATCACTGCACCCAGCGGCTGGCCGTTGCCCATGCCTTTAGCCATGGTGATGATGTCCGGGGCAACACCCTGTTGCTCGAAGCCCCAGAAGTAATCACCGAGGCGGCCATAACCGACCTGCACCTCATCGGCGATGCACACCCCACCACGGGCACGGACCTTGGCGTAGGCCTCGCGCAGGTAGCCCGGCGGCAGCGAAATACCGCCGGCGTTGCCGTACACCGGCTCGCAGATCATTCCCGCCAGCTGACGGCCGCGGGCGTCGAGGTCGGCCAGCTTGGCATCGACGTCACGCAGGTAGTCAGCGGTGCTGTCATCGCCGCGATAGCGACCGCGGAAGGTGTTCGGCGCCTCGACCGGATGCACCCAGTCCGGGCGGGTTTGCAGCGCTTGCGGGTTGTCGGCGATCGAGGTGGAAATCGCATCGGTAGCCACCGACCAGCCGTGATAAGCCTCCAGCACGCTGATCAGGTCACGCCCGCCGCTGTAGGCCCAGGCCAGGCGGATGGCGAGGTCGTTGGCCTCGGTGCCGCTGTTGACCAGAAACACCCGATCAAAGCCTTCCGGCGCCAGCGCCAGCAAGCGCTCGGAGAACTCCGCGACAGCGGCGTAGTGGAAGCGCGAGTTGGTGTTGAGCAGCGACCACTGCCGCGCCGACTCGGCGGCCATGCGCGGGTGGCCGTGGCCAAGCACGGCGACGTTGTTGAGCATGTCCAGGTACGAGCGGCCCTGCATGTCGATCAAGTAGTTGCGCCAGCCGCGCTCGATATGCGGCGGCTGTGCGTAGTAGTGCTTCTGCGAGCGGGCGAAGCTGGCATCGCGGCGCGCCAGCAGCGCTTGCGCATCGGGCAGCGGCTCGGCGTCGCAGGCAAACCCCAGCAAGGCTTGCGGTGACGGGCACAGCGCCAGCCAGGCGGCCGCCGCTGAAGGCGTGGCGAAGAACGGCGGCTGCACGCTGCTATCGCGGCACAGCTGCACGCTGAGCAGGCTGCCAGTAGTGCCGAGCGCCTCACCCAGATTCAGCGCTTGGCCATCCTCCGGCATGCTCTGCAAGCCTTGCAGCCACAGGCTGAAATGCTCGCTGCGCAGGCAGCCGTGGTTGGCGCTCACACGCTGCCATACACCAGTATGCGGCGCTTGCAGCGGGCTGCCCTCAGGTAGCTTCAGCTCGACACCGAGGGCACAGGTGGCCGGCTCGTCGAGACGGTCGATGTGGGTTTGCGACAGCCGATATTGCCCATGCAGGCTGCAAGCCACGCCAGGTTCGGCGGCCAGCACAGCCTGATCAAAACCAGGCTGCTGCCAGTTGCCCGCCTCGCAGTGCCTGCTGAGCACGCCGAGGTCGACGCGGGTGACTGCCTGGCCTGCCAGCGCCGGCAGTAAAGGTGCGCAGTCGGTCAATGCAAGCGCCGGCAATTGCTGGCCAGCGGCTTGCAGAATCGCCGCTTCCATCAATGCTGCTGGCACACGGGTGGCGGTCTCGAAGATCTCCCACTCGTGGGCGATGTTGTCGCGGATGTATTGATTGTCCGGATCGACCGTCAGTTGCTGCTCGCTGCTCAGCACCAGCACCGCAGCACGCATCAACACCAGCGGCCACAGCGCCAGCAACTCGGCCTCGCTGAGCAGATTGACCTCGTGATAGGCGCTGACCACCGGCAGAATCCGCAGCGGATCACCTTCGGCATGGTGCAGTAGCGCAGCACAGGTCACCGACAAGTCAGCGATGCGCCAGGTGCGTACCAGGTCGCCAAAGTCGATCACACCTTGCAACTGCCACTCGCGCTGGGCATCGCGCTGCCAGACCACATTGTCATCGGTGATATCCAGATGCACCGCCTGGCTCGGCAGTTGCGCCTGCACCTTGGCCAACACCTCAACTGCCTGCGCAACCACCGCCTGCAGCTGGGCGCGGCGCGGCGTATCGCCCAGCACCGGCAACAGGTGCTCGATCAACGCCTGGGCATGTTGCGGGTCCCACTGCAGGGTGCGCGCAAGGCCCGGATGGTCGAAGTCGACCAGGGCCAGGTCAACCTTCGCGCACAAGGCGCCGAGCTCGGCCATCAAACTGGCCGGCATATGCTTGAGGCGGGTCAGCGATTGCCCTTCGATATACTCGAGCACGCGCACGCGCAGTGGCTGGCCGTCGACGTCCAGCGCCAGCAGCGTCTCGCCGTTGCGCGCAGCGCGCACACCCGGCACCGGCACGCCCTGCTCGGCCAGATAGGCCAGCGCCGCATGCTGCGCCTGCAGCTCGATCTCGGCATAGCTGCCGTGGCAGGCCTTGAGCACGAAGCGGCCTTGGTCGCTGTCCAGGCGCAGGTTCAGGTCCTGTTGGCTGCCCAGCGCCTGCAGGTTGCCGTCGAGGTCAAAATGCGCCCTGAGCAAAGCATGTGCCTGCGCTTCGCTGAGCGAAGGGCTGGGCTGGCTGGAACGCTGAATCAGGGTGCTGAGGGGCATTTTGCGTGTGACCTCGGTTTTTTTGTCGCTTATATCGCCACTGCTGCGGCCGATATACAAGGGGCAGCTGCAAACAAGCCGACAGAACAGCTGCGCAAATCAATGCGCTTGTCAGTACCGGCGGCAATCGACAAGCTACGCTCCATCCGACGTCAACCGGTTTTACAGAGGCAGACTGATGCGCATACTCGTCACCGGCGGTGCCGGTTTTATCGGCTCGGCGCTGATCCGCCACCTGATCACCCACACCGAACACGATGTGCTCAACCTCGACAAGCTGACCTACGCCGGCAACCTTGAGTCGTTGCAGCCGATCGCCAGCAACACCCGTTACGAGTTCGTCCAGGCCGATATCGCCGACCAGCCGCTGGTCAGCGCCGTGCTCGAGCGGTTCCAGCCAGACGCGATCATGCACCTGGCGGCCGAGTCGCACGTGGACCGTTCGATTGACGGCCCGGCAGCGTTCATCCAGACCAACATCGTTGGCACCTACGCCCTGCTCGAGGCCACCCGCGCCTGGTGGAGCAAGCTGCCGGCGGCGCGGCGCGAAGCGTTTCGCTTTCATCACATTTCTACCGACGAGGTCTACGGCGACCTGCACGGTGTCGATGACCTGTTCACCGAAACCACCCCCTACGCGCCCAGCTCGCCCTATTCGGCCAGCAAGGCGGCGTCCGACCACTTGGTCCGCGCCTGGCAGCGTACCTATGGCCTGCCGGTGCTGCTGACCAACTGCTCGAACAACTACGGCCCGTATCACTTCCCGGAAAAACTGATTCCACTGGTGATCCTCAACGCCCTCGCCGGCAAGCCGCTGCCGGTATATGGCAACGGCCAGCAAGTGCGCGACTGGCTGTTTGTCGAGGATCATGCCCGCGCCTTGCTCACCGTGGTCAGCCAGGGTCAGGTCGGCGAGACCTACAACATCGGTGGCCACAACGAGCAGATCAACCTCGACGTGGTCCGCGCCATCTGCGCCCTGCTCGATGAGCTGGCACCCCAGCATCCGGCCGGGGTCAGCCAGTACGCCGACTTGATCACCTTTGTCCAGGACCGCCCAGGCCACGACCTGCGCTATGCCATCGACGCCAGCAAGATCGAGCGCGAACTCGGCTGGGTGCCGGCCGAGACCTTCGCCAGCGGCCTGCGCAAGACCGTGCAGTGGTACCTCGACAACCGCGAGTGGTGCCGTAACGTCCAGGATGGCAGTTACCAGGGCGAGCGGCTGGGCAACACCCAATTCAAGGATCTGATCTCATGACCAAAGGCATTGTCCTGGCGGGCGGCTCCGGCACCCGTCTGCACCCGATCACCCTCGGCGTGTCCAAGCAGCTGCTGCCGATCTACGACAAACCGATGATCTACTACCCGATCTCGGTACTGATGCTCGCCGGCATCCGCGACATCCTGCTGATTTCCACCCCGCAGGACTTGCCGCAGTACCGCCAGCTGTTCGGCGACGGCAGCCAGTTCGGCATCCACCTGAGCTATGCCGAGCAGCCTTCGCCGGATGGCCTCGCCCAGGCGTTCATTATCGGCGAAGAATTCATCGGCAAAGACCCGGTGTGCCTGATCCTCGGCGACAACATCTTCCACGGCCAAGGCTTCAGCGAGCAGCTGCTGCGCGCAGTCAGCCAGCCGTCCGGAGCAACGGTGTTCGGCTACCTGGTGAAAGATCCGGAGCGCTTTGGCGTAGTCGAGTTCGACGAGCAGGGCCGCGCCCTGTCGATCGAAGAAAAACCCGCTGTGGCCAAGTCCAACTACGCCGTCACCGGCCTGTATTTCTACGACAACGATGTGGTCGAGATCGCCAAGGCCGTGCGCCCCTCGGCACGCGGCGAGCTGGAAATCACCGACATCACCAATGCCTACCTGCAGCGCGGCGACCTGCGCGTCGAGCGCTTTGGCCGTGGTTTCGCCTGGCTCGACACCGGCACCCACGAGAGCCTGCTGGAAGCGTCGCAATATGTGCAGACCATCGAAAACCGCCAAGGCCTGAAGGTCGCCTGCCTGGAAGAAATCGCCTTCCAGAAGGGCTGGATCTGCCGTGAGCAACTGCTGGCCAAGGCTGAAGGCTTGAAGAAAACCGGCTACGGCCAGTACCTGCGCAAACTGGCTGAAGAGTACCCATGAACGTCATCGCTACCGACATCCCTGATGTATTGATCATCGAGCCAAAGCTGTTTGGCGACAGCCGTGGCTTTTTCTTCGAAAGCTTCAATGAGCGCGCCTTCAAGGAGCAGACCGGGGTCAGCATCAACTTCGTTCAGGACAACCACTCGCGCTCGCAAAAAAACGTGCTGCGCGGCTTGCACTATCAAGTGGAAAACCCACAAGGCAAACTGGTGCGCGTGGTCCAGGGCGAAGTGCTCGACGTTGCGGTAGACGTGCGCGTTGATTCGCCGACCTTTGGCCGCTGGGTGGCCACCCGGTTGAGCGCCGAAAGCCATCGCCAGTTCTGGATTCCACCGGGCCTGGCCCACGGCTTTTTGGTGCTGAGCGAGTCGGCCGACTTCCTCTACAAGACCACCGACTACTTCAACCCGACTGCCGAGCGCTGCATCCGCTGGGACGACCCGGACCTGGCAATCGACTGGGGGCTGGTCGAAGCGCCGTTGCTGTCGGCCAAAGACCAGCAAGGGCTGAGCTTTCGTGAGCTGTTCCCATGAAGCCACTGAAGATTCTCATATGCGGCCACAACGGTCAGGTCGCCCAGGCCCTACAGGCACAATTCAAAGGCCGAGCTGACGTGCACGCCCTGGGCCGCGATCGGCTCGATCTGGCCCGTCCCGAACAGCTGCGCACGCCGCTGCGCGAGCTGGCTCCGGACTTGATCATCAACGCCGCTGCCCACACTGCCGTCGACCAGGCCGAAAGCGAGCCGGAGCTGGCTTTCGCGATCAATGCCCAAGCCCCGCAGGTGCTGGCTGAAGAAGCCGCCCAGCTCGGTGTGCCGTTGATCCACTACTCCACCGATTACGTCTTCGACGGCAACAAAGCCACGCCCTACACCGAGCAGGACGCGCCCAACCCTTTGGGCGTGTACGGCAGCAGCAAGCTGGCCGGTGAACAGGCGATCACCGCTGTTGGCGGCCAGCACCTGATCCTGCGCACCAGCTGGGTCTACTCGCAGCACGGGCGCAACTTCCTCCTGACCATGCAACGCCTGTTGCAGGAGAAACCGCAACTGCGGGTGGTCGCCGACCAGATCGGCGCGCCCACCTGGGCCGGCACCATTGCCGCCAGCACCCTGGCCTTGTTCGAGCGCTGGCAGGCCGGCGATGCGGGCGCCTGGGGCACTTACCACCTGAGCGCCCAAGGTGAAACCTCGTGGTTCGGCTTTGCCGAGGCGATCGCCGCGCAGCTCAAGGCGCGCGGCCTGCCTTGCGCCGAGCTGATCCCGATCAGCTCCAGTGAGTACCCAACCCCTGCGCAGCGCCCAGCCAATTCGCGGCTGGACTGCTCGCTTCTGGCGCAACAGTGGCACGTCAGCCAGGCGCATTGGCGGGACGCGCTCAACGACTGCCTGAACTAGCGCATAATTGCGCCAGACTCTTTCTGGCGCAGTTGGCACATGATGCACACCCCGACCTCCCCGCGACGCCCCCGCTGGCGCAGCCTGGCCCTTCTGGCAGTGTGCCTGGCGCCGCTGCTGTGGCCGCTGCATCACCTGGCCGAACGCTATTACCAGGACCAGCTCGCCTCGCAGAATCGCCAGACCCTCGACCTGTACGTGGCCAACCTGCTCGGCACCCTGCACCGCTACGAAACCTTGCCGCAGATCCTCGGCGAGCTGCCGGCGCTACGCCAGGCGTTGGCCGATCCGTTCAGGATCGAAGCAATCACCAACGCCAACCGCCTGCTCAAGGACATCACCCGCCAGACCGGGGCCGAGGTGATGTACCTGATGGACGTCAGCGGCAACACCCTGGCCGGCTCCAACTGGGATAAACGCGACAGTTTCGTCGGTCGTAACTTCGCCTTCCGGCCGTATTTCATCGAAGCCATGGAAGGCCGCCTGGGGCGCTTCTTTGGCCAAGGCACGACCTCAGCCAAGCGCGGCTACTTCTTCGCGGCTGCGGTGCGCGATGGCGAGCGGGTGATCGGCGTGCTGGTGGTCAAGGTCGACCTCGACCACACCGAAACGCTCTGGGGCAATACCCCCGAGCAACTGCTGCTGACCGATCAGAACGGCGTAGTGGTGCTGACCTCGCGCCCGGACTGGCGCTTCCGTGCCACCCGCCCGCTGACTCCGGCGGAGCGCTCGGCGATGCTCGCCATCCAGCCCTACCCGACCCAGGCACCGCAGCCGCTCAACCTCAACCCCGAGGCCTGGCTGATCCAGACCCGCGACATCAAGGAAACCGGCTGGCAGGTGAGCATCCTCGCCCCGCACATCCTCATCGACCGCTCGGTGCAGACGGTCATGGCAATTGGCGCCGGCGCACTGCTGGTGTTGATCCTGCTGACCGGTTTGGTGATGCAGCGCCGGCGCCACTATATCGACCGCATCGACCTCGAAGCCCGCGGCCGACAAGACCTGGAAAACCGCGTGGTGGCCCGGACCGCCGACCTCGAAGGCCTTAATACCCTGCTGAAAAGCGCCGTGCTCGAGCGCGAGAGTGCCCAGCAGGAACTGGTCCGCGCTCAGGACGAGTTGGTCCAGGCCGGCAAGCTGTCGGTGCTCGGCACCATGTCGGCAAGCATCAGCCACGAGCTCAACCAGCCGCTGGCGGCGATCCGCAGCTACGCCGAAAACGCCGAAGTGCTGCTCGACCATGAACGTACCGAAGACGCCCGCGGCAACCTCAAGCTGATCGGCGAGCTGACCGGGCGCATGGCCTCGATCATCGCCCACCTGCGTGCCTTTGCCCGGCGTGATCGCCATGCGCCGGAAAGCGTCGCCCTGCAACCGGCGCTGGACGACGCCCTGGCCCTGCTGGCCAAGCGTCGCCGGGCGATGGCGGTGGAGCTGGTTCGCGACCTGCCGGACGCGCCGCTGTGGGTTCAGGCCGGCGAAACGCGCCTGCGCCAGGTGCTCGGCAACCTGCTCGCCAACGCCCTCGATGCGCTCACCGAAAAAGCCAACCCGCGCAAGCTGTGGCTGAGTGCCGAACGGCGCGACGAGCACGTCTATCTGTACATTCGCGACAACGGCCCAGGCTTTACCCGCCAGGCGCTGGAGCGCGCCAAGGAGCCGTTCTTCACCACCAAGACCCGCACCCAAGGCCTCGGCCTGGGCCTGGCGATCTGCGAGAGCCTGATGCTCGCGCTGGACGGTGAACTGCTGCTCGGCAACCACCCTGAAGGTGGCGCCCTGCTGACCTTGCGCATGCGCGTGGCCAAGCCCGGCGCGACCCTGCCCACTTCGGAGGACCCCTCGGCATGACGCCCGAGACGACACTGATCGACAGCCGTACCCAGGTGATCCTGGTCGACGATGATCCGCACCTGCGTCAGGCCCTGGGCCAGACCCTCGACCTGGCCGGGCTCAAGGTAGTCACCCTGGCCGATGCCCAGGGCCTGGCCGAGCGCATCGAGCCAGACTGGCCGGGCGTCGTCGTCAGTGATATCCGCATGCCCGGGATCGACGGCCTGCAACTGCTCGAGCACCTGCGTGGCCGCGATCAGGAGCTGCCGGTGCTGCTGATCACCGGCCACGGCGACGTGCCGCTGGCGGTGCAGGCGATGCGCGCCGGCGCTTACGACTTCCTTGAAAAACCCTTCGCCAGCGACGCCCTGCTCGACAGCGTGCGCCGCGCCCTGGCCCTGCGCCGGCTGGTGCTGGACAACCGCAGCCTGCGTCTGGCCTTGAGTGATCGCCAGCAACTGTCGACCCGCCTGGTGGGCCAGTCGCCGTCGATGCAGCGTCTGCGCGACCAGATCGGCGCCCTCGCCGGCACCCGCGCCGATGTGCTGATTCTCGGTGAGACCGGTGCCGGCAAAGAGGTCGTCGCCCGCGCCCTGCATGATCTGTCGAGCCGCCGCGATGGCCCGTTTGTGGCAATCAACGCCGGCGCCCTGGCAGAGTCAGTGGTCGAGAGCGAGCTGTTCGGCCACGAGCCCGGCGCGTTCACCGGCGCGCAGAAGCGCCGCATCGGCAAGTTCGAATTCGCCAATGGCGGCACGCTGTTCCTCGACGAGATCGAGAGCATGAGCCTGGATGTGCAGGTGAAACTGCTACGCATGCTGCAGGAGCGGGTGGTCGAACGCCTGGGCGGCAATCAGCTGATCCCGCTGGATATCCGCGTGATCGCCGCCACCAAGGAAGACCTGCGCCAGGCTGCTGACCAGGGCCGGTTCCGTGCTGACCTGTATTACCGGCTGAACGTCGCACCGCTGCGCATCCCTGCACTACGCGAGCGCGGCGACGATATCCTGGTGTTGTTCCAGCACTTCGCCGATGCCGCCAGCCAGCGCCACGGCCTCGCCCCGCACAGCCTGCAACCGGCGCAACGGGCACTGCTGCTGCGCCATGACTGGCCGGGTAACGTCCGCGAGCTGCAAAACGCCGCGGAACGCTTTGCCCTCGGCCTGGAACTGGCCCTCGACGGCCAGCAGCCGCCCGCCACGGCCAGCGCCGCGCCGCTGCTCAGCGGCAACCTCAGCGATCAGGTCGAGCAGTTCGAGCGCTCATTGATTGCTGCCGAACTGACCCAGCCACACAGCTCCATGCGCAGCCTCGCCGAAGCGCTGGGCGTGCCGCGCAAAACCCTGCACGACAAGTTGCGCAAGCACGGCCTGAGCTTTGCTGATCATGCCGGCGGCGCTGACGATCACGAGGACTCGCGCCCATGAGCGACGACCGCCAATATCTGGAAGAAGTACTGCACAGCGACATCCCGTTGACCCGCGAGATGGGCCTGCAAGTGCTCAGCTGGCAAGACCAGTGCCTGCAACTGCAGCTGCCGCTGGAGGCCAACGTCAACCACAAGAGCACCATGTTTGGCGGCAGCCTGTACTGCGCGGCGGTGCTGGTGGGTTGGGGCTGGCTGCACCTGCGCTTGCGCGAGGCGGGCATCGATGACGGCCATATCGTCATTCAGGAAGGCCAGATCAGCTATCCGCTGCCGGTCACCGGCGCCGCGGTTGCCCGGTGCCAGCCGCCGCAAGACAAAGCCTGGGAGCGCTTCGTGACGATGTACCAGCGCCGAGGGCGAGCGCGCCTGACGCTGGATACGGTGGTCAGCAACAGTGGCAGCACTGAGCCCGCCGTCACGTTCAGCGGGCAGTACGTGCTACATCGCTGAAGCGAGCTTGATCAGTGCCTGGCGCCACGGGGCGGCGCTGGGCAAGGCCAGGAAGAATGGGTTGAGCAGCGACTCCCGCGCCGGGTACCGGAACGGCTGGCCGTCCAGGCCGATCACCTCACCGCCAGCGCCTTCGAGCACGCCCTGTGCAGCAGCGGTGTCCCACTGTGAGGTCGGTGCCAGGCGCGGATAACAATCGGCTTCACCCTCTGCCAGCAGGCAGAACTTCAGCGAGCTACCGACGCTGACCAAGTCCAGCTCACCCACGGCACCGCTCAAGCCAGCCAGCAGCGCTTCCTGCTGTGGGCTGGAGTGACGGCGGCTGGCGACCACCGTGAATTGGGCGTCAGCAGGCGGCGCAGTGCGCACCCGGATTGGCGCAGCTGGCACGTCCTGATCGGCGCGCCAGGCGCCCAGCTCGCGACCACCAAAATAGCAGCGGTTGTTGGTCGGCATGCTGACCACGCCAAATACCACTTCGCCCTGCTCGATCAGGGCGATGTTGACAGTGAACTCTTCGCTGCCGGCTATGAATTCCTTGGTCCCGTCCAGCGGATCGACTAGCCACCAGCGGCTCCAGCCGGCACGTTCGGCGAGGGCAATGTCGCAGTCTTCTTCCGACAGCACCGGGATCTGCGGCGCCAGCGCCTGCAAGCCTGCAGCGATGACGTGATGGGCTGCCAGATCGGCAGCGGTGACCGGCGAATCATCCGCCTTGGACATTACCGCCACATCAGCGCGCCAGTGCGGCAGGATCGCTTCGCCGGCAGCCAGCGCCAGCTTGACCACTTCGTGCATCAGTTGTTGATCGTTCATACGCTGAGCAACCCGCGCTGGGTGAGCATGTCCCGTACCAGGTACAGCGCCGCCAGTGCGCGGCCTTCGCTGAACTGCGGGTGCATCGCCAGGGCCGACAGCTCGCGCAGGTTTACCTTGTCGACACCCATCGGCTCCGGCTCGTCGCCTTCGAGGCGTTCCTCAAAGAGGTCGGTCGCCAGCACCACCTGGATCTTCTGGCTCATGTAGCCCGGCGACAGCGACAGCTCGGTCAAGTGTTCCAGCTGGCGTGCGCCAAAACCGGCTTCTTCCTTGAGCTCGCGGTTGGCCGCCGCCAGCACATCCTCGCCCGGCTCGATCAGGCCCTTGGGCAGCGACAGCTCGTATTCATCGGTGCCGCCGCAGTATTCCTCGACCAGCACTGCATGCTCGGCGTCGAGCATCGCCACGATCATCACCGCGCCATAGCCATTACCGCGCCCGACCAACCGTTCGTAGGTCCGCTCGACACCGTTGGAAAAGCGCAGCTCGACGGATTCGACCCGGAACAAACGGCTATTGGCGACGATTTCGCGGCTGAGGACGGTGGGTTTCTGGCGCATGGGGCAGCTCCTTGGCGTGAACGGGTTACTATACCGTGGCTAGCCGACTGATCGAGAGTTTCCCATGCCTGTTCTTCCCTGGTCTGCCATCGACACCGTTCTGCTCGACATGGACGGCACCCTGCTCGACCTGCACTACGACAACCAGTTCTGGCTGCAACACCTGCCCCAGCGCTACGCCGAGCTGCACGGTATCAGCCGGGCGATGGCCGAGCTCGAGCTGCAGCCGCTGTTCGAGCGTAACGCCGGCACGCTGAACTGGTACTGCCTGGACTTCTGGAGCCAGGAGCTGAACCTGCCGATCCGCGAGCTGAAGCAAGAGATCGCCGACCTGATTGCCCTGCGCCCGGATGCCGATACGTTTTTGGCGGCGATTCGCAAAGCGGGCAAGCGTGTGGTGATGATCACCAATGCCCATCGTGATTCGTTGTCGTTGAAGTTGGAACGGGTGGAGCTGGCGGGGTATTTCGAGCGTTTGATCAGCTCGCATGATTACGGCTATCCCAAGGAAAGCCCGCTGTTCTGGGATGCCTTGCAGGTCGACATCGGTTTCGATCCGGCGCGCAGCTTGTTCATTGATGACACCCTGGCGATTTTGCGCAGTGCGCAGCGGTATGGGGTCGGGCATTTGCTCGCGGTGCGGCAGCCGGACAGCAAGGCAGCGCCGCGGGATACTCAGGAGTTTGCGGCGGTTGATGATTATCGGGAGTTGTTGGCGGGATTGTGAGCAAGGCGCGAGATTGCCGGGGGCGCTTTGCGCCCCTTTCGCGACACAAGGCCGCTCCTACAGTGACCGCGTCGTGTCGACCTGCGCGGTCCCCTGTAGGAGCGGCCTTGTGTCGCGAAAGGGGCGCAAAGCGCCCCCAATCCACCGATCCAAAGCCGTAAGACATTTCCCAAACTGCAACCAAATGCTTCAAATCGACGTCGCTTCGGAACTATCCTACGCGCCTTGCCGAACCTTCGCTGTTGTCGGGGAAATGGCTCAGGGATAACGTCCTTGGGTTGCCGTTTTCCGGTGACCGGGTGTGAGAACCCGTTGAATGAATCACGCGGCAAGCCGTTATGGCGGCCGTGCGCGGGCGGACTTCGGTCCGGCCGAGTTTTCCTTGATTCCCTCGGTTTCTCACCCCGCGCACGGCTGCCACCCTCGATCCCTGAGAAAGTCGAGCGGCAGCCTCCGTCAATGGAATTGAGGAGTTTTGCCATGAAAAAAATCGTCCCCGACCCACCCACCGCCAGCGTCTTCTACGCCTCCATCCAACCCGACCTGTACCCACCCGACGCCCTCGCCCACGCCAGCGAACTATTGCGCGGAGTTTCAGCAACCCTGGAGCAACACTGCCGTACCCATACCGGTGAGCCAGGTACCCACTTGCTGATCAATGCCGGCCACTGTACCGATACCGCACGCGGGTTGGTCGAGCACGTATTCCATCGGCTACAGGCACGTCAGGAGGCAACGGCATGAGCGACCTCCCACGCACAGACGTCACCGTTGGCGTAGAGACGTTTTTCGAGGCAGGCGACAAGCCCTGTCATATTTTTCGGGTGATGCCGGGGGTGCCGTTTGAGCATGCCTATGAGCAGGTGTCGGTATTGCTTGGTTATATCAAGCACCTGGTCCGCGAGGGCGACATGGAGAATGATCACAAGCTGTTGGGGGCAGCGGATTATCTGAGTGCGTTTGCCAAGGCGATCATGGATGACATCGAGATAGCGCGGAATAGGATGCACTGATAGAGGGTGTGATATTCGGGATTTTGGGGGCGCTCTGCGCCCCTTTCGCGACACAAGGCCGCTCCTACAGGGGACCGCGCAGGTCGACACGACGCGGTCACTGTAGGAGCGGCCTTGTGTCGCGAAAGGGCTGCAAAGCAGCCCCAATACGCGGACCTGAATTCCTTACTCAGGAATCCGCAAAACCTGCCCCACATAAATCTTGTCCGGATGCGACAACATCGGCTTGTTAGCCTCAAAAATCTTGTTGTACTTGTTCGCGTCACCATAAACCCGCTTGGAGATCGCGCTCAGCGTGTCACCCTTCACGACAGTGACGAAAACAGCCGCCTTAACCACCGGCCCGGTCACGGTAATCTGGTCGTCAACGCTGGCCACACCCTCGATGTTGCCCGCCGCGAGAATGATCTTTTCCTTCTCCTCCTGGCTGGCCACGTCGCCCGTGAGGGTAATCTTGTCCCCATCAACCGTAGCGGTGATATTGGGGTTACCCAGCCCCACCTTGCTCACGTGCTCCTTGATCTGCTCTTCGGCCTTGGCATTGCCAGGCGTAAGCAGGTCGATCAACTTCTCGCCGGCTTCCTTCACGAAACTGAATAGGCTCATTGCGCGCTCCATGTTGATAAATCCTCGGAACGGCAAGTCTAGGACAGGTTTGCCCAACCCGCCCGGGTGCGACCAATCGACGCGCTCTATCACGGCATAGAACCTTGCGATTAGACGTCGCCGACGCACAAGCCTAGGCTTGTGCACTAATGAGCCAGACGGTACTGCGCCCGATGAACAGCAAACCTCCGGTCTGCGCGGCGTCCACTGCACTGTCCCTGCCTGCCGCCAGCAACACCTACGACTACGTCCAACTCAGCGATGCCGAGCGTGCCAGCACGCCGCTTGCCGAAGAAGTCGCGCTGGCGATCGCCTACAACGGCTTGAGCCAGGCCGTGATGCTGGTCAGCCCGACCGATCTGGAAGATTTTGCCGTCGGTTTCAGTGTCGGCAGCGGCATCGTCGAAAGCACCGATGAAATCTACGACGTAAAGCTTTCTGGCAGTGGCTCGGCGCTGTATGCCGACCTGGAGATTGCCAGCCGGGCGTTCTGGAACCTGAAAAACCAGCGCCGCCAGTTGGCCGGTACCAGTGGCTGCGGCCTGTGCGGTGTCGAAGCGCTGGAGCAAGCGCTGCCAGAACTGGCCAGCCTGCCCGGCGCGCCGCTGCCGCCGGTCGAGTGGCTGCACGACCTGCGCCGGCGCATCGATCAGTTTCAACCGCTGGGCCAGCACTGCGGTGCAGTCCATGCGGCGTTGTTCATGAATAGCCAAGGTGAGCTGTTGCTGGGCCGTGAAGACATCGGCCGGCACAACGCGCTGGACAAGTTGATCGGCGCCTTGCTGCGCGAGCAGATCGACACCCAGGGCGGCCTGGCCATCGTCACCAGCCGCTGCAGCCTGGAACTGATCCAGAAGGTGCTGCGCGCAGGCATCCAGACCCTGGTCAGTTTGTCGGCGCCCACCGGCCTTGCCCTGCAATGGGCGCGCAAGCATCAGCTCAACCTTATTCATTTGCCCAAACACAGTGCACCACGGGTGTTCAGCCCCGTGGCGGAGTCGAAATCGCCGTGACCTCCCATCAGAAGCTTCCGCAAGAACAAACCCCGCCTCGCTACAAGCCCTACAACGGCGCCGCCGGCGGCTGGGGTGCGCTGCGCAGTGTGGCCAAGGCCTGGGTTGGCAGCGACAACGCACTGAAGAACATCCGCGCCCTGCTCAAGACCAACCAGAACGGCGGTTTCGACTGCCCGGGCTGTGCCTGGGGCGACTCGCCTGAAAGCGGCATGGTCAAGTTCTGCGAGAACGGCGCCAAGGCAGTCAACTGGGAAGCCACCAAGCGCCGTGTCGATGCGGCCTTCTTCGCTCGCCACAGCGTGACCTCGCTGCTTGAGCAGAGCGATTACTGGCTCGAGTACCAGGGTCGCCTGACCGAGCCGATGCTGTACAACCCGGCCAGCGACCGTTACCAGCCGATCGACTGGGACAGCGCCTTCGCCCTGATCGCCCAGCACCTGAACGGCCTCACCAGCCCGGACCAGGCCGAGTTCTACACCTCGGGCCGGGCCAGCAACGAAGCGGCCTACCTGTATCAGCTGTTTGTCCGCGCGTTCGGCACCAACAACTTCCCGGACTGCTCGAACATGTGCCACGAAGCCAGCGGCGTGGCCCTGGGCCAGAGCGTCGGGGTCGGCAAGGGCACGGTGACCTTCGATGATTTCGAGCACGCCGATGCGATCTTCGTCTGGGGCCAGAACCCCGGCACCAACCACCCACGCATGCTCGACCCGCTGCGCGATGCGGTCAAACGCGGCGCACAGGTGATCTGCGTCAACCCGCTCAAGGAGCGTGGCCTGGAGCGCTTCCAGCACCCGCAGAATGCGCTGGAGATGCTCACCAACAGCGACCGCCCAACCAACTCGGCGTATTTCCGCCCTGCCCTGGGCGGCGACATGGCACTGCTGCGCGGTATGGCCAAGTTCCTCCTGCAGTGGGAGCGCGAGGCCCAGGCCAAGGGCGAGCCGGCGATCTTCGATCATGTGTTCATTGCCGAGCACGGCCACGGCATCAACGAGTACCTGGCGGTGGTCGATGCCACCCCGTGGGATCAGCTGCAGGCCCAGTCGGGCCTGGAGCTGGCCGAGATCGAACAGGCTGCGCGCATGTACTGCAAGGGCAAGCGCGTGATCATGTGCTGGGCGATGGGCATCACCCAGCATCGCCACTCAGTGCCGACCATTCAGGAAATGGTCAACGTGATGCTGCTGCGCGGCAACATCGGCCAGCCCGGTGCCGGCCTGTGCCCGGTGCGCGGCCACAGTAACGTGCAGGGCGACCGCACCATGGGCATCAACGAGCGGCCGCCAGCAGCGCTGCTCAATGCCCTGCAACAACGCTTCGCCTTCCCGGTGCCGCGCGCCAACGGCCACAACACCGTCGAGGCGATCCACGCCATGCTCGATGGCCGTTCCAAGGTATTCATCGGCCTGGGTGGCAACTTCGCCCAAGCCACGCCAGACACCGCGCGCACCGCTGAGGCGCTGCGCAACTGCGACCTGACCGTGCAGATCAGTACCAAGCTCAACCGCAGCCATCTGATGCATGGCAAGCAGGCGTTGATCCTGCCGTGCCTGGGCCGTACCGACATCGACATGCAGGCCGATGGCCCGCAGGCGGTCACGGTGGAAGACTCGTTCAGCATGGTCCACGCCTCCAATGGCCAGCTCAAGCCGCTGTCGAAACAGATGCGTTCCGAGCCTGCAGTGATTGCCGGTATTGCCGCCGCAACGCTGGGCAAGCGCCCGGTCGACTGGCACTGGCTGGTGGCTGACTACGACCGCATTCGCCAGCTGATCGCCGACACCATCCCCGGTTTTGCCGACTTCAATCAGCGCTTGAAACACCCGGGCGGTTTCTACCTGGGCAACAGCGCTGGCAGCCGCAAGTGGCAAACCGCGAACGGGCGCGCCAACTTCAAGGCCAACCTGCTGCCCGACTCGCTGCTCGATGAGCGCGTACGCGCCAGCGGCCAGTTGCCGGACCTGATCATGCAATCGATGCGCTCGCACGATCAGTACAACACCACCATCTATGGCCTGGATGACCGTTACCGCGGGGTCAAGGCGCAGCGCGACGTGCTGTTCGTCAACGAAGCCGACATCATTCGTCTGGGCTTCGCGCCTGGGCAGAAGGCCGATATCGTGTCGCTGTGGGACGATGGCATCGAGCGCCGGGTACGTGGCTTCACTCTGCTGGCCTACGATATTCCGGCTGGGCAGGCGGCGGCCTACTATCCAGAGGTGAACCCGCTGGTGCCGCTGGAGAGCATTGGCGACGGTAGCCACACGCCGACTTCCAAGTTCATCGCGATCAAGCTGGAACGTGCCAGCGACACCGGTCGAATCCTCTGACGGCATAGCCTCATCGGCTTTCTGGAGACCAAAAAAAGCCCTGTCCGCAATGGTCAGGGCTTTGTCTCAAGTAGCGTATGACAGGCAAAAAACGATTAAGTTTCATATTGAAAACAGTAACTTAGAGAATTGTGTACAACTCGTGTTACTCGTCGGATTTCAATTGCCAGAGTGCTCGCCGAGCCTCAAATTCGCCCTCGTCATCCCTCTGAGGTTCTCTTGATGAAGAAGTACTCCTCGATTCTGTTGTTGTCTTTTGGCTTGCTCAGCGGCGTTGCCATGGCAGGCGGCACAACTGAAGCAGGTATTGGCGGCGCACTGGGTGGGGTACTCGGCTCAGTGGTAGGCCAGCAGCTTGGCGGCAGCACCGGCGGCGCGATTGGCGCAGGCCTGGGCGGCGCTGCCGGCAGTGCGGTCGGTGCCGATAAACGTCAACGCGGTGAAGCCGCAATCGGTGGTGCCCTGGGCGCAGCCGGCGGTAACGTGATTGGCCGCAGCGTAGGCGGCACCAACGGCAGCTACATCGGTGCAGCCGCAGGCGGCGGCGCAGGTGGCGCGCTGGGTAACTACATGGGCAACAAGGCCGATGAAGACGAGCGCGACGACCGTCGTTACCGTCGCGGCTACGATGACCGTCGTCACTACGACCGCGGCCACCACTATGGCCATCGCAAGCACAAGCCGAAACGCCACTGGCGTCACTGACAGCCAAGGGCTTAGCCCAGGCATCAAAAGGCCCCGCCCCTCCCGGCGGGGCCTTTGCATTTGCGCCCTTTAAAGGTTGGGCCGCAGGCCTGCAAGGGTCGCCTGCATGGCCTCAGGCAGCACGGCAGGCTGGCCTGAGCTGCGCTCGATGAACACCTGCACCAGGCTGCCCGCCGCACACGCCTGGGTCTCGCCTGGGCGGAACAGCGCCAAACGGTACTCAACGGTACTGCCAGCCAGCCGCGTCACGCCCAGGCCCACCTCGAGCACATCCGGAAATGCCGGCAAGGCGTAGAAGTCGGCTGCCGAGCTGATCACCAGGCCCGCCAGCGCGCCGTCGCGCAGGTCGAGCTCGGCCTGCTCTACCAGAAATGCCTGGATCGCGGTTTCAAAAAAGCCATGCACAGTAGCGCCAGCGATGTGGCCGTTGACGTCGTTGTCTTGCGGACGGGTGAGGATTGGGTGGAAGTGGTTGAAGTCGGAGCGCAGGGGGGATTCGGTCATGGTTTGCCACGCGGGTTGGTTACATGAAGGCGAAGCTTCCCACAAAGGCTTGGGAAGTCATATAGTCGCAATCAATTGTAGATCGCATAGCATGGTCGCTCCTATGAAACCGAGACATACCCCCGTGCCTACACTACAACTCAATCATGCCGAGCTTCGGCGGATAGCAGAGACCGGCCGCGTCCATGCGACACATGTAGTAGGCCAGCCGGGTGGCTGGGCCGTGCAGATCAATGTCGATGAAAGCGAGCATCTGCTTACCGCCCAACGCAGCGGCAGTGTCAGGCTATTCAAGAAGCTGGAGACCTTGGTCGTTTATCTACATGAACTGGGCATTGATCACTTCGAGATCGACAGTTCCAATTACGATCCTCGCCAATTGAGCACTTATCAACGGCCTGATCGAGCTGAAGCGCTGAAGAGGGTGCATGATGCAGCCGCCTACGAGACTTGGTTTTTTGAACAGGTTGAGGCCAGCCTGAGTGATACAACGCCGGCGACGGATGACGAAGACGCCGAGAGCGCCTTCGCCGCCCGCCGGGCCGCGCTCAGGGCCAAACCGCACTGATGCGTCTGGTTTGGTTGAATATGGCTCTGGAAGACCGCTTGCGAATCATGAATATCATTGCCGAAAGCAACCCTGGCGCGGCCATCACGCTGGATACTGAATCCAGAGACAAAGCAAGGCAAGCGGCTCAGCAACCCAATCTATACAAGCAGGGGCGTTATCCCGGCACCAGAGAGATCGTGGTTCGCCCCAATTACGTGATGGTCTACCGCTGCGCAGATGAAAAACTCGAGATTATTCGCATCCTGCATGCACGGCAGCAGTGGCCCTGAACAAAACCACAGTCAAAAAAAAGCCGCCCCTAAGGACGGCTTCTATCCAGCGTACCGGTTAAAGCTTACAGCTTCGGCCCAGCAGCCTTGATTGCGTCGGAAACTTCAAACTTCTTGAAGTTCTCGATGAACAGCTTGGCCAGACCTTTGGCAGCCTCGTCGTAGGCAGCCTTGTCTTCCCAGTTGGTGCGTGGGTTGAGCAGGTTGGTATCAACACCTTCAACGGCTTTCGGCACGTCGAGGTTGATGATGTCCAGGTGTTCGGTTTCGGCACCCACCAGCGCGCCGCTCTGGATCGCAGCGATCACAGCACGGGTGGTCGGGATGCTGAAGCGCTTGCCAACGCCGTAGCCGCCGCCGGTCCAGCCGGTGTTGACCAGGTAGACCTTGGAGCCGAAGCCGTTGATGCGCTTGATCAGCAGCTCAGCGTATTCGCCAGCAGGACGCGGGAAGAACGGCGCGCCGAAGCAGGTGGAGAAGGTCGACTTGATGCCGCCGCCCGAACCCATCTCAGTCGAACCGACCAGCGCGGTGTAACCCGACAAGAAGTGGTAGGCCGCTTGCTCGTTGTTCAGGATCGACACTGGCGGCAGCACGCCGGTCAGGTCGCAGGTCAGGAAGATAACGGCATTTGGCTCGCCGCCCAGGTTCTTCTCGGAACGCTTGGCAACGTGCTCCAGCGGATAGGCCGCGCGGCTGTTCTGGGTCAGGCTGACATCGGCGTAGTCGGCGTGCTTGGAGGCGTCGTCGATGACCACGTTTTCCAGAACTGCGCCGTGCTTGATGGCTTTCCAGATGACCGGTTCGTTCTTCTCGGACAGGTCGATGCACTTGGCGTAGCAGCCGCCTTCGATGTTGAAGACAACGCCTTCGCCCCAGCCGTGTTCGTCGTCACCGATCAGGTAACGGCTTTCATCGGCCGACAGAGTGGTCTTGCCAGTGCCGGACAGGCCGAAGAACAGGGTGACATCGCCTTCTTCGCCGATGTTGGCCGCGCAGTGCATAGGCAGTACGTCAGCGGCCGGCAGCAGGAAGTTCTGTACCGAGAACATGGCTTTCTTCATTTCGCCGGCATAACGCATGCCCGCGATCAGCACTTTCTTCTGGGCGAAGTTGATGATCACGCAACCGTCGGAGTTGGTGCCATCGCGCTCAGGCGAGCATTCGAAGTTGGCAACGTTGAGCACTTGCCACTCATCACGACCGGCCGGGTTGTACTGCTCCGGGTTGATGAACAGGCAACGACCGAACAGGTTCTGCCAGGCAGTCTGGGTGGTCATGCGCACTGGCAGGTAGTGCTCGGCGGCAGCACCTACATGAACGTAGGACACAAAATGGTCCTGAGCGTTGTTGAACGCTTCAACGCGAGCCCACAAGGCATCGAACTTGTCGGCCGGGAACTTGCGGTTGATCGGGCCCCAGGCAATTGCCTCGGTGGTGCTGGGTTCGTCGACGATGAAACGGTCAGCTGGCGAACGGCCGGTGCGGTGACCGGTTTTCACGACCAGCGCGCCAGTATCGGCCAGCTCGCCTTCACCGCGGGACAGCGCTTCTTTTACCAGCTCATCGACGCTCAGGTCGGTGTACACGGTGTTGTTGGCTTGCGTCATGAGATACCCCATCCGGCCCGAGGCCGAGTGCTCCAAACGTTTTGTAGTGGTCCGAAAAAAACGACTACAGCGAAAAAAGTGGCCGGATTATGCCAGAAAAGCCCAAAAAAAGTAGACCCCTCCTGTCAGAACTGCGGTTTATCGCAGAACGACAGGAGAATCCACTGCAATTAAACGTTTCAGTGACGTGTTTCTGCTGCGCCGCTTGTGCCGCCGCCAGCAAACAATTGCGTAACGTCGGTCGCATCAAACAGATAACGCTGATTGCAGAACTGGCAATCGACCTCGATTTGGCCACCATGCTCGACTACCAGCTGCTGAGCGTCTTCCTGACCGAGACTGACCAAGGCATTGCCTGAACGTTCCCGGGAGCAGCTGCAGCGGAACTGCAACGGCTGCAGGTCGAACAGGCGCACAGCCTCTTCGTGGTACAGGCGATGGAGCATGGTTTCGTTGTCCAGGCCCAGTAATTCCTCGGCTTTGACAGTGTTCGCCAAAGCCTTGACGTGGTTCCAGCTTTCATCGCGCTCATCGCTGTCTTTCTGACGGTCGGCAGGCAACTGCTGCACCAGCAAGCCACGGGCACGCGAGCCGTCGGCAGCCAGGGTGATGGTGGTGTTGATCTGCTGCGACATGACGAAGTAGTTGGTGAAGCACTCCGACAGGTCCTTGCCGTGCAGGTCGACCATGCCCTGGTAGCGCTGACCGTTGATCGGGTCGACGGTCAAGGCCAGCACGCCGTCTGGCATCAGGTCGGTGAGGGTTGCATCGGCGGCAATCTGGTCCGCCTCATAACGGGCCAGGCCACGGATGTCATGCTCGCTGGAGCATTCGATCATCAGCAACGGCACTGGGCCTTCAGAGCGCGCCTGCAGGATCAACAGGCCGTCGAACTTGAGGGTGCCCACCAGTAGCGCGGCGGCGGCCATCAACTCACCGAGCAGGAGCGCTACCGGCTGCGGGTAGGGGTGCTTGGCCAGCACTTCGGCATAACTGCGCTCCAGCCCGACCATCTCGCCACGCACGTCGCGGTCGTCGAACAGGAAACGTTGAGTGAAATCGGTAGCAGGGAGGTCGCTCATAAGGTTCTGGCTATCTGGAAAAATAATGTCCACATATTAACAGGCCTGGTACGGCCCACGCATGAGGCGCTCCCTGTCTCATCCTCTTACAACAGCACAGATCAGTCGAAGCTGCCGTGCAGCTGGTGGATCTGCCGGCGCTGTTTCTTGTTGGGCCGACCATCGGTCGTCATCCCCAGGGCGCCATCCTTGCGCTGCTGCGCGGCCTGCTCGCGGCGGCGGATGCTCTCTTCGGTTTCGCCATACAGCAGCTGCGCCTCAGGCGCGCCGCGGCGTACCACCGACAGCGCCTTGACGACGATGGTGCGCTCGTCAAAGCCGGTACGCAGGACGAACTCGTCGCCCACCCGTGGCTCCTTGCCGGGCTTGCAGCGCTCGCCGCGGCAGTGCACCTTGCCGCTTTCGATGGCCGCCTTGGCCAGGGCGCGGGTCTTGTAGAACCGCGCGGCCCACAGCCATTTGTCCAGGCGTACCTTGTCGTCTTCTTCCGACTTTTGTGCCATCTCTTTACCTCGAATTCTGTCTTTAACCGAACTGTACTACCGTCACTGACGGATGCAAAAATTCTGCGCGGTGCTTAAAGTTCACCACCTTATCCCCAGGGTGTGATTAGTGAAGACATTTGACCATCTGAGTGTGATCGGCCTGCGCGAGTGGGTGGCGCTGCCCGAGCTCGGGCTGGCCGGCCTGCGCGCCAAGATCGACACCGGCGCCAGCACCTCGAGCCTGCACGCCACCGATGTCGAGCCGTTTGAACGCGACGGTGAGCAGTGGGTCCGATTTACTGCACACCTCGGCTCCGTGGTGCAGCTGCGCCATCGCCGCTGTGAAGCCCCACTGGTGACCATGAAAAGCATCAAGAGCTCCAACGGCCATGCCCAGGTCCGCTATGTGATCCGCACGCCGCTGGCGCTGGGAGACCGGGTCTGGGAGGTCGAATTCACCCTGGCCTGTCGCAAGGCCATGCGCTACCGCTTGCTGCTCGGTTCCAAGGCATTGATCCACGGCCAACTGGTGGTGGACCCAAGCTCGAAATACGTTCAGGAAAAACCGGCCTTTCCGGTCAACCCTCTCCCTGTCACAGGTGCTGCATGAAGATCGCTGTGCTGTCGCGGAACCCGCGTCTGTATTCCACCCGCCGCCTGGTTGAAGCCGGTACCCAGCGTGGCCACGAGATGGTTGTGATCGATACCCTGCGTGCCTACATGAACATCGCCAGCCACAAGCCGCAGATCCACTACCGTGGGCGGCCGCTGGAGGGCTTTGATGCGGTGATCCCGCGGATCGGCGCGTCCGTTACCTTCTATGGCTGCGCAGTGCTGCGCCAGTTCGAGATGATGGGCGTGAATCCGCTCAACGAATCGGTGGCAATCGCCCGCTCGCGGGACAAGCTGCGCTCGTTGCAACTGCTGTCGCGGCGCGGTATCGGCTTGCCGATTACCGGCTTTGCCCACTCGCCGGACGATATCCCCGACCTGATCCAGATGGTCAACGGCGCGCCCCTGGTGATCAAGGTGCTGGAAGGCACCCAGGGCATTGGCGTGGTGCTGTGCGAGACCACCCAGGCCGCCGAATCGGTGATCGAGGCGTTCATGGGCCTGAAGCAGAACATCATGGTCCAGGAATACATCAAGGAAGCCGGCGGCGCCGATATCCGCTGCTTCGTGGTTGGCGACAAGGTAATTGCCTCGATGAAGCGTCAGGCCAAGCCGGGTGAATTCCGTTCCAACCTGCATCGTGGCGGTGTTGCCAGCCTGATCAAGATCACCCCGGAAGAGCGCATCACCGCCATTCGCGCGGCGAAGGTCATGGGTTTGAGCGTGGCCGGCGTCGACATCCTGCGCTCCAACCACGGCCCACTGGTGATGGAGGTCAACTCATCGCCAGGCCTGGAAGGCATCGAGGTCACCACCAGCAAGGACGTTGCCGGGATGATCATCGAGCACCTGGAGAAGAACGGCGGGCCGAATCAGACCCGCACCAAGGGTAAGGGCTGACATTGTCGGGGCCGCTGAGCGGCCCCGGCAATCACACTGCGTTGCGCGGTAGCAGCAAGCCCAACGGCAAACGCACCCGCGCTTCAATGCCGCCGCCAGAGCGATTACGCAACTCGACATTGCCGCCATGCTGCGCCGCAATCCGTTTGACGATGGCCAGGCCCAGCCCCGTGCCCTTGCCACCGCGCGCACGGTCACCCCGGATGAACGGGTTGAAGATGGTTTCCAGCTCCGACTCGTCGATCCCCGCGCCGCGGTCGAGCACGCTCAACACCACATACGGCGCGCTATCGTCGCCCGATACATAAGCTGCTACTTCAACGCCCTGCCCCGCATGGTGCAAGGCATTGCCGATCAGGTTGCCGAGCATACGCTTGAGCGAAACACGGCGCAGCGGGAACGGCGGAATAGGCTCCAGGCACAAGCGCACGCGCTCTTCCGGCTGGTTGTACGGCGCAACCACCTCACGCACCAGGTCGGAGAAGTCGATTTCTTCCAACGGCTCGTCACGGCCATCACGGATAAACGCCAGAAACTGATCGAGAATCGCGTCCATGTCTTCGATGTCGCGGACCATGTCGTCGGTCAGGTCGTTGTCGTTGTCCATCAGTGACAGCGAAAGGCGCAAGCGCGTCAGCGGCGTGCGCAGGTCATGCGAAACCCCCGCCAGCATCAGCTCACGCTCGCGCCCGGCCTGTTCGACGTCTTCAGCCATCTGGTTGAACGAGCGGTACACCTCGGCCATCTCGCTTGGCGTGTCGCTGACCGGCAAGCGCACACTGCGCCCCTGGCCAAGCTGACGGGCGGCAAACACCAGGCGCTTGAGCGGCTGGTTGAGCTGACGGACGAAGATCCACGCCGACGCTGTCGACAGCAAACCAATGGCCAGGAACCAGCCGAGTACGTTCCAGATTTTTTGCCCGCGCAACGGGTGCGGGTACAGCGGCACCTTCAGCCAGCCCGGGCCCAGGCTCGGCGCATTGACCCACAGCGCCGGCGGCGCATGCACGCGCAGGCGCACTTCGGTGTCCTCGCCCAGCTCGGCCTGCATCTGCCGCTGATAAATTTCGCTGTACGGCCAGTGCTGTTCGCCTTCCGGCACGCCGGCACCGGTTACCCGGATCAGGCCGGCCGCTTCGGCGATCTTCTCGCGGTTTTCTTCATCGGCTGCCCAATAGGCGCGCAAGGTCAGGGCCACGCCATGGCTGTACTGACGGTCGACCAGCACGTCTTCGTTCATCAGCAGGTAGACCAGGGTCAGCGCCTTGGAGAACAGCACGACGATAAGCACCAGCCACAGGGTGCGGGCGAAGAAGCTTTGCGGGAACCAAACAGGGGTTTTCATCGAGGACATCTACTGCAGAACAGGCGCGAGCAGAGCCCGCCAGATTGCCGGCTGGCCACAGACGCAAACAGGGCGGCCCGTTCGGGTCGCCCTGCAGCGTAGTGGCAAGCCTGCAGACTCATTTGCCGGAGTTTCCGTCCGGCACGAACACGTAGCCCACGCCCCAGACCGTCTGGATATAGCGCGGCTTGGACGGGTCCGGTTCAATCATGCGGCGCAAGCGCGAGATCTGCACATCGATGGAGCGCTCCAGCGCATCCCACTCGCGGCCACGGGCCAGGTTCATCAGCTTGTCGCGGGTGAGCGGCTCGCGGGCGTGCATCACCAGCGCCTTGAGCACGGCGAATTCGCCGGTGGTGAGCATGTGCACTTCATTGCCACGCTTGAGCTCGCGGGTGGCCAGCGACAGCTCGTAGTCACCGAAGGTCACGGTCTCGTCTTCGCTGCCAGGCGCACCAGGCACCGGCGCCGACTGGCGGCGCAGCACGGCCTTGACCCGCGCCATCAGCTCGTCGGGGTTGAACGGCTTGGCCAGGTAATCGTCGGCGCCCAGTTCCAGGCCCTTGATTCGGCTCAACTCGTCGCCCTTGGCGGTAAGCATGATGATCGGGATCTGGTTGTTCGCTGCGCGCAGGCGGCGGCAGGCAGACAAGCCATCTTCGCCAGGCAGCATCAGGTCGAGTACAACCAGGTTGAACACCTCACGGGCCAGCAGCCGGTCCATCTGTTCGACATTGGGTACTGCCCGGGTGCGGTAGCCCTTGCTGGTGAAAAAACGCTCCAGCAGGCTGCTGAGCCCCGGATCGTCGTCGACGATGAGAATCTTGTCACCTTCAACTGTGTTAGGCGTGCTGGTCATCAATAACTCCTCTGAGATCGCTGCGCATTATGGCGTAGCCATTGCAGCGCGTGCCGTGTGCATTGTTAGCAGATTTTTCCCCGGGCGCCACTTCCACGCGGCCGCCGATGGCGCGGCGCTATCACCGCAAGCCCGGCGCGATGGGTATAATGCGCGCCTTTCACCCAGCGCCGCCGGGCACGAATGCCCACCTGCGGCCTCCAGTATTCACATATTGTCAGGTGGTTTTCATGGACAGCATCAACAGCCGTATTGCCGCAGAACTCGGCGTTCGCCCGCAACAGGTCGAGGCGGCCGTGGCCCTGTTGGACGAAGGCTCGACGGTGCCCTTCATCGCCCGTTATCGCAAGGAAGTCACCGGCAGCCTCGACGACACCCAGCTGCGCCACCTGGATGAGCGCCTGCGCTACCTGCGCGAGCTGGATGACCGTCGCGCGAGCATCCTTGCCAGCATCGACGAGCAAGGCAAGCTGACCCCGGAGCTGGCCCGCGAGATCAAGCTGGCCGACACCAAGACCCGCCTCGAAGACCTGTACCTGCCGTACAAGCAAAAGCGCCGCACCAAGGGCCAGATCGCCCTCGAAGCCGGCCTCGGCGAGCTGGCCGACGGCCTGTTCAACGACCCGCAACTGACCCCGGAAAGCGAAGCCGCGCGCTTCGTTGACGCCGACAAGGGCGTAGCCGACGTCAAAGCCGCGCTGGAAGGCGCCAAGTACATCCTCATGGAGCGCTTCGCCGAAGACGCCGGCCTGCTGGAAAAACTGCGCAACTTCCTCAAGCAGGAAGCCGTACTCAGTGCCCGCCTGGTACCGGGCAAGGAAGAGGAAGGCGCCAAGTTCCGCGATTACTTCGCCCATGACGAGCTGCTGCGCAGCGCCCCGTCGCACCGTGCGCTGGCAATCTTCCGTGGCCGCAACGAAGGCGTACTCAGCGCCGCGCTTAAAGTCGGCGAAGAGCTGCCGGGCACCCTGCACCCGTGCGAGCTGATGATCGGCCAGCACTTCGGCGTGGAAAACCGCGCCCGCCCGGCCGACAAATGGCTCGGCGAAGTGGTGCGCTGGACCTGGAAGGTCAAGCTCTACACCCACCTTGAAACCGACCTGTTCGGCGAGCTGCGTGAAGCCGCCGAGAGCGAAGCGATCAACGTCTTCGCGCATAACCTGCACGACCTGCTGCTCGCCGCCCCGGCAGGCCCGCGCACGACGTTGGGCCTGGACCCGGGCCTGCGTACCGGCTGCAAGGTTGCGGTGGTGGATGCCACCGGCAAACTGCTAGACACCGCCACGGTCTACCCGCACGTGCCGCGCAACGACTGGGACCGCACCATCGCCGTGCTGGCCGCACTGTGCGCCAAGCATTCGGTGGAGCTGATCGCGATCGGCAACGGCACCGCCAGCCGCGAAACCGACAAGCTTGCCGCTGAACTGATCAAAAAATACCCAGCACTGAAGATGACCAAGGTGATGGTCTCCGAAGCCGGCGCTTCGGTGTACTCCGCCTCGGAGTTGGCAGCACGCGAGTTCCCGGACCTGGACGTATCGATCCGTGGCGCGGTGTCGATTGCCCGACGCCTGCAGGACCCGCTCGCCGAGCTGGTCAAGATCGACCCGAAATCGATCGGCGTCGGCCAGTACCAGCATGATGTCTCCCAGTTGAAGCTGGCCCGCGGCCTGGACGCGGTAGTGGAAGACTGCGTGAACGCCGTTGGCGTCGACGTCAACACCGCCTCGGTGGCGCTGCTGACGCGCATCTCTGGGCTGAACGCGACCCTGGCGCAGAATATCGTTGCCCACCGCGACGCCAATGGCCCCTTCGCCACCCGCGCTGCACTGAAAAAGGTCAGCCGCCTCGGCGAAAAAACCTTCGAACAGGCCGCCGGCTTCCTCCGTGTGATGAACGGCGACAACCCGCTGGACGCCTCCGCCGTGCACCCGGAAGCCTACCCGCTGGTGCAGCGGATTGCCGCCGGCACCGACCGCGACATCCGCTCGCTGATCGGCGACAGCGCCTTCCTCAAGCGCCTCGACCCGAAAAACTTCACCGACGAGACCTTCGGCCTGCCGACCGTCACCGACATCCTGCAAGAGTTGGACAAGCCCGGCCGTGACCCGCGCCCGGAGTTCAAGACCGCCTCGTTCCAGGACGGCGTCGAAGAGCTCAAGGACCTCGAGCCTGGGATGATCCTCGAAGGTGTGGTCACCAACGTCACCAACTTCGGTGCCTTCGTTGATATCGGCGTGCATCAGGATGGCCTGGTGCACATCTCGTCGCTGTCGGAGAAGTTCATCAAGGACCCGCGTGAAGCGGTCAAGGCCGGCGATGTGGTCAAGGTCAAGGTGATGGAGGTGGATATCCCGCGCAAACGTATCGCCCTGTCGATGCGCATGGGCGACACCCCGGGCGAGAAGGTCGAAGGCAACCGCGGTGGTGGCCGGACCAATGGCGGCAACCGCCCGCAGCAGCCAGCGCGCCCGCGTGAAACTGCCAAGGCCGCGCCAGCCAACAACGCCATGGCCTCGCTGTTCGCCAACGCCAAGCAGTTGAAGAAGAAATGACCAACCTGCCCAGCGAATACGTCGAAAGCGCCTTCAGCCAGTTGCTTGGCTGCCGCCTGCAGCGCCTTGAAGAGGGTGTTGCGACGGTGGCCCTGACACTGACGCCACAGCTGCGTAATCGCGGCCAGAAGCTGCACGGCGGGGCGATCCTCAGCCTGGTCGACATCGCCATGGGCCTGGCCTGCTCGGCCAGCCATGGCTTTGACCAGCAAAGCGTGACCATCGAATGCAAGATCAACTACATGCGCGCCGTCAGCGACGGCGAGGTGCTATGCACCGCGCGCGTGCTGCACGCGGGCCGGCGCACACTGGTGGTCGACGCCGACGTAGTCCAAGACGACAAGCTGGTTGCGAAAGCTCAGGGAACCTTCGCGGTTCTCTAGCTCACAAAGCGCTATCTGCGGTATTTTCGGCAGTGTGATGGCACTGCCGAAACCGCGTAACCAGGCGACAACGCCAGTTCCTTTGTCCCTACCCTTGTAGACCGTTATTTCTACCCCCATATTGGGGCGACTGACGCGTGAAGGAATACATCTTGAGCGAACTCCTCAACAGCCGCCTGAGCCTGCTCAGTGCCAATCTCCCCTTGCTCAAGCAGTGCCTGCACGGTATTGAGCGCGAATGCCTGCGCGTGACCGATCAAGGTCGCCTGGCCCAGACCCCGCATCCCGAGGCCCTGGGATCGGCGCTGACCAACGAGCAGATCACCACCGATTATTCAGAATCGCTGCTGGAGTTCATTACTCCGGCCCTGGCCGACCCGGCAGCGGTGCTGGATAACCTCGAAGAGGTGCATCGCTTCGTCCAGTCCAAGCTGGGTAACGAATACCTGTGGAGCCCGTCGATGCCCTGTGCATTGCCGGCCGAAGAGGATATTCCGATCGGCTATTACGGCACCTCCAATATCGGCCAGCTCAAGTATGTCTACCGCAAGGGCCTGGCCCTGCGTTACGGCCGGACCATGCAGTGCATTGCCGGTATTCACTACAACTTCTCGCTGCCCGAGGCCCTGTGGCCTCTGCTGCGCGAAAAGGAAGGCGGCGCCGATAGCGACCGTGACTTCCAGTCGGCGGCGTACATCGCCCTGATTCGTAACTTCCGCCGTTACAGCTGGCTGCTGATGTACCTGTTCGGCGCTTCTCCGGCGCTGGATGCAGGCTTCATGCGTGGCCGTGCGCACCAGCTCGAACAGCTCGACCCCGACACCCTGTACCTGCCCTACGCGACCAGCCTGCGCATGAGCGACCTGGGTTACCAGAGCAACGCCCAGGCCGGCCTGACGCCGTGCTACAACGACCTCGCCAGCTACACCGACAGCCTGCGCAAGGCGGTCGGCACGCCGTACCCGCCATACGTCGAGATCGGTACGCACAAGGATGGCGAGTGGGTTCAGCTCAACACCAATATCCTGCAGATCGAAAACGAGTACTACTCGAACATCCGCCCCAAGCGCGTGACCTACACCGGCGAGCGGCCGATCCAGGCGCTGGCCTCGCGCGGCGTGCAGTACGTCGAAGTGCGCTGCCTGGACATCAACCCGTTCCTGCCGGTCGGTATCGACCTGCAGCAGTCGCGCTTCCTCGATGCATTCCTGCTGCTGTGCGCGCTGGACGACAGCCCGCAGCTGAGCAACGGCGAATGCGGCCAGTGCACCAGCAACTTCCTCAGCGTGGTCAAGCAAGGCCGCAAGCCGGGCCTGGAGCTGCAGCGCAATGGCCAACCGGTGACGCTCAAGGAGTGGGCCGGCGAGCTGATCCAGCGTATCGCGCCGCTGGCCGCGTTGCTCGATCAAGCCAACGGCGGCGACGCCCACGCCAAAGCGGTTGAAGCGCAGCAGGCCAAGGTCGATGATCCCGAACTGACACCGTCGGCGCAGGTGCTGGCGCGCATGACCGAGCACGATGAGAGCTTTGTCGAATTCTCCATGCGTCAGAGCCGTCTGCATGCCGAAACCTTCCGTGAGCAGCCGTTGAGCCCCGAGCGCCAGCAAGCTTTCGAGACGCTGGCACGTGACTCGCTGGCCGAGCAGGCGCGCCTGGAGCAGGACGAGGTGGGTGACTTCGACCTGTTCGTCGGTGCCTACCAGGCCAGCATCCTGGCCATCAGCAACTGATGACCCGTACGCCCACACCACGCAAGCCGCGCGCCAGCAGCCAGGCCAGGATCGTCACGATCCTGGCGGCAGCCCGCGAGTTGCTTGCGGCGCACGGTGTGGCCGGGCTGTCGATCTACAGCGTGGCTGAACACGCGCAGATCCCGCCGTCGTCGGTGTACCACTTCTTTGCCAGCGTGCCGGCCCTGCTCGAAGCGCTGACGGCAGATGTGCACCGGGCCTTTCGTGAGGCACTGCGCGCGCCGATCGACAGCAGCGCGCTGACCACCTGGCATGACCTGTCGCGGCTGATCGAGCAACGTATGTTGGAGATCTATCAGGAGGATGCCGCAGCGCGGCAGTTGATTCTGGCCCAGCATGGCTTGAGCGAAGTGACCCAGGCGGATCGCAAGCATGATCTGGAGTTGGGCGAGCTGATGCACAAGCTGTTCGATCAGCATTTCCAGCTACCGGCAATGCCCCACGACGTCGATGTGTTTGCCCTGGCGATGGAACTGAGCGACCGGGTCTATGCCCGTTCGGTGCAGCTGCACGAGCAGATCACCCCGCGCATGGCCGAGGAAGGCAAGCGGGTGTGTGAGGCGTATCTGGGGTTGTATTTGCCGCTGTTCCTGCCTAAACGCTGATAGTTTTGGGGCGCTTTGCGTTCCTTCGCGGGCAAGCCCGCTCCCACAACGATCCCTGTGGGAGCGGGCTTGCCCGCGAAGGGCCGCAAAACGGCCCCGACACACCAAACGCCATCACAGCTTGGCGATAGAGACTTCGGTCGATTTGACGAAGGCAATCACTTCACTGCCCACCTGCAATTCCAACTCTTTTACCGAACGCGTGGTGATCACCGAGGTGACCACACCGGAGGCGGTCTGCACGTCGATTTCCGACAATACCGGGCCTTCGAGGATTTCTTTCACAGTGCCTTTGAACTGGTTGCGGACGTTGATCGCTTTGATAGTCATGGTGTGATTCCTTTGTGCTGGTTTCAGGGTTCAGTGAGCCCAACGCAACTGCGTGGGCAAAGGTGCTACAGGGTCCGGCTCGGGCGCAGCGCCCGGTACAGACAAAACTCGGTTGAGAACTTCGCTTTCCAGTACGGCCAGACGGTGCGAGCCGCGCACCCGGGGCCGCGCCAGCTCGACGTTGAGGTCGAGGCCGACCGCACCGTCTTCGATCAGGATCACCCGGTCGGCCACGGCAACCGCCTCGCTGACGTCATGGGTGACCAGCAGCACGGTGAAGCCATGCTGGCGCCACAGGCGTTCGATCAGTTGCTGCATCTCGATCCGGGTCAGCGCATCCAGCGCGCCAAGTGGCTCGTCGAGCAGCAGCAGGCGTGGCTGGTGAATCAGTGCGCGGGCCAGGGCCACACGCTGCTTCTGCCCGCCAGATAACGCCGCTGGCCACTCATTGGCGCGGTCGGCCAGGCCAACGGCTTCCAGTGCGTCCAGCGCCTTTTGCCGCCAGTCGCCGTTGAGGCCGAGGCCGACGTTGTCGATGACCTTTTTCCATGGCAGCAGGCGCGCGTCCTGGAACATCAAACGGGTTTCTTCGCGGGCCTCGGCCAGCGGCGCAGCGCCGGCCAGCAACTGGCCGCCGGTGGGCTGGTCGAGGCCCGCCAGCAAGCGCAGCAAGGTGCTCTTGCCGCAGCCACTGCGGCCAACGATGGCGACGAACTGCCCGGCCGGGATGTGCAGATCAATGCCGCGCAGCACTTCGCGCTGGCCAAAGCTCTTGCGCACACCCTGGGTGGCCAGCGGGATGCCACGCAGCAAGCGCGGCGGTTGTTCCTTGAGCACGGTCATGCGCCCTCCTTCTTGGCCACTTGATAGGCCGGGTGCCAGCGCAACCAGGCGCGTTCCAGGCCGCGGGCGGCGAGGTCAGCAAGCTTGCCGAGCACGGCGTAGAGCACGATTGCCAGCACCACCACGTCGGTCTGCAGAAACTCCCGGGCGTTCATCGCCAGGTAACCGATACCGGCGTTGGCCGAGATGGTTTCGGCGACGATCAAGGTCAGCCACATGAAGCCCAGAGCAAAGCGCACACCGACCAGAATCGATGGCAGCGCACCCGGCAGGATCACCTGACGGAACAGGCTGAAGCCGGACAGGCCGTAGCTGCGGGCCATTTCCACCAGGGCCGGGTCAACGTTGCGGATACCGTGGTAGGTGTTCAGGTAGATCGGGAACAGCGTGCCCAGCGCGACCAGAAAGATCTTCGCCGACTCATCGATACCGAACCACAGGATCACCAGTGGGATCAGCGCCAGGTGCGGCACGTTACGAATCATCTGCACCGAGCTGTCGAGCAGGCGTTCACCCCAGTTCGACAGGCCGGTGATAAAGCCCAGCACCAGGCCGATGCTGCCGCCGATGGCAAAACCCAGCCCCGCACGCCAGCCGCTGATGGCCAGGTGAGTCCAGATCTCGCCGCTGCGTACCAGCTCGACACCAGCGCTGACCACTGCGCTGGGTGCGGGCAGGATGCGCGTCGACAGCCAGCCAGCGCTGACCGCCAGTTGCCAGATCGCCAGCAGCAGTACCGGCAGTGCCCAGGGGGCCAGGCGCTGAGCCAGGGTGGATGAGGTTGCACGACTCATGGTCCGGTCCTCAGCTCTGCGACACGGACTTGGGCAGGATGTCGTTGGCGACCATCTCGCCAAATGGGCTGACGTAGCCACCCGCTTTCGGTTGCTCCGGGCGCTGTACATCCAGATGCGGGAACAGCAGCTCGGCCACGCGGTATGACTCTTCCAGGTGCGGGTAGCCAGAGAAGATGAAGGTGTCGATGCCCAGCGCTGCGTATTCCTTGACCCGCGCTGCCACGGTCGGGCCATCGCCGACCAGCGCAGTGCCAGCACCGCCGCGCACCAGGCCAACCCCGGCCCACAGGTTGGGGCTGACTTCAAGGTTGTCGCGGCTGCCGCCGTGCAGAGCGGCCATGCGTTGCTGGCCAACCGAGTCGAAGCGCGCCAGCGAGGCCTGGGCACGGGCAATGGTGGCGTCGTCCAGGTGCGAGATCAGCTTGTCGGCGGCGGCCCAGGCTTCTTCGTTGGTTTCCCGCACGATCACATGCAGGCGGATGCCGAAGCGTACTTCGCGGCCTTGCGCGGCGGCCTTTTCGCGCACCTGGGCGATCTTCTCGGCTACTGCTGCAGGCGGTTCGCCCCAGGTCAGGTACAGCTCGACCTGCTCGGCAGCCAGGTCCTGCGCGGCCTCCGAAGAGCCGCCGAAGTACAGCGGCGGACGCGGTTGCTGGATCGGTGGGTAGAGCAGCTTGGCGCCCTTGACCTGAATGTGTTTGCCTTCGTAGTCGACGTTTTCGCCTTCGAGCACTTTGCGCCAGATGCGGGTGAACTCGACCGAAGCTTCGTAACGCTCCTGGTGGTTGAGGTGCAAGCCATCGCCGGCCAGCTCATCCGGATCACCGCCAGTGACCAGGTTGAACAGCGCCCGGCCATTGGACAGCCGATCCAGCGTGGCTGCCTGGCGCGCCGCCACGGTCGGCGAAATGATGCCGGGACGCAGCGCGACCAGAAACTTCAGGTTCTGCGTGACCGGGATCAGCGACGCGGCCACCAGCCAGGAGTCTTCGCAGGAGCGTCCGGTCGGGATCAGCACGCCGCCGAAACCAAGGCGGTCCGCCGCCTGGGCAATCTGTTGCAGGTAACCGTGGTCGACCGCACGGGCGCCATCGGAAGTACCCAGGTACTTGCCGTCACCGTGGGTTGGAAGGAACCAGAAAATATTAAGGCTCACTGGAGTTGTCTCCTCAAAGGTGGCTCAAGCCGGAGCGGCGCCCCGGCGCAGGCAGATCAATCAAGGCGCAGTTGCGACCTTGGCCGGGGGGGTCCAGATCACGTCCTTGATGCTCAGCGGCTTGGGGATCAGCTTGAGCGCCTGGAAGGTGTCGGCAATTTTCTGTTGTGCCGCGACCACTTCGGGGGTCAGCGGCGCTGCGCCGTAGCCCTGACGTTTGACCGAGGTCAGGGTGATGTCGGCCGGCAGGCCCAGCAGCGGTGCGACCTGATCGGTGACCTCCTGCGGATTGGCCTGGGACCACTGGCCAACCGCACGGACTTCTTCGATCAAGGTATTGATCACCGCCGGGTGCTGGGTCGCATAGTCGCGAGTCGCCAGGTAGAACTGGTGGTTGTCGACCAGGCCCTGGCCGTCACGCAGGGTACGCGCCTGCAGCTGCTTTTCGGCGGCGGCCTGGTACGGGTCCCAGATCACCCAGGCGTCGACGCTGCCACGCTCGAACGCGGCGCGGGCATCTGAGGGCGGCAGGTAAACCGGTTGGATATCGCTGTACTTGAGGCCGGCATCTTCCAGCGCACGCACCAGCAGGTAGTGCACGTTGGAGCCTTTGTTGAGGGCGACTTTCTTGCCCTTGAGGTCTTTTACCGACTGCACCGTGGAGCCCTTCGGCACCAGGATCGCTTCGCTGTGCGGCGCTGGCGGCTCGTAGGCGACGTAGAGCAGATCGGCGCCGGCGGCCTGGGCAAACACCGGCGGCGTTTCGCCAGTGACGCCAAAGTCGATCGAGCCGACGTTGAGCCCTTCAAGCAGCTGCGGGCCGCCGGGGAATTCGGTCCACTGCACCTGAATGCCTTGCTCGGCCAGGCGCTTTTCCAACGTGCCCTTGGCCTTGAGCAGCACCAGCGTGCCGTATTTCTGATAACCGATGCGCAGGCTCTCGGCCTGGGCTTGAGTAATGGCGCCGAAGGATACAGCCGCCGCAAACAGGGCGACCAGACCGCGACGCAAGAAGACTGTGCGCATGGCGCTCTCCAAGACGTATAGGGTTCGGGTTGCACCTGCTTGCCTCGTTGACGGGCGAGTAAGGTGGAAAAACGTGTGGCTTCAGATGCTCCAGCGAGCACTGATCAAGCGTTCATTGAGCACGCCTGGGGCGACCGGTTGTGGCCGGCGAACCAAGGCGCTGTGAAACGTGTCGAGCGAATCCAGCAGGCGCGCTTCGAGGCTGGCCGCGAGCTGCGCCGGGGCGCTGCCTTCGCCATAGGCGATCTGGCTGTCGTCGGCGAAGATCCCTTGCAGAGTCTCTTGCGCCTTGAGTGCCGACAGCACGGGCTTGAGGGCGTAGTCCACCGCCAGCATGTGGGCGATGCTGCCGCCGGTTGCGATTGGCAGCACCACCTTGTGTTCCAGAGCGCGCTCGGGCAGCAGATCGAGCAGGGTTTTCAGGGCGCCGGCAAACGACGCCTTGTACACCGGGGTGGCGACGATAAGGCCATCGGCCTGCGCTACCAGCTGCTGAAAGTGCTGCACCTGCGGGCTGTCGAAGCGCGCATGGAGGAGGTCTTCGGCGGCAAACTCGCGGACCTGAAAGGTCACGACCTCGACCCCACGCTCTTGCAGCCACTGGCGTGAACGCTCCAGCAACACGCCGGAGCGGGAACGGGTACTTGGGCTACCACCTACCGAGACAACCAACATGAGCAACGCTTCCTTCGATTCGTGGCGGGGCCTGTTCAGTAGTGCTCCCGCTTGATGTAAGTGACCTTAACAGCAGTTCGTATATACCTATAAATCATATTTTTTCATTTGTTTATTCTTTTAATGCATATAAAGCCAAGCCTCGCACAATCCTCTGTAGGAGCGGCCGTGCGGGGGGGCGAATAAAAAAGGGCCGCATGAGCGGCCCGAATATCCCTGCTTGGCTAAGAGCATGTGCAACGAGGATTCTGTATTCAGCGGTTGGGCTGCGGCGTCAGGCGCAGATAGGGCTTCACGGCGCGGTAGCCTTTGGGGAAGCGTTCCTTGATCTCGGCTTCATCCTTGAGCGAAGGCACGATGACTACGTCGTCGCCGTCCTGCCAGTTGCCTGGCGTGGCGACCTTGTAGTTGTCGGTCAGTTGCAGCGAGTCGATCACCCGCAGGATTTCGTTGAAGTTGCGCCCGGTGCTGGCCGGATAGGTAATGGTCAGGCGCACCTTCTTGTTCGGGTCGATGACGAACAGCGAGCGCACGGTGAGAGTGTCATTGGCGTTGGGGTGGATCAGGTCGTACAGGTCGGAGACCTTGCGATCAGCATCGGCAATGATCGGGAAGTTGACCACGGTGTTCTGGGTTTCATTGATGTCATCGATCCACTTGTGGTGCGAATCGACCGGGTCGACCGACAGGGCGATGGCCTTGACCCCGCGCTTGGCGAAGTCGTCCTTGAGCTTGGCGGTCAGGCCCAGCTCGGTGGTGCACACCGGGGTGAAGTCGGCAGGGTGCGAGAACAGCACGCCCCAGCTATTGCCCAACCACTCGTGGAAGCGAATCTTGCCTTCGCTGGAATCCTGTTCGAAATCGGGGGCGATGTCGCCGAGTTTGAGGCTCATGGTGCGGCTCCTGTGTCTGCGTTATGGGTCCAATGTGCCTGCAATCGAAAAGGATTAAAAAGAATAAATATCGATTTATTTATAACCAGAATGCATTACGAATTGCAGGCATAAAAAAGCCTCGCACTAGGCGAGGCTTTTTGGCGTGCAGCTACGACTTACTTGAAAGCGTAAGTGTAGTTGACGATGAAGCGGGTCTGGTCCTGGTCAGCCAGCGAGCTGGTGCCAGTGCCGCGGTACATACCATGGCGCAGGGTCGCGCCCAGGCCTTTCAGGGTGCCTTGCTGGATCACGTAGTCGATCCGGGCATCGCGTTCCCATTCGGAGAAGGTGCCGTTGCCGTTGGCGTTGCGGCCATCTTCACCGCGCAGGTACGAAACAGCCGCTTTCAGACCCGGCACGCCAACGCGCGCGAAGTCATAGGAGTACTGACCGAAGGTGGTGTTTTCACCGGCCTTGGCGAACTGGTTGATCATGCTGTCGGTGAACAGGTAGAAGCTCGCGCCGCCTGCGCCTTCCGGACGGCCATTGCCATCACGTACCGAACCCTGGTTCAACCAGACGAAACCGCCGTCATCGCTGACGCGCTGGTGACCGAGCAAGAAGGCATGACCACCCAGGGTGTAGGTGAACATGGCAGACCAGGTCTTGTTGTCGACCTCGCCCAGGTTCTTGGCGTAGCCACCGTTGTTGTTGAAGTTGTAACCACCGCCGTTGCCGTTCTTACCGTCGCTGCTGCTGTCGAAGTAGCGCAGGTCGGTTTTGAACGACTGGTCGTCAGCGATCTTGAAGACGTGAGTCGCGCCCAGGAAGTGCTGCTTGTAGAAGTCTTCCAGGTTCGAGTAGTAGTACTGCAGGGTCAGGTCTGGGGTGAGCTTGTAGTCCAGACCACCGTAGCGGAACTTGTTGCTGTCAGCGGTAGCACCGTTGACCGACAGACCAGTCCGGTTGCTGGACGCACGGCCCATGGCGTGAGTCATCTGACCGGCGTTGATGGTCAGGTTGTCGATTTCCTTGGAGGAAATGGTGGCACCTTCGAAGGTCTGCGGCAGCAGACGGCCATCGTTGGCAACCAGGATCGGCAAGGCTGGCGACAGCGCGCTACCGAAGTGAGCTTCGGTCTTGGAGAAACGAGCCTTGGCGTTGGCGCCAAAGCGTGCCCATTGCTTCTCGGACGAACCGTCGGAGTCGCTTGGGAAGAAGCTGCTGCCATCAGGATGGTAGCCCTTGCCGCCGTCAAGGTGGATGCCCCACAGCGCCTGAGCATCTACACCAAAACCAACGGTGCCTTCGGTGAAGCCGGAAATGAAGTCAAGCTTGAAGCCCTGACCCGACTCGCGGTTGTCAGGACGTGGCTTGTTGCCGCCGGCTTCACGGTTATCGTTGTTGAAGTACATGGTACGCGAGCTTACGGACAGCTTGCTGTCCTCGACGAAGCCAGCAGCACCTGCTTGTTGGGCGAGAACCCCCAGTGCCACGGCCAGAGCCAGGCTTGACTTGTACATGTTTTGCTCCTCTACGTTCTAATTTTTGTATATCAGTGGCGGCGAGGTCTATTGCCTCACTCACCATGGACTGGCGATTTAGTCGCAGAGCGTGACCGTCCAGTCAATCATTTCCGAACGTTTCACGACTAAGGTCTAAGCCGCCACCCTGGGCTACAGGATAATGACAATCCTATAAATCCAAAATGACTGTTTTATGAATTGCTAAGACTATTGCGGCATATCATAGGAACCTTTACTACCATTTGCGGTATCGGCAGGCCCCCTTAAGAGCTTTAGGTTATTTGCAAACGTTTGCTCATAACCTTATTTCCTTTTGCTCTAGGCCGGGGGAGCGTAGCAGTGAACAATCATTACGCCAGCCCGCTCCTACGCCGACCGCGCAACGTGCAGGCAACGCGGTCCCTGTAGGAGCGGCCTTGTGTCGCGAAAGGGGCGCGCAGCGCCCCCAAAAGACACCTAAGCTAATACCAAAAAGTTATTTATTTGAAGATTCTTAGATCATTTAGTCTCTCGCCATCAACTACCCAGATTGCTGACGAGAGGCAAACCCATGATCCCGCACGCTCCGCTGCGCCTGTTCGCCGCCCTGACCCTCGCCAGCAGCAGCTGGTTGGCCCAGGCCGCTGACCTTACCGTGGCCTACCAGACCACCGTCGACCCAGCCAAGGTTGCCCAAGTCGATGGCGCCTACGAAAAAGCCAGCAAGGCCGATATCGACTGGCGCAAATTCGATAACGGCGCCGACGTGATCACGGCCGTGGCCTCGGGCGATGTACAGATCGGCTACCTCGGCTCCAGCCCGCTGGCCGCAGCCGCGACCCGCAAGCTGCCGGTCGAAACCTTTTTGATCGCCACCCAGATCGGCGCCGGTGAAGCGCTGGTTGCCCGCGACAGCATCAAGACCCCGCAGGACCTGATCGGCAAAAAGGTCGCCGTACCGTTCGTTTCGACCGGCCACTACAGCCTGCTCGCTGCGCTCAAAGCGTGGAACATCGATGCGTCCAAGGTGCAGATCCTCAACCTCGCCCCGCCGGCCATCATCGCCGCCTGGAAGCGTGGCGATATCGACGCGACCTATGTCTGGGACCCAGCGCTGGGCGTCGCCAAGGAGAACGGCAAGGTGCTGATCACCTCCGGTGAGCTGGCACAAAAAGGCGCGCCGACCTTCGACGCCTGGATCGTGCGCAAAGACTTTGCCGCCAAGCACCCGGACGTGGTCAAGGCCTTCGCCAAGGTCACCCTGGATGCCTACGCCGACTACCGCAAGGACCCGGCAGCCTGGCTGGCCAACCCGGACAACGTCGCCAAACTGGCCAAGCTCTCGGGCGCCAAGAGCAGCGATATCCCGGTGCTGCTGCAAGGCAACGTCTACCCGCTCGCCGCCGACCAGGCCAGCGCCCTCGGCGCGCCGACCACCCAGGCCCTGAGCAACACCGCAGCCTTCCTCAAGGAGCAAGGCAAGGTCGACGCCGTGCTGCCTGACTACGCCCCATACGTCACCGCCAAATACCTGCCCAACTGATCCGGAGCCCGTCATGGCCTTGCTCGAGCTGGAGCGCATCAGCGCACAGTACCCCGGTGCCGACACCCCGGTGCTGGCCGATATCAACCTGAGCCTGGGCCCGCGCCAGCTGCTGGTGGCCCTTGGGCCATCGGGCAGCGGCAAGACCTCGCTGCTCAACCTGATCGCCGGCTTCGTGCCTGCCAGTGCTGGCCGTATCAGCCTCGACGGCGTGCCGGTGCAAGGCCCGAGTGCCGAGCGCGGCGTGGTGTTTCAGGACGACGCCCTGCTGCCCTGGCAAAACGTGCTCGGCAACGTCGCCTTCGGCTTGGAGCTGGCCGGCGTAAGCCGTGTCGAGCGCGAAGCCAAGGCGCGCGAAATGCTCGCACTGGTCGACCTCGCAGGTTTCGCCGAGCGGCGCATCTGGCAGCTTTCGGGCGGCCAGAAGCAGCGCGTCGGCCTGGCCCGCGCCCTGGCCGCCAACCCGCGTGTGCTGTTGATGGACGAGCCGTTCGGCGCCCTCGATGCGTTTACCCGCGAGCAGATGCAGGAGTTGTTGCTGCAGGTGTGGCAACGCACAGCCAAACCAGTATTCCTGATTACCCATGACATCGAAGAAGCGGTGTTTCTCGCCAGCGAACTGGTGCTGCTTGCGCCCAACCCAGGGCGTGTCGTCGAACGGCTGCAACTGGACTTCGGCCAACGCTACGCCGCCGGTGAATCGGCGCGGGCGATCAAGTCCGACCCGCGCTTTATCGAAACCCGCGAACACGTGCTGGCGAGAGTCTTCTCGCAACGCGAAGACGCCCGCCGGGAGCACTCAGCATGAGCACTGTCGAACTGCCGCTGGCCGCCAAACCGGCCAACCCTAAACCGCTGCCGCGCAAACCACTGTCGACCCGCTGGATCAGCGCCCTGACTCTGGCCAGCCTGTTACTGCTGTGGTGGGCGGTGACCGCCGCCGAGCTGGTCGAACCGCTGTTTCTGCCACCACCGGCAGACATCCTCGGCAAAGCCTGGGTGCTGCTGACCCAGGGCTACATGGACGCCAGCCTGTGGCAGCACCTGGGCGCAAGCCTTGGGCGGATTGGCCTGGCGCTCGGCGCAGCCATCCTCACGGCGATCCCGATCGGCATTGCCATCGGCTCCAACCGCATTGCCCGGGGCATTTTCGACCCACTGATCGAGTTCTACCGGCCAATTCCGCCGCTGGCCTACCTGCCGCTGATCGTGATCTGGTGCGGCATCGGTGAGCTGTCCAAGGTGCTGCTGATCTACCTGGCGATCTTCGCCCCGATTGCCATCGCCACCGCCACCGGCGTGCGCACCGTCGACCCGGCCAAACTGCGCGCCGCGCAGTCGCTGGGCGCCACCAAGGCCCAGCTGATTCGCCATGTGATATTGCCCAGCGCCCTGCCCGACATCCTCACCGGCGTGCGTATCGGCCTGGGCGTCGGCTGGTCGACCCTGGTTGCAGCGGAATTGATCGCCGCCACCAGCGGCCTCGGCTTCATGGTCCAGTCAGCGGCGCAGTTTCTGGTCACTGACGTGGTGGTGCTGGGGATCCTGCTGATTGCCCTGATCGCCTTCGCCCTGGAAATGGGCCTGCGCGCCCTGCAACGCAAGCTGGTGCCTTGGCACGGCCAGGCCCACTAAGCACGACTGACCACGCCGGCACTCCGGCGCCCGACAAAGAGACTGCCATGAGCCTGACCATCACTCCGTTAAGCCCGGCCCTCGGCGCGCAGATCACTGGCGTCGACATCAGCCGTGAAATCACAGCCGAACAACGCGACGCCATCGAGCAGGCGCTGCTCAAGCATCAAGTGCTGTTCTTCCGCGAGCAGCCGCTCAACCCGCAGCAGCAAGCCCGCTTCGCCGCACGTTTTGGTGATCTGCATATCCACCCGATCTACCCCAATGTGCCGCAAACGCCACAAGTGCTGATCCTCGATACCGCCGTCACCGACGTGCGCGACAATGCCGTGTGGCACACCGACGTGACCTTCCTTCCGACCCCGGCGCTGGGCGCGGTACTGAGTGCCAAGCAGTTGCCGGCCTACGGCGGCGATACCTTGTGGGCCAGTGGCGTAGCGGCATTCGAAGGCTTGTCGGCGCCCCTGCGGACGATGCTCGACGGCCTCACCGCCACCCATGACTTCACCAAGTCATTCCCGCTGGAGCGCTTCGGCACCACCGCCGAGGACCTCGCCCGCTGGGAAGCGACCCGGCGCAACAACCCGCCGCTGACGCACCCGGTGGTGCGTACGCATCCGGTCAGCGGGCGCAAGGCGTTGTTCGTCAATGAAGGGTTTACCACGCGCATCAACGAGCTCAACGAGCAGGAAAGCGAGGCCCTGCTCAAGCTGCTGTTTGCCCATGCGACGCGGCCGGAGTACAGCATCCGCTGGCGCTGGCAGGAAAACGACGTGGCCTTTTGGGACAACCGCGTCACCCAGCATTACGCCGTCGATGACTACCGCCCGCAGCGGCGGGTCATGCACCGCGCCACCATCCTTGGCGACGCGCCGTTCTAGCGCAGGCAAGGGGCTGCCCAGCAGCCCCTCACGCAACTACCTGACCATGTGCAGGAACTGCATGTGCCGTTCGTACTGGTCGAGGATGTCGTTGATGATCTGCTCCTTGCTGTAGCCGACCAGATCGTAATCCTGGCTACCTTCTGACAGATGCACCTCGGCGCGGTAATAGCGACGGTTTTTCAGCTCTTGCGCGCCCAACCCACCCAAGGCGAATGACGGCGTGAAATAACCGCGCATCTGCACCTGGTAGATGAACGGCTGCTCTTCACCATGGCCGACTTTCAAGCTGACGTTGTCGTGGCTCGGGTCATCCTGAGTGATCAGCACCAGGCCTTTCTGCTCGAACACCTCGCGCACGTCATTGATCGCCGGGCGCACCACGTCATCCATGAAGCGGTACACCTCATCGCGCGACGGGAAGTGCACAGCCTGGCTCAAGCGCTGACGCCAGCCGCCGCGACCACGGCGGCTCTGGGCGACCGGTGCCAGCGAGTGCAACTGGGCAATCCGCCGCTGCGACTCTAGGTAGAACGCCTTGTGCAGGCCCCACATCATGCACAGCAGGATCAGCGAGAACGGCAATGAGGTCAGCACCACCGCCGACTTCAGCGAGTCGATGCTGCCAGCGAACAGCAAGGCACTGGTGATCAACGCAGTCATCGCTCCCCAGAAGATCCGTAGCCAGTTCGGGCCGTCTTCGTCAGGGCTGCCGCCCTTCGCCGACAAGGTCGACAGCACCACGGTGCCGGAGTCGGCCGAGGTGACGAAGAAGACGAAGCTGATGAACACCGTCACAGCGATTACCGCCTTGCTCCACGGATAGGTTTCGAGCAGCAGGTACAGGCTCATCGACGGGTTTTCCAGCGCCGACTGGCCGAGCGCGACCAGGCCGTGGTTGAGCACCTGGTCCATCGCGCTGTTGGCGAAGATCGACATCCACGCGAGGGTGAAACCAAGCGGGATCAACAGCACGCCGAAGACGAATTCACGAATGGTCCGGCCACGGGAAATCCGCGCGATGAACAGGCCCACGAACGGCGCCCAGGCAATCCACCAGGCCCAGTAGAACACTGTCCAGCCACCCAGCCAGTCGCGGTTCTCGCCGTAGGCATAGACGTCGAAGCTCTTGCCTGGCAAGGCGCCAAGGTAGTCACCGAGGTTCTGGATCAGGGTATTGAACAAGTGCTGGGTCGGCCCGGCAAACAGCACGAACAGCAGCAGCGCACAGGCCAGGAACAGGTTGATGTCGGACATCACCCGCACGCCCTTCTCGACCCCGGCCACGGCAACCGCGACTGCGGCGCCCATCATCAGCGTGATCAGCGCGACCTGCACCCACTGGCTGTGCGGGATGCCGAACAGGTAATCCAGACCGGAGTTGAGGTGCAGCACACCAAAGCCCATGTCGGCGCCCAGGCCGAACACAGTGGCAATGATGCCGAAGCCATCCACCGCGTAACCGATCGGGCCGTTGATACGCTTGCCGATCAGCGGGTACAGCGCCGAACGCAGCGCCAGCGGCAGGTTGTGCCGGTAAGCGAAGTAGGCCAGCGCCATGCCGACAAAGGCAAACACGCCCCAGCCATGCAGGCCCCAGTGCAGAAACAGCAGCTTCATCGCCTCGCGCCCGGCCTCGGCGGTGCCGCCCTCGCCCTGGGGCGGTTGCAGCATGTGCGTCAGCGGCTCGGAGACGCAGAAGAAGAACAACGTGATGCTGATACCGGCGGCGAACAGCATGCCGGCCCAGGACAGGTAACTGAACTCGGGTTCGTCATGGTCGGCACCGAGTTTGATCTTGCCGTAGCCCGACAAGGCGGTGACCACCACGAACACCAGATATAGGGTCATGGCCAGCATGTAGTACCAGCCCACCGTGTTGGCAGCCCAGTTTTGCGCGGCCAGCAACCAGGCACCGGAGGCCTCGGGGTTGACGATCACCACCAGCCCGAAGAGCAGGATAAAACTGGCGGCGAAGTAGAACACCGGGGCGTTCATGCGCATCTTGCTGTCAGCAAGTTCAGGGGTGGGAGTACTCATGCAACCTGCACCCCGCTGTGGGAATCAGGCATAGGATTTAACGGGTTCAGCAAAGGCATATCCTCCTGTTGAACACCGGCAGCGACCAGCGTTTTTATGTTGAACAAGCGTTCAAGTTAAACATGGATCGGCCTTCGATGCGACCTGCCCCGCTGAGCGGGGCAGGTATATAGAGGAGCTGACAACGGCTTTTGCTCGGCGCTTTTGCTATTTTTTTGCCTGGCAGTCGAGCTGCAGATTGGCCTGGGTGATGTTGCTGTCGGCCGGCACGCTGCGGGTCAGCCAGACGTTGCCGCCGATGGTCGAGCCCTTGCCGATGGTGATCCGGCCGAGGATGGTTGCGCCGGCATAGATCACCACATCGTCTTCGACGATCGGGTGGCGCGGCTGGCCCTTGTGCAGGCTGCCGGTTTCGTCGGCGGTGAAGCGTTTGGCGCCCAGAGTCACGGCCTGATAGATGCGCACGCGCTCGCCGATGATCGCGGTTTCGCCGATCACCACGCCAGTACCGTGGTCGATGAAGAAGCTCGGGCCAATCCGTGCGCCGGGGTGGATATCGATACCGGTGGCCGAATGCGCCAGCTCCGAGCTGATCCGCGCCAGCAATGGCAGACCGGCCAGGTACAGGTGGTGAGCCAGGCGGTGGTGGATGATCGCCAGGATTCCTGGGTAGCACAGCAGCACTTCATCCACGCTGCGCGCGGCCGGGTCGCCGTGGTAGGCGGCGAGCACGTCGGTGTCGAGCAGCACGCGCATCTCTGGCAGGGCCGCAGCGAAGCCCTGGATCAGGCGCAAGGCCTCGCTGTCGGCGTTGGCCTGGTCAGTCTGGCTCTGCCGTGCGGCATAGCGCAGCTCCAGCCGTGCTTGCGCGAGCAGTGCAGTGAGGGCGGTGTCGAGGGTGTGGCCGACGTAGAAATCCTCGCTCTCTTCACGCAGGTCGACCGGGCCCAGGCGCATCGGGAACAAAGCCCCACACAGTTGCTCGAGAATGCGCTGCATTGCTTCACGCGACGGCAGCTCGCGGCCGCCCTTCTCGCCGCTGCTGCGGCCATTTTGCGTGCGCCATTGCTCACGGGCGCCGCGCAGGCCGGTCACGATCGACTGCAACTGCCATTTGCCGGGGGATGATTGTTCGCTCACGATGTGCTCCTGACTGTCGTATAGATCCACTCTACGTCAAATCCAGCCCTTGGAAAAAACAACGCTTTATTCCATCCTGAGCTAACTCGGGCATAAGCCACGCTGACGGGCTACCCTCAACGCAGCCGGCCAACGGCTCAATGCACAAAAATGGAATAACAAAATACTTTTTTAGTATTTCATGAGCTAAAAAGCCCACCCTTATAGTCGCCACCCACTACTTCCACCAAAAGCGCGGGGCCCTGCCATGTCGATCTTTGCCAAACCGCTACTCAATGCCAGCCTTGCCATCGTGCTTGGCACCGGTCTGTTCAGCCAGGCGTTTGCCGGCGAGCAGCTGCAGACTATCAAGGACAAGGGCGTGCTCAACGTCGGCGTCGAAGGCACCTACCCGCCGTTCAGCTTTGTCGATGACAGCGGCAAGCTGTCAGGCTTTGAGGTAGAGCTGTCGGAGCTGATCGCCAAAGAGCTTGGGGTCAAGGCCAAGGTCCAGCCGACCAAGTGGGACGGTATCCTCGCGGCGCTGGAGTCCAAGCGCCTGGACGTGGTCGTCAACCAGGTGACCATCTCCGACGAGCGCAAGAAGAAGTACGACTTCTCCGAGCCGTACACCGTCTCCGGCATTCAGGCACTGGTGCTGAAGAAGAAAGAAAAAGATCTGAACATCAAGTCTGCAGCTGACCTGGCCGGCAAGAAGGTCGGTGTCGGTCTGGGCACCAACTACGAGCAGTGGGTCAAGGCCAACGTGCCGACCGCCGACGTACGCACCTATGAAGACGACCCGACCAAGTTCCAGGACCTGCGCGTGGGCCGCACCGACGCGATCCTGATCGACCGCCTGGCTGCGCTTGAGTACGCCAAAAAAGCCCAGGATACCGTTGCCGCTGGGGACGCCTTCTCGCGTCTCGAGTCGGGCATTGCCCTGCGCAAGGGTGAACCGGAACTGCTCGCGGCCATCAATCAGGCCCTGGACAAGCTGCGCGCCGACGGCAGCCTGGCCAAGCTGTCCGAGAAGTACTTCGGCGCTGACGTGACTAAATGATTGAAGAAAGCCTGCAACTGGTAGCCGACTCCGCGCCCTTTCTGCTCAAGGGCGCTGGCTACACCATCCTGCTCAGTGTCGGCGGTATGTTCTTTGGCTTGCTGCTGGGCTTTGCCCTGGCGTTGATGCGCTTGTCCAAGGTGCTGCCGCTGGACTGGCTGGCGCGTATTTATGTGTCGTTCTTCCGCGGCACGCCGCTGCTGGTACAGCTTTTTGTAATCTACTTCGGCCTGCCGCAGATCGGCCTTGAGCTTGACCCGATCCCGGCAGCGCTGATTGGCCTGTCGCTGAACATGGCAGCCTACGTCTGCGAAATCCTGCGGGCGGCGATCTCGTCGATCGAGCGCGGCCAGTGGGAAGCCTGCGCCAGCATCGGCATGACCCGCGCCCAGGCCATGCGCCGGGCGATCCTGCCGCAAGCCATGCGCACCGCCCTGCCGCCGCTGGGCAACAGTTTTATCTCGCTGGTCAAGGACACCGCGCTGGCGGCCACCATTCAGGTGCCGGAGCTGTTCCGCCAGGCGCAGCTGGTCACCGCGCGGACCTTCGAAGTGTTCACCATGTACCTAGCCGTTGCGGTTATCTACTGGATCCTGGCGAGCATCCTCGCCCACTTCCAGAACCGCCTGGAAGCACGGGTCAACCAGCATGACCAGGAGCGTTGAGCATGATCGTAGTTGAAGGCCTGACCAAGCGGTTCAACGGCCAGACCGTACTCGACGGCATCAACCTGACCGTCCAGCCCGGTGAAGTGATCGCCATCATCGGCCCTAGCGGCTCGGGCAAGACCACCTTTCTGCGCTGCCTCAACCTGCTCGAGACCCCCGACGCCGGACGCATCCAGATCGGCGACATCAGCATCGACGCCAACCGCTCGCTGGGTAACCAGCAGAGCGCCATCCGCCGCTTGCGCCAGCAGGCCGGGTTTGTCTTCCAGAACTTCAACCTGTTCCCCCATCGCACGGCGTTGGATAACGTCATCGAAGGGCCGCTGGTGGTCAAGAAGACCCCGCGCGCCACAGCCCTGGAGCTGGGCCGACGTTTGCTGGCCAAGGTCGGCCTGGCCGGCAAAGAAGACGCCTACCCACGGCGCTTGTCCGGTGGCCAGCAACAGCGCGTGGCGATTGCTCGGGCGTTGGCCATGGAGCCGGATGTGATCCTGTTCGACGAGCCAACCTCAGCGCTGGACCCGGAACTGGTGGGTGAAGTGCTGGAGACCATTCGTGGCCTGGCCGAAGAGCAGCGCACGATGATCATCGTTACCCACGAGATGAGCTTTGCCCGGGATGTCGCCAATCGGGTGATCTTCTTCGACAAAGGGGTGATTGTTGAGCAGGGTGAGGCCAAGGCGTTGTTTGCCAATCCGAAGGAAGAGCGGACTCGGCAGTTTTTGCGCAAGTTTCTTGGGACTGCCGCCTCCTAGCGCCCTGCCTTTCGCGGCACTGGTCAGAATTGCTGGGGGCGCTTCGCGGCCCCCGACGTACTAAAAACCACCGCATTATTAAAGCCAACCGCCGCAAGCCTCAGCACTTCTATCTATATTCCCAAATGATCGTTCAAAATTATTTAATAAGACTTTAAGGTATATACACCGGACCACCGGACCCGCATACGTGCAGCGCAACCACCAAGCGCCGCCGCCACTTTTTTGTGAGGTCAGGAATGGTCAGGAATGCAATCACCCCAGTGCATAACGCCAGGGCATTGAGTACAGCCAAGGAGCGGTACTAATGTCCAGCCAGGCACAAACCCTTCACGCCAGCGACCTCGACAGCCCGCCAGCACTGCTGCCGGCCAAGGTCCTGCGCAACGACGCCGAAGCCCTGCAAGCCGCCCATGAGCTGGCCGCAGTCGCTCGCGCAAACGCCTCCAAACGCGACCAGCAGCGCAAGCTGCCGTGGGCCGAGATCGAGCTGTTCACCCGCAGCGGACTGGGCAGCATCAGCATCCCCAAAGCCTTCGGTGGTGCCGACGTGTCCTTTGTCACGGTCGCCGAGGTGTTTCGCGTCATCAGCGCTGCCGACCCGGCGCTGGGGCAGATCCCGCAGAACCAGTTCGGCATGCTGCAACTGCTGCGCCTGACCGCCAGCGAAGCCCAGCAGGCGCTGATTTTCGGCTCAGTGCTGAACGGCTGGCGGATCGGCAATGCCGGCCCCGAGCGCGGCAGCAAAGACACTCTCACCCTGAAGGCGCGGATCAGCCGTGATGGCGACACCTATCGCATCAGCGGCGAGAAGTTCTATTCCACTGGCGCCCTGTTCGCCCACTGGGTTGCGGTCAAGGCGCTGGATGACGAAGGCCGCCAACGCCTGGCTTTTGTCCGCCGTGGCAGCCCGGGCCTGCGCATCGTTGACGACTGGTCAGGCTTTGGCCAGCGCACCACCGCCAGCGGCACCGTGCTGCTCGACCAAGTACCGGTGGCGGCTGAGCTGGTGATCGACAACTGGCGCCAGCGCGACCTGCCCAACATCCAGGGCGCGGCGTCGCAGTTGATTCAGGCAGCCATCGACGCCGGTATCGCCGAAGCAGCCATCGATGACGCGATCAGCTTTGTGCGCGAGAAGTCCCGGCCGTTTATCGACGCCAACGTCGAGCGCGCCAGCGATGACCCTTACGTGATCGCCGACATCGGCCGACTCAAGCTCGAACTGCACGCCGCCGAGGCGCTGCTGCGCAAGGCCGCGCGGGTGCTGGACGAGGTCAACGCTGGGGCCATCGATGCTGACGCCGCCGCGCGCGCTTCGATTGCCGTGGCCGAAGCCAAGGTGCTCACCACCGAGATCGCCCTGCAGGCCAGCGAGAAGCTGTTCGAACTGGCCGGCAGCCGCGCCACCCTCGCCGAGTTCAACCTCGACCGGCACTGGCGCAATGCCCGCGTGCACACCCTGCACGACCCGGTGCGCTGGAAATACCACGCTGTGGGCGCCTGGCACCTGAACGGCACCCGGCCTGCCCGACATTCCTGGATTTGAGGGCCTCTGGGGCTGTTTTGCAGCCCTTCGCGGGTAAACCCGCTCCCACAGGTGACTGAGCTGAACCTTGTGGGAGCGGGTTTACCCGCGAAGGGGCGCGAAGCGGCCCCAAGGCCCCGGAGAACACAATGAACGCAACTGTCATCCGCACTGACGGCGAGGCCCTGGCCGTCGCTGACGAACTCGCCAGGCAACTGCGCCGCGACAGCGCCCTGCGCGACCGCGAGCGGCGCCTGCCGCACGCCGAGCTGGAGCTGTTCAGCCGCTCCGGGCTGTGGGCCATCAGCGTGCCCAAGGCCTTTGGTGGCGCCGGCGTGTCGTATGTCACCCTGGCCAAGATCATCGCCCGGATTGCCCAGGCCGACGGCTCGCTGGGGCAGATCCCGCAGAACCACTTCTACGCCCTGGAAGTGCTGCGGGTAAACGGCACGCCCGAGCAACAGCAGCGGCTGTACGCCGAAGTACTGGCCGGGCGGCGCTTCGGCAACGCCCTGGCCGAACTCGGTACCAAGACCGCCCACGACCGCACCACCCGGCTCAGCCGCGAGGGCGACGGTTATCGCATCAATGGCCGCAAGTTCTACTCCACCGGCGCGCTGTATGCCCAGCGTATCCCCACTTCGGTGATCGATGACGACGGCGTTCAGCGGCTGGCCTTCGTGCCGGCCGATGCGCCGGGCCTGCAAGTGATCGACGACTGGAGCGGCTTTGGCCAGCGCACCACCGGTAGCGGCTCGGTGGTGTTCGATAACGTCTGGGTAGCCGCTGCCGACGTGGTGGCGTTCCAGAGCGCATTCGAGCGGCCGACACCGGTCGGCCCACTGGCGCAGATCCTCCACGCTGCAATCGATACCGGCATCGCCCGCGCTGCTTTCGAAGACGCGCTGCACTTCGTGCGTACCCGCAGCCGGCCATGGGTCGATTCGGGCCACGACAAGGCCGTCGACGACCCGCTGACCCTGAAGAGCTTCGGCCAGCTGTCTATCCGCCTGCATGCCAGCGAAGCACTGCTGGAACGCGCCGGCGAGTTCCTCGACCAAGCCGCGGCAGCCACGCCAGAGACTGCCGCCGAGCGAGTGGCCGCAGCCTCGATCGCCGTCGCCGAGGCCCGTGCCATCAGCACCGAAATCGCCCTCGCCGCAGGCACCACGCTGTTCGAGCTGGCCGGCAGCCAGGCCACCCTGGCCGAGCACAACCTCGACCGCCACTGGCGCAACGCCCGCGTGCACACCCTGCACGACCCGGTGCGCTGGAAGTATCACGCCATCGGCAACTACTACCTCAACGACATCAACCCACCGCGGCGGGGGACGATCTGATGAGCAAGCAAATCCTCCTCAACGCCTTCAACATGAACTGCGTCGGCCACATCAACCATGGCCTGTGGACCCACCCACGCGACACCTCGACCCAGTACAAGACGCTGGACTACTGGACCGACCTGGCCAAGCTGCTTGAGCGCGGGTTGTTCGATGGCCTGTTCATCGCCGATATCGTCGGCACCTACGACGTCTATGGCCAGTCGGTCGATGTAACGCTGAAGGAGTCGATCCAGCTGCCGGTCAACGACCCGCTGCTGCTGGTCTCGGCCATGGCTGCCGTCACCCGCCACCTGGGTTTTGGCCTGACCGCCAACCTCACCTACGAGGCGCCGTATCTGTTCGCCCGCCGGCTGTCGACCCTTGACCACCTGAGCAACGGCCGGGTCGGTTGGAACATCGTCACCGGCTACCTCGACAGCGCCGCCCGCGCCATGGGCCTGGAGCAACAGCCCGAGCACGACCGCCGTTACGACCAGGCCGACGAATACCTGCAAGTGCTGTACAAGCTGCTCGAAGGCAGCTGGGATGACGACGCAGTGGTCGCCGACCGCGAGCAGCGGGTCTACGCCCGCCCCGACAAAGTGCGCAAGGTCGAGCACCACGGCGAGTTCTACAAGGTCGAGGGCTACCACCTCTGCGAACCCTCGCCGCAGCGCACGCCGGTGCTATTCCAGGCTGGCAGCTCGCCACGCGGCCTGAGCTTTGCCGGCAACCACGCCGAATGCGTGTTCATCAGCGGCCAGGACAAAGCCTCCACCCGTATTCAAGTCGACAAGGTGCGTGCCGCCGCCAAGGCGGCCGGGCGTGATCCGCAGGCAATCAAGGTATTCATGGGCATTACCGTGATCGTCGCCGCCAGCGAAGCCGAAGCCCAGGCCAAGCATGCCGAATATGTGCGCTACGCAAGCCCCGAGGCCGGCGTCGCCCACTTCGCCAGCTCGACCGGGATCGACTTCGCCGCCTTCGAGCTGGACGAGCCGATCGGCTTCGCCAAAGGCAACGCCATCCAGTCCGCGACCCGCCAGTTGCAGGACAGCGCCTGGACCCGCCGCCGCCTGCTCGACCAGCACAGCCTAGGCGGCCGCTACGTGACCTTGATCGGCACCGCCGCGCAGGTCGCCGATGAGCTGATCGCCTGGATCGACGAAACCGGGCTCGACGGCTTCAACCTGACCCGCACCGTAACCCCGGAAAGCTTCGAAGACTTCATCGGCCTGGTCGTCCCAGAACTGCAACGCCGCGGTCGCTACAAGACCGCTTACCAGGACGGCAGCCTGCGCGAAAAACTATTCGCCAGCGACCTGCCGCACCTGCCTGCCGACCATCCCGGTGCCCGCTACCGCAACAACACCCCAATCCCTGCCCCGACTGGAGCCCTGCACCATGCTTGATAAACTGTTCCGGCCCGTCGCGGCCGCCGTACTGTCACTGGCCATCAGCGCCAACGTGCTCGCTGCCGAGCCGCTTAAAGTCGGCACCACCGCAGCCTTTGCCATTCCCCTTGAAGCTGCTGTCGAAGAGGCGCACAAGCAAGGCCTGGAAGTGAAGCTGATCGAGTTCAGCGACTGGATCGCGCCGAACGTCAGCCTCAACAGCGGCGATATCGACGTCAATTACTTCCAGCACATCCCGTTCCTGGAAAACGCCAAGGCCGCTGCCGGCTTTGACCTGGTGCCGTACAAGCCGGGGATCATCAACAACGTTGGCCTGTACTCGAAAAAGTACAAAAGCTTTGCCGAGCTGCCGACCGGCGCCAGCGTGGCCATCGCCAACGACCCGATCAACAGCGGCCGTGGTTTGCAGCTGCTGGCCAAGGCCGGGCTGATCACGCTCAAACCCGGCGTTGGCTACAAGGCCACCGAAGACGACATCGTCGCCAACCCGAAAAAACTGAAGATTCTGCAGGTTGAAGCAGTGCAGCTGGTGCGCGCCTACGACGATGCCGACCTGGTCCAGGGCTACCCGGCCTATATCCGCCTGGCGAACACCTTCGATGCGAAATCAGCACTGCTGTTCGACGGCCTGGAAAACAAGGAATACGTGATCCAGTTCGTTATCCGCCCACAGGAAAAGGACGATCCACGCCTGGCCAAGTTCGTCGATATCTACCAGCACTCGCCTGCGGTAAAGGCTGCGCTGGACAAGGCTCACGGCAGCCTCTACCAGGCCGGCTGGGAAGGCTGACATGAGCAGCGCCAGCGCCCTCAGGGTGCCCACTGCCCCAGCCGTCCCGGCGCCCGCCCGCGAGCAGGCGTTGCGGCCCGAGGTCAATCAGGCCCATGTGCGCTTCATCGGCCTGGGCAAGACCTACCCAGGCCAGGCCCAGCCTGCCCTGCAAGGTATCGACCTGAACATCCGCCGGGGCGAGATCTTTGGCATCATTGGCCGCAGCGGCGCCGGCAAGTCGTCGCTGCTGCGTACCATCAACCGCCTGGAACAGCCGAGCCAGGGCCGGGTGCTGATCGATCAGGTCGACATCGCCCCGTTCGACGAAGACCGCCTGGTGGCCCTGCGTCGGCGCATCGGCATGATCTTTCAGCACTTCAACCTGATGTCGGCGAAAACCGTGTGGGACAACGTCGAGCTGCCGCTCAGGGTTGCCGGCGTAGCCAAGGCCCAGCGCCAGCAAAAGGTTCGCGCGCTGCTTGATCTGGTCGGCCTGGCCGACAAGCATCAGGTGTACCCGGCGCAACTGTCCGGCGGGCAGAAGCAGCGCGTCGGCATCGCCCGGGCGCTGGTGCATGACCCGGAAATTCTGCTCTGTGATGAAGCCACCTCGGCCCTCGACCCGGAAACCACCGCGTCGATCCTCGAACTGCTGCGCGACATCAACCAGCGCCTCGGCCTGACCGTGGTGCTGATCACCCATGAAATGGCGGTGATCCGCGATATCTGCCAGCGCGTGGTGGTGCTGGAGCGCGGTCAGGTAGTCGAGCAAGGCGAAGTCTGGCAGGTGTTCGGCAGCCCGCAGCATGCAGTGACCCGCACCTTGCTCGCGCCGTTGCAGGGTAAGTTGCCGGCAGCGTTGCAGAGCAGTTTGCTGCCGACTGCAAGCAACCGCGATGCGGCCCTGGTGCTCAAGCTGGTGGTCTTTGGCGAGCCGCAGTTGTCTGCCTTGTTCGCCGACCTTGGCGGTCAGGTCAGCCTGCTCCAGGGCGGCGTCGAAACCATCGGTGAACATGCGCTGGGGCGGTTGATCGTGTCAGTGCGGGGTTCAGCGCATGACACCCATGGCGTGCTCGAACGTGCACGGCGTTGGGCAGATGATGTGGAGGTGTTGGGCTATGTGGACTGAGCGATTGCTGCAAGGCTTGTGGGATACCTTGCTGATGGTGGGCGTATCGTCGCTGGTGGCGTTGCTGCTGGGCATTCCGATGGCGGTGCTGCTGGTCACCAGCGACAAAGGCGGGATTTACCAGGCGCCGTTGCTCAACCGGGTGGTGGGCGCTTTCGTTAACCTGTTTCGCTCGATCCCGTTTCTGATTCTGATGGTGGCGCTGATCCCCTTCACCCGGCTGGTGGTTGGCACCACCTATGGCGTGTGGGCTGCCGTGGTGCCGCTGACCATCGCCGCCACACCGTTTTTTGCGCGGATAGCCGAGGTCAGTTTGCGCGAGGTTGACCATGGTTTGATCGAAGCGGCGCAGGCGATGGGGTGCCGGCGCTGGCATATCGTTTGGCATGTGTTGCTGCCCGAAGCGCTGCCGGGGATTGTTGGCGGGTTCACTATTACCGTGGTGGCGCTGATCAACTCATCGGCCATGGCAGGCGCGATTGGTGCTGGCGGCTTGGGCGATATTGCCTACCGCTATGGCTATCAACGGTTTGACAGCCAGGTGATGTTGACCGTGATTGCCATGCTGGTGGGGTTGGTGGCGGTGATTCAGTTGAGTGGGGATCGGTTGGCGCGGGGGTTGAATAAACGGTGATCTCTGGGCCCGCTTTGCGGGCCTTTCGCGACGCAAGGCCGCTCCTACAGGGACCGCGTAGCCGGGTCGGACGCGGTCAACCTGTAGGAGCGGCCTTGTGTCGCGATAGGGCTGCAAAGCAGCCCCAAAAATCTCACCCCCACCCCAGATCCGCAGCGGGCACCGGCCGCCCAAACCAGTAGCCCTGCCCTAACTGACACTCCTGCGCCAACAAGAACAGCGCCTGCTCCGCCTGTTCGACCCCTTCGGCATGCACCTGCATGCCCATGCTCCGGGCCAGGGCGATGATCACCCGTACAATCGCCACATCATCCTCATCCTGCGGCAACCCCGAAACAAACCCCTTGTCGATCTTCAGCTTCTGCACCGGCAAGCGCTTGAGCCGCAGCAACGACGAATAGCCCGTACCGAAATCATCGATGGCCAGGCGCAAGCCCAGCTCGCGCAAGCGATGCAGCTGCTCCAGCGCCACCTCCGGGTCTTCCATCACCGCGCTTTCGGTCACTTCCAACTCCAGCAGCGCCGGGTTCAGGCCGGTGTCGTGCAGCACCTTAGCCACCTGCAGATACAAATCCCGCTGAGCAAACAGCCGGCTGGAGATATTCACCGCAATGAAGTCCAGCAACTGCCCCGCGGCCTGCCATTCGACCATCTGCCGACACGCCTGGCGCAGCACCCAGCCATCGATCTCGGCAATCAGCCCGCTGGCCTCGGCAATCGGGATGAACTCACCCGGCGGCACCAGCCCGCGCTCGGGGTGCTGCCAGCGCACCAGCGCTTCAACTCCAACCATCTTGCCGCTGGCCAGGTCATGCACCGGCTGGAAGAACAGCCGCAGTTCCTCCTGCTCCAGTGCCCGGCGCAGCTCGGTGGCAATTTCCACCCGCTGCTGGGCATGCGCAGTCAGCTCTTCGGTGTACAACGCATAACCACCGCGACCGTTGCTCTTGGCCTTGAACAGCGCGGCATCGGCATTGCGCAGCAGCTGCGCGGCGCTGAGGGCATCGCTGGGGAACAGGCTGATGCCCACGCTCACCCCAATGAACAGGCTGTGCCCCTCGCAACTGAACGGCTCGCGCATCTGCTCGATCAGCGTCTGCGCCAGGGTTGCCGCCTGGCCGACCTGCTGGCAGTTCTCCAGCAGCACGGCGAATTCGTCGCCGCCGAGGCGGGCCAAGGTCAAGCCCTTGTCCAAGGCCGCACGCAGGCGTTCGCCAACCAGTTTGAGCAATTGGTCGCCAACCGGGTGGCCAAGGCCATCGTTGATGCTTTGAAAGTGATCCAGGTCGAGCAGCAACAGCGCACAGCCGCGCTTGTGGCTCTGCGCCGCGGCCAGGGCCTGCTCGGCGCGATCATTGAACAGCAGCCGGTTGGGCAAGCCGGTCAGCGGGTCGTGGTGGGCGAGGTAAGCCAGCTCCTGCTCGGAATGCTTGATCGCACTGATGTCGCTGAATACCGCCACGTAATGGCTGAGCTCGCCGCTGTCGTCGCGTACGGCGCAAATCGTCTGCCATTGCGGGTAGATTTCGCCGCTTTTGCGCCGGTTCCAGATCTCGCCGCTCCACTGCCCCTGCTCGCGCAAGGTGGCGTAGATCTGCTGATAGAAGTCCGCCCCATGACGCCCCGACTTGAACTTGCTCGGGCGCTGGCCGAGCACTTCGTCCTGCTGATAGCCGGTAATACGCATGAACGCGCGGTTAACGTGCACGATCAGGCCCTGCCGGTCCGTCACCAGCACGCCCTCCAGGGTGCTGTCGAACACCGCCGCCGCCATGCGCAGGCGCTCGCGGTCCTCACTGCGCAGGCGCGCGCCGATACCGATGAAGTTGAGCAGGCGCGCCCGTGAGATAAAAATCACCAGCGCACTGAGCAACACCCATACCAGCACATTGATGCAGCGCCCCAGGTACAGCGCCAGCGGATCATCGGACAACTGTTGCAACAGCTGCTCACTGAGCACCAGCCACAGGATCGATAACACCACGTACAGCGCGGCCATGCGCAAGGCGTCGCGAACAGAACCAGTCATGTCGGGTACTAATGCCCTTAAAAAAAATTGGGGCATTATAGGGCCCGAAACATGTCTTGATGCATTCCCGCTCTGGTTTTATTTCCCGGTCAATGGATAATGCAAAGCGCAGTTCCCCCCCGCGTTTCCGAGGGCTTTTACATTTATGTGGTACTACGGCTTACTCGACCTGTCGGCCTGGCAACTGGTCGCGGTCACCCTGCTGATGACCCACGTGACCATCATCAGCGTCACGATCTACCTGCATCGCTATTCGGCGCACCGCTCGCTTGAGCTGAACGCCGGCCTCAAACACTTCTTCCGCTTCTGGCTGTGGTTGACCACGGCGCAGAACACCCGCGAGTGGACCGCCATCCACCGCAAACACCACGCCAAGTGCGAAACCGTCGATGACCCGCACAGCCCGGTCATCAAAGGCCTGAGCACCGTGCTGCGCAAAGGCGCCGAGCTTTACCGCGAAGAGGCGCAAAACCCCGAAACCCTGCGCATCTACGGCAAGAACTGCCCGGATGACTGGATCGAGCGCAACCTCTACTCGCGCTACAAGCTGGGCGGCATTGCCTTGATGGCAGTGCTCGACCTGCTGCTGTTCGGCACCATCGGCATCACCATCTGGGCGATCCAGATGATGTGGATCCCGTTCTGGGCCGCAGGCGTGGTCAACGGCCTTGGCCATGCCGTTGGCTACCGCAACTTCGAGTGCCGCGACGCCGCCACCAACCTGGTGCCGTGGGGCATCATCATTGGCGGCGAAGAGCTGCACAATAATCACCACACCTACCCCAACTCGGCCAAGCTGTCGGTCAAGCGCTGGGAGTTCGACATGGGCTGGGCGTGGATACGGGTGCTGAGCCTGCTGCGCCTGGCCAAGGTGCAACGGGTCGCGCCAATCGCCCACCGCGTCGAGGGCAAGGCCAGCCTGGACATGGACACGGCCATGGCGATCCTCAACAACCGCTTCCAGATCATGGCCCAGTACCGCAAGCTGGTCATCGCGCCGCTGGTCAAGCAGGAGCTGGATGTGGTCGATGCCTCGCTGCGCCACCGCTTCCGCCGCGCCAAGCGCCTGCTCTCGCGGGAAACCAGCCTGCTGCAGGACCGCCACCACGTGCGGATCGAGTCGATGCTCGCCCACAGCCAGGCGCTCAAGACCATCTACGAAAAGCGCCTGGCGCTGCAGCAGATCTGGGCGCGAACCAGCGCCAATGGCCACGACATGCTCGCCGCCATGAAAGACTGGGTCCACGAAGCCGAGGCCAGCGGCATCCAATCGCTGCGCGATTTCGCCAGCCAGCTGAAAACCTACTCGCTGCGCCCAACCGCCTGATCTCCGTTGATCGGCATGCCCTGTTCTGGGGCGTGCCGAGCGGAACTTCACCCCACCTCCTTACTCAAATCCGGCACATCGCCCGCGTGGCGGGCCGGATCGTGGCCGCACGCCCTCAGCCGAGAATCGCTCCGTGCACATGGCCAAACACATACAGCCCCGCGACCCGCCACCTGCCGCTGCGCAAACCCTGCTCGCGCTGTTTCATGCGCAAGGTGAAGTGGCGCGCCTGAGCGAGCGCGAGCAGCTGTTCAGTTCCCTGCTCGAAACCGTCAACGCAGTGCTCTGGGCGTTCGACTGGAAAACCCGCCAGGTGCTCTATGTCAGCCCCGCCTTCGAGCGCATCTTCGGCCGCCAGGTCAGCCGGGTGCTGGCGGACTTCAACGAATGGCGCGACAGCATCTACCCCGACGACCTCGAGTACGCCGAGCGCAGCCTGGCCCAGGTGCTGCTGCAGGGCGCTGTAGAAGACCGCGAGTACCGCATCATCAATGCCGCCGGCGAAATCCGCTGGTTGAGCGACAAGTGCTATATCAACCAGCAGCAGAACGGCGACCGCGTGATCGTGGTCGGCATCGCCGAAGACATCACCGAAAAGAAGCAGCTCGAAGGCGAACTGCAGCGTCTGGCCACCACCGACGTGCTGACCCAAAGCAGCAACCGCCGGCACTTCTTCGAGTGCGCCAACCAAGCCTTTACCGCCGCCCGCGAAGACGGCACGCCGTTGTCGTTTCTGCTGCTCGACATCGATGACTTCAAGCTGATCAACGACACCTACGGCCACCAGCAAGGTGACGAGGTGCTGCAGCACATCGCCGACAGCGGCAAGGCCGTACTGCGCCGCGGCGATGTGTTCGGGCGGATTGGTGGTGAAGAGTTTGCTGCGGTGTTCCCCGGCTGCGAGGCCGAGGTCGCCGAGCAGATCGCCGAACGCCTGCAGCGCGAGATCCAGCGCCTGAGCTTCAGCCATGGTCAGGAACGGTTCGGCGTGACCATCAGCCAGGGCCTGACCAGCCTGCACGACGACGACCTCAGCCTGGACAGCCTGTTCGCCCGTGCTGACGCGGCGATGTATCAGGCCAAGCGTCTGGGCAAGAATCAGATTATTTGCGGCTGACCAGAGCCTTGCGCAGTCCCAACTCCATATCGTCGATCAGTGCTTTGGCCAAACCGCTGAGAATGCGCGCCGCACTCCCCGCCTGCCGGTCATTTTCCATCTCTGCCTCGGTGGTCAGATGGCGGATGCAACCGAGCATGACCGACAACTCCGAGAACGCATGCTCGAACGGCACATCGCCCTGCACGGCAAACAACGCCAGACATTGATCTTGCGCGCCCTCCTGTAGGAGCGGCCTTGCGTCGCGAAAGGCCCGCGAAGCGGGCCCGGCGATATCAGCGGCGGAGCTGAAATCTGGGGCCGCTACGCGACCCTTTCGCGACACAAGGCCGCTCCTACACAGATCGCAGCACATGCTTTCAGCGTTGGTGGATTGAGTGGGTTCGTCCGTCATGGCGCCACCTGCTTGGCCACGGCGTGGTCGATCAAGGCCCGCATCAGCTGGTTGAGGATATCGACGTTTTCCAGCAGGTAACGGTCGACGCCGATGGGCTCGGTGCCGAGGTAAGCTTCGAGGGTGCGGTTCATGCAGTCCATCAACTTGGAAACCTGGGTGAGAGCCTCTTCACGGCTCAGGTCGCTGATGACTGAGAAATAGGAAATTGGGGGGTCGGGGACCAGCTTCTTCATAGTGAAACTCCTATATCGAAACAAGGAGCTACCACCTTCGACTTTCTCACAGGTTAGGGTGGCAACCGTACGCGAGGTGAGAAACCACGGATATAGGAACGCGGTCAGACCGAAGTCTGCTCGCGCACGGCTGCCATAACGGAGGCACTATATCGCGGGGTTCTCACACCCCGGCCGTCAAGCTTGACGACACAACGACGTTATCCCTGAGGCATTTCCCCGACAACAGAGCTGCTTCCGCAAGTCGCGTAGGATAATTCCCAAGCTACCCCGATTAGAAGCATTTGGTTTCAAGTTCGGAAACGTCTTACGCAAACACCCGCAAATCTATCGTGTAGGAGCGGCCTTGTGTCGCGAAAGGCCCGCGAAGCGGGCCCAGCGATATCAGCGGCGAAGCTGAGATCTGGGGCCGCTGCGCAGCCCTTTCCAACCGGTCCGGCGCCCCGGCAAGGCCGCTCCTACAGAGACCGCACACTACCCGGTACCAACACTAGGCTGCATGCCACCAACTCAGCCATGACTAAGCTGATGCAAAATCATCAGATGAACATTCACGTCCAATTTCTGTAGGTTTTCGATCCGCGCTTGACCGCCCGCACTCAGCGCTGGCACGAATCCGTACATCTCGGATTCGCTGAGCGGCCCTAGCCTTTGCACCGCACGCTCGAAAAGATAGTTTTCTTCGATATCTTCGAAATCAAAATCATCAGGCTCGGCCATGGCAAAGAAAACACCTAAACTCCGATCTGGATCGGGATTCAGCGTGTGAACCTCACCTTTCATGGCCAGTACCCAATTGTCCGCGCAAGAGACGGTGACCTTGCGGTGATAGCGCTGGCCCCACAGGTAGAACGTGCCAAAGCCCGTGCGGCCGATTACGTGATAATCATCGATATCTGCCAGCTGGCTACGTTTGATCCACTCGCGCAACAGCGGCGTGTACTCATCCGGATCAACCGTCCAGAAACGACCGCCGGCATAACCCGCCCAACCCTCTTGCTGCCAATAGGCCAGCAAACGATCAGGCAAAACGCCGCGATATTTGTCGATGCTCGAAGCCGGCACCTCACGCCGCGAGGTGGCCTCGCCCATATTGTCGATGAACAGCTCGAGGTATTCGTCTCTCATGATGTAAGCGTCCTTGGCCTTACCATCCAAAATCGCATTCTAGACGTTTGCACCCCGCGTACTACGCTCTTGCGCGGTCTGTGTAGGAGCGGCCTTGTGTCGCGAAAGGCCCGCAGAGCGGGCCCAGCGATATCAGCGGCGAAGCTGAGATCTGGGGCCGCTACGCGACCCTTTCCGACCGGTCCGACGCCCCGGCAAGGTCGCTCCTACAGGGGCCGCGCATCATCTGGTATCAGTATTCCCAGCCATCACCTCACCGACGCAACTGATCCAGAATCATCAGCTGCTCAACCATCTTCACCTTCACCATATGCTCAAGGTCAGCCTTGCCGCCGATGCACAGCGCCGGCTCGAAGGCATACATTTCGTCCTCGGCAACCGTCCCCAACTTGGCAAGTGCACGCTGGAACAGCGGCTTGCCTTGGTTATCATCAAAGTCCAGGCTGTCACGACTGGTAGAACCGAGGAAAATGCCGAGGCTGCGGTCTGGTTGCGGGTTAGGTTTTCGCAGCTGATTCTTCAGCGCAACGATACCGCCAGCCAAACTAGACACCGTGATCTTGCGCTGATAACGCTCGCCCCAGGCATACAGCGAACCGAAGGCATCCCTGGCAATCACGTGGTAATTGTCGATCTCCGCCAGGCCGCTGCCTTGCAACCACTTATCCAGCGTGGCCTTGTACGCATCCGGGTCTACGATCCAGAACAAGCCATCAGCGAAAGAACACCAGCCTTCTTCGCGCCAGTAGCCCAGCAATGCAGGCGGCAGTTTTGACTGGTATTTGTCGATGCTCGCTGCAGGCACCTCACGACGTGAGGTGGCTTCACCAAGGTTGTCGATCATTGACTGGAAAAACTCATCCCGCACCGATTAAGCCCCTTGATCCGTTTGCAGATGACGTACCGGCCGCCACCCATCATTCGTATTTGAAGTCTGCCGCAAACTTGCCGGTCTGTAGATCCAGCTTGATCATGCAGCCTGACCACGGTTTGCCTTGCTCGAACAAATTGTTGCCAGCGAAATACGCCCGCAACTTTATCAAGAAGAGGCGGATGTCGTGATCAACCCGCGCAGGTTCAGGCACGAACCACTGCGGCTCACTCCCCTCGGCCTGATAGTCATAAAACAGCTTGGCGTGGTCGCCGGTCGGCGACAGCTCTACCTCAACAGAAACCCACTGAGCCTGCCGGGGCGCGATCGCCGAGAGTATTTCACCCAAGCCCTGGTAAATTCCCTGATCTGTACTCATAAGCCCCCAGAGTGTTCGCTACGTTTCGACCCACTGCCTGCTGGCAAAGTCCGGATGACTCTTCTCCCTAGTCACCAATTCGACTCTGACAAAGACGGCACCTCACCGTAGTCCGGTCTTCCCTTGCGCGTTTGAGCGCACCTTGCAACCAGGCGTGGACCGGTCCTTACCTATCCTCAGCGCCGAAAAACCTGGTCCAAAGGCCGGTAGGCCGCCTCAACCTTTACAGAGACTTCATCAGGCTTGAAAGTAAGATTCTCCAATGCAGCCACTTCAACAGATAACAAGGGATGAGCAACTGTGGGTGACTTCAACCCGCACTGTTGGCGAACCTTAAAAATTGCAAAAACCTCCAAAGGCAGCAAATCAAATGGTGGGTTTTTGAACTCCGGGTCCCAAGCCCCGCCCTTATCTTCGGCGTTAGCCAAGTGATATTGGCACACCGCGTCCAGTACACCGGCAAGCCTTTGCTCATCTGCCCAACAGTCTATCACTTCCTGGTAAATGCCGAGATCCATAGACTCAATCAGGGCAGGTGTGCTCCCACCCGAATAGACGGAATAGAGCCACAGCATGAAAGGCTCGAATCGACGCTCTTTCAGATAGGCGGGATCAACAGCTCCATCAACAGTTAACATGCCGACAAGCACGTCGGCAACCGACTCCGCTAGATCATGCCTATCCGCAGCAATGAAACCTGCAAGTAAGCAACCTGCATTGCTCAACTGATTGGTCAGATTCGGGGCGTTTCTAATGCCTTGAAGAAATCTCGTATTAGAAAAGGTCTTGGCTCTGAGCATGAGCACCCAATAGCGGTACACCATCGCGCGGGATACTTCCTCCCAGCCAGAAATATCACCGGCATAAATAGAAACCTGTCCCTGTATACCGTGACAAACTGCAAGCATCCCCAGTGAATCAGACGCATTGCCCAAACCCTCCAAGGAGTCACGGGCAAGATCTTCTTCAAGGTACTCAAGCTCTTGAGCCACCATCCCATCAGACTGAGACAGCCATTGGCGATGCTGCTCAAGGATTCTTTCTATTTTTTTCATTCTGGTGCGTCCTATCAGTCAATTACGCGCCCAAGGTGAGACCCGCAATACTTCATCCTGCCGCAGCTCTGGCTGCTGGCGGCCGCACCGGCGCAGGCGAGGATGCCGTGTAGGGCGGCGTGCACTGGCGTGTCTTCGACCAAGGTGCCGTCGGCTTGTCATTGAACCCGTGCTGAACATCAGAAAGTTGATATGCGCTCTCTACTCTTTTCCTGGCGTTGGCTGAGTTAGCAGATATCTTGAGTCTTACAGGCCGGCGTAGAGGGTGCCAGATCAGGTCTGAGACTTTTACATTATGTACCTGCAGGCCTCATTCCTGAATTACACAAATAGCTGTAATGAGCTGGTTCGGCTGGTCCTCCAGAGGTGTCCCCCACCCCGTAACTTCAATGACTCCATAATCACGGCCGGTATAAAACCACTCCTCGGCCTCATCAAACTCCAGGTTAGTGAATGGCAAAATGTCAGACACATGACTTCCTAGGCCTATACACCCTGACAAAAGCCCCTTGTAAACAAATTTGTGTGCAGGCTCGCATGGAAAGCTAAAATCATAAACCTTAATTGCGCAAATCCTGTCGTTACGTATAAGAATAGATAATGCAGGAACCCCTTGCCTTAACTCGCCGACGACTTCACCCTCAAAAACTGAAAAAGAATAACCACCATTACCGCACTCATCCAAACCATACCCGCTCAAACGAAGATCTGGCGACCCTTCAAAGCTATACCGCGAAGAGTTCTCATCAGTCAAATATCTCGAAAGCATCGCCTCCAAACCAACAACACTGGCATGCAACGGTATTCCTGCAAGTGATACACCAGGAATAATGGGAGCATCCCAAACTACAGAAAAACTATCGAGCGATATCATTTGGAAATCCACGCATTGGTGGCAGGGTTAAATTTCACTTCCTGACCCTGCGGATTAAAGTATGTCGTATTTGCATCATAAATGGGCTTAGAGGGCCCCTGGAATGTCGGCCTGTAGGTCGCAGGATCAATAACCTTAGCCTTGCTACCATCAAAGTACGTAACTTTATAGTACTCACCCACATGAGTTGACTTGACCGATGCATCAACTGTAGATGGGCTATATTGAATCTCTTTGATGCCAGTTGTGCCACCTTCAACTTTGTACACCTGCGCATTGCCAGATGATCCAGCTCTCGGCGGCACATATGTGAGCTTGGCACCATATATTTTGAACGACTGATCAATATCATCTATGGATTTCCCCCAAATATTAGCCGGAGCTTCCACCATATGTCGAGAGATTCAGCCCTGCGCGGCAAGGTATTCCCGCAGTCCTACCGTTACTGGTATGGAATCCGCGCCAGCGATGGGCACAGACAGATTTGAACTGAGCGTACCGCATTGCTTTTTTCTTAAGGAGGCTTGTGATCTTTTTCACCAACGTAATCTGCTGTAGCAATATAGAGAATTTCCGCCGGCACGCGTTCCAGGTGCCAGTCCTAATTGAAGTCATAGGAATTCTTCTGGCTCTCTTTACCGGTTTGCCAAGTGTGGCGGTCACACGCGGCCAGCAGGCAGGGCATCAGGTCGTCGGAGCTAGACGCGCGCCACTTGGCCAACAAGGCTTCGTAGATGGGTTCGTCATAAGCATAAGCAGGCCATTGATGCGAGACATCGCCCACCCAATCGGCAAACACACGCAGCATGAAAGGCTGAGCGCGGCGGTGCCGCTCTTCGTACTCGATTACCAACTGATGCCTGCGAATAAGCGCCGCATGGGTGAGATAGCCCTGATGGATGACGGCAGGCTTCCAACCCAAAATCGCCATTGCGCCCATCATGTTAGTATCGGTTTGGATGCTGTAATTTTGTTGGCATCTGTCATTACCTACGGCTTTAGCCAAACCGTCAAATTGCCCCGCCCAAAAAAACAACTGCCCAATGCCTACTGAGCTAGTAGTATTCCGCCAATTATTTCTCGCCATACGTGAACTTTGTTTTTACTTGCTCACCCTTTTTGTAAGACAACACAAAGGATCTCCAAGGTTCACCTCTGGACTCGGCGTTTGCCCGAAGCCTCCTTATTAGATCAGACAATAAATCTTCATCAACTTCCATTTTGGCGTTTTTGATAGTGGCGCCATCTTTATGCAAGACCACCCCGTAATCAACATAACCATCACCAACCTCTACATCAAAGCCAAACGAATCATACTCCTCAAATATATTGGAACTAATATTCGAAAAAATCTGTTTAATTAACTCAAAGTCATCAGCAATCATCAAATGTGCTCTGGCATACTATGGGCTTCATTTTTGAACTCCCTACGCCTAGGAGCTCCGTCGATTGTATACGTAACACGTAGCATATCAGGTCGTGGCGAGTCTGGACTAGACCTAACGAATTTGATAGTGATCGGCCCTACTATTTGCTTGGGATCATCAAGCGCCTTTTTAATAACGTTTTCGTAGAATTTCCGATAAGCAGATACATTGAAATTTTTGTCCTGTGGAAAAAGATTGTATCCGTCACATGTGCCACCTTGGCTACATGCTTGCGCATGGCCACCGACGTCGGTATCGCGCCCCTGCTTTCCTGCCTCCGCTTGCCTTGAATCACGCTTTACCTTGACGTCGACTGGGGTAAACGTAAGCTCGTCGACCTGACCCGCGCTATTGGTTGTAAAGGAGTTACCATTATCGAGTTCATAGCGAGTATTCGCTGCCCTAGCGCTTGGATTGTTTAGAATCTCGAACTCCGGCGTAACTTTTACGGCGCCAGCTGAGTTTACCTTGACTACAGGAAGCTCGCCGTGAGGGTTGATCACCTTGGGATCAGCCCCCCCTTCCACCTTGCCAGCAGGCTTGGGCAGCGAAGCTGAGAAGTCTCCTGCATTCTCGACCGCCTGACCATTGTGGGTCACGGTCGACGGCGAGCCGTAGCCCCCGCCAGCAACAGCTCCATCAACAGTTGACATGCCGACAAGCACATCGGCAACCGACTCCGCTAGATCATGCATATCCGCAGCAATGAAACCTGCAAGTAGGCAACCTGCATTGCTCAACTGATTGGTCAGATTCGGGGCGCTTCTAATACCTTGAAGAAATCTCGTATTAGAAAAAGTCTTGGCTCTGAGCATGAGCACCCAATAGCGGTACACCATCGCGCGGGATACTTCCTCCCAGCCAGAAACATCACCGGCATAAATAGAAACCTCTCCCTGTATACCGTGACAAACGGCAAGCATCCCCAAGGCATCAGACACATTGGCCAAACCCTCCAAGGATTCACAGGCAAGATCTTCTTCAAGGTACCTAAGCTCTTAAGCCACCATCCCATCCGATTGAGACAGCCAGTGGCGGTGCTGCTCAAGATTTCTTTCTATTTTTTTCATTCTGGTACGCCCCATCAGTCGATTACGCGCCCAAGGTGAGACCCGCAATACTTCGTACCCGAAGCAGAGGTCTACTGTCTGACCTAGTCCTTGAGCTACCCACCAACATCCCCAGACTGATCGGCCATCGACCGGATAGCACGACTTCGCAGAATTATCGCTATCGTGCTTGCCACCATCCGGCCCCACAACCAGCTTTGACTAACTCACGTAGAGGTTTTCTCAATCCAGCCTAAAATTTGATGAAGGGAAAAACCTCTCTGAATAAATTTTCAATGCGCGGAGAGGCCTCAAGGTGGATAAGCGCTTCGTTGGTGGTCACAGGCATATCATAAGGTTTGAAACCTCGACGGGCGGCGATACCGTATAGTGCATACTCGTCACCTTCTGCATGCTCCCAATGAGGTACGTAGCCAATCACCTTATAAATCTTAAAGATCTCATCTTGAAAATCCATCAAATCATATAAATAACTTGGGGCATTATTTAGCGCCAAGGCTTGAGCGCTCCAGACATTTAGCTCATCCCTGCTGATAGCAGTGCAAAATAGACATGTAATCACAAAACCCAACAACTCGTCATTAAAACTATGCGGATCAATACCGTTCACTTCCCACCCCCCATGGCTTCGCCACCAATATGTCCAGTTTTCTGATGAATTAGCTCGGGAACTAGTTGCATTCGCCCGCTATCCTGATGATGATGCCACGTATATCCATCAATTTTCTTCGCACCAGCATTAATTTGCTCTAGCTGCTTAACAGTAAAGCCTGATGGGTTAACTTGGCCTTGCCGTATTGCACTTGCTAAATCTTTACTTGCAAGCTTCATCTGCCCCTCGTAACTCGCCGATTTAAACGCGTCAATCGGGAGACGTGTGTCAAATGCTGTCATATCATCAAATATAGGAAAACCCTTGTTATCGAATACGACGCCCGTCACCGGATGGCGCTGCCCTGCAAGATGTACGTTACGACCATCGATGGGAGGAACTGTAGTGGAGACAACGTTATCACGGCCATAAATGGACTCTAGCTCCGCCCTGGTGGTTTGCGAGTTGTAGGGCGCTTGGGAACCTTGCGCCTTTGCGTCGACAGCACCTTCCGTCTTACCCGCAGGCTTAGACAGCGAAGCTGAGAAGTCTCCTGCATTTTCGACCGCGTGACCATTATGGGTCACGGTCGATGGCGAGTCATAACCCCCGCCAGGTTTCACGCTGTAATCGCCTTTACCCGCCTTCCACTCGAGATTCTTCACAACCTGCCGTTCAGCCATCTGCTCAAGCTTTTCAGTACTCAGCTTGATCCCGACCGTAGCCAGCTTGACGCTGCCTTTGGCAACCCCGCCAACCCCGGTGACAAGGCCGCCAACGTCCCACACCAGTTCGCCAATGTCGTATCCCAACTGCTCGGCATTGGCTTCACCGCCGACAGTAAGCGCGTTCTCGATGCGGGCGACCTTGGCTTTGATGTTCTGTTTGAACTCTTCCGGATACCCGGCCAGCACGCTCGGATCGTCGATCAAGCCACCGATAGCCTTGACCGTCTCGACCGGCTGCAAAAGCATCTGGGCCAGCCCCGTGATGTCGTCAAAGCCGGCCTTGCCCAAGCTTTGGCCAACGCCACTCTGGGTCAACAGGTCCTGCTTCTTGCTGATATAGGCCCACTTGGCCAGCACCTTGAGTTAAGGCGCGAAAAATCATGCTGAAAAATGGCGTATTGGGCAGATAGACTGTAGGTCGTCAGGGGGGCGCATAAGGGGTGCAACTTGCCTGCAGAAAGGGTGCAGATAGGGTGCAGATAGGGTGCAAATAGGGTGCAAATAGGGTGCAAATAGGGTGCAAAAATACCCTATATTCAGCCTAAGCTTCTACATGTAAACCTGCTGCTTAATTTTCAAGGATAAATAAAGTCTATACTTATTTTAGCTTTAACTAAATCCAAGGTCACCTCACAGCCACACCACGCTGACAGGCCCGCTGTAAGTTTATTCTCAACATACCAACTGCGCAACTCTGTTAAAAGGTCTAACATATCTGTATTGGCTCGCCCGCCTGCCGTGAACCAGGCAACATTACCTTGTTCATCAATGTAGTCATACTCACAGCTATCTAGCTCTTGGGATAACTGTGCGCGCATTATAATTTTACAGGCTCCGCTGGGAGCAATTTCAAATAAAATGCCCCAATGTCATTGTAGATATCATCATCACTACGCATCAATTTCCACCCGGTGAGTTTTTAAATACAATCTCTTTAGGACGAGCGTCGCCTATTGAATACTCCACATTAAAGCTATCTGGCCGAACACTTTTACCAGAATAGACAGGCTCAATTTTCCGGTCCCTACCCATCCTCAGCGCCGAAAAGCCTGGCCCAAAACCCGCGCTTTTCGCTGCTATCCTTGGCCACCACCATCACCTCTGCAGCGGGCTCCAGCAGGTCGCGCGGGTAATGCTCGTGGCCACGGCACAGCGAATCGTCCAGACCGAACGCCTTGACGGCAGCAGCCGCCTCAATACACCAGCGGCCAAAGTAAGCACCACCTGCGAAATTCTCGTCGCCATAGCGGTACCAGTAAGGATGCTTGAAGGGCGCTGCTTGCTTCTTAGTCCCCGAACGAGCAGCGCTGCCAACTTCGGCATACCAATGCGCGACAAATCCCTGAAGGAGCGCGCCTTGCTGGCCAGGAGGCGCATCGACAGCTGCAAGCAACCGAGCATACGGTTTGGGGTAAAGCAGCACAGTACCGATCCGACGTTGCGGGGACCGGGTAGCGATAACGCGGTCGAGCAAAATGTCCTCGCCCTCATTGTCGATCAGCGCCAACAGACGCAGCCACTGCTCGTCGGGGATATCGAGCGTCAACGCCAAGCCGACGAGCCAGAAACACACAATGTAATGATCGTAGTTGACCGCCCACAGGGTGCGGCTTGTCACCTGCTGCGCAGTCCACTGCTCCGCGCCCAAGTGCTGTGATCGCTCCCAGGCGTCAAGCAAACCCGGAAAGTACCCTGCCAGCTCTGCCACCGGCAGGCCCGCAGAATAGCGACGCAGCATCTGATGCCAATGATCCTGGGCCAACTCGAACAGATACTGGGGCGCATAACTCGGGTCGCCGAATGGACGACTTGCAGTGTCCCAGCCGAGGGTGATGGATTCGTCACCAAAAGCGACCCATTCTGACCAATAGGCCGGATCACCCAACGGCGCGCGCTTGCTCATCATTTGCTCCCTAATAATCTGGAAGTGGCCGTCGGGTCCTTTCGCTCCCAGCCATCACCTCACCGACGCAACTGCTCCAGAATCATCAGGTGCGCATCCATGTTCTACTTAAATCGCCTAGAGCTTGTTTCGACCCAGCTTAAAATTTGATGAAGGTAAAGACCTCTCTGAATAAATTTTCAATGCGCGGAGAAGCGCCGAGGTGGGTAAGCGCTTCGCGGGTGGTAATAGGCATGTCATAAGGTTTGAAACCTCGACGAACAGCGATACCGTATAGAGCGTATTCGTCGCTATCTGAATGCTCCCAATGAGGCACGTAGCCAATCACCTTATAGACCTTAAAAATCTCATCTTGAAAACCCATCAGATCATATAGGCAACTTGGCGCATTATTTAGCGACAATGCTTGAGCGCACCATATGTTGAGCTCATCTTTGCTGATAGCAGTGCAGAACAAACATGCAGTAACAAAAGCCAGCAGAACATCATTGAAACCATCAACTTTAATAGCATTCACACCCCACCCCATGGCCTTTAGCCGAAGAAATTTCTGTAGGCCGCCTCAACCTTTACAGAGACTTCATCAGGCTTGAAAGTAAGATTCTCCAATGCAGCCACATCAACAGATAACAAGGGATGAGCAACTGCAGGCGACTTCAACCCGCACTGTTGGCGAACCTTAAAAATTGCAAAAACCTCCAAAGGCAGCAAATCAAATGGTGGGCAGGCGTATGAGCTAGGACCATAGCTTTTTAAGCTCTTTAACGTGCTTACAAGCTGTGCCTGATCAACGTCAATGATTACGTGACCATTTTCGGCTTCGAGCTTCATATACCTCACCTTCATCGCACGTAAAATGTTGTAGCGCTTTGGAGGATCCCCTCTTAGCCGTCCTTAGCTGACCATTGATGATCGCAACGAGGTGGCGGTCGCAACCATCCACACCTGCTTTGTTGACGGAGTCGACAATAACTTCTTCCCCGATTCAACGTCGCAACTCTGGCAAAGACAGCACCTCATCGTACTGTGGCCAATCTTCTCTTGCGCGGTTGAGCACACCTTGCATCAACTCGTCAAATTCAGGCACTGGCTGCTCGGGCGGCAGCTGGTCAAAGGGCGCAGCCATCAGTGGATGATCAATCTGCTGGGGATTGGCCAAGCCTTCCCATTGGCGTAGACGCAGTAAGTAGAGGATTTCTACCGGAACGCGCTCCATGTGCCAATCCTGATTGAAATCGTAGGAGTTCTTCTGGCTGTCTCTGCCGGTCTGCCAGGTGTGGCGGTCACAAGCAGCGAGCAGGCCGGGCAACAAATCCTCGGGGTTGGGAGTGCGCCAGTTGGCCAGAAGAGCTTCGTAGATGGGTTCGTCATAAGCATAGGCCGGCCACTGGTGTGAAACATCGCCTACCCAATCGGCAAACACACGCAGCATGAAGGCTTGAGCGCGGCGGTGCTGCTCTTCGTACTCGATAACCAACTGATGTCCGCGATTAAGCGCCGCGTGCGTTAGATAGCCCTGATAAATGACGGCATCCTTCCAGCCCAAAATAGCCATCGCTCCCATCATGCTTGCAGCGGTTTGGATGCTGTAGTTTTGTTGGCGGATATGGTTACCGGGGTGTTGATCGTACTCGTGCGCCCAAAAATACAATTGCCAAATACCTACTTGGTAGTAGCGCATCCAGCGAGCCAATTCTTGCAGCCACTGCGGGTTGCTTGGAGCAGTTGCAAGTACTGTATAAAGTCTACCCCGCGCCATTCTTTCCGGGGTAGTAGTTGTCGCATTACTTTTATTCGGAACCATCCTTGAGCCACTAGGCCTTGCATCCTCGCGGGTGACGTATTCACGTATCGCGTTGGCATAAAACGCGTCCTCAACATGCGGTGCGCTTGCGATGCGAGCACATACGCTCTTGTAGGAGGGCCATTTCGGGTTCACACCCGCGCGTTCAACTTTAGTTATTTTTTGATCCATGGTTCCACCTTAATTTCTGCTAGACCTGTTTTACCTGGTGCGGGCAAACCGACTTTAACAGTAACGCCTTGGACTTTGACTCCATCGCTTTGCATCGCTAGTTCCAAGTCTCCAGCCAGCGCAGGATCGGATCGGGTTATCGAACCATTATCCAACCACCCTCTCAATCTCGTCGCCGGATCCCCATGCGGCGTGCGTGCTCCACTCACGCCGTTCACAGAAGATTTTGCATCCATCACCACCACTGTGATCGTATCGCCATTGATCGCAACCGCGCAGCCATCGCAGCCGTGGTTGCTGCTGTTTTGCAGAGGTTTGAAATTGAGGCCGGTTTTCTCGTTAAGGGTTTGCAGGGCCAGTTGCTCGCCAAGTTTGCCATCATTCACCAGAGAGCCGGTCTTCGGATTGGGAAGATGTGACAATGGGATGCTTTCAAACGTTTGACCAAATAGGTCGTCAATCGAGCTGAACTTGGGCGGGCTGATTGCATCAGGGGTAACCTGCCCCGGTTCTTTGGCGCCAGGACCAGCTTCCACCTTGCCAGCAGGCTTGGTCAGCGAAGCAGTGAAATCCCCAGCATTATCCACCGCCTGACCATTGAAGTTCACGGTCGTTGGCGCGCCAGAGCTGCTGCCAGGTTTGGGGCTGTAAACGCCATCGACCGCCTTCCACTCGGCGTTCTTCACGACCTGCCGTGCAGCCATCTGCTCAAGCTTGTCGGTACCCAGCTTGATACCCACCGAGGCCAGCTTGACGCTGCCTTTGGCAACCCCGCCAACCCCGGTGACAAGGCCACCAACGTCCCACACCAGTTCGCCAATGTCGTAGCCCATCTGCTCGGCGTTGGCGTCACCGCCGACGGTAAGCGCGTTCTCGATGCGGGCGACCTTGGCTTTGAGGTTTTGTTTGACCTCTTCCGGGTAGCCGGCCAAGGCGCTCGGGTCGTCGATCAGGCCGCCGATGGCCTTCACCGTCTCGATCGGGTGCAGAAGCATCTGCGCCAGCCCCGAGATATCGTCAAATCCGGCCTTGATCAAGCCTTGGCCAACGCCACTCTGGGTCAGCAGGTCCTGCTTCTTGCTGATATACGCCCACTTGGCCAGCACCTTGAGTTCATCAATGCGCCCTTCAGCTTCTTTGAGCTCCTTGCGCGCCTGGACGTACTGCTGAGTCGCCAACCAGTTGTTATCCACAGCCCCCGAGGCCGCCGCGGTAGCGGTGGCGGCATCGAGGCTGGTGGTGGCGGCGATGCCGGTGACCAGGCTGACGATGAGGTTGCGCTTGGCTTCGCGCTGGCTTTCGGTTTCGGTCGGGCTGGCTTCGGAGAACAGCCCGGTGAGCAGGCTCGACGCCGCCGCGCCGGCCGCGCCACTGCCGCAGCTCTGGCTGCTGGCGGCCGCACCGGCGCAGGCGAGGATGCCGTGCAGGGCAGCGTGCATCGGCGTGCCTTCGACCAGGGTGCCGTCGGCGACCAGGTCACCGAGGTAACCGGCGCCTTGCTGCTGCACGTAGTTGACGACCATGCCTTGCATGAACGCGCCGTTGCCGGCACTGATGTTGCCGCTTGCTGCGGCAACCAGCGCGGTGGTGATCTGCCGGTAGGTGCCGCCGGCGCCCCAGTTGCCGGCCACGCCATCCGCTTCGTTGCGCAGCCTGATGGCCTGGTCGCGCAGGGCCTGGCTGAGCTCGGCGTCGCTGGTTTCGAGGGCCTTGGCATCGGCTGCATCGGCCGCGTTGCGCTTGGCGTCGACTTCCTTGGCCTTGTTGGCGAGCAGGGTGCCGGCCTCGTTGGCAAAGGCGTTGACGATCTCGAAGCCGGCGCGGATCTGCTCTTCGTCGAAGATCGGCTTGAGCGCGTTGGTGTTGTCGCGGTCACTGGAGACATCGCGATTGAGCCCGGCGAGGGTCTCGTCGACGCTCTGGCCGGTGCGCTCGCGCTGGGCAGCGGCGTCGGTGATGAGGATGCTGCCGCCACTGATGCCGCTGCGGGTCACGCTGCTGGCGCTGTCGCTGGCACTGATGGCAATCGGCAGGCTGGCGCCGATCTGTTTGTCGTTGGTGGGGATCTCGGTGCCGGGGGTAATCGCGCCGCCGGTCTGCACCTTGCCGTCCTGGGACTTGCCGATCTCGCTGTAGCCGCCGCCGATGCTGAAGGTGCTGGCGTCGTACTCGGCTTTGTTGCGGATGTCGCTGGTGGTCAGGCTGGCGGTTTCGAGGCGGTTCTTGCCGTCGGCCACAGCCTTGTCGCTGCTGGCGATGACCGCGCCTTTGAGGTCGGTGTTGCCGCCGACGCGGATGTCGAAGCCGCCGTCGCCGGCCTTGATCCCGGACTGCTCGGTAACGCTGGCAAAGTCCGAGTCCATGTCGGTGCCGCCGAGGTTGGCGCTGCCGCCGCTGACCGTGCTCATGCCGTAGCAGAACGGCGGGATGCACAGGCTGATGCCGACACCCATGCTCTTCTCGTCGACCTTGAAGGTGTCGGTGTCTTGCAGGCTCTCGATGTTGAGGTCGCCGCCAACGTCTGCCAGCACCTGACGGCCACTGACCACGGCGCCGCGCAGGTTGGTGTCACCGCCGGAGACCAGCGTGGTGGTGTTGCCTGCGGCGATCTGGGTGTTGGTGTGGGTCAGGGTGTCGCCATCGGCGTCGCCGCGGTTGCCGCTGACGCCCAGGTCGAGGGTGAAGCCGTTGCGCGAGCCGCCCAGCGACAGGCCGATGCCGACACTTGCGCTCATGCCTTTGCTGTCGCTGTCCTGCTTGCTGGTGTTCTGCGCGGCGAGCAGGTCGATGTTGCCGTCGGCGGCGAGGGTGGCGTTGTTGCCGGCGCGCACCTCGCTGCCCTGGACGAGAATGTTGCTGTCGCTGCCCGCACCGGTGGCGCGCAGACGCACGTCGTTGCCGGCAATGATGGTCGAGCCGGCAGCGGCGTCGCTTTGCTGCACGGTGGTGCTCTGTTGCTGCTTGGTGCCCAGCGACAGGCTGATGTTGATCCCGCCGGCAGCGCCCGGGTCCTGGGCGACTGCAGTGGCGGCGTTGTTGACCGCCAGTGCGGTGGTGGCCGCAGCCAGCGCCTGCATGCGGCCGTCTTCGGTCTTGCTCGACGCCTGCTGCATCTGCTGGGTGGTCTGGATCGCGCTGATCACCGGGTTGGTGATGGTCACGGTGAAGCCGGTCTGCTTGAACAGCGTCTCGCGGGTGCGCTCGCTGGTCTCGCGGGCTTCGGTGATGGCGATCTGTTGAGCGAGGATGTCGACGTCGCCTTTCGGCGCGACCACATCACTGCCGACCTGGCGGTACTGGCGCCCGGCTTCGATCATGACATCGCCTTCGGTGCTGCCGATGGTGCTGGCGCGGGCGGTTTCACGGGTGGTGAGGTCTTTGACGCTCTGCTGCTGGGTGCCCATGGTCAGGGCGATGCCGCCGCCGCTGAACAGGCCGCTCTTTTTCTCCGACTTGTCGTGGCGTTCGCTGCTGCTTTCGGTGGCCGCTTCGATGTTCACATCGCGCTCGGCGACCAGCACCGTCTGCTGTGTCGAGACCACGTCGCTGCCGCGCACGCTGATATCGCGGCCGGCCTGCAGGTAGGTCTGCTCGCCGCTCAAGGTGGTGCCGCTGGCCTGGGTCTGGCTGACGGTGTCGCGCAAGGTGGTGGTCTTGCTCGACAGCATGCCGTTGCTGCCCTTGAACTTGTGCGCTTCGTCGGCGAACTGGTACTGCTCGGCGGCCGTCAGGTTGATGTCGCGGCGCGCTTCGGCAAGGACCATGCCTTGGTCACTGGTGACCGTGGCGCCGCGGGCGTTGAGGTCCTGGCCGGCGGTGATGCGCAGGTCACCGTTGGTTTGCACGGTGCTGCCGACTTCGCCGCGGCTGGCTTCGTTGCGCCAGTTGCTGGCATCCCAGCGGATCGCCTGCTGCGAACTTTCGCTGACGGTGCCGAGGTTGACGTCGCGCCCGGCCTGCAACTGGGTAGCGCCGCCCTGGCCGGCGTTGACCACCTGGCTGCCTTGCAGGTTGAGGTCATTGCCGGCGGCGACTTTCATGCTGCCGCCATCACCGCTGACAAACAGCCCGGCGACCCGCGACAGGTTGCTGCGGGTGCCTTGCTCGCTGCTGCTGTCGCGGCTCAGCGAGCGGCTGTTGATGTCCTGCCCGGCGTCGATGGCGAGGCTGTCGGTGGCGCCGATCAGGCCGCCAAGGTTGTTCAGGTTGTCGCGGGTCTGCAGGGCGACGTTGTTGCCCTGGATGCGGCCACCGAGGTTGTCGATGTTCTGCGCGGTCAGCGCGACCACGCTGCGCCCGCCGAGGCTGCCGCTGTTGATCAGGTCGCCAGACAGGTCGAGCTTGAGCTGCTGGCCGGCGATCAGCGCGCCATTGCCGTTGATGTCGCCCTCTTGCACGCGCACGTAGACCTGCGGCACCAGTACCTTGCGCGATTCGCCGTTGGCCAGGGTGACGTTGCGCTCGACCAGCCAGACGATGTCGCTGGTCAGCTGGGCCATCTGCTCGGCGCTCAAAGCAACACCCGGCACCAGGTTCCAGTCGCTGGCCAGGGTCACGGCGTTGTCGATCAGAGCGCGGTACTGCGCTTCGTCGTTGGCAAAGCCGTCGAGGAAGCGCCGGCCGGTGAGCTGGGCGATCTGCTCGCGGATCAGCTTCTGCTCGTAGAAGCCGTCGCCAAGGCGTTGCTGAGTCTGCGCCGGGTCGAACTGCAGGCGCTCGAGCATGTAGTCCGACGACAGCCATTTGCGGTAGCTGGTAAAGCGCGCGTCGGTCTCGATCAGGTAGTTACTGGTGCCTGCGGGGTTGGTCTGGAACAGGCTGTTGTTGGGCAGCGCCAGGTTCAGGCCGCCGGTGCGCACCTGGTCGGCAATGCCCTGGCCGTCGTTGAGCTTGACCTCAACTACGGCGCCGACTCGGTACTGCTCGCCAACCTCGGCGTTGACTGCACCAACCGTAGCCACCTGCTGGCCGACCTGGAGCAGCTCGCGACCGCTCAGCTGAGTGCCGCTGCCGTTGACCACGGCGTACTGGCCGTACTCGGTGGGCGTCAGGTCGATGTCCTGGATCAGCGGCGCCGGGCGGTAATCGGTGATCCTGCGGCCCTGGCTGTCACGGCCCTTGCGCTGGATGCGGTAGAAGTTGGTCGCGGTGCCGGCATCGGTGGTCACCCGCTGGCCGTCCACCTCGGTGTTGATCACTTGCGCGGCGCCGGCCTGGAGCAAGCCACCGGCCAGAATCCGGCTCTTGTCGTTGAGTACGCTGTCGCCGCTGAAGGTCAGGTTGCCGCCGGCCAGAATCTGCCCAGGCGCTGAGCTGGCGATACGGGTTTCGACCACGCTGCGGGTGTAGTCGTAGCGATTGAAGTTGTCGCGCACGCCATCCGGGGCGACCAGATGATCGACTTCGTCGCGGTAGACCGAGACCTGATCAGGGCGGTAGCGGTTGGGCGAGCCGGTGATCTGGAATTCCTGCAACTGCTCGCGGCTGACTTCTACGTCGACGGTGCTGAAGTGTTCGTTGGTGTTGCGCAGCTCGCGGATGTTCAGGCTCATGGCGCCCAGCGATTCGACCGTGGCGCTGGCGTTGGCCAGCAGGTCGGCGCGGCCGCTGGCCTGATCGTTGCCATCCAGCGTGCCGCCGATGGCGAGGTCGCCGGCACTGAAAATCAGCGCCTGCTCGCGGTTGTCGATGCGCTGGCTGCCGATGTCCAGCCGCTCACGGGCGGCGATGACCGCCGCCGGGCCTGCTTCGTCGAGGTTGGCCAGGGTGCGGCTGGCGATGGCCAGACGGTCGCCGTAAATGCGCCCGGTGCCAAGGTTGAACAGCTCATCGGCTTGCAGGCGCACCTGCTGACCGTCGATCAGGCCGCGGTTGTGCAGTTGGCCGTTGACCCGCAGGTCGACCTGGGTGGCGGCCATTTCGCCGCTGGCGGCGTTGTCCAGCGCCTGACCGCGCACGATCAGCGCTTGCCCGGCGAGCAGTTTGCCGCTGTTGTACAGGGCCCCGCCGATATCGATATCGACCTTGCCGTTGGCTTGCACCTGGCCGCCGAGGCTGAGGTTGCCCTGCTGGCGCAGGATCAGGTCACCGAGGCTGAGCAGGCGGCCACTGCCGCTGAAGTACGCCGCATTGAGCGACAGCAGGCTGCCGCCGAGCAAGGTGCCACTGCCGTTGTCGACGGCCAGGCGGTTCTGCGCCGGGTCGCGATCGGCCAGGCGCAATTCGCTGCCAGCCGAGATCAGGCCGGCGTCGTTGTACAGCGCCTGGGCCAGGCCGAGGTCGATGCCGGCGTCAGCGCGCAGGGCGCCTTGCTGGTTTTCCAGAGTGTCCGCGCGCAGCAGCAGCGACTGGCCTTCGATGCCTTGCTCGTTGCCCTGGCTGGTGCGGTTGTCGAGCTGCGCGGTGGTCAGTCGGGTTTGCCCAGCGCTGCGCAGCAGTCCGCCGCGGTTGTCGATGCGCTCGTTCTGTTCAACGATCAACGCACCTTTGGCCTGCACCTTGCCGCCCTGGTTGTCGAGGCGATTACCGAGCAACTGCACCTGGCTTTCGCCGGCGATCTGGCCCTGATTGTTGAGGGTGGTGGCTGCCAGCAGCAGGTTGCCCTTGGCGCCGATAAAGCCCTGCTGGTTATCCAGTTGCGCGCTGTGCAGCTCGACTTCGGCCTGGCCGACGATGCCTCTGTCAGCGCCTGAGGCGCTGTTGTGCAGGGCGGCGCTGCCGGTGTCGACGAACAGCCGGCCACCGGCCTGGATCAGCCCGCCGCTGTTGTGCAGCTCGCCGCTGCGCAGGTCGAGCCTGGCCTGTGCATCGAGGGTGCCGCCGTTGTTGTTGACGCTTTGCCCACGGCTGTCGAGCAGCAGCTCGCGGCCACTGATCACGCCCTGGCTGTTGTTCAGGCCAAGCGCGCCGAGTTGAATATCGCCAGCCGCTTCGAGGCGCCCGCCCTGGTTCTGCAGCTGACCGTTGCTGACTTCGACGAACAGCCCGGCCTCGACCGAGCCGAGGGTGCCGCCGCTGTTGTCGAGCTGGCCGGCAATCACTTGCATGGCCTGGGTCGCGGCGAGGGTGCCGGCGATGTTGCTGAGGCTGTCGGCGTTCAGGTTGAGGGTATTGCCGGCGCTGAGCGTGCCGCCGTCGTTGAGCACTTCGCCGGCAGTGACGGTCATGGCGCCGCCAGCAGCCAGGGTGCCGCCACGGTTGTCCAGGCGCTGCGCGTCGCGCACTTGCAGAGTGCCGCCGTGGGTGGCGATCACGGTGCCGCCGCTGGTGTCCAGGTCACGGCTGTCGAGCAACACTTGCCGGCCTTGGGTCTGGCCGTTGGCAAGCTGGGCCTTTTGCGCGCTGATCTGCAGGGCGCCATTACTGGCCAGGGTGCCGCCGTTACCGTCGATTTCGCTGGCGCGGACGTCGAGTTTGCCGCTACCAGCGTGCTCGACCTTGCCTTTGCGGTTGGCCAGGGTGCCTGCGTCGAGGCTGAGCTCGCGGGCGTTGCTGGCGATGCGGCCGTCGCTGTTGTCGAGCTGGCCGGCGACTTTGATGAGGCTTGCTGCGGTGCCGGTCTGGACCAGTTCGCCGCCGTTGTTCGAGAGCTTGTCGGCGCTGACCTGCAGGTTGCCGACATTGACCTTGGCGCTGTCGCTGCGCACGGTTGCGCTGGCTTTGGCGTCGAGGCGGCCAGCGCTGTCGATGGTGCTCGAGCTGAGGTCAAGGTCGCCGTTGTTGGCGGTCAGGTTGAGGTTGCCGGCGTAGCTGCGGCTGTGGCTGAGGTCGACCGTGTCGCCTTGCAGATCAAGGGCGCCGCTGGCGTGGTTCTGGCCGCGGGCGGCAATCTGCTTAGCCTTGACCGTGAGCGTAGCGTTGCCGCTGGAAGTACCTTGGGCGTCAACGCCGGCTGCCAGCAGCGAGTCGCGGCTGCTGTCGAGTTTGGCCGCGTCGATGTTCAGATTGCCCTGAGCGGCCAGCTCGCCGGTGTTGGTGACAGTGCCCTGGCTGCTGGCGTGCAGGTCGCCTTTGGCGTACAGGCTGCCGCTGTTGTCCACTGCCGTGGCACTGGCTACGCGGGTCGCCCCAGCACTGCTGATGGCGCCCTGATTGAGCAGCTTGCCGTCGGCGCTGATCACCACGTCACCGGCCATGGCGCCGATCTGCCCGGCGTTGCGTACGCCAACCCCGGCCTCGGTACCGACCAGCTTGATCTTGCCGGCGTACATGCCGCCCAGCTCGGCGACGTCGATGGCCACCTCGGGCTGGGCGCTGTCGTCCTTGGCCAGGGCGGTGGCCTGGGTATTGTCGGCGTTGACCTGATTACGCCCGGTGGTGACCTTGAGGTCGTTGGCCCAGATCCCGGCGTTGACCTCGACGCTGCGCGCGATCAGGTCGGTGTAGTCGCTGTCGCGGGCATCCAGGCCCTTGCCGGTAATGCTCAGGGTGCCGCCTTCGACGCGGTAGCCGGTGATGCGCCCGTTCTCCATCTGCGCGCGGCCGGTGGTCAGGGTCGAGCGGTCGGCATTGATGAAGCCGCAGCCGTCACACGTGATCCCGGCCGGGTTGGCGATGACCACTTCGGCGCGCTGGCCGGCGACTTCGACATAGCCACGCAACTGGCTCGGGTTGCTCGAATTGACTTCGTTGAGGATGACCTTGGCACTGCCCCGGCCAAGGTACGGGTTGCCCTCGATCCAGCCGCCCAGCTGGGTTTTGCTGTTGCCGACCGCGTTGTTGAGGATCGCGCCACGGCCGTCGACGTCGAACTGGCTGTAGTTGTTGCGCGACACCCCGCCGGCGCTCGGCGCGCGGATGTTGACCTGCGGCGTGCCGTTGGCGCTGTTGATCACCATCGGCTGCTGCCCGCTGGGCGCGCCACGGTCGGCGACGATGCCAGCGGCCCAGGCCGGGGCCACGCTGAGGCTGATCAGCCCAAGCGCGCCCATCAGGGCGTAGCGCAGGCCGTTGAGGCTGGCGACGCAGGGCTTGGCCACCACGCCGCTGCCACTGCTGACGCCGGGCGCCTTGCCGGCGCTGCTGACGGTTTCGGCGACGACCATGAGCAGGCCGCGCGCCTTGTTGAAGATGATGCGATACAGATGCTTGTTCATTGCAAATCCCTTTGCGTCAGGCGTCGGTGGCCAATGGGTGAGCGGCAAACCAGGCGCGCGCCTGCTCCGGGATCACCCCGATGCCATGAAAAGTGTTGACCCTGAGCCCTTGCTCTTCGCCGCGGTGGTGCAACGCACGCGCGCAACGGTCAGTGAACAGGCGCCGCGCCAGCAGGCGGCTGAGGGCGACGCTGTGGCCGAACGGGGTGACCCAGTCGTTGATCCACATGCGCTCGCCGCTGCACCAGTCGGCTTCGTCCAGCTCGATCGGTGAGCGGGTCAGGTAGCGCTGTTCGGCGGCCTCGCTGAGGTTCAGCCAAGAGACGAAAAACACCGGGCGACCGCCCTCGCTGCCCAGCACGAACTGGCGGTGTTTGAGCGCCGGCAACAGCAGGCTGGCGAGGCTGTGCAACGGGGCGTCGCGGTGGGCCGTGGAGTGCATCCACAGCCAGGTCGCAGCGCCCAGCGCGGTGGCTTCGTTCCACGGTTCGTCGATCAGGCCTGGGGCGGTGATGTCGAAGGTGTCGATGCGCATGGCAGCCTCCTCAGAACGACAGCGCGACGGTAAACGCGCTGGTGAAGTTGGCGGTTTCAAAGCCATCGGGCTTTTTCAACGGCGTACCCCACGACCAGTCGTAGGAGAGGTTGCGATAACCGCCGCGCACACCGACCACGGCACCGGCCAGGCGTCGGCCGATCAGGTAGTCGGCGGAGTTGCCGCCGACTTCGCCGTAGTCGACCCCGGCGTACAGCTCCTGGCCGCTGCTGCCCAGGGCCAGGCCGAGTTCGTTGCTCAAGGTCCAGCCGCGGTCGGCCGAGAGGATGTTCTCGCCATCGAAACCACGCACCGAATAGCGCGTGCCGATGCTGAAGCGGTCTTGCGGGACCAGTTCGGTGCGGTTCCACTGCGCGCGCCAGCCGCCGATGTAGCGCAGGCGCTGGCCATAGGCGTCGAACGGCACTTGCAGCTGGGCGTCGGCCTGGATGATTTTCGAGCGGGCGGTGCCGTCGCCGAAGGCTTCTTCCGGCGCCTCCAAGGCGCTGTGGGCGCCGGTGCCACGGCGGTAGCTCAGGCCAAGATCAAGGGTCGAAGCGCCGATGAACTCACGATGACCAATGCCCGCCTGCCAACCGGCCATGCGCCGGTGTTGCTGGAGCAGTTCGGTGTCGTCGATGAAGTTTTCCGAAGAGCGCGTCCACAGGCTGCCCCACATCGTGGTCTTGCGCACCGCATCGCGGTACACCAGGCGCGACAGGCGCAGCTCGTTGTTGCGGCTTTCGCCGCGGTAGAGGAAGTCCTGGTTAACCCCGGCCACCGTCTGGTGGTAGTCGTACTCGCTGCTGGTGAACGCCAGTTGCCAGTACCCGAACGGCAGCGAGTAATGCAGGGTGTGACCTTTCGAGCCTTTGTCGCCGGAGGTGCCGCCGCCCAGGTCGTGGTTGAAGCTGGCGTAGAACAGGTCATTGAGCGACAGCGGGTTGTCCAGCGACAGCGCCACGGCGCCCTGGTATTTGCCGGTGGTCTTGCTGCCGCTGTTGTCCACCGACAGGCTCAGGCGCGCCGGGAAGCGCTGGCGCCAGGCAATGATCACGTCGCTCTCGCCCGGCTTGGCGGTGCTGCTGGCAGCAGGCGCGATGCGGATATCGGCTTCGGCAGTGGGCACCCGCTTGAAGTTTTCCAGCGCTTGTTCGATGTCGCGCAGGTTGAGCAGATCGCCAGGCTTGGCCGGCATCGCGTTCCAGGCGTTGGCGCGCCCGCTGGTGCCCTCGGCAAAGCGCACCTGGCCGATGCGGCCGGGCAGCAGGGTCAGCACCAGAATGCCGCTGTTGAGGTCTTGCGCTTCGGCCAGGACACGGGTGGTGACGTAGCCCTTGGCGATGATCGCGTTCTGCATGCGCTTCATCGTCAGGTTGATGCCGGCACCGCCCAGGCACTGGCCCAGCGCTGGGTCGCCGCTGGGGTTGGCGGCCTGCAGCGCCCACTGGAACTGCTCGGCAGCCTCGCCAATCAGGCGGATATCGTTGATCTTGAAGCAGGGTTTTTCATCACGCGGCAGGCGTGCCTGGGCCTCGGCCACAGGTGCAGCTTCCAGGCGCACGTCGGGGCGGGTGTCGAGTTGCTCGCGCAGGATTCGCTCGCGCTCGCGTTGGCGCAATTCTTCATCGGCAACGGCTGCCGAAGCTGACTGGCTGACCACCAGACCTGCCAGCAGCAGGCATAGTGGAGGAACAAGCGAGGCGAATGAGCGGGCGACAGCAACAGTCACCGCGCCGCGTTGCGCGAGTGGAGGCATGACACGTCCTTGTGAACCGGAAACGGGTAAAGGCTTGGGACAGGGGATGTCCTGCAGGCCTGAAATCGAACGGTCTGACGTGTCATTCGCAGAAAAGTTGCGTGATGAAGTAGGAAAAATCAGCACAGCAGAGCGATTTGTGAAACAAATCGCACTCTGAGCGTCGGGTTTTGTCGCGCGGCCCTGTAGTTACTCTTTGCTGACCGTGGGTGATTCATCGGTCGAAGGCGGCTCGCTGGCGGCAGCCTCCTGGCCTGGCGCGGCGTCGACTCTGCGCAGTCGATTCAGCTCTGGCAGGCCGAGTTTCAACAACCGTGCAGTCTTGTTGCTGGCGACCTTTTCCAGGCCTTGATCTGCCGGCACCCGCGCCAGCTGCCCGGCCAGGCTCATGGCCAGAATCTCCCGCGAGTAGACCCCGCCACCCAGGGCATACACCGCCGCAATCAGCTCGCGCAGCGGCAGTGGCAAGCGCCAGCGGGTGCGCAGCGCCGAGCCGAATGGGGCGCCGAATTCGTTGAGCGACAGTTGCACCTGATCCTCATCCAGCTCACCGCCGGCCAGGCGCCACTCCTGCAGGCAACGCAGCACCGCTAGGTCGCCCAGACAATGCAGCAGGCCGGCGCAGTAGCAACGACCTTCATCAACTTCAAGCATGCGCGCCAGGGTGCGGCCGTACTCTGCGGTGTGCAGCGACAAGTCCCAGTAGTGCGCGGCATGCCGGGCCAGCAGCGGGTCGCTCAGCCGCGCGCTGCGCTTGAGGGTCAGGCCGAGCACCAGGTTCATGCTCTGGGTGCTGCCGAGTTTGTTCAGCGCCTGCAGCAAAGTCTGCGCCGGGGCATCGCTGTGCATCGCCGCGCTGTTGGCGGCGGCGATCAATACCGCGGTGATCTGCGGGTCGCTGCGCACCTCTTCTTCAAGCACGCGCAGGTCCAGCCCTTGCGGATTGAGCGCACGCTTGATGGCTTGCTCGACGTCGGCCAAAAGCGGCCCACCGTCGGCACTGGCGCGGCGCTGCTCAAGATACGCCGGCAGCTTGGCTCCGGGGCTGAGCGGCGGCACCGGGCAGGCGATCTCCTCGCCGGCGCTGGTCAGCAGCACTTCGAGGCGCTTGCGCAGTTTGTCGATGTTGAGCGGTTTGCTCAGGTATTCAGTGGGTTGCAACGGCAGCACTTCACGCACGCTGGCGCTGTCGCTGCGGTTGCTCAGCAAAATGAACGGCAGGCTCGGCGTCTGGCTCTTGCCACGCACTCTGCGCAGCAGGTCGAGGCCGTCAATGTCACCCACCAACTCACGGTCGGCGATGATCAGGTCAGGCTTGCTGGCCAGTGCCGCCAGCGCCTGGGCACCGTCGGCGCAGATCTGCAGGCGGGCGTCGCAGCGCACGCTTAGCAGGGTTTCGCGCAGCATGTCGCGCACCCATGGGTCGCCTTCGGCAATCAAAACGCAAGGCGCGGTGGGGTTTGCAACGCTCATGGGCTACTCCTGAGTAATCGTGTCACGCAATCCGTTGCAGCTTCCAAAACAGGTCCGTGAGGCTAACGATAGCGTCTAGCCCAGCGGATAGGCATTTTTTTTGGCCTTGGGCTGCTTGCGCAGTACCACTGTAGGAGCGGCCTTGTGTCGCGAAAGGGCTGCGTAGCTGGCCCGGCGATGTCCGCGGCGAAGCTGCAATCTGGGGCCGCTACGCAGCCCTTTCGCGACACAAGGCCGCTCCTACAGGGGGGCGTGTTGGCCTGGGGAGGGGCATAAAAAAACCCGCCTAGGCGGGTTTTTTTCTGACGCGGGTCACATTACGCGAGTTCAGCGAAGCACTCTTCGATGATCGCCAGGCCCTTGTCGAGCAGCGCGTCTTCGGCGGTCAGCGGCACCAGGATGCGCAGGACGTTGCCGTAAGTACCGCACGACAGCAGGATCAGGCCCTTGTCGCGCGCCTTGGCCACGACCTGGTTGACTGCTGCAGCGTTTGGCGTGTGCGAGCCAGCGGCGTCGAACACTTCAACTGCAATCATCGAACCCAGTGCACGCACATCACCGATGATCGGGTGCTTGGCCTGGATCTGGCGCAGGCCAGCGACCAGGTGCTCGCCAACAGCCTTGCTGCGGTCGAGCAGTTTTTCTTCTTCGAACACCTGGATCACGGCCAGGGCCGCGGCGCAGGCGATCGGCGAACCGGCGTAGGTGCCGCCCAGGCCGCCTGGAGCGATGGCGTCCATGTACTCGGCCTTGCCGCACACACCGGCCAGCGGGAAGCCGCCAGCGATGGATTTGGCGAAGGTGGTCAGGTCAGGCGCAACGCCCATCTGTTCCATGGCGAAGAAGGTGCCAGTACGGCCAGCGCCGGTCTGCACTTCGTCGGCGATCAGCAGGATGCCGTGCTGGTCGCACAGGGCACGCAGGCGCTGCATGAACGGCTTGGTCACCGGGATGAAACCACCTTCGCCCTGAACTGGCTCGATGATGATTGCAGCGATGTCTTTTGGCTCGGCGTCGTTCTTGAAGATGCGTTCGATGGAAGCGATCGAGTCGTCGATGCTCACGCCGTGCAGCTCGTTCGGGAAGATCGCGCGGAAGATGCCGCCTGGCATCAGGCCCATGCCGGCCGAGTACGGTACGACTTTACCGGTCAGACCCAGGGTCATCATGGTACGGCCGTGGTAGCCGCCGGTGAAGGCGATCACGCCAGCACGGCCAGTGGCAGCGCGGGCGATCTTGACGGCGTTTTCAACCGCTTCGGAGCCGGTGGTGACCAGCAGGGTCTTCTTGTCGAAGTCGCCTGGGACCAGCTCGTTGATTTTTTCGCACAACTCGACGTAAGGCTCGTAGGCCAGCACCTGGAAGCAGGTGTGGCTGACCTTGGTCAGCTGGTGCTGAACAGCGGCAACCACTTTCGGGTGCAGGTGGCCGGTGTTGAGTACGGCGATGCCGCCGGCGAAGTCGATCAGTTCGCGGCCTTCAACGTCGATCACGGTAGCGTTCTTCGCGGTGTCGACGAAGATCGGGTGGATCTGGCCAACGCCACGTGGGACGGCGGCGACACGACGTTGCATCAAGGATTCGTTGGTCTTGCTCATAGTGCCCTCAATTGCGCCGACTGATAGCGGCGCTTGGGGGTGGCTGGGTCTGTTCGCGATCAGTATTCGTTGATCGACTGGCGCGAGCGCCCGGGCCACCAGGTCCTGCAATATAAAAAGACCAGCGAGACGTCGCTCTCGCGCCCCGCTGGCAGAGGTAAAAACCTTGCTACTGGATCAGACGCTGATGCACAGGTACTTGATTTCGAGGTAGTCCTCGATGCCGTACTTGGAACCTTCGCGGCCCAGGCCCGAGGCCTTGATGCCGCCGAATGGCGCAACTTCGTTGGAGATCAAGCCGGTGTTGATGCCGACCATGCCGTATTCCAGCGCTTCGGCAACACGGAACACACGGCTCATGTCGCGGGCGTAGAAGTACGAGGCCAGGCCGAATTCGGTGTCGTTGGACATGGCGATGACTTCTGCTTCGTCTTTGAAGCGGAACAGCGGCGCCAGTGGGCCGAAGGTCTCTTCCTTGGCTACGGCCGCAGTTTTCGGCACGTCGACGAGGATGGTCGGTTCGAAGAAGTTGCCTTCGATCAGCTTGCCGCCGGAAAGGATCTTGGCGCCTTTGCTGACTGCGTCCTGGATGTGCTCCTGAACCTTGGCTACAGCCTTGCCGTCGATCAGCGGGCCGGTGGTGGTGCCGTCTTCCAGGCCGTTACCGATCTTGAGCTTGGCCACAGCGGCCTTGAGCTTCTCGGCGAACGCGTCGTAGACACCGTCCTGCACGTAGATACGGTTGGCGCAGACGCAGGTCTGGCCGTTGTTGCGGTACTTGGAGATGATCGCGCCTTCGACTGCCTTGTCCAGGTCAGCGTCGTCGAACACGATGAACGGAGCGTTGCCACCCAGCTCCAGCGAGACTTTTTTGATGTCCTTGGCGCATTCCTGCATCAACTGACGGCCGATTTCGGTCGAGCCGGTGAAGGACAGCTTGCGCACGATCGAGTTGCCGGTCAGCTCGGTGCCGATGTCGCCGGCGCTGCCGGTGACGACGCTGAACACGCCAGCCGGGATGCCGGCGCGGGTGGCCAGCTCGGCCAGGGCCAGAGCGGAATACGGGGTCTGCGAAGCAGGCTTGAGCACCATGGTGCAGCCAGCGGCCAGGGCCGGGCCGGCTTTACGGGTGATCATCGCGGCCGGGAAGTTCCACGGGGTGATGGCCGCGGTAACGCCGATTGGCTGCTTGATGACGATCAGGCGCTTGTCTGGCTGATGGCCCGGGATGGTGTCGCCATAGACGCGCTTGGCTTCTTCGGCGAACCACTCGATGAACGAGGCGGCGTAGGCGATTTCGCCCTTGGCTTCAGCCAGCGGCTTGCCTTGCTCGGTGGTCATCAGGCGAGCCAGGTCGTCCTGGTTCTCGATCATCAGCTCGAACCAGCGACGCAGCTTGTTCGAACGCTCTTTGGCAGTCAGGGCACGCCAGGCCGGCAGGGCCTTGTCGGCAGCTTCGATGGCGCGGCGGGTTTCAGCGGCGCCCATCTTTGGCACGGTGCCGATGACTTCACCGGTAGCCGGGTTGGTCACCTGGATGGTCTGGCCGTTGTCCGCATCCAGCCATTCACCGTTGACGAAGGCTTGCTGGCGGAACAACTGAGCGTCTTTGAGCTGCATGTCGGCTTCCCTTGAGCACCGTGAGCGCACGGAGCGAGTTATTGATTGTTGAACACGCACCCCAACACGGAAAACGGCCGTTACGGGGCTTGAGCGTTTGAAATCTCAAACGAATCGTAAGGGTCTGTTGGGTCTTGGACAATAGGCTGTTCGAAAAAAAGAACGAGTGGTTGAACACCTCGTCCGATTTTCGCCAGCCTTGCGTGGCCCGCGCAGGGCCCGACAACAGTAGCCCCGTGCGTCGTGAAAGGCCAGCGACGCTGGCGCGGCGGATATTTGGGGAATGGCGCAGTCTTGCTGTAGGAGCGGCCTTGTGTCGCGAAAGGCCCGCAAAGCGGGCCCGGCGATGTCAGCGGCGGAGTTGGTAATGTGGGGCCGCTGCGCGGCCCTTCGCGGGTGAACCCGCTCCCACAGGTACTTGTACGCTTTTAGAATGCCTTGTCGAGTTCGATGACCAGCGCGCGGTAGCCGACGCTGCCCGGTTGGCGGCTATTCACTTTCAGCTCGACCAGCACCTCTTGCGTGCCGCGGCGCACTTCGTTGAGGGTGGTGGTGGTGAGTTTGTCCTTGGTGAGGAAGCCGACCGAGGCCGAGTAGATGAACTGGGTGTCGGTTTCCGGGCGGTAGGCGACCACCGAGGTGACCGGGCTGTACCACTCGTCTCCGCGCTCCTTGCCGTATTCCCAGACCTGCTCGACAGTGCCTTTGGCTTCATCGATACGGTATTCGACGGCGCGGCTGTAGTTGCCGCTGAGTTTGGTCGCGGCAAAGTCGCGGCCCCAGCCATTATCGAACACAGTCAGCGTGCCTTTGCCGGTGAGCCAGGCGGTGTGCTGGGTCCACGACCAGTCGAAGCCTTCGCTGGCGATCGGCGTCAGCACCTTGTCGCGCAGGCGCTGCGGCCAGCCCTGCGGTGAGGCCAGAATCCACTTCACCTGCTTGTCGCGACCGATCTTAACCACGCCTTGGTGGCGTGCTGAAATGATAATGCTGTCGTCATCTGCGTCGTAGTCGATGGCATTGACGTGGGCCCAGTTGCGCCCGGTGCCGACTCCGGGGATGTCGCCGAACGGCAGGTCGCCCTCGGCCAGTTCATTGGCCAGGTTGCTGTCCTGCCGAGCCACGCCGGCGGGTAATTGCACGGCGGCCTTGCCGAGGGTTTCCAGCAGGTCGCCGCGATACGGGTCGAGGATCTGGTTGAGGTCCCAGAACTCCAGCACATCGCCGGCTTCGTTGACCTCGATGATGTGGTCGCGCACCGAGCGCACGCGCTTGCCGTCAGGGCGGCGATAGTCGCTGGTGCCGACCCGCAGCAGGTAGGTGCCATGGGGTGTTTCGCGAATCTCATGGGAGAAGTCGGCGAACTTGTCCGGCAGGTTGCGCTGCCACACCTGACGGCCGAGCAGGTCGTATTTGGAGTAGGTCTGGCCCTGGCCCCAGATCAGTTTGCCGTCGCGGGTCTGCTGGAAGCCCATGGTCCCGCCGAGGCCATCGCGGCGGTTAGAGTCGTGGATCTGTTCGATGTCCAGATACCAGCGCACGTCGCCATTGCTGTCGGCGATCCAGTTGTTGCCGACCTGATCCCACTCGGCAGCGCCGCCCAGGGCATTCCACTTCAGGGCACGGCCACCGGGGATATCGCCGAGCAGGTGGTTGAACAGGTACAGGCGCTGTTCGAAGCCCGGCGCGACCTTTACCGGTACTACTTCAGGCAGGGCGGCGGTCTGCTTGGCCACCACCGGCAGGCGCACGGCCGGGGCGTAGATCTGGTACTGCTCGCGGATGCGCTCGCCATCAAGCTTGTAACTGACCTCGACCTGGTTGACGTGGTCCGGGTACAGGCCAAACACCGGGATGCCGCCGTAGGTCCACAGCGAGCGGTCGCTGACGTCGTAGCTGATATCCACGCCGCGCTCGCCACGGCCGCGCACGCGCACATGGACGGCGCTGATCGCACGGCCGCCATCGCGGATGATCGCGGTCAGCGGCGCCAGCCGGTACGGGTTGACCACCACGTCGCCGAGCAGCGCTTCGTCACGGTCGGGGACCTTGGCAGTCAGGCAGGCGCCTTCGGGCAGGTCGAGGGTTTCGGTCTTGGCATTCATGGCAAAGCTCCTTGTACTTAGAAGTCGTAACGGGCGGTGGCACCGAAGGTGCGTGGGGTGCCGAGCACGCCGGCATAACCGCCGTTGGCGGAGTTCCACAGGCTGGTGAAGTAGGTTTTGTCGCCGGCGTTTTTCACCCACAGCGACAGGTCGACGACGCCGTCGCCTTGGTCCAGGCGCACGCCGGTAGAGAGGTTGACCAGCGCGTAGCTGGGGATCTGGCCGAAGTCGGAGTCATCGATGGTGCCCACCGCCCGCGAGCGGAAGGCGTAGCTGGCGGTGACGTAAGGCTCAATGCGATCAGTCAGCTGCCATTTGTATTGGCCGTTGAAGTTGGCGATGTACTTGGAGGCGCCGACCACTTGATGGCCAGACAAGTCGCAGGTGGCGGTGGCATTGGCCAGGCTCACTTCCGGCGGGCATGGCGCGTCCTTGTAGTCGGTGTAGCGCACGTCGTTCCACGAGCCGTTGAAATTCAGGGTGAGGCCCTGGATCGGCAGCGCCGTGGCTTCGAACTCGACCCCGCGCGAACGCACGCTGCCGGCGTTGGCCAGGTACTGCACGCGGTTGACCTGGTCGTAGACGTTGGCCTGGTAGCCATGCACCTGGGCCCAGAACAGGTTGCTGTTGAGCTGAAGGCGGTTGTCGAACAGGGTGGTCTTGAGCCCGACTTCGGCGTTGTTGACCCGCTCGGTACCGACCAGCAACGAGTCGGTGCCCAGCCTTGGCGCGGCGCCGACGGTAAGGTTGACCCCGCCGGATTTCTCGCCGTGGGTGAGGCTGGCGTAGCCGAGCACGGCATCGCTGAAGCGGTAGCTCAGGCTGAGCAGGCCGGTCGGGCTGAAGCTGTACTGATTGAGGTCGCCCGAGTCGTAGGCGCCGACCCGGCCATTGCGCGCCGCAGCGGCCGCACCGGTAACCGCCGCGCCACCGCTGGGCGCAGCGCGGTCGACCCAGGCGCTTTTCTCTTCATAGGTGCCGCGTACGCCGGCGGTGAAGTCGAGGCGGTCGGTCAGGTGCCAGGTGCCCTGGGCGAACAGCGCGTAACTGTCGGTATCGATGTGGCCGTTGCCGATCGTGGTGACGTTGGCCAGCGCGCCCGCCGGGGTGGCGTTCCAGATGTCCGCCTGCGGGCCGTAATAGTTGAACGATTTGTTGTCCAGGTCCTGCTTGAAGTAGTAGGCACCGAGCACGTAATCGAAGAAGCCGCCGGTCGGCGAGGCCAGGCGAATTTCCTGCGAGTACTGCTTGTCGCGCACCGACACGCCGGCGTTGTAGCTGGCCGCCACGTTGAGGCCGTCGTCGTTGCGCGGGGTGAAGTCCCACCAGCGGTAGGCGCTGATCGAGGTCAGGGTGAAGTCGTTGGGCAGGGTCCAGTTGGCCTCGACCGAGGTGCCGCCCTGGAACACCGTTACCTGCTGATCGGAGTCGAAGTTGACCTTGCGGTCCTTGCCCGACACCAGCGTCGCACCGGCCTGGTTGGCCAGGCTTTCATAGCGGTTGACCCCATTGATGGTCGGGCCGGTGCTGTACAGGCTGAGGATGCCGTTGTTGGAGTCCTCTTCGTTGTACTCGCCGATCCAGCGCAGGTTGAACGCCTCGTTGGGCTTGAACAGCAACTGGGTACGAAAGCCCTGACGCTTGCCACCATTGAGGTCATCGCCGTTGTACACGTTCTTCACATAGCCGTCGTCTTCGGTGCGGTAAGCGCTGATGCGCCCGGCCAGGGTGTCGCTGAGCGGGCCGGAGTAGCTGGCCTGGGTCTGCCAGTAGCCATCTTCGGCCAGCGAGGTCTGCACGCTGCCCTCTGTATGGAAGGTAGGTTTGCGCGTGGTGATGTTGAGCACGCCAGCGGTGGTGTTCTTGCCGAACAAGGTACCTTGCGGGCCGCGCAGCACTTCCAGTTGCTCGACGTCGAGCAGGTCGAATACGGCCATGCCCGGGCGGCCGAGGTAGACGTTGTCCAGATAGATGCCGACGCTGCCTTCGAGGCCATCGCTGGCCGGGTTGTTGCCCAGGCCTCGGATGGAAATGCTCGACTGGCGTGCATGCACGTAGGAGACGTTGGTACTCGGTACCAGCTGTTGCAGATCCTGCACGCGGTAGATGCGCTGGGTTTCGAGGGTTTCGCTGCTGAGCACACTGATCGGGGTCGGCACGCTTTGCGCGGTTTCTTCGCGGCGGCGGGCGTTGACCGTGACCGTACCGAGTTGGGCACCCGCCTGCACCGCGGGCGTGGCGCTGACGGGTTGGTCAGCAAAACTGCTGTTGGCCGCCGCAAGCAACACCCCGGCGGCAAGCGGCTGCAGGGCAAACAGTGTGGCCCGGGCGGGCCAGCGGGAAAGTCGAGACATACGGGTGCTCCTAGAGGCGTGGGCCTTGGCGAGCATTTCCGTTGGCGGAACCGAATCGCGGTCTGGCAGGCTTATATTCTTATTGGGTCTATAAATATGTTTAATTCATATTTTGTGGAATAAGTAACACCCTTTATAAGGTTCACAACCCTTCCTGCCAATTGCATTTCACCGAAAGTTTCCATGTAGAAAATGCATATAGATCTGCGCCAACTGCGCCACTTCATCGCCCTGGTCGAGCACCGCAGTTTCGTTGCTGCGGCCGTTGCCGTGAGCCTGTCGCAATCGGCCTTCAGCCGCAGCATTCAGACCCTCGAGCACAACGTCGGCTGTCGCCTGATCGACCGCGCCAGCAAGGAGCTGGCACCGACCCGGCAGGGTTTGCTGGTGCTGGAGCACGCGCGTCGGCTGGTGCATGGCGCGCACAACCTGGCCAACGAGATCAACCAGTTCAACGGCGCGACGACCGGCCTGGTGCGCTTCGGCTCAGGGCCGGCGCCGGCCGGCGGGTTGGTACCGCGGGCGGTGGCGCGGTTCGTTGCCGAATACCCGGCGGCGCGCACCTGTTTTCAGGTGGATAACTGGCAGGCGCTGAACCGCCGGTTGATGGCCGAAGAGATCGAGTTCTTTGTCGCCGACACGCGTCAGTTCGAAGCCGACCCGGACTACCGCGTGCACAAGCTGACGCCGCAGCGCTGGCACTTCTGCTGCCGCGCCGGGCATCCACTCACGGCTCAAGCCGAGGTGCGCGCGCGGGACCTGTTCGACTATCCGCTGGCGACCACCTTCCGCCCGCCGAACATCCGCAAGATCCTCAGCGACCTCAGTGGCCGGCAAGATTTTTTGCCCAGCGTCGAGTGTGAGCATGGTTACGCGCTACTCAATGTGGTCGCGCACTCGGACACCATCGGCATCGCCTGCAGCGCCAATCTGCGGCCGTATCAGGGGGAAGGTGGGCTGGTGGCGCTGGAGCTGGTTGACCTCAGCCAGGAGCAGGAAGATGAGTGCTATACACGGTATGGCGTGGTTAGCCGAGTGGGGTATGGTTTGTCGCCGTTGGCGCAGGGGTTGGTCAGGCAGTTGCTTGCCTGTGATAGCGAGACTTGAGTGTTTCAGGTCGATCTTGGGGCCGTTTCACGGCCTTCGCGGGTGAACCCGCTCCCACAGATTTCGGCGGCGCTGCAGAATCCTGTGGGAGCGGGTTCACCCGCGAAGGGCCGCAAAGCGGCCCCCGGCCATATCAGCCCTTGCGAGTAGTGCGGCTCAACTGGCCATCAACCCCCACCGGCACTTCGCCGGCCAAGGTCACCCGGCGCACGATGCGCGGCTGGGTGCCGTAGTCGTCCAGCGCGTAGTGCTGGGTGGCGCGGTTGTCCCAGATCGCCACATCGCCGACCTGCCAGCGCCAGCGCACAGTGTTTTCCAGGCGAGTGACATGCCCTTGCAACACAGCGAACAGGTGCGCCGAATCGGCCTGTGAATAACCTTTGATGCGTTTGACGAACTGGCCCAGTTGCAGCACGCGCTCGCCACTGATGGGGTGCACACGCACCACCGGGTGTTCGGTCTCGTAAACGGTCGAGGTGAACACCTTGCGGTGGCGCTCGAGCTTCTCCGGGCTGACATCCGGCTTGGCCGTGGCATAGTCGTATTCGTTGCTGTGCACGGCCCAGAGCTTGTCGGCCAGCTCCCTTAGCGGCTCAGGCAGCTCGCGGTAGGCGGCTGCGGTATTGGCCCAGACAGTATCGCCGCCCGAGGCCGGAGCGACCACGCTGCGCAGGATCGAAGCTTTCGGGTAGGCATCGACGAAGGTCACGTCGGTGTGCCAGGCATTGGCCCGCTGGCCTTCGGCGCCGTCGAGCTGGAACAGGTAATGGCTGCCGTCGAGTACTGGCACGGTCGGGTGTGCGACTGGTTCGCCGAGGCGCTTGGCAAAGGCTTCCTGGGCGGCATCGTCGAGGTGATGCTGGGCGCGGAAGAAGATCACTTTGTGTTCCACCAGGGCAGCCTGGATGGCATCGATGCTGGCGGCGTCCAGTTCGGCCGACAGCGCGATGCCGCGAATCTCGGCGCCGATGCGGCCGCCAATCGGCAGGATTTCCAGTGCAGCGGTGTGTGGCGCGGTAGCCAGTGCGGCGTTGCTCATAGCGGTGGTCCTCACGGTCATATGACGGGCGTTGTGATGATTCAGCGGGCGGCCTGGGTGGCCTGGGTCTGTTCCAGGGCAGCGTCGAGGAAGCGTGGCTCGATCCATTCGGAGACCTGGAAGCCACGGCGGATCAGGCGCTCTTTGGCAGCCAGATCGACGCCTTGCTGGAGCAAGCCGACAAACTCGGCATCCAGCCGTGGATCGAAGTACTCGGAGAGGTTTTCGTCAGCCAGGTCGCCTTCCAGAATCACCCGCGGATAATTGGCAGTGGTGGCCACCAGCTCGATGTAGGCCTGGCGGTTGTGCTCGTCGCGCAGCCATTGGCTGGCCTGCTCCTGGGCCTTGACCAAACGTGCAGTCAGCTCGGGGTGCTGACGGATGAATTCGCCGGTGCCCAGCAGCACCGCCTGGGTGCTGCCGGCGCCCTTGAGGTCGCGTGAGCTGACCGGCAGCTCGACCAGCCCGCGCTCACGCAGCGAGAGCAGATTGGTCAGGCCCCAGGTGGCGTCGATCTGCTTGGCGGCGATGGCGGCATTGGCGGCGTTGAAATCCAGGTTGATCACTTTCAGGTCGCGTTCGGACAAGCCCTGGCTGGCCAACGCGCTGGCGAACGACAGCTGGTTGGCCGTGCCGCGGAACACCGCCACGCGCTTGCCCTTGAGGTCGGCCAGGGTCTTGATGCCCGAGCCCGGCACCACGCCGAGGTAACTCTTGACCCCCCGCACGCCAGCCGACAGCACCCGCGTATCGAGGCCGTTGGCCTTGCCGATGATCGCTGCCAGGTCGCCGAGGTAGGCGAAGTCGGCCTGGCCGTTGGCCAGCGCTTCGTTGATCACCGGGCCGGCGCCCTTGAAGAAGTGCCAGTCGATTTTGATGCCGTCTTTGGCGAATTCCTTTTCCAGCAGTTGCTGGCTGCGCAGCACGTCGACCACGCCACCGGCGCTGGGCTTGCTGCCGGCGCTGAGGTCGGGCACGGCGATACGGATGCTGTCGACTTCGGCGGCCTGAGTAGTCAGGCCGAAGCCGCTCAGCAGGCCGGCCAGCACGGTCGGGGCGAAGCGGGTGAGTAGGTGACGTAGTGGGGTTTTCATGGCACGGCTCCTTGGCAGGCTGCCACCGGCTAGGGCCGGCGCTTTGGGCAGAAGCTAGGCAAGGATTGTTAGAAGTAACAAAGACTGAATGTGCATGTTTTAGTAACTAAAAGGCATAAATCAGCGTTGGCGGGGTGTATCGCCGGGGTTGCGGAACGTGCATTAGAAATATGAGTAGAACGCATTGCCTAGGGGGTTCTCGATGCGTGGTCTGCATGCTCTTATGTCTTGAAATTATCTATGCGTAATTTTTTATTCTTTTATTGAATATGTTAATTGCGGTTTGTTGGAGGGCGCGATGGGCGACATTTTGCGACAGGGACGGGGATTGCTGGGGCTGCTGCGCAACCCTGTTGCGTCCGGCATGGCGCCCCGACATGACCGCTCCGGCCAAGGGTGGCTGGCCTGGATAGTGCCAGTGGGTTTGGCGTTGTTGTGGGTGGTGGCCAGCCGTTGGCATTGGATGAGCGAGCAGATTCTGCCGGGGCCGGCGCTGGTTTGGCAGAGTGCGCTGGAGTTTGGCAGTGCCGAGCTTTGGGGGCACCTGTGGATAAGTTTGCAGCGGCTGCTTTACGGGTTGCTCGCGGGGATTGCCGGCGGATTGCTGCTGGGGACTTGGCTCGGGGCTTCGCGCAGGGCGCAGACGTTGGTGATGCCGACGTTCATCGCACTGGCACAGATCCCGACGCTGGCCTGGATCCCGCTGTTCATGCTGTTTTTCGGCATCGGCGAGCTGCTCAAGCTGGTGGTGCTGATCAAGGCGGTAGTGGTGCCGGTGACCTTGCACACGCTGGTGGGCGTGCGCGATGCACAACCCAAACTGCGGGAAGCCGCAGCGACCTTGCGCCTGCCGGCACATTTGCTGTTCCGTCGGCTGCTGTTGCCGGCTGCCCTGCCGTCGTTTCTGGCGGGAGTGCGGCTGGCGCTGGCGACAGGCTGGACCTCGCTGCTGGCCGTCGAGCTGCTGGCCTCCAGCGAGGGCATCGGCTACCTGATGGTGTGGGGTCGGCAGCTGTTCATGCTCGATCTGGTATTCCTCTGCATCGTACTGATCGGCGCGGTCGGGTTCTTGATGGACCGCGGTTTCAGCAGCCTGGAGCGGCGCCTGCTGTTCTGGCCGCAAGCGGCTACCGGCGAGCAAGGCCGGGCGCAGTTACCACGGGCCTGGCAAGGCTTGTTGTTGCCGCTGGGCCTGCTGGCGCTGTGGCAGGCGGCCAGCAGCTTTGGCTGGGTCGACGACAATATTCTTACTTCGCCACTGGGCGTACTGGCCAGCCTGCAGGCAGGCATCGCCGATGGCTCGCTGCTGGAGGCGCTGCGCTTGAGTCTGCAGCGGGCACTGAGCGGACTGCTGCTGGGCGGCGGTGCAGGCTTTGCGCTGGGGGTGCTGCTGGGCTTGTCGAAACCCGCCGAACGAACCTTCGGCCCGACCCTGTCAGCCCTGCGCCAGGTGGCGATCTTTGCCTGGGTGCCATTGCTCACCGCGTGGTTCGGCCTGGGCGAAGCGGCCAAGCTGGTGTTTGTCGGCCTGGCGGCGTTCTTCCCGCTGTTCATTGCAACCCAGCGCGGCATCGCCAGCCTGTCGCCGCAGTTGGGAGAGGCTGCCCAAGTGATGGGCCTGAACCTGCCCAAACGCTTGCGCTTGCTGATTTTGCCCGGCGCTGCCCCCGCAATATTTGCCGGCCTGCGCCTGTCGCTGATCTATGCCTGGCTGGGCACCATCGGCGCGGAATACTTCATGCCGTCCGATGGCGGTATCGCCAGCCTGATGCTCGGCGCACAGCAGCTGTTCCGCATGGACCAGGTGATGGCGGCGATGGTCCTGATCGGCCTGATCGGCGCCCTGCTCGGCAACCTTGGACAACGCCTCGAATCGCGCGCCACGCGCTGGAGAACTGCATGAACGCCTTCAACACCTCGACCCTGCACGCCGCCAATCAAGCCGACACCACGCCAGCGCTGGTGAGCTTCGAGCAAGTCGGCAAAACCTTTACCGTCGATGGCCAGGCCTTCGAGGCCATCAACAACTTTAATCTGGCCATCAACGAAGGCGAGTTCATTGCCATCGTCGGCGCCTCCGGGTGCGGCAAGTCGACCTTGCTGCGGCTGTTGGTGGGCCTGGATACCGACTACAGCGGCAGTATTCACGTCGATGGCAAGCCGGTGCAGGGCATCGGCGGCGAACGCGGCATTGTCTTTCAGGAGCACCGGCTGTTTCCGTGGCTGACGGTCGAGCAGAACATCGGCCTGGGGCTGGTCAACGAGAAACTGAGCCAGGGCGAACGCGCCCGCCGTGTGCATGAGTTCGTGCAGTTGGTGGGTCTGGTTGGCTTCGAGACGGCGTATCCGCATCAGCTGTCTGGCGGCATGGCCCAGCGTGTGGCAATCGCCCGAGGGCTGGTCGCCAGCCCGCGCATCCTGCTTCTGGACGAGCCGTTTGGCGCACTCGACGCCTTGACCCGACAGCAGTTGCAGGACGAACTGCTGGCGATCCGCGAGCGCTCCGGCATCACCACCTTGCTGGTCACCCACGATGCCGAAGAGGCCACCTATCTGGCGGATCGGGTGGTGGTGCTGGAGCCGCGCCCCGGGCGGATCAAGGCGGTGGTCGAGATAGACCTGCCGCACCCGCGCCAGCGCACCGGGGTGGCGCTGCATGGTTTGCGCGAGCGGGTACTGCATCAGATCACCGGCGACGGCGGTTACTTCAAGCCCGCGTCACAGCGAGTGGAGGGCTTGCGCCCGGAGTTGATTGCCTTGTGAGGTAAGCACCGCTCCGACATTCGTGCCCGTAGTGCCGCTGGGCGTGTTTCACAACGAAAACGGCTACAGATCAAGGCGATGGACGCGCTAGGCCAAGATGGGTATCATTGCGCCGCGTTGCACTCGTAGCTCAGCTGGATAGAGTACTGCCCTCCGAAGGCAGGGGTCGTGGGTTCGAATCCCGCCGAGTGCGCCATATCAAGAAAAAGCCCTGGGACTTGTCCCGGGGCTTTTTCGTTTGTGCGGACCTCACCTGCCAAGCAGCGACAAGCCCATTGCAGGGGCGAACCTGGTTGATGTGGCCTGAGGGCGGCCCGTACCGGCAGTCGCTGCAACGCTGGCTGACGCCGCACGGGCTAGAGGTAAACATCAACAGCATTGCCAGCTACGGCATCAGCGGCTTCAGCTTCGCCGACCTGGCGCCAATGCAGAACTACTTCATCTGCAACAAGCACACTGGCAGCCACCCTGCCAAAGACAGCTTTGCGGCGCTGCTTGGCGCTGAATATCACTTAGCTTGAGCGAAGCGCACCAAGCGTCAACCCGCTGACTTAACCGTATCCGGCAGCTCGGCAAAGGCTGCACCATTCCACTGATACTTGACCACACTCTCCTGGCTCGGGCAGCAGCGTGGATCTTCGTCGCTGTGAGTCAACACGGTCACGCCGATCAGGTTCGGGCCGAGCAGCTGCAGGTCGGTGGCGCCGCCGAGGATGGTCTTGCCTTTGGCGCTCCAGCTGTTGCCATCACGGTACAGCGCCGCAAGGGTCTGGAACGAGCCATTGCCACCGCCCTGGCCTTCGATGGTGTAAAGCACCACGGCATCTTCGACGCCATCACCATCGAGATCCACTTCCAGTACCTGACGGCCTTCGTCGTACTCACTGCCGCCGTCGGTTGCGATTTCGTCCGCGACCATCTGGTCGATGGCGGCCTTTAGCGCCGCTTCATCGGCTTCTGCCGTTTGTACGCTCGGCTGCGCTGGCGCAGCGGCTGCAGTGCTCTGCCCTGATGCCTGCGCATCGGGCTTGAGCGCAGCCTGCTTGGACTCGTTCCCCGCATCGCAACCTACCAAGGCCAGGATGCCAATCGTTGCTACAGCCAATTTCAGCTTCATGCCGTTTTCCTTGTGTGACGAGCCACCTCGGCCAATCAATTCTGCTCTGCCTCGATCACTTGCCCATTACGGCGGTCGCCGTGCACTGCCATGTAGCGCACCAGTTGACCAATCCGCAGGTCGAGTGCCTGCAACAGCCGGTGGCGGGTGTCGTTGACTTCACGTTGATTGAAGAACCCCGGCGCCTGGGTGTAGAGGTCGAACGCTTGGTTGATCTGCGCCGGGGTGAGGACGGTGAAGTTTTCCCCGGCATTGTGGTTGTACAGCGCGACCAGGGTGCCGTTCTGGTTGCCGGCGTTATGCACGAACAGCAGGCTGACGTGCTGGCCGGGGCGGATGCGCACCTGGGTATTGTTGAGCTGGAAGCACGACTCTTTGCCGTTTTCCAGGCGCACCCAGAACTCATGCTCCTGCACGTTGTGGGTGCTCACCTGCATGCTCGACGAACTGCTGCCAGTCGAGCCGGTGCCCTGCCACATCGTGCCGCCAGTGGTGCGGTGCGAGTGGTAGGCGTCGAGGTGGGTCTGGTTGCGCTTCTGGCTGTCGAGCACTTCGCCATTGAAGACAAAGAACCCCAACTGGCGCTCGAAGTGGTTGAACGGCTCTTCGATGAAGTTGACGTCGTCGGGCGCCAGGGTGATGTCGTACATGGTGCGGATCATTTCGGCGCGAGCGGCCTTGTCGCGCTTGGCCTGCTCTTGCAACTGGGCGCGGCGCAGCTTGGCGTCGTCGATGGCCTTGAGCGCCTGGGCCTTGAGAATCGGGGTTTTCTCCTGGGCGTAGACGGTGGCCTTGTCGCTGGCCTGCTTGAGGATCGGCGCAGCTTTTTGCCCGGCCTCGACAGCCAGGTCACGGGCTTTGTCCAGCGCCTGGGCGGCTTTGGCAGCCAGCTCGGGGTTGGCGTCGTAGGCCTTTTTCTTCAGGTCATCCCAGAGACTCATCGTGGTCACGCTCCATTGTGCAAGGGCAGATCAGCCGGTACCGCTGAACGGGTGCGGGCAGTTTAACCGCAAGCCGGGGCAATGACGTCAAAAAGCCATCTAACTTAAATTGACGGCTAAATGGCTTTGCAAGTAGTGTTGCGCGGTTATTCAGTATCAAGGTGTGATTACTGAAACGGATCGATACAAGACTAGGTAGGGTCTACAAGGATGCGCGGAGTATTGCTACGCAGTGGTAAGAGTGAAGACTTTACCGCGTTGGGAGAGACTGGCCAGCCGGTCTATCGTGCCGCTTTGCAGCTGCGCGAGGCGATCCGCCGCAAGTACCCGGAGCATCCGCACCTGGTCGAGCACCTGGCCATCCCGCAGCCGGACGCCCTGGGCAGCACCCTTGACTGGTACAGCGAGCGCCCGGGCGATGTGATCCCGTGGAGCAGCGCTACCGAAGAAGAGCGAGCGCCTGCCCGAGCCCAGCTCGAAGTGCTGCAGCTGCGCATCAACGATCTGAGCAACAGTATGCTCGGCCTGGATGCCAACGGTGCGCCGTTGCCCGGTGCCCGTAATGCCGTGCAGGGCGACAATACGGTGTTCGGCAAGCTGCTGACCTGTGTGGTGCCGTTTCCCGACGAAAACTTCGTGTATCTGGTGGATGGCCGCCCGGTCCTGACCTTCTGGGGCTTTATCCATGCCGGCGCCGAGCGCAGCCGCCAGCCCTTGCATTGCCTGTATCCGCGTGCTGCCAAAGCCGCCGAGCCAGTGATCGCACCGCCGCCCGTGCCACCGATTGCTCCTGCGCCAGTACCGCCGGTTGCGCCGCCAGTGCCGGTTGCCGCCGCGCCGTGGTGGCGCCGGCTGGGTTGGTGGTGGCTGCTTCCATTTTTGCTGCTGTTGCTGCTGCTGTTCGGCCTGCGCAGCTGCTGGCCGGGCCTGAATGTGCCGGGCCTGCAGCTGCCTGACCCGAATCCGAAAGCGCCGGTGATCGACACTGGAACTCACAGCGGCAGCGGCACTGGCAACCTGGGTACTGGCACCGGTCAAGTGCCGGGCACCGGTGCTGGCCTGCCAGACGCTGGCGGCACTGGCCCAGGGGCCGGCAACCCAGATGCAACGCCACCTGCACCCGAGCCAACACCTGAACCGCCAGTGCCGGGCGAGACCACCGCGCCTGAGCCTGAGCCTGCGCCTGAGCCTGAACCCGCCCCAGCGCCAGCGCCGGAACCTGCGCCTGCACCCGAGCCAGGCCCGAGCACGACGCCACCCGAACTGCCAACAGAACCCCCTGCGCCCGCTCCCCAGGCGAACCTGCTCAGCATTCCGCCTGACGCCGCCGAAGGCACCGCCAGCTTCCTCAATGGCGACTGGGCCGGTGCCGGCATCCAGGAAGTCGGCACCAGCAAGCCGCTGCGCCTGAAGTACGACTTCAAGGACGGCAAAGGCAATGCCACCGTCAGCCGCTCCGATGGCGTGCGCTGCCAGGCACCGGTTTCGGCGGCCATGAATCAAGGTCAGCTGTCGATCACCAGTGCCGGCCAAGCCGCCTGTGCTGACGGCAGCAGCTACGACCTGCCCCAGGTCAATTGCAAGCCAGGCGCATCCGGCCCCGCTGACTGCGCCGGCAACTATGGCGCCGACGCCTTCCCGATGCTGATGAAACAAGCCGGCCAATAATACGAGACGCAGAAGATGTTGCCCGAAATCACCCAGTTCGAAGAAACGGTCACGCTGGTCAGCGATACCGGCATTCAATTCATGGATTTCGCCCTGCGTCTCGGCCCGGACGGCGAGCAAGCGGGCAAGTTCGTCCAGCTCAACAACGGCATGGTGCCTACGCGCCTGCTGTGGTCGCGCGAGTACAAGGACTTCTACGAGCCGGAGCCGGACAAGGTCGTCCAGGTCGAATTCGACAGCAGCGACGACAACCACTTCCGCGTCGCCATGGAAGAAAGCCTGAAGCTGTTCGATGGCGTCTGGCTGCCATTGCCGTTCCTGCGCTTCATGGCCCCGCATCGGTTTGACGAAGGCCCCAACAACTGGTCGCGGATGCGCCTGGTCAAGCTGGCCGAGCCGGACCTGGACGGCAATACCCATCGCCTGACGCTGGCCTTCGATACGCGCATCATGGCCGCAGTGGCCGGTGCTCATTACCTGGCGCCGAACGAAGAAGACGTGCGCTCCGGGGTCGATTTCAAGCTGGCCTGCAGCGCCCGTGAATACGGCTGGTTCCTGACCCACGGCTGGATCCGCGAGTGGCTTGCCGAGCTGTATGGCGAAGCCCGCGCCGAGTGGACCCGCGAGCGCCTCGAACGTGATCTGCAGGGCAACCGTCACCTGGCCCACTACCTCAACCTGCTGAGCCTGTTGCGTCGGCCGGTGCCGGCTGAGCAGAGCGTCGAGAAGCCCAAGGTCGAAATCCCGGAAATCAAGGTTGTCGCCAACGAGATTCAGGGTGTGGTGCAGCCAATCCCGGTCGACCTGGTACTCGATGTGGGCAACTCGCGCACCTGCGGCATCCTCATCGAGGACCACGGCCAGGCAGGCTCCGGCATGCGTCACAACTACGTGCTCGAACTGCGCGACCTGAGCGAGCCGGAGAAGGTCTACAACGAAGCCTTCGAAAGCCGCGTCGAGTTCACCCAGGCCTACTTCGGCAAGGATAATTTCTCGGTCAAGAGCGGCCGCCACAATGCCTTCCAGTGGCCGACCATCGCCCGCGTCGGTGGCGAAGCCGGACGCCTGGCCAGCCGTCGCCGCGGTACCGAAGGCTCGACCGGGCTGTCCAGCCCCAAGCGTTACCTGTGGGATGAAAAGGCCTACGGCCATGGCTGGCGCTTCAACACCTCCTACGTCAAGAGCGACAAGGAGCCGCTGGCCACCGCCGCACCGTTCGCGCACCTGATCAACGACCTCGGCCAGGCCCTGTACCTGCCGCCGAAGAACGACATGCCGGTGTTCACCCCGCGCTATTCGCGCAGCAACCTGATGACCTTCATGCTGGCCGAAGTGGTCACCCAGGCGCTGGCCCAGATCAACAGCCCGGCGCAGCGTTCGCGCCAGGGCCACGCGCGCGTGCCGCGCCGCCTCAACAGCATCACCCTGACCGTGCCGCCAGGCATGCCTCAAGCCGAGCGCAGCATCCTCAGCAACCGCATGTACGAAGCCGTCGGCCTGGTCTGGAAGAGCTTTGGCTGGCATGCCGGCGAGAGCAACCCGTTCAAGGACAAGAGCATCGTCCCGCGCACGCCGCTGCCAAGCATCCGCGTCGATTGGGATGAAGCCAGCTGCGGCCAGCTGGTGTACCTGTACAACGAGGTCAACGAGAACTTCGCCGGTCATCCGGAAGAATTCTTCGCCGCCCTCGCCCGCCCGGACAAGCAGGAAGCCGAGCAGATCACCCTGGCCACGATCGATATCGGCGGCGGCACCACTGACCTGGTGATCACCGACTACCGCCTCGACCGTGGCAACAACGGCGGCGCCGGGGCCAACGCGCACATCGTGCCGAACCAGCGTTTCCGCGATGGTTTCAAGGTGGCTGGCGACGACATCCTCCTCGACGTGATCCAGGAGTTCATCCTGCCGTCGTTCCGCAAGGCCCTGCAGGGCGCTGGCGTGAGTGCGCCGGACGCGATGATGTCGCGCCTGTGCGGCAACGGTGATGCCTCGGCGCAAGAGCGCATCCTGCGTCAGCAGCTCAACCTGCAGATCTTCGTGCCGCTGGGTCTGGCCCTGCTCAAGGCGTACGAGAACTACGACCCGGCGCAGCCGCAGGACGTCGTCGAGCAGACCTGGCAAGAGGTGCTGGGCACTGCCGTGATCAACGACAGCGTGCTCGAGTTCGTCAATGCCGCAGTGCGCCGCGAAGTCGGCCGCGAAGGCACGCTGGAGCTGCTGCAGACGCCGATCACGTTTGACCTTGAGCAGGTCCATGCGGCCTTCATCGGCGGCCAGATCAACATCACCCGGATCCTCGCCGAGCTGTGCGAAGTGATCTCGCACTACCCTTGCGACATGCTCCTGCTGACCGGCCGACCGTCGCGCCTGCCGGGCATTCAGGCGTTCATCCGCCAGCGCCTGCCGCTGCCGCCAGGGCGCATCCTGCCGCTGCAGAACTACCGCACCGGCGGCTGGTACCCGTTCCACCGCAACGGCCTGATCGATGACCCGAAGAGCACCGCTTCGGTCGGCGCGATGATCTGCCTGCTGTGCTCCAAGCACAGCGTGCCGAACTTCTATTTCCGCACCGTCGAGCTCAAGCCGTACTCGATCATCAAGCACTTCGGCCAGATCGACACCGCTGGCACCATCAAGCATGCCGACGTGCTCTACCACAACCTGCAGTCGGCCAAAGGCCGGATCGAACTGCCGATTGTTGGCGAAGGCGAGCAGCGCGGCACACCGTGGCTGGAAATGCGCGGCGACATGCACCTGGGCTATCGGCAGTTGTCGGCCGAGCGCTGGTCGGCCTCGCCGCTGTACACCTTGCGCTTCACCCCGCGCGGCAGCAGCGCGTTCTCCAAGGCACTCGGCAAGGGCGGCGAAGCGCCGGTACTGCGCGTGCGCCTGGAGGTCGAGGAGCCGTCGGACCAACTGCTGGAGCAGGGTTTGATCAGCGACAAGCTGATCATCTGCGACCTGCAATCGAATATTCAGGATGCCGATTTCGATTACGACCGGGATCTGGAGCTTGCCCTCAATACCATGCCAACCATGAGCTTGAGTGACAGCGACTATTGGCTCGACAGCGGGAACGTCAAAGGAAAATGAGCGACCTTACGCCGAAGCAACAACAGTTGATGAACGCCTGGGGCGCTGTCCATGAAGGCGCCGGCCAGGCCCTGTCGTGGATCGACCAGGTGCGTGGCAACGCCGCCAGCGTGGAAGCCGAGGCCGATGGCCTGAGCCTGCGTCTGCGCCAGGCGCGCAACCGCGCCAAGGACCTGCGCAAGGCCGCGTCGACGCCAATGGTGATCGGCTTCTTCGGCCTGTCCCAGGCGGGCAAGTCGTACCTGATCTCGGCCCTGGCGGCAGATCAGCGCGGCCGGCTTGAAACCGACTTTGGTGGCAAGACCCTGGACTTCATCGAGCACATCAACCCGACCGGGTTGGGCAAGGAAGCCACCGGCCTGGTTACCCGTTTCAGCCGCCTGGCCAAGCCCAGCCCGGATGCCAACTACCCGGTCGAGCTGAAGCTGTTCAGCGAAGTTGAAGTGGCGAAGATTCTCGCCAACGCCTGGTTCGAGGATTTCGATCAGGAGAAGCTCGACTACAGCTTCACCGACGATAGCCTGCAAGCGCTGCTCAAAGGCTTCGAAGGCCGCGAGCAGGAGCAACTGCATCCCGGCGTCAACGGTGACGACGTGGTCGCCTTGTGGGACTACCTCAAGGGCAACTACGAAAAATCGGTACGCAAGCTCGATGACCACTACTGGCCACGAGCAATCAAGCTCGCGCCGCACCTGAGCTATCGCCAGCGCGCCAAGCTGTTCTCGGTGCTGTGGGGCGAGCAGCCAGCGCTCACCGAAGTGTATGAACTGCTGGTCGGCGGCCTGCACAAGCTGGGCTTCCCCGACACCGTCTATGCGCCTTTGAGCGTGTTGGTGAAGGACGACAACGGCAGCTACACGCCGACCAACAGCATCATGAACGTGGATATTCTTGGCCGTCTCGGCACCAGCCGCGATTTGCCGGTAAGCGTGCTGCCACTGCACGGCGACAAGGTCCAGAGCAGTGTCGGCCTGACCGTCGCCCAGCTCGCCGCGCTGACTGCCGAGATGACCTTCCGCCTGATCAACAGCCCCAAGGACCCGGTGGTCGAAGCGGTCGATCTGCTCGACTTCCCTGGCTACCGGACCCGGCAAAAGCTGCTGCGCCTGGAAGACGCTGCCAGCCCGGACGCGGTCGAAGAGGTCAACCCGGCCTCCAGCCTGATCCTGCGCGGCAAGGTCGCCTACCTGTTCGAGCGCTACACCGACGCCCAGCAGATGAATGGCCTGGTGCTGTGCACCAGTTCGTTCAAGCAGAGTGAAGTGGTCAGCGTCGGCCCGGTGCTGACCCGCTGGATCCACAAGACCCAGGGCGCCACGCCAAAAGAACGCGGCCAGCGCACTCCGGGCCTGATCTGGGCGCTGACCATGCTCGACGGTTTCATCGGCAACACCCTCGGCCTCAGCGAAGGGCAGCTGCCTGAAGGCTGCGAGAACATGATGAAGCTGACCATGATCGAGCGTTTCGGCGCTCAGGAATGGATGAAAGAGTGGGCCGACCGGCCGTTCAACAACACCTACCTGGTGCGCAAGCCGCGTCTGGACACCGCGTTCATCGAGCGCGACAGCGGCAGCGGCGAAGAAACCCACTTCAACGAGCGCCACGAGTTGCGCCTGCAGCAGCTGCAGCAGTGCTTTGCGCAAAGCCCCTCGGTACAGCGCCATATCAAAGACCCGGCCGATGCCTGGCAAGCCATGCTCGCCCTCAACGACGGTGGCATCAGCCGCTTCAGCGCCAGCTTCCAAGGCATCAGCGACATCGACTTCAAGCTGACGCGCATCGACGAACAGCTGCGCCAGTGCCGCGCCGATCTGCTCGAACACGGCCTGCATGCATGGCGCGAAGAGGACTTCGAGCAGCTGCTGAACAAGAAGCGCGAGAAGACCCAATATCTGGTCGACAACCTCGGTGCCGATCCGGACGCGATCAGCGAGCTGATCAACGCCCTGCAATTGCCCGATGAAGAACTGCGCGAGCTGTACCTGGGCGGCGTGTATGACATCGACGGTATCGATGGCGAGGCAGAGCCCGAGCCGGAAAGTGCCGCCAAGGCGCCGGCCAACAAAGCCCCGGCGATCAATTTCGGCAACCTGTTTGCCAGCCCGGCAGCCGCGCCATCTGCGCCCGCAGCCCCAGCCAAACCGCTGGCCCAGCGCTTGAACTCGGAACAACGCTTTGCCCGCGCCGCACTTAAAGCGTGGATCCGCCACATGCGCGAGCTGGGCACGCAGACCTTGCGCCTGAACAGCATGCGCATCAGCCGCGAACTGGCCGACGCCTTGACCGAAGAGCTGATCAGCGCCGTGCGCCGACCGGCCTTCCTCGCACAGCTCGACCAGGCCGTGACCCGGCGCATCCTCGGTGGCGCCCGGCGCGACCAATTGGTGCAGCGCCAGGTGATGAACGTGCAGCTGTTGATGCGCGACTTCCTGTCCTGGTTCGGCCTGCTTGCGCAGCCACTCAGCCAGCGCCCGAATTGTCTGATCGGCGAGCGCCAGCCAGTGTTCGGCTTCTACCAGAACGTGGCCCTAGGCGAACTGCCGGAGCTGCCGGCGCAGCCGTCACACCAGGAGCAGCGCTTCCTCGTCGACTGGCTGTCGGGCCTGGCCTGGCTGACCCAGGAAAATGCCAAGAACGGCGCCGACCCGGAAATTACCACCGAGCAACGCCGCCAGTTGGCGGTGTTGCTGAACACCTTTGAAGCGAGCTGACTGTAATGGGTATCAGAGTTGATGTGCTGCCACTGACCGTGAACACGCCGGGCCATGCCGTGCTGCGGATCACCGGCTGGGAGGGCGCGAGTGACGGCCTGGAGCTGTCCCTGCAGAGCAGCCAGACCCACGAGTTCCTCCACCCCGGCGCACGCTGGGGCAACGTCGCCCATGGTTTCAAGCTCGATGCCTTGCAGCCGGTGGACGGCGCGCCGGGCCTGGAAACGCGCATTGGTCCTGAGCTGATCGACCCCTTGCTGGAAGCCAGCGGCACCGCCAACTTCCGCGTGGAGCTGAGCGATCCGCAGCAAGGCCAGAGCGATATGGGCATGCTGCGCATCAACAATGAGGTGCTGCCATCGACTTCAGGTGCACCACAGCAGACGCCGCCCCCGCTGCCGGTTCCACCCGCACCTGAGCCGATCGCGCCAGCGCCAGTCAGCGTGCCTGAAGAACCTGTAACCACAGCCGTTGAACCGGAGCCGACCCCAGAGCCGGTAATCAATATCAGCAAGCCGATCTCCCCTGCTCCGGCCAAGACCGGCAACCGCTGGCTGCTGCCGCTGCTGCTGGTGGTTTTGTTGCTGCTCGCCGCAGGCGGCGCCTGGTGGTGGTTCAACAAACAACCAACCGCACCGGTCGAAGCACCGAAGCCCGAGCCCAAAACCGAACAGCCAGCGCCCCCTGAGCCCACTGCCGCCCTGCCCTGCACCCTGGAAAGCATGCAGAGCGAAGGCGAGATCCCGTTCGTCCAGGCCTGCATCCAGAACGCCCCAGGCTCGGCCGCGCTGCTGGAAGTGATCAACCAGGCCAAGGCCAGCAACCACTGCGGCGTTGCCCAGCGGCTGTACGCCAACCGCGCCCAGGGCGGCGACATCGAAATCGCCAGTGCCTATGCCCGCGAGTACGACCCCAAGTACCACCAGCCCAGCGAATGCTTCAAGGCGCCAGACAACGCCACCGCAGCCTACTGGTACGAGACCATTCTCGGTTTCGATGAGAACAACGCCGAAGCCAAGCAACGCTTCGAGGAGCTCAAACCATGAGCCTGCGCAGCCTTGGCGCCGCCCTGCTGGCCTTGAGCCTGAGCCCGGTGCTGCACGCGGCCGACAAGCCGCTGCTGCAAGAGGGCAAGAAAACCCTGTTCCAGCGCGTGCTGACCACCCCCGGCTGCAAGCTCAGCGACGCTGCAGGTGCTGCGCCGGGCAAGGCCCAGCCGACCTTCAGCCGCTTTTATGTGTACGAGCGCGCGGCGGTGGACAACCGCCAGTGGCTGCGCGTCGGCCCGGATACCCAGGGCAAGAGCATCGGCTGGCTGCCGGGTGACTGCACTGTCGAATGGAAAATGCAGCTGACCCTGGCCTTCACCAACCCGGCCAACCGCGACCGGCTGATGTTCTTCAAAGACCGCAGCCAGCTCGAAGGCATCCTCGATGCGCCCGACCCGGTCAGCAAGGTCGCGCCATTGCGCGCCCAGCTCAAGAACGGCAAGGAAGCGCCTGGGGTATTGGCCCAGGAGCCGGAGTACTTCGTCGACCTGCAGAAAAACTTCTACCTGCTGCCGGTCCTGAGCGGCGAAGAAGTGATGACTGAAGAAGGCTTCCGCACGCGCATCCTCAACGTCGCCTCGGTGAGCAAGGCCGACGCGGCCAGCAGCGCGGCACCTGCGGCCGGCAGTGCTGCCAGCCAGGCTGCAGCCAACACCCAGATGAAAGCGTTCAGCGCGGCGGTAGTATTCGTCATCGACTCGACCATTTCGATGGACCCGTACATCGACCGCACCCGCGAAGCGATCAAGCGTGTCTACGCCCAGATCGAGAAGGAGAACCTCGGCCAGCAGGTCAAGTTCGGCCTGATCGCCTACCGTTCCAGCACCCAGGCAGTGCCGGGGCTGGAGTACGTCAGCAAGATGTACGCCGACCCGAACACGGTCAAGGACGGTGCCGACTTCCTCAGCAAGGTGGCGGATCTGAAGCAGGCCAAGGTCTCCAGCAAGGTCTTCGATGAAGACGCCTATGCCGGGGTCATGCATGCGGTCGACAAGGTCGACTGGAGCCAGTTTGGCGCGCGCTACGTGGTGCTGATCACCGATGCCGGCGCGCTGGATGGCGGCGACAAACTGTCCAGCACCGGCCTTGGCGCCGAGCAGGTCAAGATCGAAGCCAGCAACCCTGGCGTTGCTCTGTACACCTTGCACCTGAAGACCCCAAGCGGGGCCAAGAACCACGGCAGCGCCGAAGCGCAGTACCGCGCCCTGTCGACCTACCCCGGCACCAACACCTCGCTGTACTACCCGGTCAATGCCGGTGATGTCGACGAGTTCGGCCGCAAGGTCGACAGCCTCGCTGGCGCCATCACCCAGCAGGTCCGTTCGGCGTACATGGGCGAAGACGCCGTTGGCAGCGCCACCAATGCCAAGGCCAGCCCCGCCGAGCAGAAAATGCTCGAAGACGCCGCGCTGATTGGCCACGCGATGCAGCTGGCGTACCTGGGCAAGGCCAGCGGCACCCAGGCGCCGCCGGTGTTCGAGGCGTGGATCAGCGACCGTGACCCGATCAAGCAGAACGTGCCCACCACCGATGTGCGGGTGCTGCTGACCAAGGCGCAGCTGAGCGACCTCAGCGACGTGCTCAAGCAGATCCTCGACGCCGCCAACGAAGGCATGATCTCGCCCAGCGAGATGTTCACCCGCCTGCGCGCCGTGGCCGCGACCATGGGCGCCGACCCTAACCAGCTCAAGCAAGACGCCCGCGTGGCTGACCTCGGTGTGCTCGGCGAGTACCTCGATGGCCTGCCGTACCAGAGCGAAGTGCTCAACCTCGATGAAGAAACCTGGAAAGGCTGGGACGGCCTGGCCCAGGAGAAATTCATCCGCAACCTGAGCACCAAGCTGCGCCACTACCAGCGTTACAACGCCGATGTTGACCGCTGGGTGGCGCTGGCCCCGGGCGCCGACAGCCGCGACAACGTCTACCCGGTTCCTCTGGAAATGATGCCCTGACCACTTATGCTCGAGATCAAGGGATTGCGTGTGGTCCGCGGCCAGGGACCACAGTCACACGCCGTGCGCCTGGATGCGCTGCAGTTGCGCGCGGGCGAGGTGTGGGCGGTAACCGGCGAGAGCGGCTGCGGCAAGAGCACGCTGCTCGAAGCCATCGGCCTGCTGCTCAAGCCTGAGCGACTGGACTGCTACCGGCTCGGCAGCGAGCAGCACGACGTTGCTCGGCTGCTGGCCGGCGAGCAGCATGCGGCCTTGGCTGCACTGCGCTCGCGCGAGCTGGGTTTCGTCCTGCAGAGCGGCGGCTTGCTGCCGTTTCTCAGCGTGCGCGAGAACATCCTCTTGCCGCGCCGCCTGCTCGGTCTGGACGCGCACAGCCATGCGGTCGACAAAGCCGTCGCAGCGCTGAGCCTGACGCCATTGCTGGACAAACTGCCGCAGGCACTGTCGATCGGTGAGCGCCAGCGGGTCGCCTGCGTGCGCGCCATCGCCCACGAACCGCGGGTGCTGCTGGCCGACGAGCCAACCGCCGCGCTTGACCCACACAACGCGCAGCGGCTGTTCGAGTTGCTGCTGGAGCTGGTTGCCGAACTGGGCCTGAGCGCCTTGCTGGTGTCGCACGACTGGGCGCTGGTCGAGCGCTTTGGCCTGCCGCGTCTGGGCGCGATCAATGGCCAGGGGGAGACCCGTTTTGAACCCTTGGTATAAGCGCCTGGCGCTGCTGGTCAGGCTGTCGCTGGCCGACCTCTGGCATGACCGCAACGTGTCGCTGTGCATGGCCGCGTCGCTGGTGGCGGTGATCGCGCCGTTGCTGTTGCTGTTCGGCCTCAAGCATGGGGTAGTCAGCCAATTGCAGCAGGAACTGCTCAGCGACCCGCGCAACCTCGAAGTGAAGATGCTCAGCAGCGGCCATTACGACCAGGCCTGGCTGCAACGCCTGCAACAACGGCCCGAGGTTGGCTTTGCGATTGGCCAGACCCGCTCGCTGAATACCCAGGCCGACCTGCTTGGCGAGCGTGGGCGCTTTGTCGACAACGTCGAAGTGATCCCGACCGCGGCCAACGACCCGCTGCTGGCCAGCGAATTCAGCGCACTGCAAGCCGATCAACTGATCCTCAGCGAGCGCGCGGCACAGCGCCTCGAAGCCAAGGTCGGCGACAGCGTGCGCCTGCGCGTCAGTCGCCGCCTCAACGAAGTCAATGAACGTGGCGAGCGCACTCTGCGCGTGCAGGCGATTGTCGCCGCTGTGCGCTTTGCCCGCCCGGCGGCGTTCGTCAGCCCTGAGCTGCTGCTGGACCTTGAACACTATCGTGACGGTTACCTGGTGCCTGCGTTGGGCGCCGGCAGCGGCCAGTCGCTGGAGGCGGTCGGAGTCGGCTATGCCCGTGCGCGGGTCTATGCACGCGATATCGACAGCGTCGCGCCGCTGGAGCAGTGGCTCAATCAACAGCGCATCGAGACCAACAGCCGGCTGGCTGAAATCGACAGTGTCAAAGCCATCAACCATGTGCTGGGGCTGATCTTCGGAGTCATCGCCGGCGCTGCCCTGATCGGCTGCATTGCCTCGTTGGTGGGGGCGTTTCTGGCCAACATAGACCGCAAACGCCGCGACCTGGCGGTGCTGCGCCTGCTCGGTTTCACCAGCAGCGCGGTGGCCGTCTACGTGGTGCTGCAAGCGCTGCTGCTGAGCCTGACCGGGTTTGTCGGCGGGCTGGCCTGTTATTACCTGGGCAGCCTGCTGTTCGACCAGTTGCTCGGCAGCAGCCAGGCGACCGGCGCCTTTATTTGCCATATCACTGTCTGGCATGGCCTGGTGGCCCTGCTGCTGGCCTTGCTGGTCGCTGGCCTGGTTGCCTTGATCGGCGCCGTGCGGGCGATACGGATCCAACCTGCGGAGAGTCTGCGTGAACTGTAAAACCTTTGCTCGCCTGGCCCTGGCGCCCCTCGCGCTTGGCTTCGCCCTGGACGCCGCGGCAGCGAGCTGGGACGAGAAATTCTACAATCCCATGGCCGATGCCGACGATGTCGTGCTACCGATGCCCTGTGACGGCGCAATGGTGTTTCGCAAGGTGCTGATCCCGGTGGTCGGGCCGCTCGACGACTACCCGATCAACATCGGCGCCGACAGTGCCGAGTACGGCTATGTCGAGCAGACCCGACCAGCCTTTATCGCCGGCAGCTTCACCAGCGCCAAAGGCGACAAGTCGCGCTATTACCTGCTGGCCAAGTACGAAATGACCCAGCTGCAATACCGCGCCCTGACCGACGAAACCTGCCCGACACCGTCCAACAAACAGCGCCTGCCGGTGGTCTCGATCAGCTGGCTGGACGCCTTGCAGGCCGCCGACAAGTACAACCGCTGGTTGCGCGCCAATGCTGCCGACAAGCTGCCCCGCGAAGACGGCGCGCAGGGCTTCGTGCGCCTACCGACCGAAGTCGAGTGGGAGTTTGCCGCACGCGGCGGGTTGCAGGTCAGCACCGCCGAATTCCGCGACATTCGCTACCCGATGGCTGACGGCCTGAACGCCCACGAATGGTTTGCCGGTGCGCAATCGGCCAACGGCCAGTTGCAGTTGAGCGGCCTGCTCAAGCCCAATCCGCTGGGCCTGCACGACATGCTCGGCAACGCCAGCGAGATGATGTTCGAACCGTTCCGCCTGAACAAACTCGACCGCCAGCACGGCCAGGCCGGCGGCTACGTAGTGCGTGGTGGCAACTACCTGACCAGCGAAGCCGAGCTGCGCACTGCCCTGCGTCAGGAAGAGCCCTACTACAACGCCGAAGGCGCGGTGACCAAGAAAACCAACGGCATGCGCCTGGCGCTGGTGTCGCCGACCCTGACCTCACGCGAACGGGTCAAGGCCATCGAGAAGAGCTGGAGCAGCCTGGGTAACGACCAGCCGGCCGCCGACAGCAAGGACAAAGGCACGGTCAAGGCCCTCGAAGCGCTGGCCTCGAGCGTGCAGGACGAGGCCCTCAAGGGTCAGTTGAAAACCGTCGAAAACCAGCTGCGCGCGAGCAACCAGCAGCAACAGGAAGCCCGCGACCAGGCCATCCGCGCCAGCCTCAACCTGGGTGCGTTCCTTTGCACCAAGATGCTCGACGACGGCCAGTACCTGGACTTCCTGCAGAAAAACTACGCCGCCAACTGCAAGGCTGGCGAAGAAGACCCAACCTGCGGCATGCGCAAGAGCAAGCTCGACGAGCAAAGCGCGCGCCTGCACAAGCTCAGCCGTTACTACGCAAGCTCGCTGGTCGAATCCGGCTCGCTGTATGGCAAGAGCCTGCTCGAAGCGCAGGTGCCGGTGCTCGAAGGGGTGCTTACCGCCAACAACAATCTCAAGGAACTGACGCCGTACCTGCGCGCCCATTGGGCCAACCAGGTGTCGTTCCTCAAGTCGCAGAAAATTGATACCAACGCCTGGCTGAACAGCTGCAAAGCCGTCGCCCACTGACACCACAAGGAAGCGTAATCGTGATGCACAGCAAAACCGCTCGTAGCAGCTCCTGGATGAGCCTGATGATGGCCGCCTGCCTGGTCCTGACCGGCTGCGCCAGCACCGGCAGCTCGATGCTTGGTGACAGCGGCGGCGGCAAGGCCGACCCGCGCCTGACCTCGGGCGCCGACGCCAAGTTCTTCAGCACTTCGGGATACCAGGCCTGCGCCGTGGCCGCCGGTGCCGGCGTGCTCGCCTGCGTACTGTCCAACTCGGGCAACAAGGCTGCCTGCGCGGTGATCGCCGGGGTTGCCGCCTGCGGTGTGGCCATGGGCGCCAACTACTACCTCGACCAGCGCCGCACGCAGTACGCCGACACTACCCAGCGGCTGAACGCGATGACCGGCGAAGTGCAGAAAGAAAACGCCAAGGTGGTCGAGCGCAGCAACACCCTGCAGCGGGTGATTGCCGACGACAAACAGCAGATTGCCGACATCCAGAAGAGCATCAAGGCCAAGACTCTCGACAAGGCCAAGGCGCAGCAGGAGATCGCCAATGTCGATACCAACATCGGCCTGATGCGCAAAGACCTGGGCAACATGAAAAGCCGCGTCACCGAGTTCGAGAAGGTCGCCAAACTCGAGCGTGACGGTGGTGCCAGCCCGGCCGAAGTGCAAAAGGTCGAGGCCGAGATCGCCAAGATGAACAATAAAGTCGTCGCCCTGCAGCAGGAAGTCGACGGCCTCTACAACCAGCGCTCCGCGATCACCCTCGGTTAAGGAACAGCCCATGTCACTTCGTCATTGCCTGGGCCTTGCCCTGCTCGCCAGCCTCGGCGGTTGCGCCACCACTGCCTCGCAGTGCAACGCTACCGACAATAGCGCCAGCCTGGTCAGCAAGCTCAATTGCGACTACGGCGGCGGCTATGCCGAAGGCGTGCGCAACAGCGAGCAGCAGTTGGTCACCGCACAGGAGCAGAACCGCCAGTTCAATCAGGTGTTCAGCGAGCTCAGCGCCCTGCAGAGCTCCACCCGCCAGGACCTGGCCGGCCAGCAACGCCAGCAGGCCAACCTGGAGAAATCCCTGAACGGGCTGCTGGCCACGCTCAAGAGCCGCCATGGCAACAAGCAGGAGGTGCAGCAGCAGATCGCCAGCCTCGAGCAACAGCTGAAGAACCGCCAGGCAGCGCCAATGCAGAACGCCAGCAGCGCGCAGGTCGAAGCGCGCAAGCAGGAGCTCAAGGCCCTGCAGCAACAGGTCAGCCGTTTGCAGCTGAGCCTGGGTTACGAGTAAGCCCTTCGGCAGCTACGGCTGCCGATCCTTTTTCAGGATATCCACATGCAGCGGGTCACCCGCGATACCCGACCCGCGCAGGACGATCCGCGGGTGTTGGAACAGGCCATGGCGATCATCGTCAGGCACTTCCCGGCCAGCATCGCTCATCTCTACGCCACCCCGCGCACCGGCCAGGACGGTGTGCGTGAATGGTGGTCGCCGCTGGAAGGCCAGCCGCAGCGCTATCACGACCTCACAGGCGAACAGCAGGCGACCTTGCTGCGCGTCTATGACCAGCGCCAGGACGCCCTGCGCCAGTTGGTCGGCGAGCTGAAGGAACGCGGCCAGGAGCAGGAGGCGAGCGTGCTGCGCGCGCTGATCGGCCCGGCCAACCTTGAGCACCTGTACAGCGTCAATGGCGAGCCACTGCTGGTGCGCTGGGCACAGCCGGCGCCGGTCAAGCCAGCGCCGGTGGCGGCAGCGCCAGTGCCCGCACCGCGCCCGCGCCGCTGGATCTGGTTGCCGTGGTTCCTGCTGCCCCTGCTTGGCCTGTTGCTGCTGGCCCTGGCCTTGTGGTTTGGCTGGCCGTACCTGCAACGCTGGTATGAACAGCGCGAGCCGGCCAAATTTGCCTGCATGAAAGACGATCAGGCGCTGCCCCCGGAGTTCTCGGTGGTGCTGGATACCTCCGGTTCGATGCTACTGAGCGTCGCAGCGACGGCGGAGGACGAGCAGTGGTTCTTCCAGAACATCGCCGACCCCGCCATCGACCAGGCGCGAGTCGCCGAGGTTACCCGCGCGCCGGTACGCATCGATGTCGCCAAGCAGAGCCTCAAGCAGATGGTCGATGATCTGCACCCGGCCATCGACACGCGCTTCATCACCTTCGACGGCTGCCGAGCGCCGCTCGACCATGGCCTGTTCACCCCGGCCCAGCGCCCGGCGCTGATCAGCGGCATAGAGGGCCTGGTGCCGAACGACGGCACCGCCTTGAGCGCCAGCCTCGAGCTTGCCGCAAAAAGCATGAACGGCCGCGACCGTGATGGCGTGATCGTGATGTTCGTCGACGGCGCCGATGGCTGTGGCGAGGATGTCTGTGCAGTCGCTCAGCGCATCGCCCAGGAGCAGCCGCGGCTGCGGGTCAATCTGGTCAATATCAGCAACAACAGCCTGGCCAACTGCATTGCCGACAGCACCGGCGGCCGGGTCTACAGCGGCGATAACGCCGTGCAAGTGGCGGCCGCGCTGAAACAGGCGAGCCAGGAAGTTTCCAGCAGCAACAACTGCAACTAGGACGATCGATGCAACGGGTAATCCGCGACAGCCACGCCAGCCAGGACGCCGCCGCTGCACTCGAGCAGCGGGTAGCGCTAATCCGCCAGCACTTCCCGCCGGCCATTGCTCACCTATATGCCATTCCCCGCCAGGGGCGTGATGGTGTGCTGGAGTGGTGGTCGCCGCTGGAAGGCCAGCCGCATGTGTATGCCGAGCTGGGCCGCGACCAGCAGGCAGCGCTGCTACAACGCTATGAAGAGCGCCAGGCCGCAGTCGGTCAGTTGGCCAACGAGCTGCAGCAGCGTGGTCAGACCCAGGCAGCAGGCGCCTTGCGCAGCCTGATCGCGCCGCCTGATCTGGGCAACCTCTACAGCATCAACGGCGAACCGCTGGTGATCCGCTGGGGGCAGGCCGCGCCACCGCCGCCGCCACCGCCTGCACCAGCACCCAAGCCGGCGCCGCCCGCAGCCAGGCCGGCACCGCAGCCCAGGCCTGCGCCACCGCCCAGGGCCGTACCTGCGCGGCGCCTGCGGCTGTGGCCATGGCTGCTGTTCGGCCTGCTGCTGGCGTTGCTCTATGCGCTGTGGTTGAACTGGCCAATGCTGTGGGCGCGCTGGCAGGCCGATCACAGCGCCATGTGCACGCCGGGCGCTGGCTTTCAGGCTTCGGAGTTCGCCGTGGTGCTGGACACCTCCGGCTCGATGAACGAACGCATCCGCGTCAAGCGCGCAGACGACCCGTGGTACATCAGCTTGCTGGCGAAGATCCCGGTGGTCGAGCAGTTTCTGCCGTCGGGCAAGGCCCCGCCGACGACCCGCCTGAGCGTGGCCAAGACGGCCTTGGGCGCGGTCATCGAAGACCTCGACCCGAAGGTGGCGATGCGCCTGGTGACCTTCAATGGCTGCAAGTCGCCCGTCGATCATGGCGTGTTCGCACGTGACCAGCGCGCAGATCTGATCGACCGTATCGCCACGCTCAACGCACGCGGCGGCACGGCGCTCGGGGTCAGCCTGGAGGCGGCAGCGGCCAGCATGGATGGGCGTGAGCGCGACGGCGTCATCGTGATGTTCGTCGACGGCCGCGACAGCTGTGGCACCAGCATCTGCAAGGTCTCCGAGCAGATCGCCCAGAACCAGCCACGGCTGCGGATCAACATCGTCAACATCAGTGCCAGCACCGGCTCCAACTGCGCCGCCAGCAATACCGGTGGCCGGGTGTATACCGCTGATGATGCAGCTGCGGTGGCCGCCGCGTTGGAACAAGCCAGCCGCGAAGTCTCGCAGGGCAACGGCTGCTGAAGCGCAAACGGGCGCACGCCGTGCGCCCGTTTGCAGCCATGACGTTTTTCAATCGACTCCATGCCGTTTTCCGCGTTGCCGTGCAAGGCGCCTTGGCGGATGCTTTATTTACCTGAGCATCCCCCCATTCGCGCACCGAGGCCTGCATGAAAACCGTCGACGAAATCCTCAAGAGCAAGGCACAACACCAGACCGTCTACACCATCGGCCCAACCGAGTCGGTGCTGGCGGCGCTGAAGCTGCTCGCGGAAAAAAACATCGGCGCCTTGCCGGTGGTCGAAGACGGACGCGTGGTGGGCATCGTCAGCGAACGTGACTATGCGCGCAAGCTGATGCTCAAAGGCCGCTCGTCGCCGTTCACTACAGTGGCCGAGATCATGACCGCAGCGGTGATCACGGTTGAGCCCAAAACCAAGCTCGATGAGTGCATGCAGCTGATGACCGACCGCCATCTGCGCCACCTGCCGGTGGTCAGCGAGGGCAAGCTACTCGGCTTGCTGTCGATCGGCGACCTGGTCAAGGAAACCATTACCGAGCAGGCCAACCTGATCAGCCAGCTGCAACAGTACATTCGCGGCGAGTGAAGGTTGTTTCAGTGATAGGCGCTTTCCAGCTCGTCCAGCTGATGGTCGAAGCTGCGCAGGCGCGCTGACCAGGTGTACACCAGCACTTCCAGATCACGGTTGAGCACTGCCGTGCCGCCCTTACCGGCCACCGGCCCGTCGCCCAGATCCAGCTGGTAGCGCTCACGGGCCATGGCCGTAGCCACGCTGGAAAGGTCGCGGGCAAATGCCAGCCAGTGCTGGTGCGGGTCGTGGATTTCGCGGTCGAGCTCGCGGCATTGGCACTTCAGCGCATCCAGGCTTTGCTCCAGCGGCGTGCCCTTGAGCTCGCCCATGACCTCTTCGAAGGTGCGCCCGGAGTGCCAGTAACTGCCCCAGAAATAGCGGTCGAACACGGTTTCGACCCGGCGCAGGGCAACTTTGGTGTTCCAGATGGTGACCAGGGTATGGCCCTGGCTGAGTTCGCGCCTGTTCAACTGCAAGTGCTGCCAGGCGATCCAGGCCAGCCCGCAGAGCGCCGCTGCCGCGGTGACCGCAGCAGCGGCGTACAGAAACTGCACGGCCTGGTTCAGCTGATGGGTGTGCCGGATACCGTAGAAGTAGCCGGTGGTCAGGGTGCCGAGGATTGCCACGATGCACCAGAAACCGGCTGCATAGGGATCTTTCATCACGCTATCCCCTTGTTGTTTTACCTCAGCATAGCAACGCCACTTCACCCATCAGGTGCCGCTCGGCGCTTTATTTGCGGGGGCGACGCAGGGCTTCGTTGAGTTGATCAAAGGGGATTGCCCAGTCGGCGTCCTCAAGCACCGCTTCTTTGAGGAATGCGCGCTGCGAGTCGCTCCAGAACGGCGCATCGACCAGCTTGATTTCGTTTTTCAGCGGCGAGTGCGAGGTGATGAACTGGTCGATGCTCTGCGCATCGTGGTCCAGCCCCAGTTGCATGAACAGTTCGGCAAACTGATGAGTCGGTGCTTCCATGGGTGCCTCCTCGCCAAGCTGGCCGTCGACGACGCCGGCCTGGCGCTGGTTGAGTGAGAGATGAGGTGGCCGCAGCCACCTTGCTCAAAGATAGACACCAGCCAGGCCACTCAAGGTCGAAGCAATTTGCACTTTTTATCCGACAAGCGTCACAGCGGCGCCCGGCGCAGGGTGGCGAGGAAAGCTGCAGCGCCGACAAACAACCCGGCAAAGGTACGGTTCAGGCGCTTCTGCTGTTTAGGCGTGCGCAGCAGCCGCAGCACCCGCGAGGCCAGCCCGGTGTAACCAGCCATCACCAGCAGGTCGACGCAGACCATGGTCGCGGCAATCGTCAGATACTGCGGCAGCAGCGCCTGATGCGGGTCGATGAACTGCGGCAGCACGGCGAGCATGAACACCAGTGCCTTGGGGTTGCTGACATTGACCAGCAAACCACGGAACACCAGGCTCAGTGGCTTGCCGATCGGCCGTATCGGCGACTCGGCGCTCATATCCATGGGCAGCGCGCGCCATTGCTTGTAGGCGAGGTACACGAGGTAGAACACGCCGAACCACTTGATCACCTGAAACGCCGTAGACGAGGCGGCGAGGATGGCGCCGACGCCGGCTGCAATGATCGCGATCTGCAGCAACAGACCGAGTTGCAGGCCCAGGGCGTTCCAGTAACCGCGCCAGAAACCGTACTGCAGGCCGCTGGACATCGAGGCAATCGCCCCCGCCCCCGGCGACAGGCTGATCACCCAGCACGCGGCAAAGAACGCCAACCACGTTTCCATCGACATGTAGCACCTCATAGCGGATATGTTGCAAAACATTAAGCTAAGAGGTTGGCGGCGAAATCACCAGCGTTTTTTTGTGGGTTTGCAGCAGGTGCGGCTAACGTCAGTCAGCCTGGACCGCAACATCCTTGGCAACACCCGGCACCTCGCTGCCACGCCAGCGCCGTACGCACTTCTGGAAGAACTGGCTATTCGGCACCTGCACCAGCGCGCCGCCAGCATCGGGCATTTCCATCAGGGTGGTGAATAGCAGGTTGATCGCAATCACTCGGCCCTTCACACCCGGCTTGTCGAGGGTTTCCACCAGCTCGACGACGTCACCGATACGAAACGGGCCGACAGTAAAGATCAGCACGGCGCAGAGCAGGTTGGACAACACGCTCCACATGGCAAAGAACGCCACCGCCGCTACGGCGACAAAGCCTGACAGCGCGGTCCAGAGCACGGTGGCCGAGACGCCAAGACGCTCCAGCACAAACAGCAGAGCACTGCCCATGATCAGCCAGCGCAGGCCGCCACGTACCGGTACCAGCAATTCTGGTGGCAGTGGATAGCGTTCGCCCAGCCGGCTCAGGCAACGGCCGACAAAACGTTGCAGGATGAACGCTGCGGCGAGGATCAGCAGAATCTGCGCGCCTAGCCACAGCGAGTCCATCCATTGCCCCGGCAGCAGGCCGTGCAGGTCTTCCATCAGGACAACGCCTCAAGTTCGGCCTGCATGCTTTCGAGCAGCTCAAGTGCCTCCATCCAGGCTTCTTCAAGCTCGGCTTCGCGCTGCTTGAGTTTGCTCTGACGGCCGAGCAGGTCACGCAGAGCATCCTTGCGCGATTGCTCGTAGAGGCCGCTGTCGGCCAGGGCCGTGTCGATCTCGGCCAGCTGACTGTGCACCTGGCCCAGCTCGGCTTCGAGCTTGTCGGCAGCGCGCTTGTGCGGCGCCAGTTGCTGGCGCAGGGCTGCGGCGGCCTGACGCTGGGCCTTTTTGTCGGTCTTGTCCGGGTTGACCGGGGTGCTGCTGACCGGCGCGTTGCGCTGGCGGTAGTCGATCAGCCAGCGGCTGTAGTCATCGAGGTCACCGTCGAAGGTGTCGACCTTGCCGTCGGCAACCAGCAGGAAGTCGTCGGTGGTGCTCTTGAGCAGGTGACGATCGTGAGAGACCACCACCACTGCCCCGCTGAACTCCTGCAAAGCCATGGTCAGCGCCAGGCGCATTTCCAGGTCGAGGTGGTTGGTCGGTTCGTCGAGCAGCAGCAGGTTGGGCCGTTCCCAGGCGATCAGGGCCAGGGCCAGCCGGGCTTTTTCACCACCGGAGAAGTTCACCACCGGCTCCTCGGCACGCGGGCCGTGGAAGTCGAAGCCGCCGAGGAAGTCGCGCAGGGTTTGCTCGCGCTCGGTCGGGGCAATCCGCTGCAGGTGCAGCAGCGGGCTGGCCTTGTCGTCCAGCGAGTCCAGCTGATGCTGGGCGAAATAGCCAACCGAAAGGTTCTCACCGCGCACCAGGCGCCCGCCCAGCGGCTGCAGTTCGCCGGCAAGGTTCTTGATCAGGGTCGACTTGCCGGCGCCGTTGGGCCCGAGCAGGCCGATCCGCGCACCCGGCGTGAGCTGCAGCTTGACCTTCTCCAGCACGGCGGTGTCGCCGTAACCCAGACGGCCTTCGGAAAGGTCGAGCAAGGGGCTGGAGATTTTTTGCGATTCGCGGAAGACGAAGTCGAACGGCGAGTCGACGTGCGCTGCCGACAGTTCTTCCATGCGTTCCAGGGCCTTGATCCGGCTCTGCGCCTGACGGGCCTTGGTCGCTTGCGCCTTGAAGCGGGCGATGTACTTTTCCATGTGCGCGCGCTGCGCCTGCTGCTTCTCGTAGGCCTGTTGCTGCTGGGCCAGACGTTCGGCGCGGGTGCGTTCGAAGGCGCTGTAGCCACCCTTGTACAGGGTCAGCTTGCGCTGCTCGACGTGGAGCACGTGGTCGACCACCGAATCGAGGAAGTCGCGATCGTGGGAGATCAGCAGCAGCGTGCCCGGGTAGCCCTTGAGCCAGTCTTCCAGCCAGAGGATGGCGTCCAGGTCCAAGTGGTTGGTCGGCTCGTCGAGCAGCAGCAGGTCGGACGGGCACATCAGGGCCTGCGCCAGGTTCAGGCGCATCCGCCAGCCACCGGAGAAGTCGCCGACGCGGCGGTCCATCTGCTCGTTGCTGAAGCCAAGGCCGGCCAGCAACTTGCGTGCACGGGCATCGGCGGTATAACCGTCAGCGCCCTCCAGCTCGCTGTGCAAGCGGGCCAGCGCAGTGCCGTCGTGGGCTTGCTCGGCCACTGCCAGCTCGGCCTGGACCTGACGCAGGCGCAGGTCGCCATCGAGCACATAGTCGACTGCCACGCGCTCGAGGGTATCGACCTCCTGACGCATGTGCGCGATGCGCCAGTCGCCGGGCAGCTGGCAGTCGCCGCCGTCGGGCGTGAGCTCGCCGCGCAGCAAGGCGAACAGGCTGGATTTGCCGGCGCCGTTGGCACCGATGAGGCCGGCTTTATGACCGGCGTGCAGCGTCATCTCGGCGCTATCTAGCAGGCGCTGCGGACCACGCTGTAAAGTGAGGTTGGTTAGTCTGATCATGATGGTCGCGGAGTCTACCAGCTTCCTCGGCCGCTAGCGCGAGTGGAACCATGCACACCGACCTGTGGAATTACGCCCTGGCCCTGTACGCCCGGCCCGGAGTTGAAGCGGCTTGCCTGCAACTGCAGGAGGACGGCGCCGACGTGTGCCTGCTGCTTTGCGCAAGCTGGCTGCAAGCGCGCCGGGCACGCGTCAGCGATGAGCGCGTGTGCGCCCTGCTGGGGTTAGCTGAGCCGTGGCGAATCGAGGTGGTCCAACCACTGCGCACGCTGCGTCAGCAATGGCGTATGGCAGCGCAGGGCGATGCCGCGCTGGCACTGTTACGGGAGCAGTTGAAGGGCTTGGAACTACAGGCTGAAAGAACCTTGCTCGAGCGTTTGCAGGCGTGCTCGCAGCAATGGCCCGCAGGCTCGGACGAGACCGCGGACGACTGGCTGGTCCGGCTGGCGCCGGACCTGTGCCGCGACCACGGCGCGCTGGATCAATTGCGCGCCGCAGCGTCAGCCTTTCAGGACGCCGAAGACGGCGACTGAGCTGGGGTGTTGGCCGCTCCAGCAGGCGTTGCCGCTGGTGCTGCCGAGTTGGTGCTGGTTGCTGCGGTGCTGGCTTTGGCGTCGTCTGTTTTTGCAGCGGCTGGCTTGGCTGCAGCTGGCTTGGCAGCCGGTTTGGTTGCTGCGGTCTTGGCCGGTGCTTTGGCAACGGCGGGTTTGCCTGCAGCGGCTTTAGCTGGCGCCTTGCTGGCTGCAGGCTTGGCAGCAGCAGGTTTGGCTGCAGCCTTGGCGGCAACGGGTTTGCCAGCGGCAGGTTTGGCTGGCGCTTTGGCAGCCGCCGGTTTGGCAGCGGCAGTCCTCGCTGGGGCTTTGCTGGCAGTGGGCTTGGCAGCTACTTTGGCCGGTGCTTTGGCAACGGCAGGCTTGGCTGCAGCGGCCTTGGCTGGTGCTTTGCTGGCAGCCGGCTTGGCGACAGCTTTAACAGGCGCTTTGGCAGCAGCTGGCTTGGCGGCGGGTTTGACCGCAGCGACTTTGGCTGGAGCTTTGCTGGCAGTGGTCTTGCCGGCTGCCTTGGCTGGCGCCTTGCTGGCAGCAGGTTCGGCAACAGTGCGTTGCTCGAGGGCCTTGGCGGCTGCTTCACGGACCTTGCCTACGCCTTGAGCGATTTTCAGGCTCTGCTGCGCATCGCGCTTGAGCTGCTGGATGTAGATGCGGGTCTGCGATTGACGCTCTTTGAGCGAGTCGAGCACTTCTTCAAGTTCGCTGGCAGCCTTGTGCGCCTTGTTCTGCGCCTTGGCTTTGCCAGCCTGGGCAGCGTCTTGCAGTTTCAGCCGCGAACCGTGCAGTTTTTCCTGCGCCTTGCCGCGTTGTTTTTCCAACTTTGCCAACAGTTTCTCTGCATCCGCCAGCGCTTGCGAGCAGGCATCTTCCAGATGTTCGAGCAGGCTACCGGAAAGTTGCTGGAGCAGGTGCAACGGCGTACTTACTGGCTTCTTCTTGGCCGACATGGTTTACCTCCTGGCTGATGAGATTGCGGCTCATACTATGCTTCTGCTGCTACCGCCGCTAGGGCATCTTGACAGTATTGCTGGGGCCGCGTTGCATGCCTGGGCAAAGTTGTTATGGTGCAGCTCGAGCAAGTGTAGTTGGCCCTTGTTCGGCTGTTGCTACTTGGCCATCGCGTCCGGAGTCGATCGTGTCCCGTTATCTTCTGCTCAGCCTCTGCCTGCTCGCGCCATTGAGTGTTGCCGCGCCGGCCAGCAACACCGATCAGGATATGGCCTACAGCCTGGGCGCGAGCCTCGGTGAGCGGCTGCGTCAGGAGGTCCCTGACCTGCAACTGGAAGCCCTGGTCGAAGGCCTGCGCCAGGCCTACCAAGGCAAGCCGCTGCGGCTCGATCAAGCACAGATGCAAAGCCTGCTCGAGCAGCATGAAACCGAGGCCCAGGGCAGCCAGGCACAAGCGGCTGAAATCCGCTTCATGGCCAATGAACGCGGCCGAGTCGGCACCCATGAATTACCTGAAGGAATTCTTTACAGCGAGTTACAGGCAGGCACTGGCGCGCAGCCCAAGCCCGGCGGCAAGGTGCAAGTGCGCTACGTAGGACGTCTGCCGGATGGCTCGGTGTTCGACCAGAACCAGCAACCGCAGTGGTTCAGTCTGGACTCGGTGATCGAAGGCTGGCAGGCGGCGCTGCCAAAAATGAAGGTGGGAGCCAAATGGCGTTTGGTGATCCCTTCGGCGCAAGCTTACGGCGCCGACGGGGCGGGCGACCTGATCGCACCCTACACCCCGTTGGTATTTGAAATCGAATTGCTGGCAGTGGCCGACTGATCGAGGCGATCAGGCCTGCAGTGCAGCTTCCTGTTTGTGTGCGGTGTGCAGCACTTCGATCAGGCAGTCTTCCAGCTCGAAGCGTTCGCGCAGATGGCCGCCCAGTGCTTGCAGGGTCTGGGCGAAGCGCTCAGGGTCGTTGCACTCGGCCTTGTCACAGTGATCGTTGAAGTCCAGCGCGATCTGGGTGATGTCGGTGATGCGTGGGGTCATGTCTTCGGCCAGCGCCAGGGCGCGCTTGTCGTCGAAGGCCTTGGCCTCGCTGAGCAGCTGCTCGAACACTTCGAAATGCCAAGCCGATACATAGTCGACCAACACGCCACAGAAATCACGGCTCTGCGCCTTGTCAGCGAAGGCTGGCTTGGCGTCGCGCAGTGCGCGGAAAGCCACCACCAGCTCCTGGCGTTCCAGCAGCCAGCGATCGATCAGCTTGTGGACCCCGCCCCAGCGTTCCTGGGCATTCTGGCAACTATCGAGCATGGCAGTTCTTCCCTTCTGGGTAGATGCCGCTGCACCTCGTTGCGCAAAGGTGCGCGACAAAGGGACGTCAGCAGTACGGCATCGAGCAGTTGTGTTTTCAGTGTCCGTGCTGGGAGATTATTCCCGCACGTGCTACCCATCAAGGTACGCATCGGACAAAGTTCATACAAGCGTTTCATCCCTTGATAGCGCGCCGCCGGTCGAACCATGCGCCAAGCTTGCGCTGGATCAATGTTGGGCGAGGCGGCGCAAACGATCAGCCACCAGCCGCGACAGCGGCAGCGCTGCCAGCAGCAGGAAGGCCAGCAGGCTCCACTCGGGCAAGGTCAGGTCGAGAAAGCTCCAGGACAACGCGCCGCAGTCAGGGCCACCCTTGAGCAGGGTTTCCAACGCTTGCCGCCACGGCTGCTCAAACACCGTCGGCAGCGGCTGCAGGCAGGCGCCATGAGCAAACTCCGAGCCCTGCAGCCAGACCTGCCGCGCCGCCAACAGCGCGCCGCTGGCCGAGCAGGCCAATGCCAGCATCGTGTAGACCAGCCAACCGAGACGCTGCGGGGCATGCACCAGCGCAACCAGGCAGACCAGCGCATACAGGCCCAGCAGCAGGCGCTGGCCGGAACACAGCGAGCAAGGCAGCAACCCCAGGTTTCTTTCGAGGGCGAAAGCGGCAAACAGGATCGCCAGCGAGGCCAGCAAGCCTGGGAAAAATAGAGTACGAAAACGGGCCAGCGGCATGGCGATGGGGTCCCGGAGGAGTCAATGACGTGGCTTGAGACGGTAGAGGAAATGGGTACTTTGTTTCAAGGCAATACAGTCGGGACAAGTCTCTGATTGCTGAGGAAAGTTTACCGATTGCTGTGGGAAATTTCCGAAGGGGGTCATCGCAAATTGACTTCACCGCTTCAGATTAGATACCAGCCCTTGGGCCTGCGCGGCTTGCGCAGACCCAAGGGTCGGTCAAGCTCGGGCGCCGTCTGGCAACGGCAGCGCCAGCAGGCGCTCGTCGAGCAGGCCAAGGCCTTCCTGGAACAATTGGTTGCTGCGTTCGGTTTCACCCAGGCTCGCCAGCAACCGCGCCAGCTCGGCACAGGTTTCCGGGTTGCGCTCAAAACGCAGGCTGCTCTCAAGATAATCGCGCGCCTTGCCCCACAGGCGGTTCTGCAGGCTCAAGCGGCCTAGGGTCAACAGCAGGCTCGGGTCCTGAGCGTGCTCTTTGAGCCAGCCTTCGGCGGTTTGCAGCTGGCGCGCTGGGTCATCACCACGGATCAGCCCGTACAGCCGGGCCAGATGGCTTTCGTACTGGCGTTTGAGTGCCGCACGCAAGACCTGCTCGGCTTCGCCCTGGGCGCCGACCTGACGCAGCTGTTCAGCGTAGGCGAGCACCAACTGCGGCTCCTGGCGCTGCGCGGCAGTCAGCTGCTGCCAGGCGCGTTCCAGCGCCTGCCGGGCGGCTACCGCATCATCACCACGTGTCGCGGCGATGCTCAGGTTCTGGCCCCAGGCACGCTGCTCCAGCGCAGCCAACTCAGTGGCTGGCAATACCTTGCCCTTGCGCAGGTCAGGCAGCAGCCGAATCAGCGCCGGCCAGTCGCCACGCTGCAGGTGTAATTGCTGCAGCAGGCGCAGCACCTGGCCGTTATGCGGGTGGCGCTGTTGCATCGCCAGCAGGGTTTCGAGGGCACCGTCGCTGTCGCCGCGATCCATCTGCAGTTGGGCGTGGGTCAATGCCACCGCCAGTTCGGCCTGGGGCTGACGCTCGAGCGCGCGCTCCAGCAGGTTGTCGCTTTCTTCAGTGCGGCCCAGCTCGTTCGCCGCGCGGGCGGCGCCGAGGTAATACAACAGCGGCTGGCGCTCGGCTTCAGCGGCGCGGTGCAGGTGACGCTGCGCGCTGGCCCAACGACCTTCGGCCAGATCCAGTTGGCCCTGTTCGATGGCGATGCGCGTGCGCCGGCGGCGATTGCGCCGCGACCATGGGTTGACCACCCCGGTCGAACTCAGGATCAGGCCAAGCACGTAGCGCAACAGCCACAGCACTACGATCAGGCCGATCAAGCCACCCAAGGCGGCCCACAGACCGGACTGATAGCGGAAGCTGCCGTAGGACACCATCACGTAGCCGCTGTGCTTGGCCACGGCGATGCCCAGCGCTGCGGCAACCACGATTGCCAGCACCGCGAGCAGATAGACTCGCTTCATGGCTTGCCCCCTTCGGCGTTGGCCGGCAGGTGGCGGCGCTGAATGTAGGCCTGTACCGCCGCCAGGCTTTCGCTGAGGTCAGGGGTGACCACCGACACTGGCTGCTCGGCCAGGGCGTTGAGGCTGTCGAGCATGGCCTTGCTTTGCGGGTTGTCGGCGTTGAAGTTGGCCAGCAGTACGCTGCGAGCATCATCCAGCGCCTGGGTATAAACCTTGGCTTCGCCATTCAGGGCCGCCCATTGGGCCTGCTCGATGGTCAGGCTCAGGGCCAAGCGCAGTTGATTCAGCGACTGCCCAGCCAGCAGTGGGCGAACATTGTTGTCGGCATCGAATTCGATCTGGAAGTACTTGGAGATCTCGGCCCACCAGCGCGACCAGCGACTGCTGGCATCGCCATCCGCAGTCAGCGCGCCCATGGCGTCTGCGCTGCTGTCGAATTCAGGCGACTGGGCACTGAGCTGCTGCACCTGCTCACGCTGCGCCGCCAGCTTGAGGAACAGGCCAGTGCGGTCTGGCTGCTGGGTGCTGTTGAGTGTGGCCAGGCTGCGGGCCAGCTGCTCGCGGGCGGCGAATGAACCTGGGTCGCTCTGTTCGCGGAGAATCTCGTCGGCACCTTCTACCAGCGCTTTGGCGCTGGTCACATCCTGCAGTGCAGACAAGCGCAAGGTCGCCAGGCGCAGCAGGTGCTCGGCTTCGGCCAGGCGCCATTCCTTGCGGCTTTCGCCCATTACCGTATCGAGCCGCTGGCTCAAGCGCTGCTGGTCGCCCTGCAACTGCGCCACCAGGCGCCGGCGGTCTTCCAGCTCGCTGGCCGGCGGCAAGCTGGCAAGTTGTGCGCTGATCTGCTGATCGCGCTGTTGCAACGCTGCGGTCTGCTCGCTGAAGGTTTCCATGCGCTGGCTTTGACCCAGCTCATTGCCCTGCAGTTGGCGCACTTGCCAGACACCCCAGCCGCCTACCGCAACACCGGCTGCGCCGAGCAGCAGGGCAACGACGGCAATGCCATTGCCTGAGCGCTTGGCCGGCGGGCTGACAGGGGTTTGCGGCGCGTCGAGCACCGAAGGCTGTTCATTCTGCGACAAGACAGTTTCGCTCACGTATCCATCCTTTGCATGGGGGCGCGTCGCTCTGAGCTTAGCGCCTTAAGAGGCAGGTGCAGCGCTGCGCTGCACAGCTGCCAGCAAGGCCGCGGCACTGGCGCCACGGCAATCCACAATCTGTTGTGCACCCAGCGCGCGGGCCTGCTCGGCTACGCGCGGGCTCGGCACGAACAACGGCAAGCGCGCCAGGCGCGGCCAATCGGCGTCTGCCAACTGGCGCAAATGTTCAAGACCCTGCCCACTGCTGACCACCAAGCCGTTTAAGCGTTCCCGATCGACCCGCTCGCGCAGGGTATCGGGCGGGTAATCCGGCAGGCAGCGACGATACAGTTGCAGATAATCGACACTAGCACCTAGCTCGGCAAGACGCTCTGCCAGCAGTTCACGACCCCCTACCCCGCGGACAATCAGGACACGCGGCGTAGGAACGGCGACAGCCTTGCGCAACTCGGGCAAGCCAAGCAAGGCCTCACTGTCGTCTCCCTGGGAAGGGAATGTCACCAAAAGCCCGGCGTTCTGCAATACCTGCGCGGTCGCCTCACCGACGCTGAACCAGGCGTTGGACGGCGTCACCAGGCCGGCTTTGGCCAAGTTGGCCAGCAGCAAGCGCGCAGCGGGCTTGCTCACCACGATGAATGCCTGGTAATTCGCCAGCTGGCTCAGCAGCTGGCGTTGCGCGTCATCCACAGTGACCGGCTCGATCGCCAGCAAGGGCAGGCTGCTGCTGGCGATGCCGGCGGCCGCCAAGGTCTGCGCCAGTGCCGCACAGTCCTCTTCAGGCCGGGTCAGCAGCAGACGCCAGCCGCTCACGGATGGCCGGCCTCGCCATAGACTTCCTTGAGGATCGCCTCGGCGCCCTGCTCAAGCAGGTCTTTGGCAACCTGAACGCCAAGCGCTTCGGCATGCAGCCGCGGCGCCCGTGCTTCGGCTGCCAGCAGCAGCCCGCCGCTGGGTTGGCCAACCAGCCCGCGCAGCCACAACTGCTCGCCTTCAAGCACGGCGTAGCAGGCGATCGGCACCTGGCAACCGCCGTTGAGGTGCTTGTTCAAGGCACGTTCGGCCACCACTCGGTCGGCGGTGTCGACATGGTGCAGCGGCGCCAGCAGGGCGTGGATTTCGCTGTCGGCGCTGCGGCACTCGATGCCGACTGCGCCCTGGCCACCGGCCGGCAGGCTGTCGTCGACACTGATGCTGGCGCTGATGCGGTCTTCGAAGCCGAGGCGGATCAGGCCCGCCGCGGCCAGAATGATCGCGTCATATTCACCGGCATCAAGCTTGGCCAGACGGGTATTGACGTTACCGCGCAGGAAGCGAATTTGCAGATCCGGTCGGCGCGCCAGCAACTGCGCCTGGCGGCGCAGGCTGGAGGTGCCGACGATGCTGCCTGCAGGCAATGCGTCAAGGCTTGCGTAGGTATTGGAAACGAAGGCATCGCGCGGGTCTTCACGCTCACAGATGCAGTACAGGCCCAGGCCTTCAGGGAAGTCCATGGGCACGTCTTTCATCGAATGCACGGCGATGTCGGCTTCGTTCTCGAGCAGGGCGGTTTCCAGCTCTTTGACGAACAGGCCCTTGCCGCCGATCTTCGCCAGCGGCGCGTCGAGCAGCTTGTCGCCACGGCTGACCATCGGCACCAGGCTGACGATCAGGCCTGGATGAGCCTGCTCCAGACGTGCTTTGACGTACTCGGCCTGCCACAGGGCAAGGGCACTTTTACGGGTGGCAATGCGGATTTCGCGAGTGGACATGAAACGCCCCGATGCAGAGAAATGCTGCCGATGATAACAGCTACTCGGGGCCTGCCTGCAGACTCAGGTCAGCAATCGGTAGTGCCGCGCCAGTGCGCGCGAGCGCAGCGGCGCCGAGGGCGAGCGATCAGTGCAAGCCCTGCATCATCTTGCGCACGCCTGCTACATGGCGGCGGCTGACGATCAATGCATCCTCGCCCATGCCTTTGAGGTAGAGCTGGAAATGCCCCAGCGGCGTACGCTGCAGCTTCTCGATACGTTCCCGGGCAACCAGCGCGTTGCGGTGGATGCGCACGAAACGCTCGCCGAACTCGTCTTCCAGCGCTTTGAGCGGCTCATCCAGCAGCACTTCACCGGCCTCATGGCGCAAGGTCACGTATTTGTGGTCGGCAATGAAGTAGATCACCTGTGACAGCGGGATCAGCTCGATGCCTTTGCGGGTGCGCGCACTGATGTGGTTGCGCGGGTTGCCGCCGTCTTCAGTGGCTGGCCGGGTCAGCGCCGCCAGCAGCGCGCGGTTGGGTTTTTCTGCCTTGCGCAGGGCATCGCGCAGGGCCTGCGGCTGCACCGGCTTGCTGACATGGCTGAGGGTGCTGTCCTTGAACGCTTCGCTGCCGTATTCGTCATCACCGGTGCAGAACACCACCGCTGGCGGCGCTTCGCGCTCGCACAGGCGAGCAGCCACCTGCAGGCCGTCCAGGCCGGGCATGCCGATATCAAGCAGGACCACGTCAGGCTTGAGGCTGTCGATCAAGGCAAGAGCTTCCTCGCCATTGGTGGCGCTGGGCTCCAGTACCGTGTAGCCCTCCTGCCCGCCGAGCAAGCGGCTGAGGTCTTCGCGGGCTTTGGGTTCGTCATCAACGATCAGGACATTCATAGTTGCGCTGGATTCCTGAATGAGTCTCGCACAAGTAATAAGCGTAAACCGGGCTCGGTAGTCCGACGCCGCAGTCACGCTCTAGACCCATGCAATGGCCAAAGATTCACTGGTCTGACAGATTCAGCGCCAGCCTATTGTCAAACTGTAGACGCTTCGTGGAACGCTGCCGTTCAATCGGTAAATATCCTTTGCAGTAACTTCGCCGGTTGATTTCCTGCTGTTTCTAGCGACCGATGCCCTGCGGCGGGCAGTGCAACCCTGTTATTATCGGCGCCACTTTTTATCGTTCACGCCTTCAACGAGTGAATCCATGAGCACTGACAAGACCAATCAGTCCTGGGGCGGCCGCTTCAGTGAACCCGTCGACGCCTTCGTCGCCCGCTTCACCGCTTCGGTCGACTTCGACAAGCGCCTGTACCGCCACGACATCATGGGTTCGATTGCCCACGCGACCATGCTGGCGCAGGTCGGCGTACTCAGCGACGCCGAGCGCGACACCATCATCGACGGCCTGAAGACCATTCAGACCGAGATCGAGGCCGGCAACTTCGACTGGCGCGTCGACCTTGAAGACGTGCACATGAACATCGAAGCGCGCCTGACTGATCGCATCGGTGTCACCGGCAAGAAACTGCACACCGGACGCAGCCGCAACGATCAGGTCGCCACCGACATCCGCCTGTGGCTGCGTGACGAAATCGACCTGATCCTAGGCGAAATCACACGCCTGCAGAAGGGCCTGCTGGAGCAGGCAGAGCGTGAAGCCGAGACCATCATGCCCGGCTTCACCCACCTGCAGACCGCGCAGCCAGTGACCTTCGGCCACCACCTGCTGGCCTGGTTCGAAATGCTCAGCCGTGACTACGAGCGCCTGGTCGACTGCCGCAAGCGCACCAACCGCATGCCTCTGGGCAGCGCCGCGCTGGCTGGCACCACCTACCCGATCGACCGCGAGCTGACCTGCAAGCTGCTGGGCTTCGAAGCGGTTGCCGGCAACTCGCTGGACGGCGTTTCCGATCGCGACTTCGCCATCGAATTCTGCGCCGCGGCCAGCGTGGCGATGATGCACCTGTCGCGCTTCTCCGAAGAGCTGGTGCTGTGGACCAGCGCCCAGTTCCAGTTCATTGATCTGCCGGATCGCTTCTGCACCGGCAGCTCGATCATGCCGCAAAAGAAAAACCCCGACGTACCTGAGCTGGTGCGTGGCAAGAGCGGCCGTGTGTTCGGCGCCCTGATGGGCCTGCTGACCTTGATGAAAGGCCAGCCACTGGCCTACAACAAGGACAACCAGGAAGACAAGGAACCGTTGTTCGACGCCGCCGACACCCTGCGCGATTCGCTGCGGGCGTTTGCCGACATGATCCCGGCAATCAAACCGCGTCACGCGATCATGCGCGAAGCAGCCCTGCGCGGTTTCTCCACCGCGACCGACCTGGCCGATTACCTGGTACGCCGTGGCCTGCCGTTCCGCGATTGCCACGAGATCGTCGGCCATGCCGTGAAGTACGGCGTCGACAGCGGCAAAGACCTGGCCGAAATGAGCCTTGAAGAGCTGCGCCGCTTCAGCGATCAGATCGAACAGGATGTGTTTGCCGTGCTGACCCTGGAAGGCTCGGTAAATGCACGTAATCACATTGGTGGGACTGCACCTGCCCAGGTGCGTGCGGCCGTGGTCCGTGGCCAGGCGTTGTTGGCTTCGCGTTAAGCGTCATGGCGGGCTGCCCGGCAGCCCGCCTTTTCACCCTCATTTGCGTTTGCTGATCATCTCCAGGAATGCCGGCATCGCCGCTTCCTTGTCTGCACGAATTTTCGCCATGTGCGGGTTCTCGCCAAGCAACTCCAGCAGCGCCCTCGCCTGCGGGAAGTCCTCGAGAAAGTCCAGGTTCAATACCTTCTTGCCGACCGCGCAGGCAAGGTCGACCGAAAACACGAACATCAAGTCAGCCAGGGTCATCTGCTCACCGGCAACGTACGGCGCGAACTTGCCATTGCGCTTGAGCGTGGCAAAGCCTGCCAGCAGCTCGGTGCGGGCGCGCTCCTTGATCAGCGGCTCGACGGCCTGGCCGAAGAACGCTTCGGCGTAGCAGGTACGCGCCGGCAACTCGATGTACAGCTCGATTTCCTTGACCAGCTCGCGCACCTTGGCCTGGCCGAAGGCATCAGCCGGCAGCAGGGCTTTGCCCGGCTGAGTCTGCTCGATGTAGTCGAGCATCACGCTGGTTTCGCTGATAAAGCCATGCTCGGTCTCCAGCACCGGCACCTTGCCGCGCGGGCTGATGGCCAGCACTTGTGGGGTCTGGCCGGAAACGAACGGCACCTCTTCGAACGGCAGGGCTTTTTCCAGCAACGCCAGCTTGACCATGTTGTAGTAGTTGCTGACAGGGAATCCGTAGAGCTTGAGCATTGCGACAGCCTCCAGGCCGTGAGGGGATGGCCCGGCTGTTATAACCACTCCCTTACGCCATGACCAGCGTCATGCATGGCATAGATGGCCAGGCATTGCCGGCGCGGGCATGGCAAACTAGCCCCCTCACTACAGGAGCACTGCCATGAGCGAACCCCAAGACATCGACAACGAAGATGAAGAAGCCTTCGCCGAAGCTACCCTGACCCAGGCCATCGAAAACCAGATCGAAAGCGGCGAGCCGCCGGCGGCCCTGGCGACTTTCAACAAGCTGAAGCTGGTTGGCTATGAGCGCGAAGATATTCTCAACCTGATGGCCCATGTACTGGCCTTCGAGATTGACGCCATGCTCGATGCCGACCGCCCGTTCGATACCGAGTGGTATGAAACGGCACTGCGCGCCCTGCCGGAGCTGCCACCTGAGGCGGATCAAGGCAACGCTTGAAAAGTCTGTCTACACTCCATGATCAAGCACCCGCAGTGGTGCCTAAATCCTTGTCTGGAAGTCAGGAGTTGCCATGTCGCTTACCCCCGAACTGATCGCCGAGCTGGAAGTTCTTGCGCTGTTCAATCTCGATAGCAGCCAGGAAGGCATCCAGGTCCACCAATCCGCTTCGCCAGATAAAGTCGCTGCTGCCAAGCGCCTCTTTGACAAGCAACTGACCGACCAGCCCGATGGTGGTTATCTGACCAGCCTGGGCCGTGACGCGGCGCAGAGCGTGCAGATTGTGCTGAACATTCTCAAAGCCCCAGAAACCGCCTGAAGCCTTCGCGCCTGTTCGCGGGCCAGGTTGCTGGTCGCGAACAGGCCAACCGCCTTGCTATTAATTTGGCGTCAAAAAACCATAAATTACCCGCTATTGCCCCTTGCTCAGGCTAAACTCGGCACTGCCCTGGCCTGCCCCTGAGTGCGCAATGAACCACCCTCATGAAATCCGCCCAGACCTGGACGACGGTATCGACCGCAAAGTCCTGGCCACGCTGCGCGCGCGCTTCATGCAGATCAATCAGGGCCGCCTCGGGCGTGCACGGGAGGGCTTGTCAACGCGCCAGCAGCAGGTGCTGACGCTGTTGCCACTGTTGTTTCATGTCAATCACCCGCTGCTACCCGGGTATGTCTCCGGCACCACTCCAGCCGGGGTGTGCAGGTATGAGCCGGATGCCGAGCTGATTGCCGAGGGCCAGCGCCTGGCGCGCTCGTTCAGCTACAAACCGCGGCTGGGCAATGCGCCGCTACCGATTCAGGGCCTGTACCTGATGGGCAGCCTGGGCACCCTGGCCCAGGCCGAACAGAGCGACATGGATGTGTGGGTCTGCCACGCCGCCGGCCTGGCCGAGTGGGCGCTGGCCGAGCTCAGGCGCAAATGCCAGTTGCTCGAAGCGTGGGCGGCGAGCCTCGGCGCCGAGGCGCATTTCTTTCTGATCGAACCGCAGGCCTTTACCGTCGGTGAGCGCGATGGCCAGCTCAGCTCAGACGACTGCGGTACTACCCAGCACTACCTGCTGCTCGACGAGTTCTACCGCACCGCGATCTGGCTGGCCGGGCGCACGCCACTGTGGTGGCTGGTGCCGGTGTATGAAGAGCACAACTATCAGGCCTACACGCAAACCCTGCTGAGCAAGCGCTTTATCCGCACCGATCATGACCTCGACCTCGGCCACCTGGCGCATATCCCGGTCGGCGAGTTTGTCGGCGCCGGCCTGTGGCAGTTGTTCAAAGGCATCGACTCACCTTACAAATCGCTGCTCAAGCTGCTGTTGACCGAAGCCTACGCCAGCGAGCATCCACAGGTGCGCTGCCTGAGTCTGGAGTTCAAGCAGGCGGTGTTTGCCAACCAGCTCGACCTCGATGCGCTGGACCCGTACGTGATGGTCTATCGGCGCATCGAGCAGTATTTGCTACGCCGCGGCGATGTCGCGCGGCTGGAGCTGGTACGGCGCAGCTTGTATCTGAAGGTCAACAAAAAGCTCAGCGGCCGCTCGCGCAACGGCGGCTGGCAACGCCAGCTATTGGCTCGCCTGGTTCGAGAATGGGGCTGGGACGAGCGCCAGCTGGCGCTGCTCGACAGCCGCAGCCAGTGGAAGGTGCGCCAGGTCGCGCTCGAGCGCCGGGCGCTGGTGGCCGAGCTCAATCACAGCTATCGCTTCCTCAATCAGTTCGCCCGTGAACAGCAGGCCAGCAGCCGCGCCGACCAACGCGACCTGAACGTGCTCGGCCGACGCCTTTACGCCGCCTTCGAGCGCCGTGCCGGCAAGATCGAAGTGATCAACCCGGGGATTGCCCCGGACCTTGCCGAAGACACACTGACGTTGGTCCATGCGAGCAATCGCAAGGAGCCCGGCGCGTTCCACTGGAGCCTGTACCAGGGCAACCTGAGCGTGGATGAGCTGGACCACTCCAGCCCGCTCAAGCGCTGCCGCGAACTGCTCGAGCTGCTGACCTGGGCGCACCGCAACGGCGTGATCGACAGCAGCACACGGCTGGCCCTGCATCCGGGCGCCAGCGACCTGAGCGAGTTCGAGCTGTTCAACCTGCTCGGCAGCCTGCAACAGAGTATTGCCCTGCCCTTGGAGCCCGTCAGCGAGTTGCGCCTGCTGCAGCCAAGTGTGGCGGACGAGGTCCTGTTGCTGGTCAATGTCGGCGTCGACCCGCTGCGCCATCAGCGTGAACTGAACATCCTCATGACCACCGCCCGCACCGACTCGCTGAGTTACGCCGGCGTACGCGAGAACCTGGTGCTGACCCTCGATCAGATCACCTTGAACAGCTGGAACGAGGTGCTGGTCCAGCGCTATGACGGCGAACATGCGCTGATGCGTTGCCTGCGTGACTTTCTCAACACCCCGGGCCAGCGCCAGCAACCGCCACGGCTGCAGGTGCGCAGCTTCTGTCACAACCGCGCCCAGGCCATCGCGCAGCGGGTCGAGGATGTGTTCGCCACGGCTCGCGCGTTGCTCCAGCAGCGGCTGAACTACCGATACCTGGTACAGATCGCACAGGACACCCATGTGCTTGAGCTACAGCCTGGTGAAGTCAACCTGGTCACCTTGACCAACCACGAGCAACTGCTGGCTTATCTGGGCGAGGAGCGCAGTGAGTACAGCCCGCTGCACCTGGACGACAACGCGCTGGACGATGAAGATCTGGTATGGGTTCTGCCCCAAGGCCAGCCGCAGTGCATCCAGGTGTTCTACCGCCTGCTCGACGGCTGGGCCGACCTGTACGTGCTGGATGAATTCAATGCCCTGTGGCAGCAGCGCCTGCCGCTGGAAGATGAGGCGCACCTGTTGCTGCCGTTGCAGCGTTTTCTGCAATCGCTGGGCATGCGCCGCGATGCCCGGCTGCCGCTGACCAGTCTGCAACAGGGCTCATTGGATATTCTCTACTACCAACTGCTGCCTGCTGGCCTGGGCAAGGTGCGCAGCCTGGAGCCACGCCAGGCACCGAGCGACAACGGCAGCCAGCCCTATTACGAGGTGCAGGCGATCGTACAGAGCGGGATCGGCGATGAGGTGCACATCACCCTGTACTGCGATCAGCAGGAATATTCGCAGCTTGAATACGGCGATCAGCTGTACGCCGTGGTGGCGCGGCAGATCCTCGGCCAGCGGCGCAGTGCCGGGCGTTATCGCTGCTATATCACCGATCTGGATTTGTCCGATCTGCTCACCGATGAGCAGGGCTCGACATGCCTGCATCTGAGGTACAAGCGCGAGCTGGAGCAGGCGCTGAATGACGGCGTCGAGCAGTTGCAGGCCTCACTGCAGTGAGGCCCGCGTGACCTCTCAGAGGTCGAAGTCGCCTGCAGCTTCTGGCTGATACTCGACCGCCAGCAAGGTCAGCTTGAGGGTCTTGCCACCCGGCGCCGGCCAGTCGATCTGGTCACCTACCGACAGGCCGAGCAAAGCGCAGCCAATCGGCGCCAGGATCGATACCTTGCCTTCACCGCTGACGTCTTTCGGATAGACCAGAGTCAGGTGGTAGTCCTTGCCGCTGGCCTCTTCGCGGCAGTGCACCCGCGAATTCATGGTCACCACACCGGCCGGGACCTCCTCGTGACCGACTACCTTCTCGGCGCGGTCGAGCTCGTCCTGCAAGGCGGCGACACCCGGCGCGTTCTCATCGAGGCTATCGATCAGGCGCTCGAGACGTTGCACGTCCAGGCGGGTGAGGATGAGGGAAGGTTTGCGGCTCATGTTCCAGTCAGACTCCATGTTCAACAGACAATTTGCGGCGCACGAATAAAGCAAAACCCCGCCCAAGGGCGGGGTTTGTGCAGGCATTCGGCAGCGCCGACGCAGAGTCCGACAGTATCACAGCCGGGCGAATACTCAAGCCCGGGCGCGCAGGGCCTCGGCTTCCCGGCAGATCTGCCGGCGGCGTTCGTCGTCGGCAGAGCGCCACTCGCGGATGTGCTCGACATGGCGCTGGCAACCGGTGCAGACCCGTTCGGCATCCAGTCGGCAAACATTGATGCAGGGCGATTTCACCGCTGGGCTGACGTTACTGTAAAGCGGCTTGGGCGGCCGCGGCTGCTCGCTCATGTCAGATCTCGTCGAAGTCCAGCTTCTCGCCAACGTGCCCCCAGACGATGCGCTCAAGCATCTCGCCGAGCAACTCCTCAGTCTTTTCGCAGGTCCATTTACCGCTTTCTTCGTCATAGTCGAAGTGGAAACCGCCAGACTTGTCTGCCAGCCACAACTGGCGCAGCGGCTCCTGCCGGCTGAAGATCAGCTGGCTGCCGTTTTCGAACTTGATGGTGAGTACGCCGGCGGAGTTTTCCATGTCCAGATCAAGATCGGCTTCATCGAACAGGTCTTCCAGCGCCTGTTGGGTGGCATCGACCAGGTCGTGAAAACGCGCTTCGCTCAAACTCATTGCAAGAACCTCGAAATTGGCTGCATACAGGCAAGCCGGGGAAGATACGGACGCTGGCGCAAGAATGCAAAGCCTCAGACCATCTGCCAATGTTGCAAGGATAACGCAGCAGCGGCCCCGCCAGCGTTGCTTACCGCCAGGCGGACCGGCCCTTGCATAGGCAATCAGGCAGGCGCTGGGTATACTCGGGCGCAATACTGCTTATTTCAAGGATTTCACCAATGAAGCGCCTGATTTCCTCCCTCGCGGCGCTGGTCGCGGTTGCCTGCCTCGTTTCGGCCTGCGGTCAGAAAGGCCCCCTGTTCCTGCCTGAAGACGGCAAGGACGGCAAGGCCAACAAGTCGCACCAGCACCAGCACGCTCAGCCCTCGCCGCAGCCAGCGCCGCAGCAAGAGCAAGACCCAGAGCAGCCGCCAGCGCAGTAAGGAAATCCAATGGACGCTTTCAACTACCGCGACGGCCAGCTGTTCGCGGAAGGCGTGGCCCTGTCGGCCATTGCTGAACAGTTCGGCACCCCGACCTACGTCTACTCGCGTGCCCACATCGAGGCGCAGTACCGCAGCTATGCCGATGCCCTACAAGGCGTCGAGCACCTGGTGTGCTTTGCGGTCAAGGCCAACTCCAACATTGGTGTGCTGAATGTGCTGGCCCGTCTGGGCGCAGGTTTCGACATCGTCTCCGGCGGCGAGCTGGAGCGCGTGCTGGCCGCTGGCGGGCGCGCCGACCGCGTGGTCTTCTCCGGCGTCGGCAAAACCCGCGAAGACATGCGCCGTGCGCTGGAAGTGGGCGTGCACTGCTTCAACGTCGAGTCCACCGATGAGCTCGAGCGCCTGCAGGTCGTGGCTGCCGAGATGGGCAAAGTGGCGCCGGTGTCGCTGCGGGTCAACCCGGATGTCGATGCTGGCACCCACCCGTACATCTCCACCGGCCTCAAGGAAAACAAGTTCGGTATCGCCATTGCCGATGCCGAAGAAGTCTATGTGCGCGCCGCACAGTTGCCGAACTTGGAAGTGGTCGGCGTCGACTGCCATATCGGCTCGCAGCTGACCACGCTGGAGCCGTTCCTCGATGCCCTTGACCGCCTGCTGGTACTGGTCGACCGCCTCGGCGAGTGTGGCATCCTGTTGCGCCACCTGGACCTGGGCGGCGGTATCGGTGTGCGTTACTGCGACGAACAGCCGCCATCGGCCGGTGAATACGTCAAGGCCATCCGCGAGCGCGTTGGCGATCGCGACCTGGCCCTGGTGTTCGAGCCCGGCCGCTACATCGTGGCCAACGCCGGCGTCCTGCTGACCCGCGTCGAGTACCTCAAGCACACCGAGCACAAAGACTTCGCTGTGGTCGATGCAGCCATGAACGACCTGATCCGCCCGGCCCTGTACCAGGCCTGGATGGGTGTCAGTGCCGTGCAGCCGCGTGCCGGTGATGGTCGTGCCTACGATATCGTCGGGCCGATCTGCGAGACCGGCGACTTCCTCGCCAAGGACCGCACGCTGAACCTGGCCGAGGGCGATCTGCTGGCCGTCGAGTCGGCGGGCGCCTATGGTTTTGTCATGAGCTCGAACTACAACACCCGCGGTCGTTGCGCCGAGGTGCTGGTCGACGCTGACCAGGCCTTCGAAGTGCGCCGTCGCGAGACCGTCGCCGAACTGTTCGCCGGCGAAAGCCTGCTGCCGGAGTGAACCCATGCTGCTGCGTTTTACCAAAATGCACGGCCTGGGCAACGACTTCATGGTCCTCGACCTGGTCAGCCAGCACGCGCACATCCAGCCCAAGCACGCCAAGCAATGGGGTGATCGGCACACCGGTATCGGTTTCGACCAGTTGCTGATCGTCGAAGCACCGAACAATCCGGACGTGGACTTCCGCTACCGGATCTTCAATGCCGATGGCTCCGAGGTCGAGCAGTGCGGCAACGGTGCGCGCTGCTTTGCGCGCTTCGTGCTGGACAAGCGTCTGACCGCGAAAAAGCTCATCCGCGTCGAAACCAAAGGCGGCATCATCGAGCTGGACGTGCGCAACGACGGCCAGATCTGCGTCGACATGGGCCCGCCGCGGCTGGACCCGGAGCAGATCCCGTTCCAGGCTGCCGAGCAGGCGCTGAGCTACGCGCTGGAAGTCGACGGCCAGAACTACTCGATTGCCGCCGTTTCGATGGGCAACCCTCACTCCGTGCTGCGCGTCGACGATGTCCTGACCGCACCGGTGCACGAGCTGGGGCCGAAGATCGAACACCACCCGCGCTTCCCGCAGCGGGTCAACGCCGGCTTTATCCAGATTGTCGACCGCCACCGCGCCAACCTGCGGGTATGGGAACGTGGCGCCGGTGAAACCCAAGCCTGCGGTACCGGCGCCTGCGCCGCTGCCGTGGCCGCTATCAGCCAGGGCTGGATGGATTCGCCCGTGTCCATCGACCTGCCAGGCGGGCGCCTGAGCATCGAGTGGGCAGGCCCCGGCCAACCGGTATTGATGACCGGCCCTGCCGTGCGCGTCTATGAAGGACAGGTTCGCCTCTAACCGAGTAAGCGCCATGACCGATCAGCCACAGGTTTTACCCGAACAGGCCACCGACCTCGATGCCGAGGCGGTGGTTGCCTACCTGCGTGCGCACCCGGCGTTTTTTGCCGAGCACGACGAACTGCTGCTCGAACAGCAGATCCCGCACCAGCGCGGCGACAGCGTGTCGCTGGTGGAGCGCCAGCTGAAGCTGTTGCGCGACCGTAATATCGAGATGCGCCATCGCTTGTCGCAACTGATGGACGTCGCCCGCGACAACGACCGGCTGTTCGACAAGACCCGCCGGCTGATCCTCGACCTGCTCGATGCCAGCAGCCTGGAAGAAGTGGTGATGGCCGTCGAAGACAGCCTGCGCCAGGAATTCAAAGTGCCCTTCGTCAGCCTGATCCTGTTTGGTGAAAACGCCACACCGGTCGGCCGCTGGGTCAGCAATGCCGAGGCGCAACAGGCCATCGGCGCCCTGCTGGGCAGCGGCAAGACGGTCAGCGGCAACCTGCGTGAGCACGAGCTGGCGTTCCTGTTTGGCGAAGAGCAACGCAAGGACGTCGGCTCCAGCGCGGTGGCCACCCTGGAATATCAGGGCCTGCATGGCGTGCTGGCGATCGGCAGCCACGACCCGCAGCACTACAAGAGCAGCGTCGGTACGTTGTTCCTCAGCTACATCGCTGAAGTGCTTGGCCGGGTGGTTCCACGGCTCACCCAGACCCTGCGACCGGTGCGCTGATGGAGCGCCAGCTGGAGGCTTATTGCGCGCATCTGCGCAATGAGCGCCAGGTATCGCCGCACACCCAGCAAGCGTACCGTCGCGACCTGGAGAAAGTCCTCGAATACTGCGGTGCCCAAGGCATTACCAACTGGGGCGCACTGCACATCCAGCAACTGCGCCAGTTGGTTGCCCGCCAGCATCATCACGGGCAGTCCTCGCGCAGCATCGCCCGGCTGCTCTCGGCGGTGCGCGGGCTGTACCGCTACCTGAACCGCGAAGGCCTCTGCGAGCACGACCCGGCCAATGGCCTGGCGCCGCCCAAGGGCGAGCGCCGCCTGCCCAAGGCGTTGGATGCCGACCGCGCTTTGCAACTGCTGGACGGTGGCGTCGACGACGACTTCATTGCCCGCCGCGACCAGGCCATTCTCGAGCTGTTCTATTCCTCTGGTTTGCGCTTGTCCGAGCTGACCAACCTCGATCTCGAGCACCTCGACCTCGCCGACGGCCTAGTGCAGGTGCAGGGCAAGGGCAGCAAGACCCGCGTGCTGCCGGTCGGCCGCAAGGCCCGCGAGGCGCTGCAGGAGTGGCTCAAGCTGCGCGGCATCAGTGCGCCGCAGGACAACGCGGTGTTTGTCAGCCGCCAGGGCCGGCGACTCGGCCCGCGAGCCATTCAGTTACGGGTCAAGGCGGCCGGCGAGCGCGAGCTGGGCCAGCACCTGCACCCGCACATGCTTCGCCATTCCTTCGCCAGCCATATGCTGGAATCGTCCCAGGACCTGCGGGCGGTGCAGGAGATGCTCGGCCATGCCGACATCAGCACCACACAGATCTATACCCACCTGGACTTCCAGCACCTGGCAGCGGTCTACGACAGCGCCCATCCCCGGGCCAAACGCAGCAAGGGCAACGACTCATGAGCATCCAGCTGATCACCTTCGACCTCGACGATACCTTGTGGGACACCGCGCCAGTGATCCTCAGCGCCGAGACCGTGCTGCGCGACTGGCTCGAAGCCAACGCCCCGCGCCTGGGCGGCGTGGCAGTCGAGCACCTGTACGCCATCCGTGAACGCCTGGTGCAAGCCGAGCCCGGCCTGAAGCACCGCATCAGCGCCCTGCGTCGGCGCGTACTCAACCACGCCCTGCGTGACGTCGGCTACAGCGACCAGCAAGCGCAGCAATTGGCCAACGAAGGCTTCGAGGTGTTTTTACACGCGCGTAATCAGGTCGAGGTGTTCCCTGAAGTGCAACCGGTGCTGGAGATCCTGCGCCAGCGCTACACCCTGGGTGTGGTCACCAATGGCAACGCCGACGTCGCCCGCATTGGCCTGGCCGATTACTTCAAGTTTGCCCTGTGCGCCGAGGACCTTGGCATCGGCAAGCCGGACCCGGCGCCGTTTCTTGAGGCCTTGAAGCGCGGTGATGCGCCGGCTGAAGCCGCAGTGCACGTTGGCGATCACCCTGGCGACGATATCGCCGGGGCCCAGCGGGCCGGCCTGCGCGCGGTATGGTTCAACCCACAGGGTAAGGCCTGGACCGGCGATAAAGCGCCTGATGCGCAGATTCAGCGGCTGTCGCAGCTGCCTGAAGTACTCGCCCGCTGGCGCTGAACAGCAGCCACAAAAAAGCCCGCAGCGACGGCGGGCTTTTTTGCAGACAACCACTCAGATAGGGCGGCTGCCGTACTTGTTGTCGGGCTTCTTGGGCGGATCGGCGACCACATTGGCCTCCACTTCCTGCACCTTGCCACCGCGATTCAAGAACTCTTCCATGGCACGGGCCAGGGCGTCGCGCTCTTTCTGCTTGGCCTCCATGCTCGGCATGTCGTCTACCGTCACGGCAGCCTTGGACTTGCCTTTGGCAGCAGGTACCGGGGTGTCGTCGCCAGCGTCTTCGACGCCGTCATCGGCAGCAGCCTCAAGACCTTCATCAGCCTCGTCTTCGTCGCCTACTTCGAGGTCGTCAGTTTCCAGATCGTCGTCGCTCATGTTCTACCTCATGGCTTGCGAAAAGCAGGTTGGTTATAGACCAGTGTTGCCGTAGACCGGCAGCCACCAGTGAAAATTCAACTGGCCGTGGGTTTGGCCACTGCCCTTGAGCATGCGCTGCTGGATGAGCAGCGCTACCCTGCAGGCCCTGCTGCTGGCAGAGCCTGACGAAATCCCTGAGCCGGTGCTGGCCATACGATATTGGCAAGCCTAGCAAAGGCTGGAAGAAGCGCGAGATTAACTCTTCAGCACTCTCCGGCGCGCATTCTAGCGTGCTCGCAGAAAAAGCAAAGCTCCATAAACGCACTGCAGGTCGTAAGTTTTTGGCATCCGTCGCGAACGTAACGGATAAACCGTTTGCTCTGCACGAAACTGCGAAATTCAGACAAAAAAATGCCCGGCGAACCGGGCAATTTTTTTCGTCGTGATTACAGGTTGTAACCACGCTCGTTGTGTTGCGCCAGGTCGAGGCCGACCGACTCTTCTTCTTCGGTGACCCGCAGGCCCATCACCATATCCAGCACCTTGAGGATGATGTAGGTGACGATAGCGGTGTAGACCACGGTGAAGATCACGCCCTTGGCCTGAATCCAGAACTGCGCGCCGATGTCGTCCACCGCGCCGAAGCCGCCCAGAGCCGGTGCCGCGAAGATACCGGTGAGCAAGGCGCCGACGATGCCGCCGATACCGTGTACACCGAATGCATCCAGCGAGTCGTCATAGCCCAGCTTGCGTTTGAGGCTGGTGGCGCAGAAGTAGCAGATCACACCCGAGGCCAGGCCGATCACCAGAGCGCCCATCGGGCCCACGGTGCCGGCTGCCGGGGTAATTGCCACCAGGCCTGCCACTACACCCGAAGCGATGCCCAGTGCGCTTGGTTTGCCGTGGAAGATCCACTCGGCGAACATCCAGCCCAGCGCCGCAGCGGCGGTGGCGATCTGGGTGACCAGCATGGCCATGCCGGCGGTGCCGTTGGCAGCTGCGGCGGAGCCTGCGTTGAAGCCGAACCAGCCGATCCACAGCATGGCTGCGCCGATCAGGGTGTAGCCCAGGTTGTGCGGTGCCATTGGCGTGGTTGGGTAGCCTTTACGCTTGCCCAGCACCAGGCAGCAGACCAGGCCCGCGATACCGGCGTTGATGTGCACCACGGTGCCACCAGCGAAGTCGAGTACGCCCCAGTCCCACATCAGTGCGCCGTCGCCGCTCCAGACCATGTGCGCGATAGGCGCATAGACCAGCGTGAACCACACTGCCATGAAGATCAGCATCGCCGAGAACTTCATCCGCTCGGCGAAGGCACCGACGATCAGCGCGGGAGTGATGATGGCGAAGGTCATCTGGAAGGTGATGAACACTGCTTCCGGGAAGGCCGCCGTCAGGCTGGCTGGGGTCACGCCGTTGAGGAAGGCTTTGGAGAAGCCGCCCACGAACGAGCTGAAGTTGAGCACGCCTTTTTCCATACCGGTGGTATCGAAGGCCAGGCTATAGCCGTACACCATCCACAGGATGCTGATCAGGCCGGTGATGGCGAAGCACTGCATCATCACCGAAAGCACGTTCTTGGAGCGGACCATGCCGCCGTAGAACAGGGCCAGACCTGGAATGGTCATGAACAGTACCAACGCCGTCGCAGTGAGCATCCATGCGGTGTCGCCGGAGTTCAGCGTAGGGACAGCTTCCTCGGCCAGCGCGAGGCCTGGCATTGCGAGGGACAATAGGGCGCCTAGCCCTGCGATCTGACGCAGAGTCATGTTGTTTTCTCCTGGGGCGTTGGGTTTGGTGAGGCTTTGTTGTGTCGCTTAGATCGCGTCGGTATCGGTTTCGCCGGTACGGATGCGGATCGCCTGCTCCAGATTGACTACGAAAATCTTGCCGTCACCGATCTTGCCGGTGTTGGCGGCCTTGGTGATGGCCTCGATTACCCGGTCCAGATCCTTGTCGTCGATGGCAACGTCGATCTTCACTTTGGGCAGGAAGTCGACCACGTATTCAGCACCGCGATACAGCTCGGTGTGGCCCTTCTGCCGACCGAAGCCTTTGACTTCAGTGACGGTGATGCCCTGCACGCCGATTTCCGACAGCGACTCGCGAACGTCGTCCAGTTTGAACGGCTTGATGATGGCAGTGACTAGCTTCATGAAACTCTCCCGATTTGGTGGACTTGCCCCAGGAAAACAAACCCGTCTCAAGTCTAAGCGCAGTGCTCGGCTTTGTAACGCATCGTTGGCATGGCTCGGCGTCGATCTCGCAAGTGACGCTGAACAAACGCCTCGCGGCGCGGCCTGCGCACTGCCTGGTCACAAGGACCCGCATCAGTGCATGGCTCGTAAAGGTCATTGCAGAAACCTTGCCAAAACCTGGAAATGCTCGGGAAACAGCGAGTTGCGTGGAATGTTCAGATTGGGCCAGTCGCCATCAGTGAAAACCTGCACGGTTTTGGTGCGCAGGTTATCTCCTGAATGCGCGAAAAGCGTGCGGCAAAGGGCCTTCATACCGGCGTGCTACACTTGGGCTCTTTTTTCGATCAAGCGGACAGCCCACCATGCTCGCGCCCAAAGCATTTCTAGACGCCCTCAGCGGCCAGGCCTCGCGCCTGTTCAACGGTGACACTGCCCAGCCCCGCGCTGAACTGGAAAGCCAGTTCAAGGTGCTTATGCAGGGCGCCTTCAGCAAGCTCGACCTGGTCAGCCGGGAAGAATTCGACAGCCAGATGGTTGTGCTTGCACGCACCCGTGCGCGGCTTGAGGCGCTGGAGAAGCAGGTTGCTGAGCTGGATGCACGGATGAGTGCGGCGCCAGCGGCGCAGGCGGCTGAACCGGCGGCGGATCAAGCGGCTTCCTAAAGGCCCCCTGCAAAACCCAGAAGCACTCTTCCCGAAGCAGCCACACAACACCCCGCTACGCTGATGACGTGCCGCAGGACGCGGCGTTCATCAGCGACTACGGAGTGTCCATGTCCCTCGCCCTTGTTCACAGCCGCGCCCAGGTCGGCGTCGAGGCGCCTGCCGTCAGTGTCGAGACCCATCTCGCCAATGGCCTGCCCACGCTGACGCTGGTCGGCCTGCCGGAAACCACCGTCAAAGAGAGCAAGGACCGGGTGCGCAGCGCCATCGTCAACTCGGGCCTGAACTACCCCGCCCGGCGCATTACCCAGAGCCTCGCCCCTGCCGACCTGCCCAAGGACGGCGGGCGCTACGACCTAGCCATTGCCCTGGGCATTCTGGCGGCCGATGCGCAGGTGCCGGTTGCCCAGCTGAGCGAGATTGAGTGCCTGGGCGAGCTGGCCTTGTCCGGCGCCGTGCGTGCGGTGCAGGGGGTCCTGCCTGCGGCGCTGGCGGCACGCGATGCCGGCCGGGCACTGGTGGTGCCGCGGGACAATGCCGAGGAGGCGAGCCTGGCCAGTGGATTGGTGGTGTATGCGGTTGCCCATCTACAGGAGCTGGTCGCCCACCTCAACGGCCAGGTGCCGTTGGCGCCTTACGCGGCCAATGGGTTGGTGCTGCAGAGCAAGCCTTACCCGGATTTGAGCGAAGTGCAGGGCCAGGTGGCTGCCAAACGGGCGCTGCTGCTGGCGGCGGCGGGTGCCCACAACCTGCTGTTTACCGGCCCGCCAGGCACCGGCAAGACCTTGCTTGCGAGCCGCCTGCCTGGCTTGCTACCGCCGCTGGATGAGCATGAGGCGCTGGAGGTGGCGGCGATTCAATCGGTGAGCGGGCGCACGCCGTTGAGCAGTTGGCCGCAGCGGCCGTTCCGACATCCGCATCACTCGGCCTCCGGGCCGGCCCTGGTCGGTGGCGGCAGTCGGCCACAGCCGGGGGAGATCACCCTCGCCCACCACGGTGTGCTGTTTCTTGATGAACTACCGGAGTTCGAGCGGCGGGTGCTGGAGGTGTTGCGCGAGCCACTGGAGAGCGGCGAGATCGTGGTGGCGCGGGCCAAGGACAAAGTGCGCTTCCCTGCCCGCTTTCAGTTGGTGGCAGCGATGAACCCGTGCCCCTGCGGCTATCTGGGCGACCCCACCGGCCGCTGTCGCTGCAGTACCGAGCTGATCCAGCGTTACCGCAACAAGTTGTCCGGGCCGCTGCTAGATCGGATTGACCTGCATCTGACCGTAGCCCGCGAGAGCACGGTGCTGACCAACCAGCCCAGCGGCGAAACCAGTGCCGGCGTCGCTGCTGTGGTGGCCGAGGCCCGCGAGCGCCAACAACGCCGGCAGGGCTGTGCCAATGCGTTTCTCGACCTCAATGGCCTGCGCCGTTATTGCGGTTTGAGTGCAGAGGACCAGAGCTGGCTGGAGAACGCCTGCGAGCGCCTGACCTTGTCGCTGCGCGCGGCCCATCGGCTGCTCAAGGTAGCGCGGACCTTGGCTGATCTGGAGCAGTTGGACAGCATAGGCCGCGCCCATCTGGCTGAGGCGTTGCAGTACCGGCCAGGTTCGTAGATCAGCTCAGCGTGCCGGCATCACTTGCCGGCTGGGTCTTTCCAGCCACCACCCAACGCCAGAAACACGCTGATCTGCCCCATCGCCACCTGGCTGTTGGCCGCGGCCAGCTGCCCGCGCATGTCGGTGTAGGTGCGGGTCGCCTGCAGGTCCGCCAGGAACGACTCGCGCCCGGCCTGGAAGTAGCGGTGAGTCTGCTCGGCCGCTTGCTGGGCCGAACGTTCGGCCTCGGCCAACGCATCACGGCGGTCGAGCAGTGCGCTGTACTGCGCCAGCCGGGTCTGGGTTTCGCGGATGGCGTTGAGCACCACCCCGTCGAAGTGCGCCAGCGCTGCTTGCGTCGAGGCCTCGGCCTCGCGAATGCGGGCACGGGTGCCGTTGGTGGGGATGGTCCAGCTGACCAGCGGGCCAAAGCCCCAGCGGTTGGTAGACGGCTCGCCGAGGTTGTCGAGGATGCCGATGGTGCCGACCTGAGCGCCGATGCTGATATTCGGGTACAACGCGCCCGTAGCGACACCGATGCTCGCTGTAGCAGCTGCCAACTGGCGTTCGGCCTGGCGCACGTCGGGGCGGCGTTTGAGCAGTGCAGCGCCATCACCCACCGGGATCAGCTGGGCCAGATGCGGCAGCTCGGCGCAATCGGCAGTGCCTGCCGGCAGTTGCTCGACAGGTTTCGCCAGCAGCGCCGCCAGGGTATACAAGCCCGTCTCGCGTTCAGCCTGAAAACGCGGCAACTCAGCGCTCAACGACTTGAGCTGGGTTTGCGAGCGAGTGACCTGGGTTTCATCACCACGGCCGGCATCACGCAGGCGCTGGGTCAGTTGCACGCCTTGCTGTTGCAGGTCCAGCGACTGGCGAGCGATGTGCAGCTCTTCGTTGGCCGAGCACACCTGCGTGTAAGCCTTGACCACGTCGGCCACCAAAGTGATGCGGGCAGTGTCGGCGGCGGCCTGGACGGCGTCGGCGTTGGCCTGGGCGGCTTCGGTGCCGCGCTTGAAGGTGCCCCACAGGTCGAACTGGTAGGAGGCGCTGATGATCGCTTCGCCGATGTTTGCGACCGGGACTTTTTCCGGTTGCAGGAAGGCTTCGCCAGACTCCTGCAGGCGTTGCGCAGCAAGCTTGCCGGAACCCCCAAAGCCGCCCTGCGATTCAGCGACCTCAAGCTGGGCGCGGGCCTTGGCGATGTTGGCTGCCGCCACGCGCAGTTCGCTGTTGCTGGCCAGGGCCTGGCGTACCAGCTGGTTCAGACGCGGGTCCTGGTACAGCTGCCACCAGTCCTCCGGCACCGGTGCCGAGACCACGCTGTCGGCGTCCTGGCGCAGGGCGCCGTTAAGGTCGCTGCGCTGGACCGCAGCGTCCTCTGGTACCTGATAGTCGGGGCCGACCATCTGGCAGGCGCCGAGTGACAGGATCAGGCCAAGCAGCAACAGGCGTTTCATGGGCGCTGGCCCTCGAGGATAGTCACTGTGGCCGTGCGCCCGGCGATCATGCGGAAGTCGGCTGGCACCTGATCGAAGGCAATCCGCACCGGGATGCGCTGGGCCAGGCGTACCCAGCTGAACGCCGGGTTGACGTTGGGCAGCAGGTTGGCGCCGCTGCTACGGTCACGGTCTTCGATGCCGGCGGCAAAGCTTTCGACGTGGCCACGCAGGCGGGTGTCGTCACCCATCACGCGGATGTCGACGGCATCGCCGATATGGATGCCGCCGAGCTTGGTCTCTTCGAAATAACCATCGACGTGGTACGAGCCGCTATCGACCACCGACAGCACTGCACGGCCGGCGGTAACGAACTCATGGGCACGCGGGGCGCGGTCATTGAGGTAGCCGTCGACCGGGCTGCGCACTACCGAGCGATCAAGGTTGAGTTGCGCGCTGTCGACCGCGACCTGAGCCTGATTGACCGCCGAGCGGGCGCGGGCTTCGCGCGATTGGCTTTCTTCCAGTTGCTCGGCCGCGACCAGATTGCCCAGCTTTTTATTGCGGCGGGTTTCGCGGGTGGCTTGGGCGAGGGTTTCCTGACGCTCGCTCAGGGTCGCCTGGGCGTGGCGCAGGGCCAGGCTGAAGCGGTCCTGGTCGATGCTGAAGAGCACGTCGCCGCGCTTGATCACCTGGTTGTCGCGCACCTCGACGCGCTGGATCAGCCCGGACACATCGGGAGCGATCTGGATCACGTCGGCGCGGATATGCCCGTCGCGGGTCCATGGGGCAAACATGTAGTACACCACCATCTGCCAGATCAGCACGGCGGCAAAGGTCACTACCAGCAGGGTCAGGACCACACGGCCCAAGGTCAACAAAGGTTTTTTCATGGCAGCATCAGGCTTCGGCAAAAGTGGTCTACCGCGCCAAGCAGCACGGCATACAGGGCAACGTTGAACAACGCCCGGTGCCAGACCAGGCGGTAGAAATGCAGGCGCACCAGCACAGCGTGCACGCCAAGAAACAGCAGGTAGGTGCCGATCATCATCACCAGTAGCGTGGGCAGGAACACCCCGCTGATATCCAGTTCACCAATCACAGCGGGGCTCCATCGATGCCATCAGGCAGTTGCGCGGGGGCACTGGGCTCAAGCATCACCTCGACACCCGGCAGCAAGGCCAGGCGCAGGCCGCTCAAGGCGTGCAGCAAATGCACGCGGGCATCGCCGCGGTCGTGCAGATCGTCCAGCGCCAGGCTTTGCCGGGCACGTTCCATGTTGCGCAGCAGGGCTGGCGGCGCATGCAGGCGTTCGCCGGCGCGCAGGCACTGGGCGTAGTGGGCGCCGACTTCTTCGATCACCGTTTGCAGCGCCTCGCGTGCTTGCAGGCCAGTCCGCGGCAGGTAGGCCTGTAAGTCCAGCAGGTTCAGGCCCACGCGCAGGTCACGCAGGGCCACGCCGCTGTCCTGGCCAGTCTGCGACAGCCGCGGCAGGTGTTGCATGAGGCGGTCGAGCATCTGCACACCGACTTTGCGCTGCTCAGCCAGCGGCGCTGGCTGGGTGATTTCGACGATGTCGCGCCAGGCAAAACGGGTCAGCCGTTTGGCCGCCAGCTCGACGCCGAACGGGCGCATCAGCAAGGTCCAGATAAACGCGAACAGCAAGCCCACCGGGCCTGCCAGGTTGGCATTGAGGAAGGTGAAGAAGTCGGCATCGTAGGCACCCTGGATGCTGACAAAGGTCGCGGTGTTGACGATGGTCAGCAAGGTCCCGAGGTAGAAGCGCGGCTGCACGGTGAGGGTGCCGACGCAGATGAACGGCACGGCGAAGGCCAGCACCAGCATCGGGAAGTCGTGCAGGTTGGGCAGGACCAGGAACAAGTACAGGCTGGAGAAGATCACCGACAGCATAGTCCAGAAGAAGAACCGGTAGATCTGCGGCGCGGGGTCGTCCATGGCGGCGAAGAAGCTGCAGGCGACCGCGGCGAGGATCACTGCGCTGGCGCCGTCGTGCCAGCCCAGGCCAATCCACAATGCGCAGGCGACGATGATCGCTGTAACCGTAGAGAACACCGAGTAGAGCATCAGCCCACGGTCGAAAAACGGCGTCAGGCGGCCCAGCCGCCAATGCCGGTAGACCGCCCGCCAGGGCGTTGCGTCATCGGTGCGCAAAGCATGTTGCAGGGCGCAGCAGTCCTGCCACAGGTCGACCCATTCGGTCAGTCGGTAAAGCGCGTTGGAGAGCAGCAGTTCGGGCCGCTGATCGAGCGCGGCAGCGCTTGGTTGCCGAGATTCGAGTTTGTCTCTGAGGGTGCGCCAGCGCAGCACCGAAGCATCCTCGGCGCTGCCTTGCAGCCAATCGCGAGCATCGGCCAGCAGCGGCTGAATCAGGTTGAACTGCGCTGGCGCGCGGCCTTCGAGGGCGCGCAGGGCGTCGTCGAGGGCATCAATGACCGGCAGCAGGTGGATCATCCGGCCACGCAGTTCGCGGGCATTCTTCAAGGTATGCGGGCCGGCGCCTTCGTGACCGAGCTGGCCGATCATCAGCTCGAGGCTGTTGAAGGTGGCAACCATCGAGGCGCGCAGGGCGGCGACATTGTCGACCGCGACATCACGGGCCAGGTAGCTGTCGCTGTAGCGGATCGCTTCGGCGAACCAATTGCCGGTAGAACCGACCACCACCGGCGCCAGCCGCCGCGGCCAGAAGATCGCGCCCACCACCGCTGCGCAAACGATGCCCAGGCAGATCTCCTGGGCCCGCGACGAGGCGACGTCGAACACCGCCAGCGGGTCGTCGACTACCGCCAGAGCAATCATCGGCAAGGTATAGCCCGCTAGCATCAGCACGTAGTTGTTGGCGGTGCGCAGGTTCAGCGAGAGGAACAGCAAGGTCCCTGTCCACAGGGCGATGGCCCCCGACAGCAACAACGGCGACTGTACCAGCGGCGGTACCAGCAGGATCGCCCCGCCTGCGCCGAGCAGCGTGCCGAGGGCGCGGTACAGGGCCTTGGAGCTGGTGGGGCCAACGAAAGGGCTGGAGACGATGTACACCGTAGCCATCGCCCAGTACGGGCGCGGCAGCTGCATCAGCAGGGCGATGTACAGGGCGATCATCGACGCGGCAAAGGTGCGCACGCCGTAGAACCAGTCGCGGGCAGGCGGCATCGAGCTGAAGAAGCCGTTCATGCCAGGCCCTCAATGGGCTCTTGAGCGGCGGCTTCGAAGGCTCGGATCACTCGCAGCGAGGCCTCCAGATCAGCCTGGCTGATGCCCTTGAGGATGTCACGCCGCAGACGCACCAGCTCGCCTTCGATCGACTCGGCGAGTACCCGGCCCTCGGCAGTCAGGCTCAGCGCCTTGGCCCGGCGATCGAGCGGATCTTCACTGCGACAGACCAGCCCGGCTCGGCACAGCTGGTCGAGCAGGCGCACCAGTGACGGGCTCTCCAGCCCGGCAGCGTTGGCCACCGCGACCTGATGCACGCCATCGCCCAGGCGCACGATCATCAGCAGCGGCACCGCGCAGGCTTCGGAAATACCATAGCTGGTCAGGGCTGTATGGCAGATACGCCGCCAGTGGCGTGCGCCAACCACCATGCCGCTGCTGACTTGCAGGTGCAGTGAATCGAGTGTCATGGAGTAACCGGAAATATATTCATAGTTTGCTAACTATCAATATACGCCCTGCCCCACCCCCCGCGTCAACCGCCGGCGATGAACTGCGAGGATGAAAGGTTATTCATGCACTTCAGCGCTGAACCTGGTCTTCAAGCTTCATGGTCAAGGCCAGGTTGCTGCCCATCTGGATCGCCTGATCACGCCAACCCTTGTAGCGGGCCATGTTGCGGCTGCTGAAATGCACCGCCAGCTCTTCTGCTGCCTGCATCACCCCGGCGGCTGCCGCCAGCTCCAGCCAGTACAGGGCGGCCTTGATATCGGCCTCGACATACAACCCATGCAGAAAACGATGGCCGACCTCAAACCGACAGCGTGCCTCGCCCAGTTTGGCCCCGCGCATGAACCAGCGCAGCGCCTCGACCGGGTCAACCATCCATTCCTGCTCGGCGTCGCAGACTTCCTCTTCGAACAGGTCGCCCAACGCTGCGGCAGCGTGCAGCAGGCCGCCCTCGAATGCCTGGCGATAGCATTCGGCGGCTTGCTCGTAACACACCGCCACGCCTTTGCCGAAGTAGTGCTGCTGGCCAAGATTGAACCAGGCGGCAGCATTGCCCTGCAGCGCGGCCATGCGCAGCAGATGCCCAGCCAGGAGCGTATCTGCCAGCCAGTACTTGCCGTTGAGCCAGATCCAGCCAAGGTCGTTCAGTGCAGCGATGTTGCCCGCCAGCGCGAGCCGGCGCAGGTCGGCATACACCGCCTGCAGGTCGACGGCTTCATCCAGGCGATTGACCAGGCCAGGGCGCTCGCCCAACTGCCCGCAGTAGCTGGGTAGACCGACACCGGTGAACAGCTGCTGACGCTGGCGCGGAGGAATCGGCACAGGGATTATCCGCGCCGGTAAAAGACGCGCGAGCAGCGAATGGATATTGCTGGCAGCAGACATGTTCATCCTCATTGAACGCTTCACAACCCAACCACAGCCGTGGTGAGGCGTGATTCTGCGGCATGCTACGACGAAACCTGTCGCGAACGATCCGAACCCAGGCAACCAAATGCAGGTTCATTGATCTGAGCGAGGTGTGGCTAATTGCCATGCGCGCCCTGTGCCGCCATTCTGGTGCGGCAAGCCTAGACAAGGACGTTTACCTTTGCCGTTCGCCACTACTCGCGCCACCCTCAGCCGTCAATGGGCCCTGCTACGTCAGCTGCCTAGCCGCTCGCCCGGCATTACCAGCGCCGAGTTGGTCTGGGGGTTGCGTGACGTCGGCTTTATCGTCAGCAAGCGCACGGTCGAGCGCGATCTCAACGAGCTTGCGTTGATCTTCCCGCTTGAGCGCAATGACAAGAGCATCCCGTTTGGCTGGCACTGGTCAGCGGCAGCGGTAAGCGAGCTGCGCGGCAATTTCGATTTGCAGGCGTACCTGCGCGGGGATGCGCTGCAGCCGGTGCTGGGTGATGGCATTGAGCTGCAGGCGTGGATCAGCGATCTGCTCGCTCGGCAGTTGCGTGACGCGCCGTTGACCCCGGACATGCAGTTGACCGCGCTGGAACACGGCCACCGCCTGCGCGCGACGGTCAGCGACGGCTGGCCGCTGCGCTGGTGGCTGCTGAGTCAGGGCGACAGCCTGGTGGTCGAGCTGCCGCAGTCACTGCGTGAGGAAATCGGGCGTACCTTGAGCAGCGCTGCGGCTCAATATCAGGACTGAGCCACAGCGCCTGGCGCAGCCCTTAGCGTTGCATCCCCCAGCGACGCACGGTAACGCGCTCCAGCGTGTTGAACACCAGCCCCTCGACCAGCAAGCCGATCAAGATCACCACCGCCAGCCCGGCAAACACCTTGTCGGTGTACAGCTCGTTGCGGTTCTGGAAAATATACCAACCCAATCCGCCCTTGCCGCTGCTGGCGCCGAATACCAGCTCGGCAGCGATCAGCGTGCGCCAGGCGAACGCCCAGCCAATCTTCAAGCCAGACAGGATCGACGGCAGCGCTGCGGGCACGAGGATGTGTACGACCAGGCGCAGGCCGCGCAGGCCGTAGTTGCGCCCGGCCATGCGCAGGGTTTCGGATACCCCCATGAAGCCTGCGTAGGTATTGAGTGCCAGTGCCCACAGTACCGAGTGCACCAGCACGAAGATCAGGCTGTTGTCGCCCAGGCCGAACCACAGCAGGGCCAATGGCAACAGAGCGATTGCCGGCAGCGGGTTGAACATCGAGGTCAGGCTGCTGAGCAGGTCGCGGCCAAACTGGGTCGATACGGCGAGGCTGGTCAGGCCGAAGGCCAGCACGATGCCCAACAGATAGCCCTTGAGCAGTACCACCAACGAGACGCCGACCTTTTCAGGCAGTTCGCCGCTGAGCAGAGAATCCCACAGTGCCGCAGCCGTCTGCAGGAAGCTGGGCAGCAGCAGGTCGTTGTCGGTATAGCGCGCAGCCAGCTCCCAGGCGACTGCCAGCACCAGCAGAATCACTGTCTTGCGCAGCCAGCCTTGCTGCCACAAGCGTTGGCTTAAGGGTAACTGCCTTTGCAGCGGCACACTGAGCAAAGGCTCCAGCTGCACTTCATATTCCTGGCGAACAGGTGTCGTGGTCATGCCCTGTCTCCCCTCAGTAGGCGATGCGAATGTCGTTGAAGCCCAGCTCGGCGCTGTGTTCAGGCTCTGATGCCTCGTCGAACAGCAGCCGGTGAATACGCCTGGCACTGGCCTGGAAGTCGCTGGCGCCCAGGCTGCCCAGGTGGTACTGGTGGCTGTGCACCTCAGCGCGAACTCGCCCTGGATGCGGCGACAGCAACAAGATGCGGTTGCCGACGATCAGTGCTTCCTCGATTGAATGGGTGACGAACAGCAGGGTGAAACGCACCTCCTCCCACAGCAGCAGCAGCTCTTCCTGCATCTTGCGTCGGGTGAGGGCATCGAGTGCAGCGAACGGCTCGTCCATCAACAGGATCTTCGGCTGGGTGGCCAGCGCACGGGCAATCGCCACCCGCGCTTTCATGCCTCCCGAGAGTGTGTGCGGGTAGGCATCGGCAAACGCAGCCAGGCCAACTTTGTCCAGGTAGTGCAAAGCCCGCTGCTCGGCCTCGTTGCGTTTGAGCTGACCGGATAGCAGCAGCGGGAACATGACGTTCTGCTTCACCGTCTTCCAGGGTGGCAGTTGGTCAAACTCCTGAAACACCACGATGCGATCAGCACCTGGGCCGCGCACCGCTTCGCCCTGCAGACGGATCTGTCCTTCGCTGGGTTCGATAAAGCCGGCAACTGCCTTGAGCAAGGTCGACTTGCCGCAGCCGGAGGGCCCAAGCAGAACGAAACGATCCGCCTGGTCGACCTCGAAGCTGACCTGGTGAGTGGCGCGCACCACCTGCTGCGCGGTGCGATATTCAAGGCTCACGTTATCCACAGTCAGCAATGCCGGCGTAGCGACATGGCTCAGCTTGCTGGCCGCGTGGCCTGGCAATTGGGCGGTCATTGGCGATCAGCTCCCCTGCAGAGGACGAGCGTCCTCGAAGAAATAGTCCTGCCAGGATGCGGGCTTGTTCTTGATCGCGCCGACCCGGTAGAGGAATTCAGCCAACGGGTAGGTGTTTTTCGGCGTGATGGTGAACTCGTACTGCGGGTTGTCGATCAGCCGGATCAGCGCGTCGCGGTCGATCTTGGCCTTGGTCACGCGGATGTAGGTATCGGCTGCGGCCGCCTTGTCGTGCTGAGCAAAATCAGCCGCTTCGGCAAGTGCGGCGACAAAGGCTCTGTAGGTTTTTGGGTTCTCGTTGCGGAATTTTTCGGTGGCAAACAGCAGGGTCGGCGAGTTGGGACCCAGCAAGTCATAGCTGTTGAGGACAATGTGCACGTTCTTGTTGGCCAGCACCTGGTCCTGGAACGGCGGGTTGGAGAAATGCCCGTTCAGTTCCGTGCCGCCAGCCAGCAGGGCTGCGGTGGCATCGGGATGGGGTACCGCGAGGGTGTATTTGTCGAGGCGGTTGTATTCCTTGTCACCCCACTGCTTGGCGGCGGCGTACTGGAGGAAACGCGACTGCACCGAGACGCCCACGGCAGGTACCGCGATGCGGTCTTTCTCGGACAGGTCGGCAATGGTTTTCACATTCGGGTTGCTGCTGACCAGGTAGTACGGGAAGTTGCCCAGCGACGCCACGGCCTTGACGTTCTGCCGGCCTTTGGTCCGGTCCCAGACCGTCAGCAGTGGGCCGACGCCGGCGCCGGCGATATCCACCGAGCCGGACAACAATGCGTCGTTGATCGCCGCCCCCCCTGATAACTGTGCCCAGTCGACCTTGATGTCGAGGCCTTCTTCCTTGCCGTGCTTTTCGATCAGTTGCTGGTCACGCACTACGTTGAGCAGCAGATAGACGATACCGAACTGCTCGGCGATGCGAATCTTGCCTTCGGCATGTGCCGCGACCGGCGCTGCCAGGGTGCCAACGGCCAGGGTCGCGCCCAGGGTGATGCTTGCCGCCAGGCGGCTGATGGATTTGCGCATGGTGAATTCTCTCGGTCGTCAGAACGGGGCATCGCCCTGGATGGTGGTACGGAACAGTTTGCGCCGCAGATGGGCTGGGCAGCCGGCAGCCAGATGGATCAGCGAGCGGTTGTCCCAGAACACCAGATCATGCGGCTGCCACTGATGGCGGTAGATGTTCTGTTCAAGAACACTCAGGGCGTACAGCTGCTGCAGCACATCACGGCTCTCGTCTGCCGGCAGGCCAACGATGCGGGTGGTGAAGCCTTCGCTGACGAACAGCGCCTTGCGGTGGTCTTCCGGATGGGTGCGTACAACCGGGTGGATCACCTCCTGAACCTGCGCGAGCTGCTCGGCAGTAAGGGTCGGGCGCCAGTTGCCTTCAAACTTGGTCTCGGCATACCGCGCTGTATACGAATGCGCGGCATCACGGCCGGAGATGACCTTGCGCAGGGCATCGGGCACGGCGTCCCAGGCTTTGTGCATATCAGCGAACAGGGTATCGCCGCCTTCGCTGGGCAACTCCTGGGCGTGCAGCATCGAACCGAGGCTGGGCAGCGCTTTATAGGAAAGATCGGAGTGCCAGAATTTACCCGCATCGCCCAAGCCAACGTTCTGGCCGTTTTCGACAATGTTGGAAACGATCAGTATCTCTGGATGACCCGGCAGCAGGAACTGTTTGAGCACATGGATCTGCAGCTCGCCGAAGCGTCGGCTGAACGCAATCTGTTGTTCGGGAACGATGCGCTGGTCACGGAAAACCAGCACGTGATGGTCGAGGTGAGCGCGATGGATACGCTGGAAGTCTTCGCTGTTGACCGGCTGAGCCAGGTTCAGGCCGATGACTTCGGCACCGACTGCGCCGGCAAATGGACGAACCTCGAAAGGTTGCGAGGGTGCGCTGTCGTTGCTCGACAAGGCGCTGGAGACGGCTGGCATGTGTCACTCCCACATAGTGCGCGATGCAAAAGGCGCGCAACGATCAGAAACGCACGGGGGACTCCCGTGTGGATTCACATCGTGCGGCGCGCCGATTGGTCGGCAGGTACGCAGTGGAGTGACTATAAAGTCATAAGAACATTATTTTAAATACCGTTAGTGCATATATATATGAACGGCTGCTCAGATCAAACCACCTTCAGGCTCTTCTTCGATCAGGTTACTCAATCCACCCAATGCACGCCGTGCGCTGGAGCGGCTGAGCAACTTGGCCTGAGCGCCGGCCGGCAGGTCGGTAATGCTCAGCACGCCTTTGTTGGTCAGCACTTCGATCAAGTCCTCGAGCACCCGGATCATGTCCAGATCGCTCTGTTTGAGCTGGTTGAGGCTGTTGCCGACAACATCGTCGGCCAGCCAATGCAGGACCTCGACGTGGTCACCCGGCAGGGTTTCGGTATGGCCTTCAAAAGCCTTGGCGTCGACCCGCGACAGGCGCCCATCGGCGTCGCGCTGCACGTAATACAGGCTGTGATCCGTTGTCACGGTGAATCCTTCTGGTTGCGATAGGGGCAGGATAACGCTTGAGGTAGCCCAACACGACTCCGGCCTCGTTGCAGGCAAGCTGCGACGAGGCCGGAATCGAATCAGTGCACAACGCCAGCTGCAGTTGCCTGCTGCTGGCGGGTGAACATCAGCCGTTGTGGTTGTCGACCTTGATCAGCGGATCGGCACCGCTGATCAGCGAGTTGATGGAGCTGTTCGACCAGTTGACGCCCTGCACGGTGATAGTGGTATCGACGTGATTGGTGCCATCTTGAACGTTGAGCTTGCCATCGCTGCTGATCTGCAGAACGGTGTCACCTTGCACGGTGGTCATCTTCAGATAGTTGTCGATGGTGCTGCCCTTCTCGCCCTGGAGCAGTTCGCTGAGGTCGATGCGGTCGCCTTCGGAAGCCTTGAAGTCGGTGATCACATCGTTGCCGGTGTGACCCGCTTTCCAGACGAACAGGTCGGCACCGCTGCCGCCGGTGAGGATGTCGTTACCCTTGCCGCCGATCAGCGTGTCGTTGCCGGCACCGCCGAAGATGTTGTCGTTACCGTCGCCGCCCAGCAGCGTGTCGTTGCCGCTGGTCCACGCCGGTGCCGCCAGGCCAGCTGCGCCTGGGCCGGTACCTTGAATGGTCACGTACAGGTGCGCGGTGTCGGTATCGCCGTCCGGCTGGGTCAGCCTGTAATCGAACTGATCCATGTGGCCGACGCCGTCTTTGCTCGCAGTCGGGGTGTAGGTGTACGAACCGTCTTTGGCGATCACCAGGCTGCCGTACTGACCGTTGACGGTGGTGCCGCCTGTCGGTACATCGACCCAGGCGCCGTTAACTTTGATTGCCAGGGTCGAGACTTCGCCATCGGTGCCCCACGAGTCGTTGGCAGCTACGGTGCCGGTGACCGGGGTTGCAGTCCATTCAACTACTGGGGCGCCAGGTACGGTGACTTTGAAGTCATCGAAGCTGACATTGGCGCTGCCGGTGTAGAAGCTGCTGGTGTCGTCATGCACGGTCAGCTGTACGCGGTACTGAGCGTTTGCTTCGAGCGGATCGGTGGTGATGGTGGAGCTGCCGTTGGCGATCGAACCGCCACCCGCAACGGTCCAGTTGACACCGTCAGTGCTCTTGAGAAGCGTCCAGCTCGCGGTGTCTTTCTCGGTCGAAAGCCAGTAATTCACTGTCGACAGCGAAGCTACCGCCTTGAACGACATCGTCTCGCCGCCCACCGCTTTGTACAGCGGGGTCAGGATCGAGGCATCGCCGTTGCTATTACCGTTGCGATCCGTCAGCACGAGGGTCGGATTGCTGCCGCTGCTGACACTGGCATCCGCCGTGGTGCCGACCACCGAGCTCACCTGCCAGCGGCCGGTATCGGCTGCCGGGTTAGGCGTGTCGCGATCGACTGCGTTCTCGAACCGCCACTGGCTCTTCTCGCCGCTTGTGAAGCTGGCCAAGGTAACGTCGGTTGGCGCGCCCATGACCGTTTTCGAGGTCAGTGTGGCGGTCACGTCGTCGTTGCCAGCGATTGGGTCGCTGCGGTCGTTGACAGTCAGGGTCAGCGACGAGGACGCGGTGTTGCCAGCAGCATCCTTGACCGTGAACTTGACCACTGCCGACAGCGAATCGGCCGTGTCGAAGTTGTCCTTGCCCGAGAAGGTGTAACTGCCATCGGACTTGATCACTACCTTGCCGACATTGCCCAGGTCGAGGGTCTTGGAGTCGGTGGCACTGGTGAACGAGTAAGTAACGCCGTTGTACTCAACCGACGTCAACTTCCAGCCGTTGCTGGCCCAGCCAGCGGTACCGCTGGTGGCGTTGTCGGTGACGTTGCCGGACACCGCGCTGCCGCCAACGCTACCCACCAGCGCCTGAGTCAGGGCGCTGAGCGAGGTATCGACGACCAGTACGTGGTTGTCATTCACACCTTGAGTGATGGAACCGGCGGTTTCACCTGGCTTCCAGCCGATCGGCTCGAGGTAGTTCTTGTCGGTATTGCTCAGCCCGCCGAAGCCCACAGCGAAGGAGTCATTGAAGCCTTTCTGGTCAAGGAAGTTGATCCAGTTGTTTTCATTGGCGCCCTGGCCGCTGGTAGGCGCGCCGTCGGACATGAAGATGTTGACCAGCTTGTTGCCGCCCGGCGGCGGCGCTGTGTAGTTATTGATAACCGTGTTCAGCGCTGTGTTGTAGTAGGTCTGGGTGCCGGCCTTGAGGGCGTCGATGGCCGCGTAGGCGTCATCCAGATTGGTGAACCAGCCGCCGTCTTTACCGGAACTGTGGAAGGTGGCACTGGAGCCGAACGACACGATAAACACCGAATGCACGGTACCGGAGTCGAACAGGTTCTTGACCGCTTCCTTGAGCATCTGCAGGCGCGAGGTATACGGCCCGCTACCATCCGGGTCGCTGCCGCCGTCGCCGTTGCCCTTCGGCCCCATACTGCCCGAGCGGTCGAGGACCAGGACCACATCAGCGCCACCTCCGGTGCCGCTCTCGATGATCGAAGCGCTGCCAGGCGCGGTGATGACCGGGCCTTTGTCGTTGTCGATGATGGTGCCAGTGGCGACGTTCTGGCTGCCCACCGCGAGGTTCTCGAACACCTGATTGGTGTCGTTGACCTGCTTGATGGTGGCGGTCAGCGTCTCGCTGCTTTCGATCTTGGTGTCGTCGAAGGTCTTGACGTTGAACTCGACGCTGCTCTTGCCGCCATTGATGGTCACGCTGGTTGGCAGCGTACCTTCAATGTCGCTGGCATCAGCATTGCCGGACCATTCCAGGTTGACCGAAACCGACTTGCCGGTTGGCACACTGATCGAGTTGCCCGACTTGTCGACCAGCTCGACCTTGTAGGTCAGGTTGCCGCCTTCGTTGACCGAGCCGGTACCGACCATGCTGATCTTGGCGTAGACGGTATCGATGGTGTCGGCGATATCGGCAATCGCGGTTGCGCCGGTTTCGATCTTCTCGTAGTTGCCACCGGTGCCGCTGACCACGGTCGCAACCAGCTTGCTGGCGTCCTTGAAGACGTCTTCGGTGTTCGGATTAGGTACGCTCAGCGTGCCTTGGCCTTGGCTGTTGATCGAGACGTTGTAGTTGCTGGCGCCGACTTTGACGACCAGTACCACTGGGTCGCTGCCAGCCTGCGGCGGCTTGCTCATCTGGAAGTTGAAGATGACGTCGGCGTCAGCTTCAGTCGCAGCTTGCGGCGTGATGATTACGCTGACAGGGGTTTCGGTGTCAGCAATTTGTGCAGTGCCAGTCGCGCCGGTTTCGATCTTCTCGAAGTTACCGCCGGTGCCGCCGGTGACGGTGGCGACCAACTCGCTAGCGTCTTTGTACACGTCTTCGCTGTTCGGGTTCGGGACCTGGATCGAGCCCTTGCCGTTGCTGTCGATGTTGACGGTGTAGTCGGTGCTGCCGATGCGCACGTTCAGTACGACTGGCGCGCTGCCGGCTTGCGGCTTGTCGCTCAGTTCGAAGTTGAAGGTGACTTTGGCATCAGCTTCGGTGGCCGGAACGCCAGTGACCTTAACGGTGACTGGGGTTTCGGTGTCAGCGATTTGTACTGTGCCGGTCGCGCCGGTCGCGATCTTCTCGAAGTTGCCGCCAGTGCCGCCGGTGACGGTGGCGACCAGCTGGCTGGCGTCCTTGTACACGTCTTCGCTGTTCGGGTTCGGGACCTGGATCGAGCCCTTGCCGTTGCTGTCGATGTTGACGGTGTAGTCGGTGCTGCCGATGCGTACGTTCAGGACGACCGGATCGCTGCCAGCCTGAGGCTTGTCGCTCAGCTCGAAGTTGAAGGTGACCTTGGCATCAGCTTCGGTGGCCGCAACGCCGGTGACCTTGACGGTGACAGGGGTCTCGGTGTCAGCGATTTGCGCTGTGCCGGTCGCGCCAGTGGCGATCTTCTCGAAGTTGCCGCCAGTGCCGCCGGTGACGGTGGCGACCAGTTGGCTGGCGTCCTTGTACACGTCTTCGCTGTTCGGGTTCGGGACCTGGATCGAGCCCTTGCCGTTGCTGTCGATGTTGACGGTGTAGTCGGTGCTGCCGATGCGCACGTTCAGTACGACTGGCGCGCTGCCAGCCTGAGGCTTGTCGCTCAGCTCGAAATTGAAGGTGACCTTGGCATCAGCCTCGGTGGCCGGAACGCCGGTCACCTTGACGGTAACAGGGGTCTCGGTGTCAGCGATTTGGGCTGTGCCTGTCGCGCCAGTGGCAATCTTCTCGAAGTTGCCGCCGGTGCCGCCAGTGACGGTGGCGACCAGTTGGCTGGCGTCCTTGTACACGTCTTCGCTGTTCGGGTTCGGGACCTGGATGGAGCCCTTGCCGTTGCTGTCGATGTTAACGGTGTAGTCGGCGCTGCCGATGCGTACGTTCAGAACAACTGGATCGCTGCCGGCCTGAGGCTTGTCGCTCAGCTCGAAGTTGAAGGTGACCTTGGCATCTGCTTCGGTGGCCGGAACGCCGGTGACCTTGACGGTGACTGGGGTCTCCGTGTCAGCGATTTGTGCTGTGCCGGTCGCGCCAGTGGCGATCTTCTCGAAGTTGCCGCCAGTGCCGCCGGTGACGGTGGCGACCAACTGGCTGGCGTCCTTGTACACGTCTTCGCTGTTCGGGTTCGGGACCTGGATCGAGCCTTTGCCGTTGCTATCGATGTTGACGGTGTAGTCGGTGCTGCCGATGCGTACGTTCAGAACAACTGGATCGCTGCCGGCCTGAGGCTTGTCGCTCAGCTCGAAGTTGAAGGTGACCTTGGCATCTGCTTCGGTGGCCGGAACGCCGGTGACCTTGACGGTGACTGGGGTCTCGGTGTCAGCGATTTGCGCTGTGCCGGTCGCGCCAGTGGCGATCTTCTCGAAGTTGCCGCCAGTGCCGCCGGTGACGGTGGCGACCAACTGGCTGGCGTCCTTGTACACGTCTTCGCTGTTCGGGTTCGGGACCTGAATGGAGCCCTTGCCGTTGCTGTCGATGTTGACGGTGTAGTCGGTGCTGCCGATGCGCACGTTCAGTACGACTGGCGCGCTGCCAGCCTGAGGCTTGTCGCTCAGCTCAAAGTTGAAGGTGACCTTGGCATCAGCTTCGGTTGCCGGAACGCCGGTGACCTTGACGGTGACTGGGGTCTCGGTGTCAGCGATTTGTGCTGTGCCGGTCGCGCCAGTGGCGATCTTCTCGAAGTTGCCGCCAGTGCCGCCCGTGACGGTGGCGACCAGTTGGCTGGCGTCCTTGTACACGTCTTCGCTGTTCGGGTTCGGGACCTGGATCGAGCCTTTGCCGTTGCTATCGATGTTGACGGTGTAGTCGGTGCTGCCGATGCGTACGTTCAGGACGACCGGATCGCTGCCAGCCTGAGGCTTGTTACTCAGCTCGAAGTTGAAGGTGACGTTGGCATCGCCTTCTTTCGCCGGTACGCCGGTGACTGTCACAGTCGTGGTATCGATGGTGTCTTCGACGGCAACAGTGGTGGTCGCGCCGGTCAGATCGACGGCTTCGAAGTCACCGCCGTTGACCGCGGTTACAGTCGCGGTGACTTCGCTACCGTCTTTGTACACGTCTTCAACGTTGGTATTCGGGACCGACAAGGTGCCCTTGCCATCAGCGCCAACAGTGACGGTGTAATCAGTGCCACCGACGTTAACGGTCAAGGTAGCAGTGGTACCCGCCTGCGGCGGATTGCTCAGCTGGAAGTTGAAGGTGAGGTTGGCATCCCCTTCTTTCGCAGCTTCAGCAGTGACGGCCACAGTCGTGGTATCGATGGTGTCTTCGACGGCAACAGTGGTGGTCGCGCCAGTCAGGTCGACGGCTTCGAAGTTACCGCCATTGACCGAGGTTACAGTCGCAGTGACTTCACTGCCGTCTTTGTAGACGTCTTCAACGTTGGTGTTCGGGACCTGGAGCGTGCCCTTGCCATCAGCGCCAACTGTGACGGTGTAATCAGTGCCACCGACGTTAACGGTCAAGGTAGCGGTGGTGCCAGGCTGCGGCGGATTGCTCAGCTGGAAGTTGAAGGTGAGGTTCGCATCACCCTCCTTCGCAGCTTCAGCAGTGACGGCCACGGTCGTGGTATCGATGGTGTCTTCGACGGCAACGGTAGTAGTCGCGCCAGTCAGATCGACCGCTTCGAAGTTACCGCCATTGACCGCAGTGACGGTCGCAGTGACTTCGCTGCCGTCTTTGTAGACATCTTCAACGTTGGTGTTCGGGACCGACAAGGTGCCCTTGCCATCAGCGCCAACAGTTACCGTGTAATCAGTGCCACCGACGTTAACGGTCAAGGTAGCAGTGGTACCCGCCTGCGGCGGGTTGCTGAGCTGGAAGTTAAAGGTGAGGTTGGCATCACCCTCCTTCGCTGCTTCAGCAGTGACGGCCACGGTGGTGGTGTCGATGGTGTCTTCGACAGCAACGGTGGTGGTCGCGCCAGTCAGATCGACCGCTTCGAAGTTACCACCGTTAACCGCGGTGACAGTCGCGGTGACTTCGCTGCCATCTTTGTAGACGTCTTCAACGTTGGTATTCGGGACCGACAAGGTGCCCTTGCCATCAGCGCCAACTGTGACGGTGTAATCAGTACCACCGACGTTGACGGTCAAGGTAGCCGTGGTACCCGCCTGCGGCGGATTGCTCAGCTGGAAGTTGAAGGTGAGGTTCGCGTCGCCTTCTTTCGCAGCTTCCGCAGTGACG